>JBBKWC010000046.1:0-59802 GCA_037968735.1 Woeseiaceae bacterium | reverse complement strand
CGCCTGCATCTCACACCGCTGGATGTGGCGGGCACACTCAGCAGCCTGATCGGCCAAAGTGACCAGGCGTGGATATTTACCTCCGCGACCCTCGCCGTCGGCGAAAATTTCAGTCATTTTATGGACCGCATGGGGCTAAACAGCGTCAATGCGTTGGCCTTTCCGAGTCCCTACGCACTCGCCGAGAACGGGCTCATATGGCTGCCGCAAGGTATGCCCGCGCCCTCTGACAAACATCACACGCCCGATATGCTCGAGAACCTGATGCCGCTGCTTGCTGCGACTGAAGGCGGGATGTTTTGCCTGTTTACGAGTCACCGTGCGCTGAACACCGCGCGGCAGTGGTTCAAGACGCGCAAGCGCCGCTTACGCGGCCGGCCTCTGCTGATTCAGGGTGATGCGCCGCGTGATGATCTGTTGCGACGGTTTCGCGAGCACGAGAACGCGGTTCTGTTGGGGACTGGCAGCTTTTGGGAAGGTGTCGATGTGCGCGGACCCGCTTTGACGATTGTTGCTATCGACAAGCTGCCGTTCGCATCGCCTGCCGATCCGCTGATGATGGCCAGACTCGAATTTATCCGGCGCCAGGGTGGGAATGGATTTATGGAGCACCAGCTGCCGCTTGCTGTGCTTGCATTGAAGCAGGGTGCCGGGCGATTGCTGCGGGACGATCTCGATTTCGGCGTCATCGTACTGTGCGATCCAAGATTGACTGAAAAAAGTTACGGCAAACTTTTTCTCGACAGCCTGAAGCCGATGCGACACACGCATTCCGTTGCTGAGGTGAAACGCTTCCTCGCCGACCATGAGTCGTCAGCAGGCGCCGCAAGACGGCAAGCCGGATGAGGCTGCTTGCCATAGAGACCTCATCGGATGCCTGTTCCGTTGCGATCGGCATTGACGGCGAGGTTTTGGAAAGGCACACGGTCGAAGCACGAGCGCACACGCAGAAGCTCATGCCGATGATTACTGAGCTGTTGGCGGCATCCGGCATGGAAATTAGTGCGCTGGATGCGATCGTACTCGGCAACGGTCCAGGCTCATTTATTGGTATGCGCATCGGGGCGTCGGTTGCACAGGGAATTTGTCATGGCGCAGGGCTGAAATTGATACCGATTTCGTCGCTGGCTGCGATCGCGGCGGAAGTCTTTACAGATGAGATTACGGCCAGTAGCGTGCTGGTTGCGCAGGACGCCAGAATGAATGAGGTGTACCTCGGGCGCTTTGCGAAAGGTGCAGAAGGCATGCCGGTCGCGGCGGGTGCCGAAAGTATTTGCCCGGTAGGGCCACTGCCGGTCGAGAATCCACCGCTGCATGCTGCAGGCGGAGCCTGGCACAAATATCCACAGTTAATGCAGGACAATGCCCGGCACATCGCCTCGCTGTCACCGATCGTTGTACCGCGGGCACGATACCTGCTGCGACTGGCAGCGATTTCGGGTGAATCTATCGCGCCGGAAAAACTCGAGCCTGCTTACTTAAGAACACGGGTGGCTGCTGTGCCGGCTCGCAGTACATGAGAGGTCTTGGCGTCATATAACTGTAATAATAGACTGCTGTAATGCCGCATTGTTGCCGTCCCACGGTTCCACATTTCACAACGGAAATCCCGTTTCGGCGGGACAGGAAAAACGTGACAGCGAACAAGATCCTCATCGTCGAAGACGAACGACCGATCCGCGAGATGATAGCGTTCCACCTGACGCGCGCCGGTCATCAAACTCTGGAAGCTAAAGATTGCCGCGAAGCGCGGCGTCTTCTCGCGGACGAGCGCCCCGTACTGGCGCTGATCGACTGGATGTTGCCGGATATGAGTGGTCTGGAACTAACCCGCATGCTGAAGCGGGACAGGGATTTCGACGATCTGGCAGTAATCATGCTCACTGCTCGCGCGGACGAGCAGGACAAAATTGTGGGTCTTGACGGTGGCGCGGACGATTACATCACCAAGCCCTTTTCGCCGCGTGAGCTTTTGGCAAGAATCAATGCAGTTCTGCGACGCTCGGTGTCCGTGGAAAACGATGTGATCGCGGCAGGCGATATCACGCTGGACGGCGCCTCGCACCGGGTGAGCGTCAAGGGTGTGGAAGTACACCTTGGCCCGACAGAATACCGTCTGCTCAAATACCTGATGTCACATGCGGATCGTGTTTATAGCCGGGCGCAGCTCCTGGACCGTGTGTGGGGTGCTAACGTCTACGTTGAGGAGCGTACTGTCGATGTGCATGTCCGGCGGCTGAGAAAAGCGCTTACTGAACATGGCGTAGCTGACAACATCCAGACCGTGCGTGGCGCGGGCTACCGTTTTTCCTTTTCCGGCCACTGATGCGTGCTGTCAGGCAGAAAGTTGTTGCCGGCCACCTGGCTTACCTGGGTCTGGGAAGCCTGATTGGCTGGCTCTACAGCGAACCCCTGATCGGTTTGCTGTTTGCCGCGCTTTCGGCGCTGGTATGGCACCTGCGCCAATTGTTGCGCTTCGAGTCGGCGCTGCAGAGTAAGCACTTCGGCAGTCTGAAGTACGGCGACGGTATCTGGTCGCAGTTGTATTCCCGTTTCATTTACCAGCGCGGTCGCAACAAGTACTACCGGAAACAGTATCGCCAGCTGTTAAAGGAAGTACGAAAATCCACAAACGCAATGCCGGATGGCGGCATCATACTCAACAGCAATTTCGAGATTGTGCTGTGTAACCAGGCAGCAGCATCGCTGGCAGGTTTCCGCCAGCGTGAGGATCGCGGTCAGCGTGTGGACAATATCCTGCGAAATCCTGCCTTCGCTGAATATATCCGACTCGGAGACCAATCCGCCGGACTCGAAATACCCTCACCGGTTCGAACGGGTGGGTGGTTGCTGTGCCGGATGGTGCCATACGGTGTCGATGAGCAGTTGCTGCTGTTACAGGATATTACCGAGCGGCGACGACTGGCTGCGATGCGCCGGGATTTCGTCGCCAATGCATCCCACGAACTGCGCTCCCCACTCACGGTCATTACAGGGTATCTGGATGTCATCAGCTCAGATCCGGACGTGCCTGCCGAGTGGCAGAAGCCGCTGCAACAGATGCAAGGTCAGGCGATCCGTATGAACAAGATTGTCGGCGAATTGCTGGAGCTGTCGCGGCTGGAAAGCTCCGGCTCTGCTGGCAGCGACGAAATTGTCGATGTCTGCAGTCTGCTATCGACCGCGCGCATCGACTATGCGAACCAGGAGGGCATCGCGGAGATTCGACTGAACTGCACGAGCCGAGTCCAGCTCCACGGCAGTTCTACGGAGATAGCGTCGCTGATTATTAACCTGCTTAGCAATGCCGTTCGTCATACGCCGCCTGACGGAACGATAACGCTTTCCTGGGCAACTTCCGCCGACGGTGCCGTCCTCGAGGTCGCCGATAACGGCAGCGGCATCGCTGCAGAACATTTGCCACGACTCACGGAGCGTTTTTTTCGTGTGGACTCGGGACGCAGCCGGGATGACGGTGGCGTCGGGCTTGGGCTTGCGATTGTCAAACATATTCTGGAGCGGCATCAGGCCGAGCTCCGGATTGACAGCGTGCCGGGAGACGGCAGTCACTTCGAGTGCCGCTTCCCTGCCAGTCGGCTCGCGGCGGCTGAACCTGTGGCTATCGCCAGCCAGTCCTGACGCCTCAAGCATGCTGATTTGCAATTTGCGTAAAGCGCCACGAAGCTACTCGCCGCCGCCAGGCCACTGTCATGAAACTGCAACAAAACTGTCATTCTTGTGACACACGCGCTTTGTAACTTGCGCGCAAAATCTTCGTCACAATACGGCGTTACAAGATTCCCAGCCGCGGCATAAAATCGCCGATAGACACAAGGAAAATTTAATGAAAACAACTGGATATAAGTGTGCTTTGGCGATGCTTACTACGCTGGCCGGATTGTTAGCCGCTGCGGCGGGGCACGCGCAGGGTAGCTGGACCGATACCGTCAAGGTGGACGGCGATATTCGGCTGCGTTATGAGGGCATTGACGAGGCGGGTGAAGAGGAGCGGAATCGCGGCCGATTTCGCGTGCGACTAAACGTCAAAGCAGATGTCAACGATGCTGTCAAAGCAGTAATCCAGTTTGCCACCGGTGGCGATAATCCAGTCTCTGCCAATCAGACTTTTGACGATGGATTTTCGGGCAAGGACATTACGCTGCATCAGGCCTACCTGGACTGGACGCTGAACGACCAGATCCATGTTTATGGTGGCAAGATGAAGAACCCTTTTTTGAGGCCAGGCGGTCACTCATTAATCTGGGACAGTGACGTCAATCCGGAAGGACTGGCGCTTCGCTACGAGAACGGCGGTTTTTTCGGCACGGCAGCGCTCATGTTTGTCGAGGAGCGTTCCTCCGCGGACGATTCACTGCTGACCGCAGTGCAGGGTGGCTTCAATTTTGTGCTTGCCGACGGTGTCGACGCTGTCGTCGGTGCAACGGTGTATGACTATTCCAATACAGTGGCTAACTCGCCGTTCTTCAACGGTAACGGCAATGGCAACACAGTGGACATTGGTGGCGATCTTGTCTACGGGTACACACAGATTGAAGTGTTCGCGGAACTGGGGACCAAACTCGGCGAGATGCCGCTGCGTTTTTTCGCAGACCTGGTGCGCAACACGGATGCCGGTAGTAACGACACCGGTTATGCGTTTGGTGTAGCGGTAGCGGAGGCAGCAGAGCCAGGCAGCTGGGAAGCTTCCACCACATATCAGCAACTCGAATCCGACGCGGTCATCGCAACCTTTACCGACTCAGACTTTGGCGGTGGTGGCACCGACAATTCGGGTTTTGTATTTAAAGGAAAGTACGCACTCAGGGACAACTGGGCGCTGGCCGGCAGTTTTTTCCTGAATGAGATCGAGAGCGACATTGGCAATCGGCACGATTACAACCGTGTGCAAATCGATCTCGAATTCAAATTCTGAGATCATCTTGCGAATGTCATTAGAATGTCACATAAGTCCTGCACTTTATGAGGGTGGATAACATGGATGCCAACGACATTACCGACCATATTTCGCGGCGCTTCAACAAGGACCTCGAGGCCCTCAGGAACTCGGTGCTCAACATGGGCGGTCTGGTCGAGCAGCAGCTCACAAAAGCCATTGAGGCGATAGTCAGCGGCGACAGCGCGTTAGGCCTCAAAGTCGCTAATGACGACTATAAGGTTAACAAGTGCGAAGTGAATATCGATGAAGAGTGCAGCCGGATTCTCGCCACACGCGCGCCGGCCGCCGGCGATTTGCGCCTTATCGTCGCGATCATCAAAACCATTACCGATCTCGAGAGAATCGGCGACGAAGCTGAAAAAATTGGCTTTCTGGCGTCGCAGCTCGCGGTTATGGATCGCCCGCCGGACGCATACCGTGAACTCAAGAACCTCGGTAACCATGTGTTGCAAATGGTGCGCGACGCGATGAATGCGTTTGCCCGGCTCGACGTTGACGCGTCCTTCACGGTCGTGCGTGAGGACGAGGAGGTCGATGCCGAATACGAGGCCATCTCCCGCCAGTGCATCACGTTCATGATGGAAGACCCGCAGAATATTCGTCGGGTCATGAACGTGACCTGGGTGGCAAGAGCCCTCGAACGCATCGGTGATCACGCCAAGAATATATGCGAATACGTTATTTACATGGTTGAAGGACGTGATGTCCGACACACGGCCGTTGTAGAATCCCGGGACTGAAAACTCCGGATCAGGGTATTCCATGACTATTACGGGACGGCGCGAGCTGAACGTCGCCGGCTTTTTTGCCTGCGCCGGCATGATGGCCTATGCGCTATATGCGGAACATGTGTTGCTTATGGAGCCTTGTCCGCTGTGTGTTTTCCAGCGCCTGGCCGTCATTTCTCTCGGTTTCGCATTCCTGCTGGCTGCTTTGCACAACCCGCAGGGCGTCGGTCGGCGAGTTTACGCCGCGCTGATTTTTGTCGCCGCCGCCGCGGGCGCGGGGGTCGCCGGACGCCACATCTGGCTGCAAAATCTACCGGCAGACGAGGTGCCATCCTGCGGGCCGGGGTTCGATTACATTATCGATTCGTTTCCGCTCTCCGACGCGCTGAAACTGATCTTTACCGGATCAGGCGAGTGCGCCAGCATCGACTGGCAATTCCTCGGCCTGTCGATGCCCGCCTGGGTGCTGACAGCATTGCTCATCATAGGTGTGTTTGGCATCTGGAATAATTTGCGCCGTTGAAAGCGGATGCTCACATAGACACTTTAACCAGGATTCAGGTCAGCAATGCGTGCATGACACGCTGGTAGATCATGGCCAGTCGACTGACGTCAGCCACGCTGACAAATTCGTCTACCTGGTGAATGGTCGCATTGACCGGCCCCAGCTCAACGACTTGTGAACCGTACGGCGCTATGAAGCGGCCGTCTGACGTGCCTCCACCGGTCGACATCTCGGGTCGATAGCCACACTCTGCCACAACTGCGTCACGGACTGTATCCGTGAGAATGCCGGGCGAGGTCAGAAAAGGCTCGCCGGACAGCTCCCATTCGATTTCGTAATCAAGCTTTTGCTCGTCGAGAATCGTCGCAACCGCCTGTTGCAAATCAGCGAACTGCCACTCGTCGCAATAGCGAATATTGAAACCTGCGTGAAGCATTGCCGGCGTCACGTTCGCTGCGCCGCCGTCGCTTTCAATGCTCACCATCTGGAAGCTGCTGGGAGGGAAGAATTCGTTGCCTTCGTCCCACACAGTTTCACCGAGTATTTTCAGTGCGGGCGCGAATCGCGCGATCGGATTGTTGGCCAATTGCGGATAGGCCACATGACCCTGAACACCCCTGATCGTTAATCGGCCATAAAGCGATCCCCGCCTGCCGATGCGAATGGTGTCGCCCAGTTTGCGATGACTGGACGGTTCACCGATCACGCACCAGTCAATCTGCACGCCGCGTTGCGACAAGCATTGCATGACTCTTTTCGTTCCGTCGCGAGCAATGCCCTCTTCATCGCTGGTAATGAGAAACGCAATACTGCCGTTGAAGTCACCGGCGCACTGGAGAAAATGCTCCGCCGCCACAAGCATGGCGGCCAGACCACCTTTCATGTCTGCAGCGCCGCGTGCGTACAGGCGGTCTCCATCTAGTCGCGGCTCGAACGGATCCGAGGTCCAGGTCCCCACCGCGCCTGTCGGTACGACATCCGTGTGACCGGCAAAACACAGCAGGGGCGATGCGCTGCCGAGGCGTGCCCACAGGTTCGTCACTCTGCCGAACGGCAATTGTTCGCAGACGAATCCGGCCGCAGTGAGCCGCTCGATGATCAGCTCCTGACAGCCGGCGTCGTCCGGTGTGATCGACGGCCGCCTGAGTAAGGCCGTGAGCAGCGGCAGGATTTCGTCCCTGGCAATTTGCGCGATTTCCGCGTCATGCTTTGACATTGGCGGCGGCTTGCTACTCACCGGCAAGCGGCCAGGAATAATCTTTAAAAATCAGCAGCTTGAGAATCTTCTGAACTGCAACAATTTGGTAACAATCGGTGTTTAAGCTGTCGGCCATCCAATCTTCCGCTTTCGGAGAAAATGTAGTGACCAAGAAGACCACGACTGCAATGATCATGACAAGTGCGGCCATTCTGATGCTGGCTAGCACTGCCGTCCTGGCTCAGGCAAGCCGCGACTATGTCTACATCGTCGGTTCGTCGACGGTATATCCATTCTCCACCGTCGTTGCGGAAAGATTCGGCCGCGGCAGCAAGTTTAAAACGCCGAAAGTGGAGTCCACGGGCTCCGGCGGAGGCTTGAAGCTGTTTTGTGACGGCATCGGCGTTGATCATCCTGATATCGCCAATTCGTCCCGTGCGATCAAATCGTCTGAGGTTGAAGCGTGCAGAAGCAACGGCGTCACCGACATCGTGGAAGTCAAAATTGGCTATGACGGCATTGTCGTGGCGAACGCTGCAAGGGCCGCCACCATCAAGCTTAGCCGGCGGGACCTGTTCCTCGCGCTGGCGAAAGAAGTCCCCGGCGACGCAGAGGGTCAACTGATCTCGAATCCTTACAGCACCTGGCGGGACGTGAATCCCGAGCTCCCGGATCAGCAGATTGAAGTCCTGGGACCCCCGCCGACTTCAGGTACGCGCGACGCCTTCGTCGAATTGGCGATGGAAGGCGGCTGCCAGGCGGTGGCCTGGATTAAGGCGCTTAAAAGCAGCGACGATGGCCGTTATAAATCGATTTGTCATACCATCCGAGAGGACGGCCGCTTTATCGAGGCCGGTGAGAATGACAACCTGATAGTGCAGAAACTTGAAGCGAATCCGACCGCGTTCGGTATTTTCGGCTTCAGCTTCCTCGATCAGAATGGAGACAAGGTTAAAGGGGCAGCCATCGACGACGTTGTGCCCACGTTTGAATCAATTGCAGATGGCCAGTATCCGGTCTCGCGCCCGCTGTATTTTTATGCGAAGAAGGCCCACGTTGACGTAATTCCGGGGCTGCGCGGCTTCCTCAAGGAATTTACCAGTGAACGGGCGTGGGGTGAGGATGGTTATTTGTCCGATCGCGGCCTTATTCCTATGCCGGCTGCTGAGAGAAAGGCCGTCGCCATGGATGTCGAGTCGCTCGTGTCGCTGTCGATGTCCGCAAAGTGATTGGTCGTTTGCGCGCGGGACTGTCGTGTAATGTCTCACAGCGCCCGGCCTGAGTTGTCGCTTTTCTGCCGATGCAACTTACAACACTGACACTGATACTGCTGGCGATGACCGGCGCGTCGTTCTACCTGGGACGGGAGCGTTCGCTTGCAGTGGCGACCGGCCGACAAAAGCTGCTCAGTCTGCATTCGCTGCCTGGCTATCACGGCTATTATGTCGCCATCTGGGCGCTGTTGCCGGCACTGTTGCTGCTCGTCCTGTGGCTTTCTCTGGAACCCAAAGTCATTGTGGCTTTGATCATTGACGGGCTGTCTTCGGCCGAGCGGTCTATGTCTGCCGGCGAAATTGATTTGCTGGTCAACAATATCCGCAACTTCGCCTTGGGCGACGTCGTCTCCGGTGAAATCGATAGCACGCTACGGGATTCTGCTCTGCGGTATCAGCATTACGCGACCACCAGTCGAAGCCTGCTCGCGGCGCTGGCCATCGGTAGCGCAACACTTGGTGCCGCATTTGCCTGGCGAAGAATCAGACCTGATTTCCGGGCGAGGAACCGGGTCGAGCAGATCATCAATGCACTGCTTATCGCGGCGTCGAGTATTGCCATCCTGACGACCATCGGCATCGTCATGTCAGTGCTTTTTGAGGCGATCCGATTTTTTCGTGAGGTTCCGGTGACCGAATTTCTCTTCGGCCTCAACTGGAGTCCGCAGACTGCGATTCGCGAAGACCAGGTAGGGTCGTCAGGCAGTTTTGGCGCTGTGCCACTATTCACCGGCACCTTGCTGATCACGGGCATCGCCATGTTCGTTGCCATACCCGTGGGATTGATGACAGCGATATATCTTGCAGAATATGCTTCCGGCAGAATTCGCTCTGTGACGAAACCCGTACTGGAAATTCTGGCCGGTATTCCCACCGTGGTTTACGGATTCTTCGCCGCACTGACGGTAGCCCCGCTCATCCGCGAAGCAGGTGAAACGATCGGATTTGACGTCGCCTCTGAAAGCGCACTTGCGGCGGGCATCGTCATGGGCATCATGATAATCCCGCTGGTCTCGTCGCTCTCAGACGATGCAATCAGCGCCGTGCCACGGACCATTCGTGACGGCGCGCTGGCACTCGGGTCAACCCGCTCGGAAACAATGATCAAAGTGATTCTGCCGGCGGCCCTGCCGGGGATTGTCGGCGGAATTCTGCTGGCCGTATCGCGCGCTATTGGCGAAACGATGATCGTAGTGATGGCGGCCGGCCTCGCGGCGAACCTGACTGCTAATCCGCTGCAAGCCGTAACGACGGTCACGGTCCAGATCGTTACGCTACTCGTTGGCGATCAGGAGTTCGACAGTGCCAAGACGCTTGCCGCTTTCGCTCTCGGTCTCATGTTGTTTATCGTTACCCTGGGATTGAATATTCTCGGCCTTCAGGTCGTGCGTCGCTACCGTGAGGCCTACGACTGATGGGCACGACCTCCCGACAGGAAACGCGCAGCAGAGTCGAGGCCACGCTGGCAAGGCGACACCGCCGTGAAACGCTGTTCCGCACTGCGGGCATCGCCTCGACTCTGGTCGGCGTGCTGTTCCTCGGCACCTTTTTCTGGACGCTTATCGCGAATGGCGGAAGTGCTTTCCTGCAAACGTTCATCAGGCTCGATGTGACATTTTCGGCAGACGTGCTGGCAGCGGACGGCGAAGTGGACCTGGCGTACGCGGATTTCGATGCATTGGCGCGCAATGCGCTGCAGTCAGTGTTTCCAGATGTGAGCGAGCGCGCGCCTCGCCGCGAATTGAATCGATTGCTGAGCATCGGCGCGGGATACCAGTTTCGTGACATGCTCGAGAAAAATCCGGACTTGCTGGGTACAACCGAGTCAGTTTGGGTCCCTGCTGCGGCCAATGTCGACATGGTCGTGAAAGGGAACATCGACGCCTCGACACCGGAGGATTTACGTGCGGTGTCCGATTTGCAGCTGGTGTGGATAGCCGCGCTCGAGAATCAGGGGCGTCTCGATAAAAAATTCAACAGGGCGTTGTTCAGCAATGGCGATTCCCGGGAGCCGGAGCTGGCGGGTATTCGCGGTGCGCTGGTCGGTTCTTTCTACATGCTGCTGATTACGATTGGCATTGCCTTTCCGGTTGGCGCCGCCGCAGCGATTTACCTGGAAGAGTTCGCACCGAAAAACCGCTGGGCCGATCTGATCGAAGTCAACATCAATAATCTCGCCGCTGTGCCGTCGATAGTATTCGGTCTTCTGGGTCTTGCTGTCTTTATCAACTGGATGTCGCTACCGAGATCTGCGCCGCTGGTTGGAGGCCTCGTGCTGTCATTACTGACCTTGCCGGTGATCATTATCGCATCCCGCGCCGCGATCAAATCCGTGCCGCCGTCAATTCGTGAAGCGGCTCTGGGTCTCGGCGCTTCGAAGATGCAAGTTGTGTTTCATCACGTCATGCCGCTCGCATTGCCTGGCATGTTGACGGGCGCGATTATCGGGATGAGCAGGGCGCTGGGAGAATCTGCGCCCTTGCTGATGATAGGCATGGTTGCGTTCATCGTTGACGTTCCTGGTTCTTTTTCCGATCCGGCAACGGCACTTCCGGTACAAATTTTTCTTTGGGCAGACAGCCCGGAACGGGCATTTGCCGAGAGAACCTCAGCAGCTATCATCGTATTATTGGGCTTCCTTCTGCTGATGAATCTTGCGGCAGTGATACTGCGGCGAAAGGTGGAACGACAATGGTAGGGCGCAGTTTGCGGCAAGCGGACAACTATAGAAGAATGGCGGAGATGAACGAACTAAGGGGCCCGGACGACAAGCCGCAGAGACAACCGGCTGACAAGGCCGTGCCGCTCGTGGAGACAATGGGCAATATTCGCAGCGATGATCCGTACGTTGTGGCTGAGAACGTCAACGTTTACTACGGGGACAACCACGCCATACAGGACGTATCGCTCGAATTTGGCAAGGACGAAGTCATAGCGCTGATCGGCCCATCCGGTTGTGGCAAGTCGACATTTCTCCGTTGTCTGAATCGGATGAATGACTCTATCGAGTCTGCACGCGTGACGGGCCTGATTACGCTGGACGGGCAGGATATTTATGCTCGCAAGCTCGATCCCGTAGCGCTACGTGCTCGTGTTGGCATGGTGTTCCAAAAACCCAATCCGTTCCCGAAAAGCATTTACGACAACGTCGCGTACGGCCCCAGAATTCACGGCCTCGCGGCGGATCGTGCGGACCTGGACGACATCGTGCACACCAGCCTGGAACGCGCGGGTTTGATCAAGGAAGTGAAAGACCGACTCGACGAGCCGGGCACCAGTCTCTCAGGTGGCCAGCAGCAGAGGCTCTGCATCGCCCGCACCATTGCCGTTAATCCCGAGGTCATCCTGATGGATGAACCCTGTTCGGCGCTGGATCCTATAGCCACGGCACACATCGAGGACCTGATCGACGAGCTGTCGGCAAATTATGCGATTGTGATCGTTACGCATTCCATGCAGCAGGCGGCACGTGTATCCAGTCGCGTGGCATATTTTCATCTTGGCAAACTGATCGAAGTCGATGAAACCGACAAAATCTTCACCAATCCGCAGCACAAACTCACCGAAGACTACGTTACCGGACGAATTGGCTAAGATTCTGGTTTTGGGCGAACAACGACTGATACGAATCTGACTTAAATCCGACCAGAAACTTGCCTCCGTTATCCAGTACCGGTCTTTTGATCAGGGTAGGGTGCGCGGCCATCAGAGAAATCGCACGAGGCTCGCTGAGCGAGCGTTTTTCATTTTCTTTTAACGCTTTCCACGTACGGCTGCGCTTGTTCACCAAGGTTTCCCAGCCAACAATGTCAGACCAGCTTTGCAGCATTTTCGTCTGTATGCCATCTGCGCGGAGGTCATGAAACCTGTATTCGATCGCCTCGTTCAGAAGCCAGCGACGTGCGGCACGGCAGCTGTCGCAGTTCGGAATTCCGTATAGCACCGTCATGGAAACGCCTTATACCGTCGCATCGATATTTTCCTTCAACCTTGCAGCCAGCACCTCGCAGGTGTGCCGTGGCAATGCATTGTTATCGTGATCGACGACGTAGAATACATCCTCCGCCCGTTCTCCTATCGTGAGAATTTTTGCAGTCTCGATATCGACGTCGAACTCGATGAATATCTGTCCAATGGACGACAGCAGGCCGGGCCGGTCGCCCGCGATCAGTTCCATCACCGTGCGGCTGTTGGTTTCGTCCTGATCGAACGTCACTGACGTTGGCGTCGTGAACATCCGCACCTGTCGTGGAGCTGGCCGGGTGATTTTTTTTGCCACGTGATCGTTGCTGGTCAGGATTGCGGTCAGCGAGTCGCGAATTCTCTGCAGCCGGGCGTCATCCACTTCTGTGCGATGATCAAGCTCCATAAAAATATAAGTGTCCAGGCTGAAGCCGTTTTCCAGTGGCACAATTCGCACATCGACAATGGTCATTCCCAGCTCGATCAGCAGCGCCGTCGTCTGGGCAAATGTACGTCGGGCTCTGGGGGCATAGATCATGGCTTCGATGCCGTCGCCGTCAACCCGTTTTCTGACCTCCAGGAGACCGCTTTGGCGCTGCTGGTCCGCTGCTGCGAGAATCGCCGTATGCCAGGCAATCTCGTTGCTTCGATAGCGCAGAAAATAGTCTTCGGTAAACAGATCCCAGATGCGCTCCACTGTGGCAGTGTGTTGGTCCATGCGCTGCAGAAGATCAAGCGCCGCCTGTTGTGTCTCGCTGATCAGGAGATCGCGATCAATCGGGTTTTCCAATCCGCGGCGGAACGCCTGCGCCGTCAGTTCGTAAAGATCGCGAAATAGTGTCGCCTTCCAGGAGTTCCATAACTTCGGGTTCGTTCCGCTGACATCGGCAACGGTCAGTACGTAAAGAAAATCGAGATGACTCTTGTCGCCAACAAGCGCTGCGAATTCATTGATAATATCCGGATCACCCAGATCCTTCTTTTGCGCGGTCATCGACAGCGTGAGGTGCTGACGGACCAGCCAGGCAACCGTTCGCGCTTCATACTTGCTCATGCCGTGTTCCAGACAGAAGGATTCAGCTTCGACGGCGCCAAGTTCCGAATGATCGCCACCCCGGCCTTTCGCAATGTCGTGAAAAAGTCCGGCAAGATAAACAATCTCCGGTTTCTCGAAGGATTGCATGATGGAGCTGCAATGCGGTTGCTCATGGTCAAAGCGGGAGAGCGCGAAACGACGCAGGTTACTGACGACAAACAAGGTGTGCTGATCGACAGTATAGGCGTGAAAAAGATCGTATTGCATGCGGCCAACGATGCGACCGAACGATGGAATGTAGAGACCAAGGACGCCGTACAGATTCATGCGTCTGAGTTCGTGCGTCACCCCCGCAGGCGCGCGCAGAATACTGAGAAAAAGCCGGTGATTGCGCGGGTTCTGGCGAAATTCCTCATCGATAAGATGCAGATTGCGGCGAATCAACCCAATGGTATGCGCGCTGACGCCGCGTGTATTGTTTTGCTGCTGAAGTAACAGGAACAACTCCAGTAGCGCTGACGGTTCGCGCTCGAAAACGTTGTCGCTGCTCGTCATCAGATAGCCGTTTTTCACCTGAAACCGCGGATTGATGATGACGGTTTCAGCATGCGGGTCCATCAGCAACGCTTCTTCAAAGAGCTGCAGCAACATTTCGTTCAGTCGGCTTAAATCCATGACTGTACGGTAATAGCGCTGCATCAACTGCTCTACGGCCAGCGTATAGCTTGCATCTTCATAACCGAGCATAACGGCGAGCCGTGACTGGTGATCGAAAAGCAGGCGATCTTCTCGCCGACCGGTCAGCACGTGCAGGCCAAATCGTACCCGCCACAGAAATTCGCGACTCTCTAGCAACAGCTTCAGCTGGCCGTGAGTAAGGAAGTCGTGGGCGACCAGCTCGTCCAGCGTTTTTGCGCCGAAGTGACGATTCGCGATCCAGCCGATCATCTGGATATCACGTAATCCGCCGGGGCTGCCTTTTACATTGGGTTCCAGCTTGTAAGCTGTATCCTCATAGCGATGGTGACGTGCCTTTTGTTCGCTGGTTTTTTCGATGAAAAAACGGTCTGAGGGCCAGATGTCCGGCGCTGCAATTGCAGTTTCCATCTGCGCCAGCAGCGTCTCCGGACCGTGCAGCAGACGGGCCTCCATCAAGGTCGTTACAACCGTGACGTCGTCCTCTGCCTGGCGCCGGCATTCGTCAACGCTGCGCACGCTGTGGCCGATATCCAGACCGATGTCCCACAACGCTGTGAAAAAATCTGCGATGACGGTCCCTGTCTCGACTGGAAGTTCAACTTCAGTCAGCACCAGGATGTCGATGTCGGAACTCGGGTGCAGTTCGCCGCGACCATAACCGCCAACCGCAACCAACGCTGCAAGACCGGATAAATTCCTGGCGTGCTGCTGCCATAGCCTGACCAGCAGCGAGTCGATCAGCCGGGAGCGTAGCCGGACCAGGTAGCTCACCTCCTCGCCGGCGCGAAAACGATTCTCCAGATTCTGCGTGGCGGCAGCCAGGGCATCGCGTACGACATTGACCGACGTACTGTCACTTGAGAGTGCGTCATCCAGTATGCGTATTGATTCGTCGGGGCGACCCGGCGCTTCAGCGATCGTCTGCACCAAGCGTCAGCACCTCGTAGCCGTCTTCGGTGATCAGGATCGTATGCTCCCATTGCGCTGACAATTTATGATCGCGGGTCACGACGGTCCAGCCATCCGGCAGCAGGCGGACGTGGCGCTTGCCGGCGTTTACCATGGGTTCCACCGTCATCGTCATCCCGGATTGAAGCTTGTAGCCCGAACCCGCTTTGCCGTAGTGCAGTACCTGAGGATCCTCGTGAAATACCCGGCCGATGCCGTGGCCACAATATTCCCTGACCACCGAAAAGCGCTGCTTCTCGACGTTTTTCTGGATAGCCTCGCCGATATCACCCAGATGCTTGCCGGGGGCGATTTCTTCAATACCCAGCCACATGCTCTCGAACGCGACTGCAGACAGGCGCTCTGCCTGGATGCCGGGCTTGCCTACGAAAAACATTCTGCTGGTATCGCCGTGAAAACCATCCTTGATAACAGTGACGTCAATATTGATCGCGTCCCCCGACTTCAGCGTGCGTTCGCCCGGTATGCCGTGGCAGACGACATGATTCAGTGAAGTACAGATCGACTTCGGGAAGCCGCGATAATTGAGCGGAGCCGGGATCGCATTCTGAACCTCGGTGATATGACGGTGGCAGATTTCGTTCAACTCATTCGTGGTGACGCCTGGCTTGACATACTCACCGATCATGTCGAGTACATCGGCAGCAAGGCGGCCGGCAACGCGCATCTTGTCCTGCTCTTCTGGGGTTTTTATGGAAACATTCATGTCTGCTGTCTGGGTATCCTGCGGTAATTCGGCCAATGCCCTGCGTTGCAGGGGTGTCACGTCCCGGGCGTTCTGGCTGCAATCGGCCGGAAAACCCGGCCGATGTGCCTGAATTGCTTGTTGCCAGGCCGTTGTTGAGGCCAGTCGGCTATGGTATAAAGCGCGCGCCCTTGAGGCAATAATACACACGTACACCGACACATTCTGCTGGGTGCCCTACCTGAAAAGGGGTTGTGGAATGGGGTGTACGGAGGCCTAACCCGGAGAAATACCATGGCAGACGTATCGATGCGCCAGATGCTTGAGGCTGGCGTGCACTTTGGTCATCAGACCCGCTACTGGAACCCGAAGATGGCACCTTACATCTTCGGCGAGCGTAACAAGATCCACATCATTAATCTTGAGAAGAGCCTTCCCATGGCTCGCGATGCGTATGCATTCATCAAGACAATTATCGCAGACGGCGGAAAAGTCCTTTTTGTAGGAACGAAGCGCGCTGCCCGAGACGCTATTCGCGCGCAGGCAGTACGCTGTGAGATGCCGTTCGTGAGTCATCGCTGGCTGGGCGGAATGCTGACCAACTACAAGACGGTTCGCCAGTCCGTAAAGCGCCTGAAAGACCTGGAACAGATGGCGGAAGACGGCGGCTTCGAACGCCTGACGAAAAAAGAAGTGCTCACACTGCGACGGGAGCAGGAAAAACTGGAGCGCAGTCTCGGCGGTATCAAGGATATGTCCAGCCTGCCTGACGTGCTGTTTGTCGTCGATGTCGACTACGAAGATATCGCCGTTCGCGAAGCGCGCAAGCTTGGTATTCCGGTGGTCGCGGTCGTCGACACGAATTGTTCGCCGGACGATGTCGATTACATCATCCCCGGCAATGACGACGCAATGCGTGCCATCACACTGTATACAACGCTGGTTGCCGATGCAGTGATGGATGGCAAAGCCTCCCTGCCCGAAGTCGCGCTCGGCGAAGACGAGTTTGTGGAGCTTGACGAAGACGGCAAGCCAAAACGAGCGGGTCGCAAGAAAACGGCTCGCAAACCGGCGAAGAAGGCGACGGTCAGGAAAAAAGCCGACGTCACGCGCAAGTCGGCAGAGACGAAAGTAGCTGCGGAGAAGTCGGCGGCAGACACCGATTCTGAAGCAAAAGCCCCCGCTGCAGCACCCGATGAAGCTGCATCCGGTACGGAAGAGAAAGTGGCAGAGCCTGTAGCCGCCAAGGCGCCGGCAAAGAAAGCGGACGGACCCGCAGCAACCGCGAAAGATTCAGCGGAAAAGCCCGCTGCCGAATCCGCCGCCAAGCCAGCAGCAAAAAACGCGGAACCTGCCACCAAGACAGGTGAAGGCGAAGTGAAAAAGAAAGTAGAGGCGAAGAAAGTCACGAAAAAGCCGGCGGCCAAGAAAGCAGCGACCAAGAAGAAGACGACCAAGGTGGCTGCGGCGAAAGCGGACGGTGATAGCGCCGACTAAGACGGCAGGCGGTGACACCGCCCCGATCATGAAATTGAGACAGAGGTAAAAGTGATGGCCATCAGTGCATCAATGGTAAAAGACCTGCGCGAGCGAACCGGCGCCGGCATGATGGAATGCAAAAAAGCACTGGTTGAAACGGCCGGCGATGTCGAGGCCGCGATTGAGCAGCTTCGTAAATCGGGTCAGGCGAAGGCTGACAAGAAATCCGGTCGCGTCGCCGCCGACGGGCGGGTCGTCATTGAGACGGACGGCAATAATGCCGCAATGATCGAGATCAACTCTGAGACAGATTTCGTCGCAAAAGACGAGAACTTCAATCAGTTTGCAGAGGCGGTAGCCAGAAGTGCGCTTGATAGCAACGCCAGTGACGTCGCTGCGTTGCTCGAGGAAACACTTGCGGATGGGCGGACCATCGAGTCAGCACGAACGGAGCTGATTGCCAAAGTGGGCGAGAATATCTCACTGCGTCGCTTCGAACGTATGCGTGCGGCGGAGCATCTCGGCAGCTACGCGCATGGAGCGCGTATCGGCGCGATCGTCTCTTTGAAAGGCGGAGACGTTGAGCTCGCTCGCGATATTGCCATGCATGTGGCCGCCAGCAATCCGGCCTGTATTAACGAAAATCAGGTCGATGCGGACATGCTGGAGCGCGAGCGCCGCATATTCACCGAACAGGCTCAGGAATCAGGCAAGCCAGCGGAAATTATTGAAAAGATGGTAACGGGCAGGGTCGGTAAATTTTTGAAGGAGATCACGCTGGTCGGGCAGCCATTCGTCAAAGACCCGGATGTGACCGTTGGCAAGCTCCTGAAGGCTGCCGGCGCCGAAGTAACCCGCTTCGTCCGCTTCGAGGTCGGTGAGGGCATTGAGAAGAAGCAAGAGAATTTTGCCGAGGAAGTCGCCCGACAGATTGAACAGAGTAAAAGAACTGACAAGCCAGCAAACGATAAAAAACATTAAGTTTGTGCTTTAACTCACGGATTTTGCGAAATAAATCTCCATTGGCAATTGGCAGCTTTACGGAGCATGGACATTCTGACTGGCAGAGCGGTTTTCTCGACAACTCGAGGCACGGCAACGCTGAGGCAAGCAACATGACGGACACCCCGGTTCTCTACCAGCGCGTACTGCTTAAGCTGAGCGGGGAGGCCCTGATGGGCGAGCTGGATTACGGAATCGAGCCGCGCGTCATTCAACGCATCGCCGCCGAAATTGCCGAGGTGCGGAAACTCGGCATAGAACTCGCCATCGTGATCGGCGGCGGCAATATTTTTCGCGGTGAGGGCCTGGCCCGGTCGGGCATGGACCGTGTGACGGGCGATTACATGGGGATGCTCGCCACAGTGATGAACGCGCTTGCCATCCAGGATGCACTGGAGGCACTCGAAGTGTACGCGCGGGTGATGTCGGCCATCAGAATTAACGAGGTCTGTGAAGACTATATTCGCCGTCGCGCCATTCGCCACCTTGAGAAGGGTCGTGTGGTTATTTTTGCCGCAGGCACCGGCAACCCGTTTTTTACAACCGACAGCGCGGCCAGTCTGCGTGCTATCGAGATTAACGCCGATGTCCTTCTGAAGGCTACGAAAGTCAGCGGTGTTTACGATTCAGATCCGCAGCTCAATTCGGCTGCGTCGCTTTTCGATACGGTCTCATTCGATACGGTCCTGACGGATAAACTGAACGTTATGGACGCAACCGCGATCGTCATGTGCCGGGATAACGGGCTGCCTTTGCGGGTATTCAACATGACTGAGACTGGCATGTTGGTGAAAGCGATGACGGACCCCGATGTTGGCACTCTGGTAACGGCCTGAACGGTTATTAAAGGGAATAGAGAGGGCGATAACGTGATCAAAGAAATCAAGAAAGATGCCAGCCAGCGCATGGCCAAAAGCGTCGTGGCACTGCAGCAGGAACTTACCAAGATGCGTACCGGCCGGGCGCACACCAGTCTTCTCGATCACATCACTGTCGACTACTACGGGAGTGAGGTACCGCTCAATCAGGTCTCCAACGTCAACGTCGAGGATTCGCGGACCCTGACCGTGACGCCGTGGGAGAAGTCGATGGTGCAGGCTATCGAGAAAGCTATCTTGAAATCCGATCTGGGGTTGAATCCGGCAACCGCGGGCACCGTCATTCGCGTGCCGCTGCCGCCGCTGACCGAGGAACGCCGCAAAGACATGATCAAGCTGGTGCGGCAGGAAGCGGAAGGCGGTCGCGTCGCTATTCGCAATGTGCGGCGCGATGCAATTTCCGACTTGAAGGACCTGTCAAAAGAAAAGATGGTCAGCGAAGATGAAGCGCATCGCGCGGAGGAAGAGGTCCAGGGCATAACCGACAAGCACATCGCGGAAATTGATGCTGTTCTGGCGCAGAAAGAAAGCGAGTTAATGGAATTCTGATTCCATTAAAGACGACAGTGGAAGAGGGAGTAGCAGCAGTCGATCGTACCGGCACTATTGCCGTACCGAGGCACGTCGCCGTCATCATGGATGGCAACGGCCGGTGGGCGCGCGCACGAGGTCTGCCGCGGCATGCTGGTCACCGCTCGGGCGTCAAATCGGTTCGGGAAACGGTGCGCGTCGCAGCGAAACGAGGCGTTTCGCACCTGACGCTGTTCGCGTTTTCCAGCGAAAACTGGCAACGGCCTGCAGAAGAAGTGAGCAAATTAATGAGCTTGTTTCTGGAGGCGCTGCAACGAGAAGTCGATGACCTGCATCGTAATAAAGTAAGGCTGACGTTTATCGGGGCGCGGGAGCAGCTGCAGCCGGACCTGATTAGCAAGATTGAGGCGGCCGAAGGCCGCACCGCGCGCAACGAGGGCTTGAACCTGATCGTCGCCGTGGCCTACGGCGGACGCTGGGACATTGTTAACGCAGCGCGCCGGCTGGCAACGATGACGGCCGCAGGAGAATTGTCGGCCGCCGATATCGACGACGAACGGCTGGCGGCGCAACTTGCGCTGGCCAATGTGCCTGATCCGGATTTACTGATCAGGACCGGTGGTGAACGACGAATCAGTAACTTTCTGCTGTGGAATCTGGCCTATGCAGAACTCTGGTTTTGCGATTGTCTGTGGCCTGAATTTGGCACGGCGCAATTCGATGAAGCGCTGGCCTATTTTGCGAGCCGCCAGCGGCGTTATGGCACAACCGGAGATCAGGTGGCGTGAGGTGCTGAAACAGCGAGTTTTGACCGCTATCGTGGCCCTGCTGGCACTCGGCGTAGTGTTATTCATGCTGCCGCCACTTTTTGCACGGCTTGTCATCGTGGCGCTGGTGCTCGCCGGCGCGTACGAGTGGGGTGCCTTTCTGTTCCAGTCGAACCCAGGGCGACGGGTCGCTTATACCGCGTTCGTCGGGATACTTATTATAGGTCTGTTCCTGCAACTGCCGGATCGCAGCCTTCTGAATATGATATTCGGCCTTGCACTGGCATGGTGGGTCGGCGCGTTGCTATGGATGTTTTTCTTTCCGACGCCGATTCCATTGTTGGTGGGGTGGCTGGGTGGTGCGCTCGTGTTGTTGCCGGCCTGGGCTGCGCTGGATTTCCTCTACCTGCAGTCGCCCTTAATTCTGCTTTTTTTGTTGTCGCTGGTCTGGTTCGCGGACATCGGTGCGTATTTCAGCGGCCGGAGCTTTGGCAGGGTTAAACTTGCGCCGGCGATCAGCCCGGGAAAAACCTGGGAAGGCGTTATGGGCGGTCTGCTTGCGGTCTTCCTCCTGTCGCTGGCTGGCGGTTACTTATTTAATGCGCAATTGTCGGTACTTGTGCCGCTCTGTATGGCAGTGGCGATGCTATCGGTTGTGGGTGACCTGACTGTCAGCATGTTTAAACGTAGTGCAGGCGTCAAGGATTCCGGAACCTTGTTCCCAGGTCATGGCGGGGTGCTTGACCGCATCGACAGCCTGACCGCAGCGGCTCCGCTGTTTGCGCTGGGGCTTGCCTGGATCGGCCTCCGGTGACGCGGCCGGTCGGCATTCAGGTGCGATTCATCGCGCCGCTCACAGACTGGACGGGAACTGCGATTGTGCATACCAGTCAGATGCTATTCTCTGGCACCAATATTGTGTCCGGCCCGATCTTTAATGGCCGCGGCCGAGCGCATGCAAGCCATGCAGAGGGGATCTGACCTATGATCGACGTACTGAGCAATTTGCTGGCCTTCATTGTCGCCATCAGTGTGCTCGTCGCGATCCATGAGTACGGACATTTCATCGTGGGCCGCTGGTGCGGCATGAAAGTTCTGCGCTTCTCCATCGGTTTTGGCAAACCGCTCTGGACCCATGTTGGCAAGAAGGATCAGACGGAGTACTGCATCTCAGCGATTCCGCTGGGTGGCTATGTCAAATTTCTCGGTGAACGTGTCGGTAATGACGAACCCGTCGATCCGGCCGATGAGGGGCGCGCTTTTAATCAACGGCCAATCTGGAATCGCATTTTGGTTCTTTTCGCCGGTCCGTTTTTCAATTTTCTGTTTGCCATCCTTGCTTACTGGGTGCTGGCGCTGCACGGCACGCCCACCTTTCGGCCAACGATCGGCGATGTGGAAGAAGGTTCGCATGCGGCGCGCGCCGGCGTTGCGGCGAGTGAACTGCTGGTTGCCGTTGGCGATCGACCTGCCACCGATTGGGGTGAAGCAAGCCTCGCTATTATCGAGGAGCTTGTCTCTGACGGCCGGGTGCCGCTGACTCTCGAGACGCTGGACGGGACGCAACGTGACGTCTTGATCGATGTGGGTGAGGACGCCCACAGTTTGACGGAACCGGAAGCGCTGTATACAGGACTCGGCTTCCGCCCTGGCGGCGTGCTCGCAATTGCGGAAAACGTCATACCAGGCGGGGCGGCAGATCAGGCGGGACTACAGCCGGGTGATCGTATTCTGAAGATCAATCAAAGCAATGTTGTGACGTTCGGCGACCTCGTTGAGGTCGTTTCCGGACTCGCCGGTGAGACGGCACAGTTTACGGTACTGCGGAACGGCAGCAGGCAAAGCATATATGTCGCTGTCCGGGCAGAGGACACGCCGGAAGGCACGGTCGGTCGTATCGGTGTGGGCTCGGAATATCTGCGCCAGTACGGGCCGCTTGCTGCCATCGGCGAATCCCTGTCGCGGACCACAAGAATGACGGTATCGACGGTCAAATTGCTCGGCAACATGGTGATCGGCAATGTGTCCGTGAAAAACATCAGCGGACCGATCAGCATCGCCCAGTATGTTGGCGAATCCGCGCGCACAGGGTTGGTGTATGTCTTGCAAGTGCTGGCACTCATCAGTATCAGTCTCGGCGTACTTAATCTTTTGCCGATACCTGTTCTCGATGGCGGACAGATCGTTTACAACGCCATCGAAGGTCTGAAGGGCAGTCCGCTGTCTCTTAAGGCACAACTGATTGGGCAGCAGGTCGGCCTTGCGGCGCTGTTGATTCTGATGAGTTTCGCTTTTTATAACGACATCACTCGCGTGATGAGCTGAAACCCGACTCAAGGCGGATTAATCTCTCAATGAACTTATTTGCGCACTTCTCAAACTCTCTGATGCGTCTGCCGCTGATATTTCTGCTGCTGGCCGTGCCGATCATCAGTCTGGCGCAGAATTCGTTCGTCGTCCGTGACATGCGGGTTGAAGGTCTGCAGCGAATCTCCGAGGGCACGGTGTTCAACTATTTGCCCATTAATATCGGCGACACGGTCGATCCGGTGCGCATCCAGGAATCGATAAAGGCGCTTTATAACCAGGGCCTCTTCGACGACATTGAGATGCGGCGCGAAGACGAAACCCTGGTCGTCGTGGTACGCGAACGGCCTTCCATCGAGAGTTTTACCATTGACGGCAACAAGGACATAAAAACCGAAGATCTGATGCAGTCGCTGCGCGGGGTAGGGCTCGCACGTGGCCGGACCTTCGATCGTTCCGTTCTGGACAATGTCGAGCAGTTTCTGACAGGTCAGTACTACGATCGCGGCAAGTACGCGGTTAGCATCGATACGACAGTGACCGATAGGCCGAACAATACGGTCAGCATTCGCATTGATGTCAAAGAAGGTGACCGCGCCAAAATCCGCCAGGTCAATATCGTTGGTAATAAAAGTTTCGACGAAGCGGATATACGAGATGGCTTCGAGCTCGATACCGCCAACTGGCTGTCCTGGTTCCGGCAGGATGATCGCTATGCCAAGGAATCGTTAAGCGGTGATCTCGAGAAGCTTCGCTCATATTATATGGATCGGGGCTTTGCCGATTTCAGAGTGGAGTCGACGCAGGTTGCGATCTCGCCCAATAGAAAAGACATTTACGTGACGATCACCGTTCACGAAGGCGAGAAATATACGATCTCCGACATCAAGCTCGTTGGTGACATGGTGGTTCCGGAGGCGCTGCTCGAAGCCATGGTGTTCGCGCAGCCCGGATCGATATTTAATCTGCAGTTGCTGACATCGTCCGCGGAATTCATGACCTTCAGGCTCGGCGAAGAGGGTTATGCAAACGCTGTTGTGGAGCCGGTCCCCGAACTGGATCATGACAGCAAGGAAGTTGCCGTCACGTTTTTTATCAACCCTGACAGCCGCGTTTACGTGCGCCGCATCAACTTCAAGGGAATCGATCAGATTGACGACGAAGTGCTGCGTCGTGAAATGCGCCAGAACGAAGGCGCTTATCTCTCGAACCGCCTGGTCGATCGATCCAAGATTCGACTGCAACGGCTCCCGTACGTCGAGAAAGTGGAAGTGGACACGACGCCAGTCGATGGCGTCCCGGATTTGGTCGACGTGGATTTTGATATCGAGTACCGGATGCCAGGTCAGTTCAGTGGCGGGCTGGGATACTCCGATGCACAAAAACTGATGCTTAACGGCAGCATCGTGCACACCAACTTCCTAGGCAGCGGCGAGCGGGTTGCATTGACGGCCAACTCCGGCCGGTTTTCGACCTTCTATTCGCTGTCGCACACCGACCCGTACACCACTAAAAACGGTATCAGTCGTACGGTTGGCATCAACTTTCGGGACATCACGCAGTTTACCTCTGCGTCTTCGGATTTCTCCACGACCAGCTATGGCGCCTCACTTGAATACGGCATGCCGATCACGGAGTTCCAGAGTCTGAGCGTTGGCCTCGCATTCAACAGTGCAGAACTGCTGTCGTCGTCGCGCTCGACGGACCAGGCGCAGCAGTGGGTGGCTAACAACGGCAATACCTTCGTCACTGAAAACATCAATGGCATTGATTTTTTCGGCACGCAGTTTAATGCTACCGAGCTGATCGCAGGCTGGATCTATGACAGCCGAAACCGGGCGCTGTTTGCGGATCGCGGTTCGCGACAGCAGCTATTCCTCGGCTACACACTGCCGGGGAGTGACGTGGAATATTTCACGGCGCGCTATAACTTCACTAAATATGTGCCACTGTTCGGCTCGTGGACCGCGCGACTGAATGCTGAGCTGGCCTATGGTGAGGCGATTAATTCGACCACCGCACTCCCACCCTACAAGCAGTTTTACGGCGGCGGCCCCGAATCCATCCGTGGTTACAAGGAGTCTTTCCTTGGGCCGCGGGACAGTTTCGGCAATCCATACGGTGGTAACTTGTTGGTTGCCACCCAGCTAGAGCTTATAATCCCGCTGCCGGAAAAGTTCAGCAGCCAGGCCAGGGCGAGTATTTTTTACGATGCGGGTAACGTCTTCAACACCGGCGAAGTTGCGTTTTTCGACAAACTCGGCAGTCCCGTCAGCTACGAGCCAGAGTTTGACGAGCTCCGAACGTCGGTTGGTGTCGCGGTGCAGTGGCTGGCGCCGCTTGGATTGTTCCGTTTCAGTTATGCATTGCCGTTGAATGAATACCTAGGCAATGACAGATTTTTCGGAGATCGGATCGAGAGATTCCAGTTCTCCATTGGTCAGGCATTTTAAGGAATGAATTGTTTATGAAAGATTTAAAACCAAACCTGTTAAAAGCAATCGCGGGATTTGCGCTAATGATTTCACTGTGCGTATCCGCAGAGGCACAGGAGGTTAAGATCGGTGTCGTGAACATCCCGTTGCTGATGGAACAGGCGCCACAGGCGCGCTTGGCGATGGAGGCGCTTGACGAAGAATTCAAACCGCGCCAGCGAGAGATTATCGCCAAACAAACCGAATTTCAGGACCGTTCAGAGCAAATTCAGAAAGATCTTGCGGTAATGGGCGAGACGGAGCGACGCAACGCTGAAAAAGATTTGCGCGATATGCAGCGCGAAGTGACCCGCCTGCAAACAGAGTTCCGTGAAGACCTGAATCTGCGGCGCAACGAGGAACTGGGCAACCTGCAACGATCACTGCTGAAAGAAGTGCAGGATTTCGCACAGGGCGCCGGTTATGACCTTGTGGTCGGGGACGGCGTACTTTACGCGAGCACGGCTGTTAACATCACCGAAAACGTACTTCGGGCAATGGAAGCGAATTTCAAGGCTGCTGGTAATTAGCCCAGACTAGCGGCACTCAGCATACGAACGGCACTTGCTGCGGCGAGCATCCGTCAACGACGTTTCGGTCAGGGGGAGTAGCGAGAAGGTGGCAAGTCTGGGAGAACTGGCCGCGCAGTTCGGGTGTGAGCTGATAGGTGATCCGTCGGCCAGCATATCCCGTGTTGCCACATTGTCCGGCGCCGGTGACGGGCATCTCAGTTTCTTTGCCAACAAAGTCTATCGGGAGCAATTGCGTAGCACTCGAGCGACAGCGGTTCTGCTGCGTGAGGAAGATGCCGCTGATTGCCCAGTTGCGGCACTGCTGACCCCCGAACCTTATCTGAACTATGCCCGCATGGCAGCTTGCCTGCATCCCGAGCCGGCCGTTCAGCCAGGTATTCATGAAACGGCTGTCATTGCCGCATCCGCCACCATTGCTGCAAGCGCAGAGATAGGTTCGCACGTGTCGATCGGCGACGATGTAACGATCGGCGAAGGCACCGTCATCGGGCCTGGCGCCGCTGTCGGACCACGTTGCCGCGTAGGCAGCGATTGTCGCATCAACGCCAACGTCACCCTGGTGCAGGACGTACGCCTCGGTGAGCGCTGTATTGTGCACTCGGGCGCCGTGATTGGCGCCGACGGCTTCGGCAACGCGCAGAGTGAGAGTGGCTGGGTAAAAGTTCCTCAGGTCGGCGGCGTGTCAATAGGCAGCGACGTAGAAATTGGTGCCAACACCACGATCGACCGTGGCGCCGTCGGCGATACTATTATCGAAGACGGCGTGCGGCTTGATAACCTGATTCAGATTGCCCACAACGTGCAAATTGGCGCGCATACCGCCATGGCTGCATTCAGCGGCGTGTCTGGCAGTACCACGATTGGCAAGCGTTGCATGTTTGCCGGTCAAAGCGGCATCGTTGGTCACATCCGGATCTGTGACGACGTGGTTGTCGGTGGAGCAACCATGATCTCGAAAGAAATCACTGAGCCCGGTTTCTACACGGGCAGTTTTCCCGGAGAAAAAGATAGGGACTGGAAGCGCAAAGTGGCGCGCTTTCGGCGCCTGGAAGACCTCGTGCGCCGGGTGAGCGAACTTGAGCGAAAGGCAGAGAACAACGATGACTGATAATGGCGCAATGAATGCTCTGCAGATTCGCGAAGCCCTGCCGCATAGATACCCGTTCCTTTTTATCGACAGGGTTCTTCGTTGTGTTGCGGGTGAGTCCATTACGGCGCTAAAGAACGTGAGCAGTAACGAGCCGTTTTTTCAGGGACATTTCCCGGATCGCCCGGTGATGCCCGGAGTGCTGATAATCGAAGCGATGGCGCAAGCCGGTGGCGTGTTGTCTCATGTGACGATGATCGACACAGTGCCGAAGCCGCTTTTTTTCCTTGCCGGTGTGGATAGGGCGAGATTTCGCCGGACTGTGCTGCCGGGCGACCAGCTTGTAATCGACGTCAATGTCGAAAACATCCGGCGCGGCATCTGGTTTTACCACTGCGAAGCCAAAGTAGACGGCAACCTCGCAGTAGCAGCGGAGATAATGTGCGCGCCAGGTGGCGAGCGTTGAGTATCCACCCGACTGCCATAGTTGCGGACTCTGCCGTCATCGCAGATGGCGTCGTGATCGGCCCGTATTCGGTCATCGGTGAACAGGTTGAAATCGCTGCCGGCAGTCGCATCGATAGTCATGTCGTTGTCAACGGTCCCACCCGGATCGGGCGCGACAATCATATTTACCAGTTCAGCTCGATTGGTGACGATCCCCAGGACAAAAAATACGCTGGCGAGAGCACCCTGCTTGAGATCGGCAATGGTAATACCATCCGTGAATTTTGCACGATTAGCCGGGGCACCGTTCAGGACGATGGCGTAACCAGCATAGGTGATGACAACTGGATCATGGCCTATGTGCACATCGCTCATGATTGTCGCGTTGGCAGCCACTGTATTTTCGCCAACAATGCAAACTTGGCCGGGCATGTTTTTGTTGGCGACTGGGCGATTTTCGCCGGCTTCACCGGCGCACATCAGTTTTGCCACATTGGTGCGCATGCTTTCCTCGGGATGTATGCAGGCACCAGCCGCGATGTACCCGCATACACGATGATCGGCGGACAGCCGCCTGCGCCAAAGGGCATCAACTCCGAGGGCCTGAAGCGCCGAGGTTTCACAGCCGCGCAAATCAGGAATATCAAAAACGCGTATCGCGTTGTGTACCGCAGCGGCAGCAAACTGGCAGATGCAATTACGGAACTTGAGGCCCTGCTGCCTGAACAGCCGGAGCTGGGTCTTTTTCTTGATTCCCTGAAGTCTTCAGAACGCGGAATACTTCGCTAGCCATGCGGGTCGCTCTAGTCGCTGGCGAAACTTCCGGCGATCAGCTGGGTGCCGGTCTGATCATGGCGCTGACGGGAAAGGTTTCCGGCATCCGTTTCGAGGGCGTGGCCGGTCCTGAGATGCAGGCTGCCGGTTGTGAGCTTATCGAACAGTCCGAAGCGCTTGCGGTTATGGGCCTTATCGAACCGCTGAAGGAAATTCCACGTTTGCTTGGCTTGCGCAGGAACCTGGTTCGCCGCTGGACCGAAAACAAGCCGGACGTTTTCGTCGGCATTGACGCGCCGGACTTCAACCTGGGACTGGAAAAAAGACTCCGTCAGGCGGGCGTACCCACGGTGCACTATGTCAGTCCTTCCGTCTGGGCCTGGCGGCAGGGGCGCAGCGAGAAAATTCGTCAAGCCGCAGACCGCGTCCTTTGTCTGTTGCCATTTGAAAAAGCGTTCTACGACAAACACAACATTGCGGCCGATTTTGTCGGCCATCCGATGGCCGATCGTGCACCCCCGATCACCGATACCGTCGCCGCAAGGGCCGCTCTGCATATCCGTGAAAATGCCGTAGTAGCCGTACTGCCAGGCAGCCGCATGAGCGAGGTATCCCGGCTCGGACCTGTGTTTGCGGCAACGGCGAGAAAACTGCTGGCAGGCCGAACCGGGCTTCACTTCGTCGCCCCGATGGCCACCGCGAAAATCCGTGCGGCGTTTCTCGCCTGTTTGCAACGTGAAGCAGTGGCGGACCACTTCATGTTGACAGACGGTAACGCCGAACAGCTCATGCTGGCGGCCGATGTGGTGCTGCTTGCGTCCGGCACGGCATCGCTGCAGGCCGCATTGCTCGGCAAGCCGATGGTTGCTGCCTATAAACTGGCGCCGCTGACCTACGCCATCGCAAAAGGATTCAAGCTGGTCAAAGTGCCTTATTTCAGCCTGCCGAATTTGCTGACTGACAAGCCCCTGGTTCCCGAGTTTTTACAGTCTGACGCCAACGGAGACAAGCTGGCGGCGGCGATCGGCGCGCTGCTGGATGATCACTTGCAGCGGGCGCATATCAGCAGCGAGTTCGCCCGCTTGCGCACGCAGCTCGCGAGGGGCGCCGATCAGCGCGCCGCTCTGGCCGTGTTGCAGGTTGCTGGGCAGTCGTCGGGAGCCGCTTCGGTGGGCCGACCATGATAAACGTAAGCAGGCACATTGGTTGCGGCGCGCTAGTCGCGGGCGTGGATGAAGCGGGCCGCGGTCCGCTGGCAGGCCCGGTGGTCGCAGGTGCGGTCATATTGAAGGCGGGGGAGCGCATCAGCGGATTAGCGGATTCCAAAGTGCTCAGCAGAAACAACCGCGAGGCGCTGGCGGCTGAGATCATCGCCAAGTCCGCCAGCTGGTCCGTGGCCTGGGCAGATGTTGCGGAAATCGACACTATCAATATCCTGCAGGCGACTTTGCTGGCCATGCGCCGGGCGCTGCTCGGACTGCGTGTGGCGCCGGATCATGTTCAGGTAGACGGCAACCGGCTGCCCAGTCTGGATTTCAACGGACGCTGTCTGTCTGGCTCCGCTGTCATTGGCGGCGATGCCACGGTAGCGGCAATCAGCGCGGCGTCCATCGTCGCCAAGGTGCATCGCGACGCTATGATGCGTGAGCTGGACCGCATTTATCCCCGCTACGGCTTCGGCCAGCACAAGGGCTATGGCACGGCAGCACATCGCGACATGCTGTACCAGTTCGGCCCGTGTCCGGAGCACCGCAGGTCGTTCCGTCCGGTCGCTGCTTGCGCTGCCGTTGAATTTGCCGCCGGGAGGTCCGATCATGGCAGCCTCCGCACGCCAGTTCGTCACCAGGCCTGACGACGCAAACGAGCCCCGTGACCCGACCATACATTCATCTGCACGTACACACCGAGTATTCGATAGTGGACAGTACTGTCCGCATACCGGTATTGATGGGCCGCTCTGTTGAACTGGGAATGCCTGCGGTTGCGCTGACTGATCAAAGCAATCTGTTCGGCCTGGTAAAGTTTTATCGGAAGGCGTTCGCCCACGGTATCAAGCCGCTCATCGGTGTCGAACTGCGGCTGCAGAATGTCGATGAAGCGGACCGCCCGCACAGCCTGGTACTGCTTTGCCAGAGTCTCGAGGGTTATCGTAATCTGACGCGGCTTGTGAGTCGCTCCTACCTCGAAGGACAGCAGCGCGGGATTCCGATGGTTGACACCGCGTGGCTGGATGATGAAAACACGGCCGGCTTGATTGCGTTGTCCGGCGGCATGCATGGAGATATTGGCCGCGCTTTGCTCGGTGAGCGCGAAGATGTGGCTGAGCAGCGTCTCCGTTACTGGCAGGCCTTGTTCCCGGAGCGCTTTTATGTCGAAGTCTCGCGCGCGGGGCGACCGGCTGAGGAGGCTTACCTGCAGCGCGCCATTACCCTCGCGGCGGCACGTTCCGTGCCGGTGGTTGCGACCAACGATGTGCGCTTCATTCTGGCCGGTGACTATCAGGCACACGAAGCGCGTGTCTGTATTCAGCAGGGCCGTACTCTGGCTGATCCTGACAGGCCGAAAAGCTACAGCGAGCAGCAGTATCTCAAGTCTCCGGATGAGATGACGGCGCTGTTCGAAGATATCCCCGAGGCCCTGGACAACTCCATCGAGATCGCATGTCGCTGCAATCTTAATCTGACCCTCGGCGAATCGTTCCTGCCCGCTTTTCCTCTGAGTGACGACGAAACGCCGGACGCTTTTTTACGGAAGGAATCGGCAGCGGGTCTGGATTCCTTCCTCGTAAGAAAGGTCAGTCAGGAAGGTTTGGACGAGGGGCAAAAGCGAGTGATCGCGGCGCCCTATGAATCCCGCCTCGCCGCAGAACTCGAGGTGATCTGCGATATGGGCTTTCCGGGATATTTTCTGATCGTCGCCGATTTCATCCGCTGGGCTAAAACTGAGGGTATCCCCGTCGGCCCAGGCCGCGGTTCCGGCGCCGGTTCGCTGGTCGCATATGTGCTCGGCATTACTGATCTCGATCCGCTCGCGTACGACCTGCTGTTCGAACGCTTCCTGAATCCGGAACGGGTTTCCATGCCGGACTTCGATATTGATTTTTGTATGGAAGGTCGGGATCGGGTCATCGACTATGTTGCAGAACGCTACGGGCGCGAACGGGTATCACAGATTATTACCTACGGCACAATGGCGGCGAAAGCGGTCATTCGCGATGTCGGACGTGTGCTCAGTTTTCCTTACGGATTCGTCGACAAGATAGCCAAGCAGGTGCCATTCGAAGTGGGCATGACTCTCGACAAGGCGCTTGCCGACGACGACGAACTCGCGCGAATGTACCGCGAAGATGAGGACGTCGCGACCATCATCGATCTGGCAAAATCGCTCGAGGGTCTGGTACGTAACGCCGGTAAACACGCCGGCGGCGTCGTTATCGCACCGTCGGCACTGACTGATTTTACGCCGTTGTACTGTGAAGAAGGCGGCGTGAATCTGGTGACGCAACTCGACAAGGATGATGTCGAGGCTGCAGGCCTGGTGAAATTCGATTTTCTGGGGTTGAAGACACTGACCATCATCGACTGGGCAGTGAAGACGATCAATCAGCAAGATCCGGAGCGGCTGCTGAACGTCGCGACCATCCCGATGCATGACGAAAAAACCTTCCGCTTGCTGCAGGCTTGTCGCACACGGGCTGTTTTCCAGCTGGAATCGCGAGGCATGCGGGATCTGGTTAAGCGTCTGCAACCTGATCATTTCGATGACCTGGTGGCGCTGGTCGCTCTGTACCGTCCGGGCCCGCTGCAGTCCGGTATGGTCGACGACTTCGTCGCCCGTAAGCACGACACCAACAAAGCTGATATCGACTACCTGCATCCTGATCTGAAATCGGTCCTCGAACCAACCTATGGCGTCATTCTTTACCAGGAACAGGTGATGCAGATCGCCCAGGTACTGGCCGGCTACACGCTCGGTGGGGCTGACCTTCTGCGGCGTGCAATGGGCAAGAAGAAAGCCGAGGAGATGGCCAAGCAACGGGAAGTGTTCGTCAGCGGTTCGGTGGCGCGTGGCGTCGCGGTCCCTACGGCAACGCGTATTTTCGATCTGATGGAAAAGTTCGCGGGCTACGGATTCAACAAATCGCATAGCGCTGCCTATGCGTTGCTGTCGTATCAGACGGCGTTTCTCAAAGCCCATTATCCCGCTGCTTTTATGGCTGCAGCAATGAGTGCCGACCTGGATCACACGGATAGGCTGGTCATGCTGAAAGATGATGTGCGAAAACTCGGTCTGCAATTACTCCCGCCGAGTATCAACCGTTCGGCGTATGCCTTCAGTGTTGCCGACGAGCAGTCAATACTCTATGGCCTCGGCGCTATCAAGGGCGTCGGACGCGCCGTCGTTGACGCAATCATTGCTGAACGCGACAATAACGGTGCGTTCAGTACGCTCAAGGAGTTTTGCCGTCGCGTGGATCCGGAGCGCCTCAACCGGCGTGCGCTGGAAGCGATGCTGAAGTCAGGCGCGATGGATGATCTCGGCGTGTCGCGTCGCCAACTTATCCAGGAACTGCCTGAAGCGGTGAAGAGCGCAGACCAGGAAGCGCGCGCCAGAGCCGCTGGTCAGAACGACATGTTCGGCATTGCCTTGCCGGAAGCCGTTGAGCTACCCGTAGCTACCGCGCGTCTGTCGGAATGGAATGAGCGCGAGCTCCTGGCAAACGAAAAAGAAGCGCTTGGTCTGTACCTGACTGGACACCCCTTTGATGCTGTTCGCCAGGACGCCCGCTTTCTGGTTGATGGCAAACTCGTCGACATTGCGTCCGAACCCGCGCCACAGTCCAGCGGTGGCCAACGCAACTATGCACAGCCGCGCCGCGAAGTGACCGTAGCGGGTCTAATTATGGACATACGCAAACGCGGTAACCGGGTTACGGTAGTGCTGGACGACGACTCCGGACGTCTGGACGTCACCTTATTCGGCGAGGGCTTCCAGGAATTCCGCCATGTGCTGAACAAGGACGAGATCGTGGTGGTGGCCGGGACCCTGCGCTACGACGATTTCTCGGGCGCCTGGCAGGTCAACGCCAGATCCGTGTTGCACATTGATCGCGTCATTGAGACATCGGCGCAAAACATGATCCTGTGTGTGGCTCCCAACGGTCACGGACATGCCCTGCTGCATCAGCTGCATGACGTACTGCTGCCGTATCGTGAAGGCCACTGCGGTGTGGCGGTGCAGTATCGTGGCAGCGATGCGGCCGCCAGGTTGACCCTGGGTCCTGAATGGTCGGTCCGGCCAAGTCGCGAACTGCGCGACAAGCTCACTGAACTGCTGGGGCAGGACAGCGTAAGATTGCTCTACGCGCCCGCCCGGGAAATGCGGTAGAGTCCCGTCTGAACAGTTGCTGCTAAGCGCTTGTATTCAACCAAAAGAATGGCGTTGACATGGATCTGAAGTTTCTCGATTTTGAACAGCCGATCGCCGAACTTGAGGCGAAGATCGACGAGTTGCGCTATGTGACTGACGACTCCGAGATTAATATCAACGAGGAACTGGCCCGGATGAAGGCCAAGAGAGACTCCTACACCCGGAGTATTTTTTCCAAGCTGAGTGCCTGGCAAATAGCGCAGGTGGCGCGGCACCCCATGCGGCCGTACACGGCCGACTATCTGAAGCTCATCATGCCCGATTTTCAGGAGCTGCATGGTGACCGTATGTATGCCGACGACCCGGCGATCATCGGTGGCATCGGCCGCCTGGACGGCAGGCCATTGATGATTATTGGCCATCAGAAAGGTCGGGATACGAAGGAACGTGTCCGACGTAATTATGGAATGCCGAAGCCGGAGGGCTACCGTAAGGCGCAACGCCTGATGCGCATGGCGGAAAAGTTTTCCTTGCCGGTAGTGACCTTCATCGACACGCCCGGCGCCTATCCGGGTCTTGGCGCAGAGGAACGCGGGCAAAGCGAAGCGATTGCATACAGTCTGTTCCTGATGGCTAAACTGCGCACGCCGATTGTTTGCCTGGTGATTGGCGAGGGAGGCTCAGGCGGCGCGCTGGCTATCGGCGTCGGTGATCGTCTTCTGATGATGCAGTACAGCGTTTATTCCGTCATTTCTCCGGAGGGCTGTGCATCCATATTGTGGAAGAGTGCGGAAAAAGCTGAGGAGGCGGCTGACGCCATGCGGATCACGGCGCAAAGCCTGAATGATTTCGGTCTCGTCGATGAAGTGCTCCCGGAGCCGCTGGGTGCGGCGCATCGCGACCCGGAAGCTGCTGCGGAGATTATCCAGAACGCGTTGCAGAAGCACCTGGCAGATCTGGATCGAATGGAAATTCCTGAGCTTATGGAAGCTCGGCAGAAACGCATTGCCGGCTTTGGCCAGTTCAAGGAAGGCTGACCAACGCAGGTCGATGCGACGCGGCCTCCCACAAACCCTCCGGTTGCGTCTCGACGAGCTGACTGGAACGGACGCTGCAGCACGCTGGCTGGTCGCCTTCTCGGGCGGACTCGATTCAACGGTACTCTTGCACGCGCTCAGCATGAGCGGCGATGCCAACAATCTTTTCGCAGTACACATCGATCACGGCCTGCACCCGGATTCTTCCCGCTGGAAGCGTCATTGCCGGACCGTCGCTGAAAAATTCGCCGTCAATTTCGAGAGCATGTCGGTACAGGTTGATCCGGCATCCGGGTTCGGGATCGAAGCCGCCGCCAGAAAAGCCCGCTACGATGCCTTTGCCCGCTACCTGCAGCCGGGAGACTGCCTGCTAACCGCACATCACCAGGATGATCAGGCCGAAACGCTCATGCTTAACCTTCTTCGCGGCAGCGGCCCCGGCGGCGTCGCCGGCATCGGTGTCCGCCAGTCGCTGGGAGCCGGGCGTTTGTTAAGGCCTCTCCTTCGCACCAGCCGGCAGGAAATCATGGACTATGCCGTCGCACAGCGGCTGCAGTGGATCGATGACCCGAGTAATGAAGACAGGGCTTTCGATCGCAACTATCTGCGCCACGAAGTGATGCCGCTTCTGGCAATCCGCTGGCCTTCCGCAGCGGCGAAGTTGGCACGGAGTTCGTCTCTGATGGCAGAGGCAAGCGACCTGCTTGTCGACCTTGCAAAGACCGACCTGGCTCGCTGCGGCCGTGCAGATCGCATTGCACTTGATGGTTTCAGAACGCTTCCGGCGCCACGTCAGGCGAACCTGTTCCGCCACGCGATAAAAGCGCTCGACTTGCCGCCGCCGCCGGCCACGCGGGTCGAACAATTGCTGACTGAACTGGTCGGCGCGCGTAGCGACGCCCAGCCGCTTGTTGCCTGGCAAGGTGCGGAATGTCGGCGCTATAACGACGAGTTGTTCATCCTGCCCAAAGCCGCGACACTGCCAGCGCCCATGCAGCCGCTAAAGGCAAGTGGCGAGGCGGTCGTTCTTGGTTCGCATCATGGGGTCTTGTCCCTGCAGCCCGTGAGCGGTGCAGGCATCGCAGCCAGGTATGCGGAAGGCGGCCTAGACGTTCGCTATCGCAGGGGTGGCGAGGCGCTGCGTATTTCTCCGGGCGGCGCAACACGCACACTGAAGAACTTGCTTCAGGAGCAGCGTGTGTTCCCCTGGATGCGCGAAAGGTTGCCGTTGTTGTATTCAGCCGATCGCCTGGTTGCGGTCGCTGACCTGTGGGTGGCCGCAGAGTGTCTTGGAGAACCGGGATATTCTGTCCGCTGGATCGACAAGCCGGCCTTAAGGTAGCTTGCCCGCATTGTGGTGCTGGCAGTGTTCTGATAACTTGCAACACCGTCTTTAATCAAACGACGGGTCACCTCAGAAAGCCGCTTTTTCAATCTGCGGACCTTGTCGGGATTGGACGAAAATAAAGTTCACGTAACGGGTAAATTCGTGAACGTTTTTCTCGACTATATTTCCCGCCATGCTAACCGGGCTTGCGCCAACTATGACATCTTACGTTTTCATCACCGGCGGTGTGGTTTCCTCTCTCGGCAAGGGGATCACTTCCGCGTGTCTTGGCGCCATCCTGGAATCACGCGGCCTGTCCATCAGCATGATCAAACTGGACCCCTACATCAATGTTGATCCGGGCACGATGAGCCCGTTCCAGCACGGCGAAGTGTTTGTAACGGACGATGGCACCGAGACAGATCTGGATCTCGGTCATTACGAGCGGTTTGTCAGAACCACCTGCGGCCGCAACAGCAATTTTACGACCGGCAAGATATACGAGACCGTCATCGGCAAGGAGCGACGCGGCGACTATCTCGGCGCCACGGTGCAGGTCATTCCGCACATTACTGATGAAATCAAAGACAGCGTAAAGCGCGGCGCCAGCGGCGCTGATATTTGTCTGGTTGAAATCGGCGGCACAGTGGGTGACATCGAGTCGCTGCCGTTTCTCGAGGCAATCCGCCAGATGGGCGTGGAAATGGGGCGTGACAAAGTCGTTTACGTCCATCTGACGCTCGTCCCTTACATTGCGACATCGCAGGAGATAAAGACCAAGCCGACGCAGCACTCGGTTAAGGAATTGCGCTCCATCGGTATTCAACCCGACATTCTGGTTTGCCGCTCCGAATTGCCGCTGCCCGGTGAGCAGCGCCGCAAGATTGCGCTTTTTACCAACGTCCCGGAGAAAGCGGTGGTGTCGGCCTATGATGTCGACGACTTATACAAGATTCCGCAAATCATGCATGCGCAGGGCCTTGATGACATCGTTGCGGATCAGCTGCGACTGGAATTGCCGCCGGCAGACTTGAGTGAATGGCAGAGAATCGTCGAGGCGAAAAAAAATCCGAGCGCCGAAGTCGATATCGCAATGGTCGGCAAGTATGTCGACTTACGGGACTCCTACATATCATTATCAGAAGCGCTGTTGCATGGCGGTATCCACACTGGCACCCGGGTAAATATTCATTACTTCGAGTCGCAGGACATTGAGAAAAACGGCATCGAACGCCTGCAGGAAATGGACGGCGTCGTTGTCCCTGGTGGATTTGGCGACCGGGGAGTTGAAGGCAAGATCGCTGCGGTACGGTATGCGCGTGAGAACAACGTGCCGTATCTTGGAATCTGCCTTGGCATGCAGGTGGCGGTCATCGAAGCTGCGCGTAATCTGGCCGGTCTGACTGCAGCGCACAGCACCGAATTCGAGCGCGGAACCGAGCACCCGGTGGTAGCCCTGATCACGGAGTGGGAGACCAGCGCCGGCGAACGCGAGAGACGAAGCGAGAAGTCTGATATGGGCGGTACCATGCGGCTCGGCGCGCAGGAAATTCACTTGCAGGAGGGCTCTCGGGCGGCGGGCATTTACGGTAAAGCCCAAATTTACGAACGGCACCGGCACCGCTATGAAGTCAACAACAACTATCGCGACAAACTCGAAAAGGCCGGACTGTGTTTTTCCGGTCTGTCTGTCGATAATCTTGTTGAAATTGTCGAACTTCCTGATCATCCGTGGTTTGTTGCAAGTCAGTTTCACCCGGAGTTCACCTCGAATCCGCGTGACGGACACCCGCTGTTCACCAGCTTCATCCTGGCAACAGTGCAGTCACGTAACAATGAGTTGCCGCAGGTTGCGGAAGCGTGAAGCTGTGCGGCTTTGACGTCGGGCCGGACAGGCCCTTTTTTCTGATTGCGGGTACCTGCGTTGTCGAAGGGGAATCCTCGGCAATCGACACGGCGGGCACGCTGCAGGAAATCACAACTCGACTTGGCATTCCGTTTATTTACAAATCGTCCTACGACAAGGCTAATCGGAGTTCAAAGGACGGCTTTCGCGGGCCGGGGATTGAGGAGGGCTTGCGCATCCTTGGGGAAGTGCGTCGACAGCTGAATGTGCCGATTCTTACTGACGTACATGAAGATACGCCGCTAGACGAGGTGGCGGACGTTGTCGATGTGCTGCAAACGCCGGCATTTCTCTGCCGGCAAACAAACTTTATTCTGAACGTGGCCGGCACTGGCAAGCCTGTCAACATCAAGAAAGGCCAGTTCCTGTCGCCCTGGGAAATGCAGAATGTCGTCGATAAGGCCCAGTCCACCGGCAATAAGCACATCATGGTTTGCGAACGCGGCTTTTCCTTTGGATATAACAATCTTGTATCCGATATGCGCAGTCTTGCAGTGTTGCGCGGCACCGGTTGTCCGGTCGTATTCGATGCCACTCACTCGGTGCAGCTGCCAGGCGGCCAGGGCAGCTCCTCCGGCGGACAGCGTGAATTCATCCCCGTACTGGCGCGGGCGGCCACTGCAGCGGGGGTAGCCGGGTTGTTCATGGAGACGCATGCCGACCCGGACACCGCGCTCAGCGACGGTCCCAATGCGTGGCCGCTGGACCAGATGCTTACCCTCCTCGAAACGCTCAAACGTATTGACGACAGCGTCAAGCAGGAAGACTTCATAGAATCGCAGTTCGGCCTTGGCGTGTAGCTTCGGCGCTAAATCGCCCGCTGCCTTGCCAAACCCATCGGAGCAGAAATGATAGAAATCAAGCGAATTCATGGCAGGGAGATCCTGGATTCACGGGGCAATCCCACCGTCGAGGCGGAAGTGGTTCTGCAGGATGGCAGCCATGCCAGGGCCGGTGTGCCCTCCGGGGCATCGACTGGCACTCGCGAGGCCGTGGAACTGCGCGACGGTGACAAGAATCGTTATCTGGGCAAAGGCGTGCAGAAGGCCGTAGCCAATATCAATGGCGTTATCCGCGAGGCGCTGACGACCGCAAAATTTGCGGATCAGCTGGCCGTTGATCGCAAGATGATAGAGCTGGACGGTAGCGATAACAAAAGCAATCTGGGTGCCAACGCATTGCTTGCCGTGTCACTCGCCGTGGCGAAGGCCGAAGCGAAGTCCAAAGGACTGTCGTTGTTCCGTCACCTGGGCAGCAGCAATGTGATGCCGGTGCCCATGATGAACATCATCAACGGAGGGGCGCATGCAGACAACAGTGTAGATATTCAGGAATTCATGATCCTGCCGGTGGGCGCGCCGAATTTTGCCGAAGCGTTGCGATACGGTGCTGAAATATTCCACGCGCTGAAGAGCGTGCTGAATGGTAAGGGACTGAATACAGCCGTCGGCGACGAAGGCGGTTTCGCGCCGGACCTGCCGTCGAACAGAGCGGCGCTGGATACGATTGCCGATGCTGTCGAGCGCGCCGGCTTTTCGCTCGGTGATGACATCCTGCTCGGACTGGATGTTGCGAGTTCCGAATTTTACAAGGACGGCCGCTACCGGCTTGAATCGGAAGGGCGGGACTTCGACGCTGCAGGTTTCTGCGAGTTTCTCGAGGATCTCGCCGGCAATTATCCGATCATTACCATTGAAGACGGTATGGACGAAAGTGACTGGGACGGCTGGCGCCTGCTGACCGACAAGCTTGGCGCCACCGTGCAGCTTGTTGGCGACGATCTGTTCGTTACCAATACTGCGATACTGGCCCGCGGCATTGAGGAAAAAATCGCGAATTCGATCTTGATAAAACCCAATCAAATCGGTACCTTATCAGAAACTCTTGATGCTATTACTATGGCGGTCGGGGCGGGCTATTCGGCGGTGGTGTCACACCGCTCCGGTGAGACCTCGGACAGCACTATTGCGGATATCGCGGTGGGCACTGAGGCAACGCAGATTAAGACCGGTTCCTTGTCGCGCTCAGATCGTACTGCAAAATATAACCAGTTATTGCGCATCGAAGAGGAACTTGGCAAAGATGCACGCTATGCTGGGCGCAGTGCATTTTCAGTAAGCGCCTGACGCGCTCTGCCGGTTCGACGACGAAAGGATTTGCTGTTTTGAACACACGTTGGTTGCTGCTCGCACTGTTTACCGCTGGCCTCGCGATGCAAGGTCAGCTGTGGCTGGCGGACAGCGGCTTTCGGAAAACACGTGATCTGCGGCAAAGCGTGATCGCACAGCGCAATGACAACACGTTCCTTCGCGAGCGCAACGTAGCGCTGGACGCCGAGGTTCTCAATCTTAAGAATGGCCGTGCCGCCGCTGAGGAGCGGGCCAGGACGGATCTGGGAATGATCGGGAAAGCAGAGACTTTTTACCAGGTAGTACCAGCCAATGGCGCCAAAATGGTCGCCGATGCCAAACCCTGATGCGCCGACCTCGGCATTAGCGCGGGCTTTCGGCCAGCCGGTTTCGGCTGGCCTCATTCGGCAAGCCGCCGAAGATTTCAAAGTGACGGAACAACTGGGATTCGAGCCATCCGGAGACGGTGAGCACGACTTCCTCTACATTGAGAAGGTCGGCGCGAACACCCAATGGGTCGCGGGGCATCTGGCACGTCATGCCGGCGTGTCGTTAAAAGACGTTGGCTACGCCGGCCTGAAGGACAGGCACGCGGTGACCCGGCAATGGTTCAGTGTCCGCAGGCCGAGCGGGGCGGGGACCGACTGGGCGGCGCTTGAACTCGACGGCGTCGACGTGCTCGAGACGCGCCGCAACGAGCGCAAACTTCGGCGCGGGGCACATACGGCGAACGAATTCCGCATACGCGTGCGTAATCTGGATGGCAATGCCGATGCTATTGAACAACGACTAGCTGAGATTCGGACACGCGGTGTGCCGAACTATTTTGGCGAACAGCGTTTCGGCCGCGACGGCAACAACCTCAGGCTTGCCCAAAGCCTGTTTGACGGTCGGCGAATGAAGCGCGACAAACGCGGCATCGCGCTGTCTGCAGCACGGTCGCAACTGTTCAATATCGCTCTGTCTTGCCGCGTTGCCGATGGCAGCTGGGAGCAGATCCTGCCGCCGGAGGCGGTGAATCTGGATGGCAGCGGCAGCATCTTTACCATTTCTGACATCAGCCCGGACATCCAGAAACGGCTGGCCGTACTCGACATTCATCCGACCTGTGTCATGTGGGGGCGGTCCGCAAATGGCGAAGATGCCGTGCTGTCAGAATATGACAAATCGGCGGCCAAGCGCTTTCCAGCGTTGGCGCTTGGCCTCGAAGGGGCCGGACTCAGCGCTGCGCGCCGGGCGACACGACTTAATGTCAGAAACCTCGACTGGCACATCCAATCGGACGTGCTACAGCTCTGCTTCACGCTGGCCCGCGGGGGCTATGCTACGGCGGTATTACGCGAGGTAACGGGCTAAGAGCTGCTCGCAGTGCGACGCCCGGGATCAACAGTGACTCGACTGCAATCCGCAGTTTGCTAGACTCAACTGACACGAACCGCAAACATTTGTCGTTTCAAGCGGTCTAATTTCACAGCTCAGGTTTGTCGATCAATAAGAACGACCTGTGGATGTCAGGAGGAAAAAATGGAAACTGCCTGGATTCAGGTTTTTGTGCTGACCATGTCGCAATGCATAGCACCCGCCGGCAAGATGGTTTGTCAGGAAGAACTGGTTGAGTATCACTTCGCGAATGAGGCCGATTGTGATCGTGTGCTCACGCAGATGGTTGATCTGGCGTCGCGTGCCGATAATATTCTGATCAATCACGACAAGTCCTCATGCCAATCTGCCATGTTGCAATCGAGTGTGTATGCCAGCGCAGATGCGGCCAAGGCCTCTTTGCCGGACGCTCAGGAGCTTGCAGTCACCGACCGCAACAAGGCTTCGCCGGATTTCCAGGAGGCTTCGCACGTCGAACGACTGCAGTCGCTGCAGGCATGCGAGGACACCAGGGGTGTGCCGCCGTGCCGCGTGGGCGAAATTATTATTGAAGCGCAGGCGGATGCAAAAAAGACGGAAGTGTGGCGCCGACAGAACTGAATAACTGCGTTTTCGATCGCTCGCAACGTGCTTGCCCGAATTGTTACGGGTCAAGTCTGTGGTACTGACGCTGTCTGCAGAGGACTAGTCCAGATCTTTTTTCAGCAACACGTAGAGCGCGCCGGTGCCGCCGTGCACCTGCTTTGTGGAGACGTAGGCGAGTACTTCGGCCCATCTCCTGAGCCAGCTGCTGACACTCGGTTTGAGTACCGGCCCGCTGTCGCCCGAACCAAGTCCCTTGCCGTGGATAACGCGCACACAGGTATGACCACGTAGCAGCGCATCGGCGATGAAATCGCGAAGTGCGAGTTTCGCTTCGCTCACCGTCATGCCGTGCAAGTCGATTTCACTTTGCACACTGTAGTTGCCTCGCGCCAGCTTGCGCATGGTCCGCAGCCCGACGGAAGGTCGCCGAAATCGCAGCGATTCCCCGGCGCTGGCTTCCAGCTCGTCAATATCGGCTGCCAGCGTTTCCTGCAGTACCATGGCGTCGTCACCACGTCGAAAACGCGCGCGTGCGGCGGGAGCCGGTTTGTGTGGCGGTACGCGTCGCTCGGCGGCCAGCGGACGGGAGTCTGCGAGCAGGCGCCTGAACATCAGGATATCCTCATCGCTATCCGCATTGTCATCATCAGCTTCGCTCACGTCGCAATACACGCCTTTCGCTATGGCAAGGATCGAACATTGAGTATAGTGAGCGCGGCCCCGACCGCCAACGCATAATAAGCGCTCCTTAAAATCAGTTTCGATTAAGAACCCATTGTGAAAATTTTGGTCAGCAACGACGACGGCTACCTTGCCACAGGCATTATCGCGCTTGCCGATGCCCTGTCGGCGCTGGCCGACGTGACGGTGGTGGCGCCGGACCGGAACTACAGTGGTGCGAGTAATTCACTAACACTTCATGCGCCGTTGCGAGTCCATACCGCGGGAGAGCGCCGCTATTTCGTTAACGGCACACCGTCAGACTGTGTGCATCTGGCGCTTGCCGGTTTCCTCGACGAAGATCCTGACATTGTTGTGTCGGGCATTAATCACGGGGCAAACCTGGGTGACGATGTCATCTATTCCGGCACGGTAGCGGCCGCGATGGAGGGCCGCTTTCTCGGGCTGCCGGCCATCGCCGTGTCGCTCGTGGGGCGGGATGCAAGCCACTTCGACACGGCCGCGCGTGTCGCTGCAGAACTCGTGCAGAAGCTCATCGAGCAGCCGCTGCCGAAAGACATCATGCTCAATGTGAATGTGCCGGATCTTCCTTACGATCAGCTCGCCGGTATCGAAGCAGTCCGACTGGGCTTTCGCCATCGCTCAGAACCGATCGTCGAAAATCGCGATCCGCATGGACGCAGGATTTACTGGATAGGCCCGGCGGGCGGCGGTCAGGATGCCGGGGCAGGCACTGATTTCGATGCAATCGATCGCGGTGCGGTCTCGGTGACTCCGCTGAAGGTAGATCTCACCCGACATGAGGCGTTGCCTGAGCTAGCGTCCTGGCTCTCTGTCTGATGCAGGACAAACGCGGTATCGGCATGACGTCTGCGCGGACCCGCGATCGGCTGGTACAGCGGCTGAAGGAGAATGGTATTAAATCCAACGCCGTCCTGGAGCAGGTCCGAAATGTACCGCGGCACCTGTTCGTCGACGAAGCATTGGCAAGCAGGGCTTATGAAGACACGGCATTGCCCATTGGCCTCGGCCAGACGATCAGCCAGCCTTTCGTCGTAGCGCGCATGACAGAAGCACTGCTGGATGGCTTCAGCGGCGAAAAAATTCTGGAAATCGGCACTGGTTGTGGTTATCAGACCGCGATTCTCGCGCCACTCGTCAAGACGATTTATACCGTCGAGCGCTTGCGTGAAATGCAAAGGAAGACCCGCCAGCGGTTGCGCGATCTGGATATTTACAATGTGCAGTTCAAACCCGGAGATGGCTGGGAGGGGTGGCCGAAATATGCACCGTACGACGGCATTCTGGTGGCTGCCGCCGCGTCCGAGGTGCCGCCCTTGCTGCTTGAGCAACTGGCGCCTGGCGGGCGGTTGATCCTGCCCATAGGACCTGCGGGCCATCAGGACCTCGTCGTGGTTACGCACATGGATGACCACTATGAGCAGGTGTCGCTTGGCCCCGTCAGCTTTGTTCCCCTCGTTAGAGGGAAATAGGCATTAAAACAATTACTTGTTTACACTAGTTCCAGTTAAATATATTCACGCGTGGCGATGGCTTAAGTTCGCGGCGTACCCCTTGCAGAGAATGTAATGCGACTATTTGGACCCCTTTACGAGAGGGTGCTCGGCTGGGCCAGGCACCCGCACGCAGAACGCTACCTTGGTGCACTCAGTTTCGCGGAGTCTTCGTTCTTTCCGATTCCGCCTGACGTCATGCTGGCACCGATGTGCGTGGCAGAGCGAAGTCGGGCGTGGCGCTTCGCGACCGTGACGACGGTGACTTCACTACTCGGCGGCATCGCCGGTTATGCCATTGGCTACTACGTCTACGAACTGGTTATGCCGTGGATTCAGGACATGGGCTATGGGCCCGCGTATCAGAAGGGTAAGGAGTGGTTTGACCGCTGGGGCGTCTGGGCAGTACTTATCGCTGGATTCTCGCCGATTCCGTACAAGATTTTTACCATCACGGCGGGCGCCGCCGCGCTTAACTTTCCGGCTTTCGTGCTGGCGTCGCTGTTGGGGCGCGGCTCGCGATTCTTCCTGGTGGCAGGCCTGGTTGTGCTCGGCGGGGAACGGATGGAGGTGTTGCTGCCGCGCTATGTCGAGCGCATTGGCTGGGGCGTGGTGGCTGCCGTTGCCGTGTTGGCCGCTGTGCTCATAGCAAAGCATTAGCAGGAGGAGCGGGATGGATGTGGCGCTTGTTCAGGCCGGCTAGATCGCTACGGCGTTCAGCAGTGCTTTTGCTGCTGTTGCTGGTTGCATGCGGATCGCCTACACGATTCCTCTACGCACCCTACAAGACGCATACGGTGCGCTCCGGGGAGACACTATTTACCATCGCATTCCGCTACGGCAAGGACCATCGTGATCTGGCGCGCTGGAACAAGCTGGGAGACGGCTCACTCATCTTTCCCGGCCAGGTTATCCGACTGGTGGCACCGGCTGGAAGCCGCGCCACGCCCACACCGAAATCCGCACCTCTGCCGAAGCGCGAGCTGCCGCCGCCACCGTCCGATCCGTCACCGCCATGGAGCTGGCCCACGAGCGGCCGAGTGGTCACCGAATTCAATGCTGCCCCGGGCAGTGGCACGGGGCTGCTTATCGCCGGCCGTAAAGGCCAGCAAGTCAGGGCAGCGGCTGCCGGGCGCGTGGTGTATGCCGGCGGGGGCCTGATCGGATACGGCAATCTCATTATTATCAAGCATAACGAGACTTATCTGAGTGCCTACGGGTACAACGCGACCTTGCTGGTCAAAGAAGGTGCGTCGATCAGCAGGGGACAGCCAATTGCAACGATGGGAGAGGGGCCAGGGCAGGCGCCGCGACTGCATTTCGAAATCAGACGCAACGGTAAACCCGTCAGCCCGCGAAAGTATCTCCCCGCCAACTAGCACTCGCGACCCTGAGATCTTCCCAGTAATGTTAATTAGTACTGTAGGAGCCCGCCTTGCGGGCGATCGCGGCCATGGGCCGCTCCTACAATGCTTAATCACACTGTTGCAGGAGTCCGCCCTGCGGGCGATCGCGGCCACGGGCCGCTCCTACAATGCTTAATCACACTGTTGCAGGAGTCCGCTCTGCGGGCGATCGCGGCCACGGGCCGCTCCTACAATGCTTAATCACACTGTTGTAGGAGCCCGCCCTGCGGGCGATCGCGGTGTAAAAGCAGAAGGTCACAACTTTCGAATTGGCACTAAAGATCAATCCGCTTCTGACCGCGGTTAGATTTCTGACCAAGCAGGCGGATTGGGGCCGCTCCTACAATGCTTAATTACACTGTTGTAGGAGCCCGCCTTGCGGGCGAAGCGCTCCTGTCAGTCGATGACGAGCAGCGCAGCCGCATCGCGATCCTCGCTGACGAGGATATTGAAGGTCCGGCAGGCTGCCGGCGTATCCATGATTTCGAAGCCGATACCCTCGCGCGCCAGTCGGAACATCAGGTCACGGGGGGGCAAACGCGACTGCCAGCCGGCGCCAACCACAATCACTTCAGGTCGTTGCTCGATCAGGGCATCGATGACGTCTGCCGGCAACTCTCCGTCGGCGTCGAGCATCCAGCCTGAGTCTACCGTCTCGCGAAACAGTGTCACATTGCAGGTGATGGCCTGATCGCCGACTTTGATCATACCTCGCTCGATGCGACGTATCGTGACCGGCGAAAGTGCTTCCCGAACAAATTTCATGCGGCAATTATGACGGATTCGCGCCTGCGTTTCCGCATCTGCAGCGGAACTAAAGCGCGTTGCCCGGAGATTCGGGTCCTCTGCAGGGCTGCAGTTCAGTAGACTGCATGCCGGGTCGATCTGGGCGGATATGAAAAACAACACGGCGATAATTGTGCTTCCGGCGGGCATGGGCGGACGAATTCGGGATCCGCAGCTGCTGCGCTGGCTGTCACGCGGTCAGCTTTCGGCCGATACACAGCCGCAGGAAGCCCTGTCGCGAGTGCTGCGGCTTATCGATGGCCAGGCTGCGGCTCCGGCGTTTGCTGCCCTCCGGTATTGGGGACAGCGTGGCCAGCCACCACAGGGCTGGCTGGCAGCGGTCGAAGCAGTTCATTTCGAAACGCGCTTGCGCGACCTCTGCATACGTTCACTTCCCCCGGACACCATCAGTACAGAGGATATGGCGTCGATTTTCACCGATTTCCGCAAGGCGGTCGGCGAGGGCCTCGACTATCACTTCGAGGCGCTGGGTAACTGTGGCTACATCCGCGGGAAGCGAAGTTTTGCGACGGCGCTGCACTCCGCGCAACATGTTGATGGCCGGGTGCCCGATACTTTGTCCATCCCGGCCTCGGTGACACGAGACCGCCTGCTGAGTGAACTGGAGATGTTTCTCCACGAACATCCCGTCAACCAGCAGCGCGCAGGCGCCGGGCTCCCGGCAGTGAATTCTTTCTGGTTCTGGGGTGCCGGCGAGGCGCCAACAGAGGTAGCACGCGAACTGCCAGTTCTTTATGGTGACGATGCCTTGTTTCGCGGCCACTGGCTCGCGTCGCAAGCCGATGCCAAAGACTGGCCAGGGGACCTGAGCGCTTGTCTCGGTCGATCAGAAAAACCGCTCGTTGCACAAACACCGGCGGTCGATAGCCGCGATTCTGACGAAGTGCTCGCCGGCTATCTCAGCGCGCTTCGGCAGCATCTGTCTCGTGGCGACATAAGCCAGTTGACGCTCGTCTTCCGGGACGGGCTTATTGCCTACATCAGTCGCACCGACCGCATGCGGGTCTGGCGCCGGCGTATATCGCCGCTCCTTTTGAGTGACATATTGGATGAATGACCTCCGCACCCGCCCACTAAAAGTTCGCGATGCTTTAGCGTCGCTGCAGAGCGCGTCGCTGGATCCGGTGCTCTGCAAGCTTTACGCCGCGCGGGGTATAGAAAGCGTCACCGAGCTGGATTACACATTAAGCGGACTGTTGCCGGTCAGTTCGTTGCCGGGAATCGACGAAGCGGTTGAATTGCTGCTGAAGCATCGGCAGGGAAATATCACGATCATTGGTGACTTCGACGCCGACGGTGCGACGAGCACTGCGCTGGTCGTTCGATGTCTACGGGCGTTCGGTTTCGCCGACGTTAGCTATCTCGTGCCAAACCGGTTCGAATACGGCTATGGCTTGACGCCTGAGATCGTGCAGGTCGCAGCACGGCAGTCGCCCGATCTGCTGCTTACTGTCGATAATGGTGTGTCCAGTTTGCGCGGTGTCGCCGAGGCGCATAGTCTGGGTATACAAGTGCTGATCACGGACCATCATTTGCCTGGCAAGCGATTGCCTGACGCCGATGTCATGGTCAATCCGAACGTGTCACCGGCATCGTTCGGTAGCCCGCATCTTGCAGGCGTCGGTGTCGCCTTCTACCTGATGGCTGCGCTCGGACGGCAAGTGGAGGCAGCGGGCGTTTCTGGCGCGTCGAAAGTGCCTGCTCAATATCTCGATCTCGTGGCGCTGGGTACGGTTGCGGATGTGGTTCGCCTGGATCGCAACAATCGTATTCTGGTCAGTAACGGTATTCAGCGTATTCGCGCCGGCCGGACAGTGCCGGGCATCTCCGCCTTATTCGCGATTGCCGGGCGCTCGCAACAACGAATTGTGAGTACAGACCTGGGCTTTGTTGCGGGACCCCGCCTGAATGCTGCAGGCAGACTGAAGGACATGTCGCTGGGTATCGAGTGTCTGCTGACCGATGATCCGCAGACTGCGACCCGTCTTGCTGCCGAGCTCGACACGATCAACCGTGAGCGCAAGAGTATTGAGTCGAAGATGCGCCATGAAGCGTTTGCCTACGTCGATACTCTGGACGCGCGAAATCTGCCGGCCTGTGTGTGTCTTTATGACGCGAGCTGGCATCAGGGGATCGTGGGCCTGATTGCCTCGCGCGTCCGCGAGCGTTGCGACAGGCCGGTTATCGTTTTCGCAAAAGACGCGGACGGCATGTTGAAAGGCTCGGCGCGATCTGTCTCCGGCGTCAATATCCGCGATGTACTGGAGGCCGTGTCGACCGCCGAGCCCGGCCTTGTGAAACAGTTCGGCGGACATGCCATGGCGGCCGGGCTCAGCATGCCGGAGCAAAGCCTTGGACGATTTTCCGAGCTCAGCTCTGAACGATTGAGTGTCCTTTATCCCGAAGCCGATTTCAGTGGCGCGATTCTGACGGACGGCGCGTTGGCGCCCGTACTGCTCAACCTCGAATTTGCGCGGCTGCTGCGCGAGTCCGGCCCCTGGGGAGCAGGGTTTCCGGAGCCGACTTTCAGCGGCGAGTTCCACGTTGACGAGCAGAGAACCGTCGGCGAAAACCACCTCAAACTTCGCGTCCGCCCGGCATCGGGCGGCGGCGTTATCGAGGCCATCGCATTTAACCAGGCGGGATCCGCGTACCGTGGCGTCGTGCAGCTGGCTTTCAGGCTTGATGTTAACGAGTATCGCGGCGCTGAATCTGCGCAGCTTGTCGTTGAGCAAATCGTGAATCTAGCTGCGCGCCCGTGATAACATCCCGCGTCTTTTTATCCAGCCCCCATTAATGTTATGGAAATCAGTCAGACCAGACAGACAATCGAAGATCTCGCCGAACGCACTAACGCGTTAAGGGGGTATCTTTGACTATGAAGGGAAAGCGGAAAGACTGACGGAAGTCCGACGCGAGCTCGAGCAGCCGGACATCTGGAATAATCCGGAACGCGCTCAGGCGCTGGGCCAGGAACGGGCGCAGCTGGAAACCATCGTGGTCAGCCTGGACAAGCTGCTGCAGGGATTGTCCGACGCCGGCGAGCTGCTGGAAATGGCGGTGGAAGAAAATGACAGCGCTACGGCAGACGAAGTAGAGACAGATTTAAGCGCCTTTGAAAAACAGGTCGCTGATCTGGAGTTCCGGCGCATGTTTTCAGGCGAACTCGATAGCAACAATGCCTTCGTCGACATCCAGTCGGGCGCGGGTGGTACAGAAGCCCAGGACTGGGCAGAAATGCTGCTGCGGATGTATCTCCGCTGGGCAGAAGCTCACGAATTCGACACGGAAATGATCGAGGCGTCTGCCGGAGAGGTGGCGGGGCTCAAGAGCGCTACGATACGGATCGCCGGCGAATACGCTTACGGCTGGCTCAGAACGGAAACCGGCGTTCACCGGCTGGTTCGAAAATCTCCATTCGACTCAAGCAATCGCCGCCACACCTCCTTCGCTTCGGTTTTCGTTGCGCCGGAAGTTGATGACGACATTGACATTGACATCGATCCCTCAGATTTGCGCATCGATGTCTATCGCGCCAGCGGTGCAGGTGGTCAGCACGTGAATAGAACCGAGTCAGCGGTGCGCATTACCCACTTGCCGACGAATACTGTAGTGCAATGCCAGAACGACCGGTCGCAACACAAGAACAAGGCGACGGCCATGAAGCAGCTGAAAGCAAAACTCTACGAACTCGAGCTGCAGACGCGCAAAGCGAAAGCCTCCGAGCTGGAGGACAGTAAAGCAGATGTTGGCTGGGGCAGTCAGATCCGTTCGTACGTTCTCGACCAGAGCCGTATCAAGGATTTGCGCACGGGTGTTGAAACCGGTAACACTCAGGCTGTGCTGGATGGTTCGCTGGACAGTTTTATCGAAGCCAGCCTGAAACAGGGACTTTAAGTGAGCGATCAGGATCGAAAGGACGAGAATACGTTGATAGCCGAGCGCCGGCGCAAGCTGGACGAGCTGCGGCAAGGCGGCAATGCATTCCCGAACGATTTCCGCCGTAATGCGCTGGCGGATGAACTGCATCAGAGCTATGGCGAGCACGAAGATCAGTCATTGCGCGATGAGAATATTTGCGTCAGCGTGTCCGGCCGCATGATGGTCAAGCGCGTGATGGGCAAGGCGAGTTTCATTAAACTCCAGGATCGCACGGGTCAGATACAGCTGCGGCTGGAACGCGACCGACTCCCGGAAGGCGCCTACACACAGTTCAAGAAGTGGGATGTCGGTGACATCCTTGGCGCGAGCGGCTGCCTGTTTAAAACCAAGACAGGAGAGCTGACCATCATGGCCGATACCGTTCGGCTTCTGACAAAATCACTGCGCCCGTTACCCGAGAAGTTTCATGGTTTGAGTGACCAGGAAACGCGCTACCGGCGTCGTTATGTCGATCTCATCATGAATGAGGAAAGTCGCACCGTTTTCCGCACGCGATCGAGAGCGATCGCCTACATACGCGCGTTTCTCGATTCCCAGGATTATCTGGAAGTCGAAACGCCCATGATGCAGACCACACCCGGTGGCGCCATCGCAAGGCCTTTCAGGACACATCACAATGCACTCGACATGCCGCTTTACCTGCGGGTGGCGCCGGAGCTGAACCTGAAACGGCTGACTGTTGGCGGCTTCGAGCGGGTCTACGAGATCAATCGGAATTTTCGCAACGAGGGCGTGTCGACCCAGCATAATCCGGAATTCACGATGCTCGAGCTCTACCGGGCATATGCAGATTACGAAGATTTGATGGTAATGCTCGAAGCACTTATCCGCGGCCTCTCACAGTCCGTACTCGGTACGACTGAAGTCACTTATCAGGGCGAGGCGTATGATTTCGCCCGCGCTTTTGAGCGGCTCACGGTCGAAGAGGTCATTCGCAAATTTAATCCTGACGTCGACATGTCGAGAATGCGCGATCGCGCGTATCTTGCCAGCGTCGCTGAAGCACTCGATATCAGGGTAGAGAAAAACTACGGACCCGGAAAGCTGCAAATAGAAATCTTTGAAAAGACCGGCGAGCATGAACTTCGGCAGCCTACATTCGTCACCCGCTATCCCACCGAAGTGTCGCCGTTATCGCGCTGCAACGACGACGACCCGTTCGTCACTGATCGCTTTGAACTGTTCATCGGCGGCCGGGAGATCGCCAATGGTTTCTCCGAACTTAACGATCCGGAGGACCAGGAGGCGCGCTTTCGCGCACAGGCCGAAAATCGAACCGCCGGCGATGAAGAGGCGCTCGTGTTTGACGCGGATTACATCCGCGCTCTGGAATACGGATTACCGCCAACGGCGGGCCTGGGACTTGGCATAGACCGTCTCGTGATGCTGTTGACGGACGCGGCCTCTATCCGGGACGTGTTGCTGTTCCCGCACATGCGTCCTGAAGCGGACTAGCAGGCTGCTGACACTGCCTTGCAGAGCCTGTTCCCACGCCTGGCAGTCTGTAAAAATCGTTTGTTACAGCTCGTAGGGGAGGCTCGCCGGCAGCACGATCGTTTTGCCGGCAGTCAAGGTCACGCCGTGCAGATCGACCGGCGACACTGCCAGTATCTCCGCGCCACTGACGTTGACCACTTCGCCGACATTACGGCCGTCGTGCGTCAGTTTGTCTCCGACGACGACGGGCGGCCCGTCCGTTCGATAGCGCATCATGCGCCGTTTACTCTTCCCCAGGTTCTCGGTCCTCGCAACCACCTCCTGACCGATGTAGCAGCCTTTGCTGAAGCTGATTGCGCCCAGCTTGTCGAGGTTCAGCATATGCGGCGTGAATTTTTCGCTGTTGTGCTCGTTAATCGTGGGAACGCCAAGAGCGATTAATTCTGCCGGGGCAGGGATGTCAGCTATAGCCAGGCTGGTTGCTTCTTCCTCCGCCAGCGAAATGCTGACCTTCGCCCGCAACCTGTACATCAGCAGCCGCTGCAGTGTCTGTTCCGCCATAGAGGCAGGCAGCAGCAGCCCGATCGCGTCGGCAATCCGGCGGATGCGAACGAGCGCAAACACCCGTCCCTTGGCATTACACCATGCGCCCAATATCCAGGCGTCCGCCCGAACGATGTCGATATTCTGAGTCAGCTGCCCCTGCAGAAACGCTGCTGCATCCTCACCATGAACTTCAATCAGTTTGTACAACTCGATACCTTCCTCTGGCATACTTTGCGCATGAGCAAACTTTCCCGTTCATCACAGGCTCTCGCGATGGCAGAAACACCGACATCGCAGCCCGCGGCGAAATCCGACCGCGTGCCGCATAGCGAAGCACGCAGTAAGGGTAGGAGTGTGCCTGAAAAGGAGGTCGGTGGCCGCAATGGACCCGATCCGACACGGTACGGCGACTGGGAGAAAGACGGTCGTTGTATCGATTTCTAAGCGACTGAAACTCCGCGTTCATCGCAATCACCAAAGGCAGCACATGAGCACAGAAGGGCGTCCGCTCTCACCACACCTTGGCATTTATCGCTGGCCGATTTCAATGACCCTGTCGATCCTGCACAGAATGACGGGACTGGGGCTGTCAGCGGGTCTCCTGGTATTCGTCCTTTGGCTGCAGGCAACAGCCTTCGATCAGGCGATGCACGCCGGGATGCGCGAATTTTTCGCAAGCTGGTTCGGCCAGTTCCTGCTCTTGGCCTGGAGCTTCGCATTTTTCTATCACCTTGCGAATGGCATCCGCCACCTGATCTGGGATACCGGTCATATGTTCGAGAAGCACCAGGCCAATGCGTCGGCGTGGTTCGTGCTCGGGAGCGCGGTGGTGCTCACTGCCGGCTACTGGCTACTGCTGAAGGGGTAGGCGACAGACAATGTCTTTAAGAACACCACTCTCCCGGGTACTCGGCGCTGGATCAGCCAAAGAAGGCACGGATCACTGGTGGCTTCAGCGAGTAACCGCCGTTGCGCTGGCGATTCTCGGTACCTGGTTTCTGCTGGCGATGCTCGACCTCGACATGGTCAATCGTGCCGCGCTGCACGGCTGGATTGCTGCACCATTTAATGCCGTCATGCTGATACTGCTAACACTGACGCTTGCGTGGCATTCCGCGCTCGGCGTACAGGTCGTTATTGAAGATTATGTTCACGGAGCAGCGTTGAAATTGATGTCCCTGATCGCCAATAAGTTTATCCACGTGGCGCTCGGCGTGGCGGCCGTACTTGCAGTGCTCAGGATCTCACTGGGAGCAACATTGTGAGTGACTACGAGTTTATCGATCACAACTATGACGTTGTGGTCGTCGGTGCGGGTGGCGCGGGTTTGCGCGCCACGTTCGGCCTGGCGGAAAGCGGCTTCCAAACGGCGTGCATCACCAAGGTGTTCCCTACCCGTAGCCATACCGTGGCTGCGCAGGGTGGTATCAGTGCGGCACTTGGCAACATGGGCGAGGACGACTGGCGCTGGCACATGTATGACACGGTCAAGGGATCGGACTGGCTTGGCGATCAGGACGCCATTGAATATATGTGTAAGGAAGCGCCTGATGCCGTGATTGAACTCGAGCATTACGGCGTACCGTTTTCGCGGACCGAGGATGGTCGCATATATCAGCGTCCATTCGGCGGCATGACGACGCGTTACGGCGAGGGTACCGCGCAGCGCACCTGCGCAGCAGCAGACCGTACCGGTCACGCAATGTTGCACACGCTTTACCAGCAGTCGCTGAAACACGATGCGGAATTTTACATCGAATACTTCGCAATAGACCTGATCATGGAAAACGGCGCTTGCCGCGGCGTGGTTGCGATAGATCTTGCAACGGGACGCCTGCACCGGTTCCGATCTCATCAGGTTATTCTGGCAACCGGCGGTTACGGCCGCGCCTATTTTTCCTGCACGTCGGCACACACCTGTACCGGCGATGGTAACGCCATGGTTTTACGTGCAGGATTGCCGATGCAGGATATGGAATTTGTGCAGTTCCATCCCACCGGCATTTACGGTGCCGGCTGCCTGATTACCGAAGGCGTGCGTGGCGAAGGAGGCTATCTCAGTAATTCGGATGGCGAGCGGTTTATGGAGCGCTATGCGCCGAACGCCAAGGACCTCGCATCGCGGGACGTCGTCAGCCGCTCCATGACGATAGAAATTCGCGAGGGCCGCGGCGTCGGCAGTGAGAAGGATCACATTCACCTGCATCTCGAGCATCTTGGCCCTGAAGTCATCGAGGAACGCTTGCCGGGCATTGCCGAATCGGCACGCATATTCGCGGGTGTCGACGTGACCAAAGAGCCGATTCCTGTTTTACCGACCGTGCACTACAACATGGGTGGCATCCCGACCAATTATTCCGGTGAGGTCGTCACCCTGAAGGACGGCGATCCCGAGTCAATCGTGCCGGGGCTGATGGCCGTGGGTGAAGCAGCCTGCGTTTCTGTCCATGGTGCGAATCGTCTGGGTTCGAATTCCCTGCTCGATCTCGTCGTGTTCGGCCGCGCCGCCGCACATCACTGCCGGGATACGATGACGGCAGGTGCGCGACACCTCAATCTGGCTGCAGATGCGGGACAAAACAGCATTGAGCGCCTGGATCGTCTGCGCAATGCATCGGGTAGCCGTTCGACGGCAGATATCAGGCTGGAAATGCAACGCGTCATGCAGAATCATGCAGCGGTGTTCCGCACCGGTGAAACTCTCGAGGAGGGTGTCCGATTATTAAAAGCCACGCATGGGACATTCGATGACGTGCGAGTCGCCGACCGGACGCTGGTCTGGAACACCGATCTTATTGAGACGCTCGAGCTTGAAAATCTATTACAGAACGCTCGTGTGACGATTGAATCGGCAGCGCGTCGCCAGGAAAGTCGCGGCGCGCACGCGCGCGAGGATTATCCGGATCGCAACGATGCACAATGGATGAAGCACACGCTTTCATGGCTGGATCACAAGGGCGACGTTACTTTCGGCGACCGGCCAGTTCATGAGGCGACACTGACCGACGAGGTCGATGCCATACCGCCCAAGACGCGGGTTTATTGAGGAGAGTTACCGTTGGCCGAATTCAGATTGCCCGCCAATTCGCGAATCAGCAAAGGACAGCATTTCCCGGTGCAGGGAAATTCCGCGAACGTGCGGCGCTTCGTAGTCTATCGCTACGACCCGTCGACGGGTGACAATCCGCGAATGGATACTTATGAGGTCGACATGGACAGCTGCGGCCCCATGGTTCTGGATGCGCTGATCAAGATCAAGAATGAGATCGATCCGACGTTGACGTTTCGACGTTCCTGCCGTGAAGGAATCTGCGGTTCTTGCGCGATGAACGTGGACGGTCGCAATACGCTTGCATGTACTGCTCCCTGTGACGGCATTGGCGGTGAGGTCAAGATTTATCCCTTGCCACATATGCCGGTGGTTAAAGACCTGGTGCCCGATCTCACCAATTTTTATGCGCAATACGCGTCAATCAAACCCTGGTTGCAAACGCGCACGCCCGCACCTCCCGATCGTGAACGCTTGCAGAGCAAGGAAGATCAGGAACGCATTGACGAACCTGCGGCGTGCATCCTGTGCGCCTGCTGTTCGACGGCATGTCCGAGTTACTGGTGGAACAGCGACCGGTTTCTCGGTCCGGCTGCGCTGTTAGCGGCTTACCGCTGGCTGGTCGACAGCCGCGACGAGGCGACCGGTGAGCGCCTGGATGATCTCGAGGATCCGTTTCGATTGTACCGGTGCCACACGATTATGAATTGCACCAACACCTGCCCTAAGAATCTCAATCCGGCACGCGCCATCGCTGAAACCAAGAAGATGCTTGCTGAAAGACGGCATTGAGCGAAGCTCGACTGCGCTGGCAGTGCCGACGCGGCATGCGCGAACTCGACGTTCTGCTGACTGCCTATCTTGACCGTCATTATGCGGGTTCTGATGGCGGCCAAAAGGCCGCGTTTCAGCAACTTCTGACACTGTCAGACCCCGAAGTGAACGGTTATTTGTTAGGCAACAGAGAACCGCCGGAAGGAGATATCGCCCTTGTCGTCGCGCGAATTCGAGGTCGCATTGGAACCTGACCGCAGATTGCGCTGCCTGCTTTCAATGACGGCGGTGCTGGCGTGGAGCTGCGGCCTCTGGCTGACAGCCGGCCTGGACATTTCCTTGCCGTGGCGAGTTTCTGGCGGGCTTCTTTGGACGGCAGACGTCGGCTACGGGATGTGGCGCCTCGTTCGTGGTCAGCAACGCCTGGAACGCATCGTAGTGAGCTCCGGAGGGACGCTTGCCGCTGTTTCGAGCGACGGCAGCCGTGATTCGCTGGTCCTCTTGACGGGCAGCGTCGTCTACCGCCGAATCGCCTGGCTGAGGTTTCGCTATTCCGACGGCCGCCAGCATGCGGAACTGCTCATGGGCAATCCAGCGCGCGATCACGGCTGGCACGGCCTGCAGCTTATCTGGCGGATGTCGCGCGACGCTTTTGGTCATCCGGTCCGACCTTGATACCATCACCGGCTTCGACTGCCACTCATGGCAGGCAAGCGCAGCTGTCGGAACCAGGCTTTGCATTGGCCGGTCCCGACTGGAACCTATCTCTCATTTCGGACAAATGCCCATGTTGTTAGCGTTGCGCAGCGAACTTTCCGCACCTGCTCCGGTCTATGCTGGAGTTAGCGGTGCGGTTGGACTTTGCTGCGTTTCGAGTGAGGCTAACCGGTATGGCCCGTGAATCCACCGACGCCCAACTGGTCAAGCGAGTCCAGAAGGGTGACAAGGGGGCATTTGACCTGCTGGTATTGAAATACCAGCACAAGATTGTAAATCTGGTAATGCGCTATGTACGAGACCCGGACCTTGCACTGGATATCACGCAGGAAGCGTTTCTCAAGGCTTATCGCGCGTTGCCCCGGTTCCGCGGCGACAGCGCGTTTTACACGTGGCTTTATCGAATCGCGGTGAACACTGCCAAGAATCATCTGGCAGCGGTGCGGCGCAGGCCGATGGATATCGAACTGGATTTGCAGGATCCGGAGCAGTACGACCTGCACGCAAAGCTCAAGGAAACGGATACACCGGAAGGTGTCACTTTAAGCCAGGAATTGCATGAGACGGTGGAACGTGCGATTGAGGCCTTGCCTGATGATCTGCGGACGGCGATCGTGCTGCGGGAACTGGACGGCATGAGCTATGAGGAAATTGCGCAGACGATGGACTGTCCGGTAGGGACAGTGCGGTCGCGGATCTTCAGGGCCCGCGACGCTATTGGCAAGAAAATTGGTAACCTGATCGACTGAAGTGAAATGGCGGTGACGACGATAGTGCGATGGTCACCTGCTGGCGAAAGGACACAAGCGGGCGCATGCCCTGGCGGGGAGTTATGAACGACGCATTGAAAATGCAGATATCGGCTTTTGTCGATGGCGAATTGACGGAAAACGAATCCGAGCTTCTATTACGCCGGCTGAGTCAGGATGCCACCATGCGGCAACTGGTCGCCGAATACCTTGAGATTGGCCGTTTGCTCAGGCGTGATCACGAAGTGCCCGGCATGTTAAGGCTGCGCGAACAGCTGGCTTCCGAACTCGGCAATGAAACGCAACCGGAGCGGGTACGTAAACCGGTCGTCGGTTCACGGTTCATGACGCCGGCGAGCGGCATCGCGGTGGCTGCTACTGTGGCTGCAGTTGCCTTGTTCGGGCTGGGTCAGGTCAGCGCGCCGGTCAATACGGGTGTGCAGGACGCAGTGGCCATCGACCTGGCGCCGGCTTACACGGAACCGACCATTGAACAGGTGCTCGCAACCCAGCCCACCCAGCGTCTGCTCGATTTACGTCGCCGGCACGGGGACAGTGCGCCGCAGCTGGGCTCAGGTGATATTCTTTATCGCATGGCGACGTTCGAGATTCGCGAGGGTGAACTGGTTGAGATCGAACCGGATCCGTTCGGAGCAGCTGCTCTGCCGCGTGATGCCGACGCCGATCCAGAACCCAGGTAAGTTTGTGCCAATGACCAGAACCATAGCGAGAAACGCTCTGACGGGGCTTCGGCTGTTACCAGCGATATTGCTCTTGTCGGCAACCAGCGCTGTCACTGCGCAACAGTCGCCAGGCGAATGGCTCGACAAGATGGCGCTTGCCGTATCGTCGACGAATTACCAGGGCACAGTCATCCGCCGACAGCGCGGCGAATCCGAAGCGTTAAAAGTCGTGCGCAAGACGATAGACGGTGTCGTGAACGAGCGCGTCGCATCGCAGGAAGGCCACGGGCTGGAAATTATTCGTATTGGCGACGAAGTGCACTGCATTTTGCCGGACAAGAAGTCTGTGCTCGTCGAAGGCTGGAACAATCAAAGCACACTCTTCTCAGTGTTGCCGAGAAGCGAAATCACGCGCACCCCGCAATACGATCTTTCGCTGGTCAGGGAAGGGCGGATCGCGGGACGCCCGGCAGTTTTGCTGGCTGTTCGACCGCATGATTCGTACCGGTTTGGTCATCGCATCTGGCTTGACGAAGAATCCGGCTTTCCACTGCAGACGGAATTACTTGATATTAATGGTGAGGTGATCGAAGAGATCAAGTTCGCCGATATAACGATCAGTGACGATATCGCTGCCAACGCGCTCGATCCATCCATCAGTCTCGAAGGCTTCACCTGGTATCGCGACCCGGCACGTTATGAGGCAGTCAGTGTAGAGACCGATTGGGTGTGTGACGATCTGCCAGCAGGTTTTCGCGTGCTGTCCACCAAGACGGAAAAAAATGCCGACGATCCCACGGAGCCGGAGACAACGCACATCGTGTTCAGCGATGGTGTTGCCAACATTTCAGTATTCCTTTCCCGGGGAGATGGTGGAGAGAAGGCCGGATGGGCCATGGTAGGGACGTCCAATTCTTTCACCGTCGATAAGGATGGCTACGAAATTACCGCCTTCGGCGAAGTGCCTGGCGTTACGGTACAACGCGTCGCTTCTTCAATGCGTCGCAGATAGTGTGAATGCCCGGATCTGCCGCCGAGGATTCATGTTGTCGGAATGTCTCGTTGCGCCGCGTCTTGCAATCAAAAAGAACAGTCTTCCGCCGCAGGTCCTTGATCTGGCGCTGGATCAAACCGTCCATTTAGTGTTTGCCAAAGCACGATCATGATGGAATCGGCAACGGGCATGGTCAGCACCATCGACGGTTTCTGGGCAACTGTCATTGTCGATGCGCCGGTCGCTTGTCAGCGTTGTGCATCCGGCAAGGGCTGCGGTGCTGGCTTATTTCTGCAGGGCGCGACAAATAGCCGTCAAATCCGAATGCGGCTACCCACTGGCGCGGCAATCAAGGTTGGTGATGAAGTGGCGCTTTCCATCGCACCGGCCTATCTCCTGCGTGCCGCATTTCTTGCCTACGCCTTGCCCCTGATCGCGGTGCTCCTGGCACTGGCCGCCGGTCTCTTGCTGACGGA
>JBBKWC010000045.1:0-67955 GCA_037968735.1 Woeseiaceae bacterium | reverse complement strand
GCGAGGCGCGACCCGCTGACGCCCGCGACTGAAGTTGGCGGCGCCGCGGCAGTGTGGGCGTAGTCAAACATAAGGGTCCTTCCCTGGACTTTCGCAGATGGTGCCTGCCCTTATCCGCCTGCACCACGCGGTAATAGCGGCTGAACGGAAAGTTTTACGCGTTGCACGCTGAACGGCGAACGGCGGTCTGCGTTACAATCGGGGGAGATCCGGCCGGGCCCACAAGAGAGGATGCGCGCGATGAGTCAGTCCATGAAACATGTCATGTGGGGTGTGTATCTGCTCGCTGCGTTATTGCTTGCCGCCTGTAACAAGCCGGAAGCGACCAGCGGCGCTGCCGCACCGGTGCCAGCCGGACTACCCACAGGCTATTGGCAGGCCACGATCACCGTGCCCGGCGGCGACATAGAAACCGGCATCGAGATCAGCCGCGACGACAAGATCTATCGCGCCAGCCTCGTCAATGGTCAGGAGCGTGTCCGCGTCGATGAGGTGACCTTCAAGGACGGCAAGCTGCTGCTGCGTTTCCCGGCGTTCAATAACGAAATCAGGGCAACGCTTGCCAATGGCAAGCTGACCGGCCAACTGACCCTCGTCAAACGCTTCGGCGAAACGCAGACAATGCCGTTTTCCGCCGTACCGGGGAATGCCACGGCGCAGGTGAGCACTGAAGCCCCGGGGCAGGACATGTCCGGGCGCTGGGCAGTCCGTTTTCACGAGCCGGATGGCACCGATACCCTGTCGATCGGTGAATTTGCGCAGCGGGGCTCGCGCCTGTTCGGCACCTTCCTGAATCCTAACGGCGATCATCGCTTCCTGTCCGGCCATGTCCGTGGCAAGCAATTTAAACTGTCGACCTTTGACGGCGCACACGCGTTTCTTTTTTCCGGCACGCTCAATGAGAAAGGTCACATCGCGAATGCCGATTTCTGGTCGGGGACCTCCTGGCATCAGAAATGGTCCGGCGAAAGGAATGACAACGTCAAACTCCCGGATGCGTTTTCGCGAACATATCTGAAACCCGGCTATTCGAAATTTGAATTCGCCTTTGCGGATGAAGCCGGCAAAATGGTTTCGCTCAGCGATGAGAAGTACAAAGGCAAAGTCGTCCTGGTCACGATTGCCGGAACCTGGTGCCCCAACTGCAACGACGAGGCACGTTTTCTCGCGCCGTTCTACAAGACACATCGCAGCAAGGGCCTTGAGATTGTCGCGCTGTTGTTCGAGCATTTTGACGATCCGGAACTGGCAGCGCAGCAGGTCAAGGCGTTTCGTCGCAAGTTCGATATTCAGTACGACACCTTGATCGCGGGCATTTCGGACAAGACCGAAGCAGCCAAAGTCCTGCCTTCACTGAGTGCAGTGCTGGCATTCCCGACGACGCTCTTTATTGACCGCTCCGGAAGAGTCCGGCAAATCCATACCGGCTTCACAGGTCCGGGTACGGGCGAGCATTACGTCGCGCTGCAGAATCGCTTCACCGAAATTGTGACAACCCTGCTTGCCGAACCGCCGAACCTGATAAAGTCGCTGACCAGCGACCCTGAACCTCCGCCGGTAGCCGCCGAATCCGCCGGCAATTAACTACATTCACAAACTTCTTTCTTTCAGGACATTGCCGAACGCACATTACGACCGCTGTTTTCGCAATGAGCCGCAGACGAGCGCCATTAAGCCATGCCAACATTTGATGTAGTGAGCGAATACGACGCTCATGAAGCCAGCAATGCCGTAGACCAGGCGAACCGGGAAGTCACGAATCGCTTTGACTTCAAGGGAACGGGTTCGAAATTTGAACTCGAGGAAGGCGTCATTTCCCTGACGACGCAGTCTGATTTTCAGTTAAAGCAGATGCTCGACATGCTGCGACAGAAGCTGTCGGCACGCGGCATTGACGTCGCATGCCTGAAAGAAGAAGAGCCGGAAATCACCGGCAGCGAGGCGCGACAGAAAGTCATCATGCGGCAGGGCCTGGAAACGACGCTCGCCAAGGACCTCGTCAAGAAAATAAAAAGCAGCAAGGTCAAAGTGCAAACGTCTATCCAGGGTGACAAGCTGCGCGTCAGCGGCAAGAAGCGCGACGACCTGCAGGCTGTGATTGCACTTTTGAAAGACGCCGATGCCGACCTGCCGCTGCAGTTCGACAATTTCCGCGATTGAATACCGTGAAAGACATGGTGCCGGAACTGCGCCGTCAGGACATCACGTTCGAGGCGAAAGACCAGCCATTACGTGACGATGTGCGCATTCTCGGTTCGCTGGTCGGAGAGCTGCTGAAGGAGCAGGGCGGCGAGCAGCTTTACGAGCTCGTTGAGACGGCCCGGCAACGCGCTATCCGCCGCCGTGAACATAATGAAAAGTCGGGAGAGGAACTCGCCGACCTCGTGCGCAATCTCGACCTGTCGCTGGCGATGGAAGTCATTCGTGCCTTCTCTACCTACTTTCAGATGGTCAACACGGCAGAGAAGGTGCATCGCATTCGCCGCCGCCGGCTCTATCTGCAGGATCTAGACAGCTACCAGCCGGGTGGACTTGAGGAGACCCTGGTCAAGCTGAAAGCGTCCGGTATCGATCTGCGCGGGCTGCAGAAGCTTTTGAACCGTCTGCATATCGAACCTGTGTTCACCGCGCATCCGACAGAGCCCACGCGGCGCACGATCCTGCGCAAGGAACAGGACATCGTGCGGCGGCTTATCGACATGCTGAACCCGACACTCACGGCACAGGAAACCCATGTGTGCCTGGAGAACATCAAGCTCGACATGGCCACCGGCTGGCAGACTGACGAGCATCCCTCGGAGCAGATGTCAGTTTCCGACGAGCTCGAGCACGTGCTTTTCTTCATGACGGACATCCTCTACCGCGCGATGCCGCCATTTTTCGAAGACATGGAAAGCGCCATCACTCGCGTGTACGGCGCCGAGGGTAAAAAGATCAAGGTGCCGAACATGGTGCATTTTGCATCCTGGGTCGGTGGTGACATGGATGGCAATCCTAACGTCAATGCGAAGACGATTCGCTCCACGCTCGCGAGACAGCGTGATCTGATCCTCGATCTCTACTACCACGAATGTCGCAAGCTCTCCTCAAAGTTGAGCCAGGCAAATTCCCGTGTGAACGTCGATCCGCGGCTTCTGGCACGGGTAGAGCACTACCGCGGCATGTTTCCGAATGCTTACCACGCCGTGCCGGCGCGGCATCGTGACATGCCTTATCGTGTTTTTCTGCGACTGGTACAGGAACGCCTGCAGGCGACCTATGATGACGATGCCTACCCCTACGAATCAGCACCACAACTGCGTGACGACATTCGCCTGATTGCTACCAGCCTCGCAGCCAACAAGGGTGAGAACGCCGGACTGTTCACAGTCAAGCGCCTGCTTAGGCGCATCGAAACGTTCGGTTTTCATTTTCTGACCCTGGACGTGCGTCAGGACGCCATGGTGCTCCGCCAGGTTGTCGGCGAACTGCTGGGTGAAGACGACTGGCTGGAATGGTCGGCCGAGGACCGGCTGGCGCGCATCGTCGAAGCGATTGAGTCTCGCGATTCTGTCGCCGATACGCACAGCATCACCGCACGCAAAACACTGGCCGTCTTTCAGGCAATCGGATTCTGCCGTCGAAAATACGGCAAACGCTCTATCGGGCCGTTCATTGTCAGCATGACCCAGGGCGCGGATGACATCCTGTCGGTGCTGCTGCTGGCGAACTGGAGCGAACTGCACAATCGCCGCGCCGAGGTGCCGCTGGATATCGCGCCGCTCCTGGAAACCGTGGACGACCTGCAACAGGGCACGAAAATCCTGGCCGACATGTTGAACAATGACCTGTACCGGGCGCATCTGAAACAGCGCTCCAATCGCCAGACGGTCATGATCGGCTACTCCGACAGTAATAAGGAATCCGGACTCGCCTCCGCGCGCTGGGCGCTGCAAAACGCGCAGATTGACCTCGTCAAAGCGGTCACCGAACACGACATAGAGCTGCACATGTTCCACGGTCGCGGCGGCACGATCAGCCGCGGCGGGGGCAAGACCCACACCGCCGTCCTCGGCTCACCACCCGGCACCGTCAATGGCCGGCTTCGGGTCACCGAGCAGGGCGAGATCATTAACGAGAAATACGGCTTGCGAGGCATTGCGCTGCGCACTCTGGAACAGGTGACGGGCTCCGTCGCGCTGGCCACCGCCATGCCCGAACATCGCGGATGTGACGATCCCGCCTGGCACGACATGATGAAAGTTATCGCCGATGTCAGTCGCGCCACCTATCGCAGTCTGGTTTTCGAAACGCCAAGCTTCTACCGCTATTTCAGGGCGGCGACGCCCATAGACCTTATCGAGAGAATGCGCATCGGCTCGCGTCCGGCCTCGCGGCGCAGCGGTGAAGGTGTTGATAACCTGCGTGCCATTCCCTGGGTATTTTCCTGGACGCAAAGCCGGCTCATGCTGCCCGGCTGGTTTGGCATGGGCACCGGCCTGGCCGCAGCGCGCAAGCAGTTCGATGACAGTGAATTCCGCGAGATGTTTCGCGAGTGGTATTTCATGCGCGCGCTGACTGCCGATGCAGAAATGGTGCTGGCGAAATCGGATCTCGGTATAGCCAAGCTCTACTCGCAGCTTGCCGGCGACCTGCATGAGGAGTTCTTTCCGCTTATCGAAGCAGAGTTCAACCTGACGCGGGACCTCATCCTCGAATATTCCGATCACAAGACCCTGCTCGAAGGCGATTCCACCCTGCAGCGCGCCATCATGCTCAGAAATCCCTACGTCGATCCGATGAGCCTCATGCAGGTTGACCTGCTCCGCCGCTGGCGGGAAACCGGCTGCGAGGACGAAGAGCTGTTTAATACTCTGCTGGCCAGTGTGAATGGCATTGCGCAGGGTTTGCAAAATACCGGTTAGCTTGTACCGGCGCGGGTGTGCGACAGAATTCCAGTAGCTAATGTAGGAGCGGCGCCCCGCCGCGATCGCCCGCAGGGCGGGCTCCTACAATTCAATAGCTGGTGGCGGAACGGTGCCTGGCCGCGATCGCCCGCAGGGCGGGCTCCTACAGCACAATCAACCTTTGCAGGAGCGGCTCTGGCCGCGATCGCACGCTAAGCGTGAACCGCTTAGTCCGAGAGTTTTCTCAGCACCGAGTATTCGGTCGTTTCAGTTTCAGAGACCGCCTTGCCACGAATCGAGATGCCCGCAGCATGCACGGAATCCGGGTCGCCCGTGACGAGGGGATGCCATGCCGGGATATCCTCGCCTTCCGCCAGCAGGCGGTAGGCGCAGGTGCCGGGCAGCCAGGCGAACGCTTCCGGCTGGTCGACTGACAGGATCAGGCAGTCGGCTACTTTCTTTGCCCGCGCTGCATAGTCCGTGCAACGGCAGGTTTTGATGTCCAGAAGCCTGCAGGCAATGTCGGTGAAATAAACGTCGCCGCTGTCTGCATCTTCAACCTTGTGCAGACAGCAAAGCGCACAGCCATCGCACAGCGACTCCCACTCAGTTGCTGAAAGTTCGCGCAGTGATTTGCGTTTCCAGAATTCATCGGCCATCGTTCGAGCTCTCGGCAATCCGGGTCGGGCGACAGTACGCTGACCCCCTTTCTCAGGCGAACAGTACACTATGAAAGCGGTATTTCTGGATTTTGCGACCGTGGGGTCAGACGAACTCGACGTTAGTTCATTGCGTGCCGTCACATCCGAGCTGACGGTGTTCGACAATACCTCGGCCGGGCAGCTTGCTGAACGAATTGCGGGTTACGAGTTTGTTTATCTGAACAAGGTGAAGATGACGCGGGACATCATCGCCGACGCCGGGTCGCTGCGCTTTATCGGTCTGACGGCCACAGGCGTCGACAATGTCGACACAGAAGCGGCGAAGGAACACGGCGTTGCCGTCTGCAACATAACGGCGTATTGCACCAACTCCGTCGTCGAACACGTGTTTGCAGTGTTGTTGCAGCTGAGTCACAGCATCGGCCGCTATCATCGCAGTGTCCGCGCCGGCGACTGGCAGAAAGCAATGGACTTCTGCATGCTGGGCTACCCCATCCGCGAGCTGTCTGCGATGACCATCGGTATCGTAGGTTATGGCGAGCTCGGCAAGGGTGTCGCCCGGATAGCGAAAGCATTTGGCATGCAAGTGATCGTGTCGCGACGACCCGGCAGCCATGATACAGGCGACGACCGCGTGGATTTTCGCGAGCTTCTCAAAAGCGCTGACGTTGTGTCCTTGCATTGCCCGCTAACGGATGACACCCGCGGTCTCATCGGCGCCAGCGAACTCGCACTGATGAAACCCGACGCCATCCTCATCAACACGGCGCGCGGGGGCCTTGTCGATTCCAGCGCGCTGACCATGGCGTTAACGAATGGACAAATTGCCGCAGCGGCGATAGACGTACTCGCTACAGAGCCGCCCGTCGATGGCGACCCATTGCTGGATTACAGCGGTGACAATCTTATCGTGACGCCGCATATCGCCTGGGCCACCGTCGAGGCAAGGCAAAACGCTATCGATGAAGTCGCGGCCAATGCGCGAGCGTTTCTGCAGGGGAACGCGCGTAATCGCGTCGTGTAGTGGATGGGCCCGCTCAGGCACCGATGATCTGTCGCGCCCACTGTACGACCATGCGCACCCGTGGCGAACCAAGATCGAAGGCTGCGTCAAAGTCTACCCAGCGATACTCGTGGTGTTCCGGCCGGCCTAACAACGGCGAAATACCCATCTCGATGGTTTCGATCGTCGTGCGCGCAAGATAGTAACGGGCCACTTTGCCCCGGCTGTAGGGAGCGGTGTCGTAGTAACGCATGCCCCAGTCGAACGCCAATTGCCTGATGCCGGTTTCTTCTGCCACTTCGCGTATCGCGGCCTCCCTCGGTTGCTCGTCGCATTCCAGGAGACCCTTTGGAAAGTCCCAGTTGCGATAGGCGCGCAGCATGATGGTCAGCCAGTCGTTTCCGGATTGACGAACGACCACGGCGCCGCAGGAGAGATTTTTTGGCGGGGAAGCGGCGCTCATGCCGCGCGCAGGACATCTGTCGGCGGTGCATTGATTGCGCCACGCGCCGCAATATAGCCGCTGACGCACACCAGCAGTACGCCGCCTGCGAGGCCCGCCAGCCACAGCGACGGGTTGAAGGTGTAATCCAGGTCGAAGAGCTGTATCGAGACAAGCGCTGCAAGTACGGTTGCCCCGGCACTGGCGAGCAGGCCGGCCGCGAAGCCCAGCGCCGCAAATTCTGTCAGCACGCCGGAAAGCACGGTGCGTCGGCGGACGCCGAGTGCGCGCAGCATCGCACTTTCGAAGCGACGTTCGTCAATCGTTGACTGCACTGCCGCAAACAGCACGGCAATGCCTGCGGCGAGCGTGAATATAAAGACCGCCTGCACGGCGAGGCTCGCTTTGTCGATGATGCCCTTGATCTGCAGCAGGATAGCGTCGATGTCAATCACGGACACGGTCGGGTGGGTGCGCACCAGGGAGAGCAGCGCGTCGCTGCTGTTGTCCGGCACCCTGACACCGGAAATAAAGGTCGCCGGAAATGTCGTCAGCGCACCCGGGGAAAACACCATGAAAAAGTTTGGCTGGAAGGAATCCCAGTTAACGGTACGCGTGCTGGCTATTGTGGCATCTATCGTTTGCCCGGCGACGATGAAGGAAATCCTGTCGCCGATGCTGACGCCAAGTTCTTCGGCGGCATCGACTTCCAGCGATACCAGCGGCGGGCCATCGTAGGCTTCCGGCCACCAATCCCCGTCCGCGAGCTCATTCGACTCGCTCAGTCGATCAGCCCAGGTCAGGTTCTGTTCGCGATTAGCCATCCATTCACCGTCTTCTACCGGGTACTTGCGTGTCTTGACGTCTTCGCCATTGATGGTCTGCATGCGTGCGCGAACCATGGGTACAAAGTCAGGCTCTGCGATGCCGTTGTCTGCAAAGATCGACGCAATCGAATCGCGTTCCTGCGGCTGGATATTGATCAGAAAGCGATTCGGCGCGTTCTCATCCAGGGTCTGCTGCCAGTCCTCCAGCAGATCGGTGCGGACAAAGGTGAGCAGGAGCAGGACGGTAAGACCAAGGCCGAATGCCACCACCTGCACGGCACTGTCTCTGCCACGTCGCGCCACATTTGCCAGTCCGTAGCGCCAAGCGATGCCAACCCCACCGCGTGAATAGCCCATCAGCGAGACGAGCCCCCTGCCCGCGACGTACAGCACCACTGAAATCGCGGCCATGCCGCCCAGAACGATCAACAGCATCAGCGCATCGCCGATGGCCTGATAGAGCATGACGGCAACCGCGATCAGGGAGGTGCCGGCGACCACGATGCGCGACGGTGACGGCGGCATCGCGTCGTGGCGCAATACTCTGAGCGGGGGCGTGTTCCTGAGCTGGATGAGCGACGGCAGCGCAAAGCCTATGAGCAAAATCAAAGCGCTGGCCGAGGCCAGCACCACCGGCATCGGCCCGACCGGCGGCAGGTCGCCCTGAATGATGTCGGCCAGCATCGTCGACACGATCTTCTCCACCAGGAATCCCGCAACACTGCCGAGGATGACGCCGAAAATGCCAAGCAGCACGAGCTGCACCGAGGCCGCTGTGACGACGAAGCGCTGACTTGCGCCCAGACTTTTCATCAGAGCGACCGTATCCATCCGCCGGTGGGCGAAACGCCGCGCCGACATTGCAATCGCCACTGCGCTCAGTAACAGGCTGATGACGGCTGTCAGTGACAGGAAGCGCTGCGCACGATCAGCGGTATTGGTGGCGCGGTCGCTGCCTTCTTCGCGATTTCTGCCGCGCACCGATTCGGGAAGCTGCGACTCGATGTCATCATAAAAGTCGTTCACCGCCTGTTCTTCACCGGCGACCAGCAGCGCGTAGCTGACGCGGCTGCCGTCATTGATCAGTGCCGTCGCAGGAAGGTCCAGGGTATTGATCACCAGCGACGGCGCGAGCGAGGCGAAGCCGATGGACTGATCCGGCCGGTAGGTCAGCACGGCATCGATAAGAAACTCAGACTCGCCGACCGCGATGCGGTCGCCTACCGAGACCGCCAGTCGCGCCAAAAGTGCGCCGTCGGCCCACACCGTGCCTTGCGCCGGTACCCCATCCGCGACGCGTTCCTCGCCAAACAGATTGTCGGCGATACGGACGCTGCCGCGCAGCGGATAGCCGTCACTGACGCCTTTGATCGTCGCAAGCGAACTTTCATCACCGGCGAATACGACACTCGGGAAGGTGTGCGTTTCCGCCGTCTGCAAACCGAACTCTCCCGCACGTTCATGCCAGGCGGCCGGAATCGGATCGGGCGTACGCAACCGCAGGTCTGCGGCGAGAATTTCGTTGGCCTGCCGTGCCACCGCGCGACCAATACGATCGGTCAGAAAGCCGACGGCAGTCAGCGCCGCGACGGCAAGGGCGACGGCGGCCAGCAGGACAATGACCTCGCCGGAGCGGAGTTCACGGGTGAAACTTCGAAGAGCATAGACAACGGAATTCACGCTGCCACCTTTTCATCACTGACGAGCGCGCCTGCATCAAGACCGATGATGCGGTCACAGCGGGCTGCGAGAGCTTCGTCGTGAGTGACCAGCACCAGGGTCGTCGACGAATTCTGATTCAGGTCGAACATGAGGTCGATGATGTGTTCACCAGTATGGCTGTCAAGATTGCCGGTTGGCTCGTCAGCAAACAGCACTGCGGGCTCGGTGGCAAAGGCCCTGGCGATGGCGACGCGCTGCTTCTCTCCGCCGGAAAGCTGCGAGGGATAGTGGCTCCAGCGGCTGCCGAGTCCGACTTCGCGAAGGATGTCGGTGGCCGCCTGGCGCGGGTCTTTCTTGCCGGCAAGCTCCAGCGGCAGCATCACATTTTCCAGAGCATTCAGCGAGGGCACCAGGTGAAAAGACTGGAACACAAAGCCGACGCTGGCGGCGCGTACGGCTGCACGTCCGTCTTCGTCCAGCGCGGTAAGTTTCTTGCCATCGAGCCAGATCTCTCCCTTGCTGGGCAGGTCCAGCCCGGCAAGCAGTGCAAGCAGGGTCGACTTGCCGGCACCCGAAGGCCCTACGATAGCGATGGACTCGCCCTTTTCAACGGTGAAACTGACGTCCGAAAGAATGGTCAGAGTACCTTCAGGGCTGCTAACCTGTTTACTGACGCCGCTTGCGGCGAGAACTGAGCGTTTATTGGCTGATGTGTCCGACATGCGAATTATTCTGACCTTATTGTTGTTGCAATTGCTGGTCCAGCCGCTGGCCCAGTCGCACGCGGTGGAAGCGCCGACCGTGCTGGTGTTCGGTGACAGCCTGAGTGCGGGTTATGGTATAGACGTGGACCGCTCCTGGACCGCTTTGTTGCAATCCAGGCTGGAGGCACAAGGGTACGAACATCGGGTCATCAACGCCAGTATCAGTGGTGAGACGACCGAAGGCGGTAAAACGCGCATTGCGCAGGCGCTGGATAATTTCGATCCGGAAATTGTGATTCTGGAACTGGGCGGAAACGACGGCCTGCGCGGCTTTCCGCCGGCAATTATGAAAGAGAATCTGCAGAGCATCATTGAGGTATCCCGCTCGGCCGGGGCCAGGGTGGTGCTGCTCGGTATCCGCATACCACCGAACTATGGCAACCGCTACACGCAGGCTTTCGAACAGGTTTACAAGGACCTGGCAGCGGAACTCGAGGTACCCTGGATCGAGTTCTTCATGGACGGCGTGGCGCTGAATGACGGATTGATGCAGGACGACGGCATCCACCCCAATGAGGCCGCACAACCGATTCTGCTCGACAACGCCTGGCCGGTCATCCGCGCAGCACTCGGAGGCGAGAGCCAGATGTCCGCCGAGGGGTCGGGCCAATAGCCCGGGCTAATCTTTGGAAAAAATCTGGCTGAAGTCCTACCCGGCCGGTATTCCCGAAACGATACCTGCTCCGCCATTTCGCTCCCTGAAGGAAATGATCGAGCATTCGTTCAACGAGTATCCGCTGCGGACTGCGTTCTCCAACATGGGTACGGCACTCAGTTATCGGGACCTCGATAATTTATCGATGCAGTTCGCCATGTTTCTGCAGCACTCGCTCGGTCTCGAGCGTGGTGAACGGCTCGCGATCATGTTGCCGAACGTCCTGCAATACCCGGTCGCGCTGTGTGGTGCTTTTCGGGCGGGGCTCGTCGTTGTCAACGTCAACCCGCTGTATACCGCGCGGGAACTGAAGCACCAGCTCGAGGACTCCGGCGCGACGGCCATTGTGGTGCTCGACAATTTTGCCCACACGGTGGCAGAGGTCTTCGGCGAGACACACCTTGAACACGTGGTGACCACAGCCGTCGGTGATCTGCTCGACTGGCCGAAAAATCTGCTGACGAATTTTGTGCTGAAGTATGTGCAGCGGAAAGTGCCGTCCTATTCTCTGCCCGGTAATCACCGCTTCCGCGATGCGCTGGAGGCCCGCCACGAACAAGCGCTGCAAGCGGCAGATCTTGGTCCTGCGGACACGGCGTTTCTGCAGTACACCGGCGGCACGACGGGCGTCGCCAAGGGCGCCATGCTCAGCCACCGCAATATGCTCTATAACGTATTTCAATCTGCCACCTGGCAGGGCGGGGTATTCGACGGCCTGGCCCAGGTCGTTGGCATTGCCGCACTGCCGCTCTACCACATCTTTTCGCTGGAAGGTAACTGCCTTTTAATGATGCATCTCGGTGGCGAGAACGTGCTGATCACCAATCCACGTGACATGAAGCGCTTTGTCCGCGAACTGGGCAAGCATCGTTTCGCCTATTTTACCGGTGTGAACACCCTGTTCGCCGGCCTGCTGAATACGCCGGGCTTCGCTGAGCTCGATTTCAGCAATCTGCGACTGTCGATCGGCGGCGGCATGGCGGTGCAGGCGACCGTCTCCGAAAAATGGCGGGCCGTGACCGGGCAGCACATCATTCAGGCCTACGGGCTGACGGAGACCTCTCCGGCCGCCATCATCAATCGCACGGACGTGACTGAATTCACAGGCTCGATTGGCCTGCCGATTTCTTCCACCGAGGTACGCATCTGCGATGCCGAGGGCGAGGACGTGCCCGTGGGCGAGTCTGGCGAGATCTGCATTCGCGGACCGCAGGTGATGGAGGGCTACTGGCAAAAACCGGAAGAAACCGCTGCCGTCATGCTGGTGGGCGGCTGGCTCCGCACCGGCGATATCGGCTACATGAACGAGGACGGCTACGTCTTTATCGAAGACCGCAAGAAAGACATGATCATCGTCTCCGGTTTCAACGTATATCCGAACGAAATCGAAGCGGTCGTCGCCGCCATGGACGGCATCCTCGAAGTCGCTGCTATTGGTATACCGGATGAAAAGTCCGGTGAGGTGGTCAAGATCTTCGTCGTGCGCAAGGACACGTCCATTACGAAAGATGATGTACTGGCGTATTGCCGCGAAAACCTGACCGGTTACAAGGTGCCAAAAGCCATCGAGTTTCGCGACGAATTGCCGAAATCAAACGTAGGCAAGATCCTGCGCCGCGCATTGCGCGAGTAATCAGCAGAGAATCGCCCGCAGGGCGGGCTCCTACAGACGCTAATTATCATTGTAGGAGCGGCCCCAGGCCGCGATCGCCCGCAGGGCGGGCTCCTACAGACGCTATTAATTGCTGTAGGAGCAGCCCCAATCCGCCTGCGATTTCCAAAAATTCGATATTGATTGACGCGGATTGATCTTCAGTGCCATGCCGGAATTCATGCTGCCCCGCTCTTGCACCGCGATCGCCCGCGGGGCGGGCTCCTACAGATGCTAACTATCATTGTAGGAGCGGCCCCTGGCCGCAATCGGTCGCGCGGCGGGCTCCTACAGATGCCAGTTATCATTGTAGGAGCGGCCCCTGGCCGCGATCGCGCCGGGTCCACGCTCGGAAAAGAACAGCGTCAGTCGTGGTACTGCGGACTCAGCCTGTGCACCTCATCGACGAGGACGCCAAGATGTTCGGGATCGATGTCCGGCGTAATGCCGTGACCAAGGTTGAACACGTGGCCCGGTCCTTTGCCATAACTCTCCAGCACTTCTGCGACGCCGGTGCGGATTGCTTGCGGTGACTCACGCAGGACGGCGGGATTCAGATTGCCCTGCAGCGCAACCTTGTCCGAGGTCAGGGTGCGGGCGGTGCTGAGATCGGTGGTCCAGTCGACGCCGAGGGCATCGCAGCCGGTCTCGGCCATGTCGGTGAGCAAAGTGCCGGCCCCTTTGGTGAACAGGATGACGGGAATGGTGACGCCATCTTTTTCGCGTTTAAGACCGTCGAGAATGCGCTGCATGGGCGCGAGCGAAAAGCGTTTGTAATCGTCTTTTTCGAGCGCCGCACCCCAGGTGTCGAAAATCATGATGGCCTGCGCACCGGCATCTATCTGCGCGTTCAGGTATTCGGTGGTGGTCGCGGCAACCGCCGCCAGCATTTGGTCCAGTGCAGCGGGATTTTCCTTTGCGAGACCCAGGATATGTGGAAACTCACGACTCGAGCCGCCTTCGACCATGTAGGTACCGACGGTCCACGGGCTGCCTGCAAATCCGATTAGCGGCACCTGTCCGTCCAGTTCTCTGCGAATGAGCGACACCGCATCGAAGACATAGGCCAGTTTGTCGGCAACATCGGGCACAGGAAGATCGCGAATCGCTCTTTCGGTGCGTACCGGGTGTTTGAATTTCGGTCCCTCGCCGCTGACGAAGTAAAGGCCGAGCCCCATGGCATCCGGGATGGTAAGAATGTCGGAAAACAGGATGGCGGCATCGAGGCGGAATCGTCGCAGCGGTTGCAGGGTGACTTCGCAGGCCAGCGCCGGATTGCCGCACAGACTCATGAAGTCCCCGGCTTCGGCGCGCAGCTTGCGATACTCCGGCAGGTAGCGTCCTGCCTGGCGCATGATCCACACGGGCGTACGCGGTACCGGCTGCCGCAGCAATGCGCGGAGTAGCAGGTCGTTCTTCAGTTCGGCTGGCATCAGCTCGCCTCGAACGACCGGCGAATCGTTTCCTGAATGTCTTCCGCCGCAGCGCGCGGGCTGGCGGCATCACGGATAGGGCGGCCGACAACGATGTGGTCGGCACCGTTTTTGAATGCCTGCGCGACAGTAACAACGCGTTTCTGGTCACCGTCGGGTTTGTTATCGACGGGTCGAATGCCCGGTGTAACGACGAGCAGTTTGTGGTCGATGAATTCGCGCAGTCTGGCTGCCTCAAGACCCGATGAAATGACGCCGTCGCAGCCGGCGGCAAGCGCCCGCCGGGCACGAGAAATCACCAGGGACTCGACGTCGCAGGCGAACCCCAGGTCATCGAGATCGCCACGGTCGAGGCTGGTCAGCACCGTGACTGCCAGCACTTTTAACGCGGCGCCCTTGTTGTCGGCGGCGGCTTCCATAATTGACTGGTTGCCGTGCACCGTCACACAGCTCGCGCCGCGATCTTTTAGCTGGCGTACCGCGGAGCCAACGGTCGCAGGTATATCGAAGAACTTCAGGTCGGCGAAAACCTTTTTGTCGCGGGCAAGCAGCCAGTCCATGAGGTCAAAGTAGCCGCCGGTCATCATCAGCTCGAGGCCGATTTTGTAAAAGCTCACGGCATCGCCCAGCTCATCAGCCAGCGCACGCGCCTGCTGGCAGTCCGCTACGTCCATGGCAAAGATCAGCCGGTCTTTGACGGCTATGTTGCTGTTATCCACACGATTGTCCGTAGCCTGAAATCCGCGGCGATTGTAGCAGGGAAAAAGACCGACTTTGCCTCTTTGCTACCGCAGACGTTCGAATTCGGCAATCGCGAAACGATCCGTCATACCGGCGATGTAGTCTGCGATGACTCTTGCTTTGTCGCTTTCCTCCGGCACTGCCGCTGTCTGTGCAAACCAGTCCGGCATCTCTGCGACGTCCGCCATATAGCGAATGAACAGCAGCTGTATCATCCCCTGAGTGCGGGAATTCATGTCACTGATTTGATCGTGACGATACATGTTATCCAGCAGAAATTTCTTCAGTTCCCGATGCCGCTCCAGCACCTCGCCTGAAAAGTTAATCAGCGGCGCTTTCGCTGCCCGAACATCGTCAATCGACTGCGGGTCAGCGGCGGCAATGGCCGCGGCCGAATTCTCGATCAGGTCTGTGACCACATAACCGATCATGCGGCGAATGATTTCGTAGATCAGGCGACGATCGTCCAGGTCCGGATAGCGGCTGCGTACGGTGTCGTAGTGGCGCGCGAACAGCGGCTGTTCGCGGAGCTGTTCAAGTTGCAGCAGGCCGGCACGAAAGCCATCGTCCACATCGTGGTTGTTATAGGCAATCGCGTCGGCGAGATTGACCAGTTGCGCTTCCAGCCCCGGTTGCCGGCGGTGCAGAAATCGTTCGCCGAGCTCTCCCAGGCTGCGTGCGTTCTTCTGTGAACAGTGTTTCAGGATGCCTTCGCGGGTCTCGTAGGTGAGGTTAAGCCCGCGGAAGTCTGCGTATTTCGACTCGAGTTCGTCGACCACCCGAAGCGACTGCAAATTGTGTTCGAAACCGCCGTAATCCCGCATGCAGGCGTTAAGCGCATCCTGTCCGGCGTGACCGAAGGGCGTATGGCCGAGATCGTGGGCGAGGCTGATCGCCTCGACCAGCGCTTCGTTCAGGTACAGCGCGCGCGCGACGGTGCGGGCAACCTGCGCGACCTCCAGTGAGTGGGTCAGCCGGGTGCGATACAGATCGCCCTCGTGATTGACGAACACCTGAGTCTTGTACATCAGCCGGCGAAAGGCCGTGGAATGGATAACGCGGTCGCGATCGCGCTGGTATTCACCGCGGTGCGACGGTGGCGGCTCCGGGAAACTTCTACCCCGGCTGCTTTTCTCCTCTGCCGCGTAGCGGGCCAGTTTGCCGTTTTCCACGTAGCGCTACTTGTCCGCCGCCCGAAGTGCCGAATCGAGTGCAGCAGGCGCATAGTCCGCGGTGACGTAAGCATCGCCGATCGCGTGTAACAGGATAAAGCGCAGGCGGCTGTCCTTGGCCTTTTTGTCCAGCTGCATTGCCTGCCGAAGCTGTTCTGCGCCGGCCGCCGGCGGCTTCGTTGGCAGACCGGCCGCTGCGATGAGATTGGACAGTCGAGTCACCTCTAGGTCAGAAATACCGCTCATTCTTGCCGCCATTACCATGCCGGCTGCCACGGCCTCGCCGTGCAGCCACTCTCCATAGCCCATGGAATTCTCGATAGCGTGGCCGAAAGTGTGGCCGAAGTTGAGTAATGCACGTTTCCCCTGTTCACGCTCGTCCTCCGCCACGACGGCCGCCTTGAGTTCGCATGAGCGCGTGATAGCGAACACCAGTGCCGCCGGATCGCGCGCAAGCAGCGCCTGCATATTCTGCTCCAGCCAGACGAAGAACGACGCGTCGAGGATGGCGCCGTATTTGATGATCTCGGCAAGCCCGGCGTGCAGCTCGCGATCGGGCAGGGTGGACAAGGTATCGGTATCGATCAGCACGACGCCCGGCTGATGGAAGGCACCGATCAGATTCTTGCCGCCTGGATGATTGACGCCGGTCTTGCCGCCAACGGAAGAGTCGACCTGCGCCAGCAGGGTGGTCGGTATCTGCACGAACGCCACGCCGCGCATGTAACAGGCGGCCGCAAAGCCGGCGATATCTCCAATCACGCCGCCGCCAAGGGCGACCACCGTCGCATCCCGTCCCGCTTTGCTGCCCACCAGCTCGTCGATGACGGTGGCGGCAGTTGCCATCGTCTTGTGTGCCTCACCGTCGGGAAGGACGACCGAATGCGTGGTCCGGGCAGGCAGGCAGGCAAGCGCTTTGTCCAAATAAAGCGGCGCGACAGTTTCGTTACTGACGACAAGACAGTATTTGCCCGCGAGATGCGGTTTCAGGTCGAACCCGGTCGAAAGCAGGCCCGCGCCGATCACAATCGGATAGCTGCGATCGCCAAGATCAACGTTGAGGGTGTGGGGGATCATAGGTCCGCAAGGATTACACGATTTAGGATGAATCCAAAGCAGACGGCGATTTAGGGGCAGGGGTGGAGATTATTATTGGGAGGGTGTCGCGTAATTCTTTTCGCGGTCTGGGGCCGCTCCTGCATCGATTGCAATGGCGGCGCGTAATTCTTTTCGCGGTCTGGGGCCGCTCCTGCATCGATTGCAATGGCGGCGCGTAGTTCTTTTCGCGGTCTGGGGCCGCTCCTGCTCAAGTAGCACTGTAGGAGCGGCCCCAGGCCGCGATTCTCAAATCTGCGAGTACACGTGCTGGGCTAGCGAAGCGCGTCGCGTATTTCCGAGGCCACTTCTTTGACTTTCCGGCCGTCGGTCTGAACGATGAGATCGGCGATTTCACGGTACAGAGGATCGCGCGTCTCCATCAGGTCGGCAAGCGTTTCTTCCTTGTCACCCTTCTCCAGCAATGGCCTGCTGCGGCCGCGATCCGTACGGTCCATTTGCTGGGAAACGCTTGTCAGCAAATAAATGACGAAGCCCCTGGCACCGAGATGGCTGCGGCTGTCGGGATTGAGTACCGCACCGCCGCCGGTCGCAAGCACGATGCCCTGGCGCTGCGAAAGATCATCGATAACCTTGGCTTCGCGCGTGCGAAAGCCGGCTTCACCTTCCTTTTCAAATATGAAAGAGATGTCGACGCCGGTGCGGTTCTCGATCTCATCATCACTGTCGACGAAATCGAGATGCATGAAACGCGCGAGCTGCCGGCCCACCGCCGATTTGCCGGCCCCCATGGGTCCGATAAGAAAAAGGTTTTGTGCTTGTGTCATACAGTCAGTCGGCGCAAAAGGAAAAAGCCAACCCGAAGGTTGGCTTTTTCGATGGTCTTAAATCAAAGCGTGTCTGCGCAGGAGGGACCAGTGCCGAATGGGCTGTCAAAGCCTGGCGGCGCCACGTTCTCATCGCTGAAGTCTTCGGCGGAACCCGGCAAGAGGAATACACTCGCCTCCGCAAACTCCGTGCCCTGCACCGACGTCGTCGCTTGCAGCGTCACGTTGACCCAGAATGCAAACTCCTGCGGATAAAACACGTCAACAATGCCGAAGCCACCTGAATCGGTAGTGAAATTCCCGCCGCTACCGTTTTGTGCAGATGCCGTGGCTATATTGCCAGCTTCTATGCGTCCATTCGCATTGCTGTCTTCACCAGCATCAAGGACACCGTTACGATTAACGTCCTCGTCGGCGCAACCACCCGGTGGGGTGCTTGGAGAACGCACCCAGCTGACGCCGTTCCAGACCGTCGTACCCTTCACATACCAGTTCGACAGAATACCAGCCTGCACGTCGACACCTTCGACGCCATTACCCTGAGAATCAGAGACCTGTACAACGAACTCTTTCCGATATTGCGCGGAATTAGGCTCAAATATAGTGTTGCCGGTTCCGATGGATATAAACAATTCGCGTTGTGCGACGGTGATGTCGACGAAATCGTTGATACCCGGGTTGGACTGCACTGCGCCCGTGATGCGTACGCCATTGTTGGCGCTGGTCGTCGTGCTTGAAGTATAAAAGGTCTGCGCACGGCCCTGACTGTTGGTAGTTGCCTGCGCCACGGAAAGTTGTCCACCCGTGACATCCTGCAGGTCAAACTGAACAACCGCATTCTTAACAAGGTTATTCGACGCATCGCGAACAATTGCCGTTATCGCGCTCTGCTCATTCGGCCCTATTGTGAACGGGCTTGCCTGCATTTCGATCGTTGCGGGAACATCGGCCACGAACTCGACCTGTACCGAGGTAGAAGTACCGCTGCTGTTGCTCGCCGTAATCACTGAAGGGCCGGCATTGGTCGAGGAGATCGTGACCGATGCCACGCCGGAAGCGTTCGTCGTTGCCGTGAAACTGCTGAGCGTGCCGCGAGTTGCGCTGAATGAAATTGTTTGAGCTGCCTGCGGCACACCAGCGACCGTCCAGGTCAGATCTACTGGAACGACGGTGTTCAGCAGGACTTCCGTACCGGCGGCCGGGGCCGTCAAGGCGAAACTGTCGTCCGAAACGGTCAGCGGCTGTTGCGCCGAAATACCAAGCGCTGTTGCAGTAATGTTGTCCGGACCTGGCGTGGTCGCCGTAACCTGCACCTGCGCCTGACCCGTAATATCTGTCGTGAGACTGTTGGACGCGAGGGTGTTGCCACTATCCGATGTGACATCTACGGTTTCGCCGGCGATACCTTCGCCGGCAGCATCTGAAAGCACGATCGTGTAAGTCGCCATGTCGTTCTGTGGCATTGACGAGGGTCCTGTCACTGTCAAGGCGGTGCCGATGACATTGACGGTTACCGTATCAATCACGCCGCCAGCGTTGGCGGTGACCGTTATCGGCCGATTGGTCGGATCGCCGGCGGCGCTTAGCGTTGCCATGGCAACGCCACTCGTATCGGTTACCGCATTAACCACCGTCAAGTTACCCGAATCAGTCGACATCACGACGGTCACGCCTTCCATCGCAACATTGTTAATGTCAGTGACAATGGCACTGATATCCACGGTCTGGCCGGAGTCTGAAGGCAGGGACGGGCTGCTCGCCAGCGCGTTCACGCCATTCACCGCCGGTCCCGCTGGACCGCCAGGAACACCGCCACCACCACCCGCTGTCAGCGTGTTGTCACTGCCGCAGGCCGCAAGTGCCAGCGCCATCATCAAAGTCGCGAGATTACTCAGTTTTCTCATGTGCCCAATTCCTTGCTTCTGTCCGTTCCGATGTATCGACGGCTAGTAAATGCTGGAGCCTTCGGTAAGGATCCTTGGCGTGACAAATATCAACAGCTCTGCCTTGTTCGACGTCTTGGACGTAGATCTGAACAGAGCTCCAACTCCCGGAATATCGCCCAGGAAGGGCACTTTATTAACAGTTTCACGGCGTTCCGTTTCGTAGATGCCGCCAAGAACGACGGTCTGGCCGTCCCGCACCAGCACCTGGGTTTCCACGGCGCGTGTGTCGATGCTCGGCACCAGGCCGCCGGTTGCACTTGGCGTCAGCTCGCCGACGTTATCCTTGCTCACCAGCAGGTCCATGATGATGTTGTCATCCGGTGTGATCTGCGGCGTGACCGTGAGGCTTAAGACCGCTTTCTTGAACTGCGTGGTTGTCGCGCCGGAAGAAGCTGACTCCTGGTAGGGAATTTCCACACCCTGTTCGATGCGGGCTTCTTTCTGGTTCGCCGTGATGATGCGCGGCGTTGAAACGATCTCACCGCGGCCTTCAGCTTCGAGCGCCGTCAGTTCGAGATCGACGATGTAGTCGGAGTCCAGTACAGCCAGTGCGATACGGCCTGCGGGATTCTCGACGGGTACGTTAACGTTGTACCGGTCGGCGATGCCCGGAGCGGTCACCGGGAACGGCGAACCGCTGTTAGACAGATTGTCGAGAGCAGATCCGATGATGGTGTCACTGCCCTGGCCGGTGCCGGTTACAGAGATCAGTCCATCGCTGGAATTCTGTTTCACGCCGGTCACGCCGAAGCGCACGCCGAGGTCACGGCTGAAGTCGTCGTTAACGACCACGATGCGCGTCTCTATCAGTACCTGGCGAACCGGGATGTCCAGAGTGCGCACCAGGCGGCGAATGTTCTGCAGCCGTTCTGCGGTGTCCTGGACGAGAAGGGTATTGGTGCGATCGTCGATGCCGACGCTGCCGCGTTCGGAAAGCAGGCTGTTCGATGAGTTGTCACCAGCACCACCGGTCGCGCCACCAATCAGTCGCGCGAGGTCTGCCGCTTTGGCGTAGTTGACCTGCAGGAACTCGGAATACAGTGGTTCGAGTTCGATAATGGCCTGACGTGCTTCGAGATCTGCCGTTTCGCGTGCCGCGATTTCCTCGGCAGGAGCAACGATGATGACGTTGCCGTTTTCGCGCATGTCCAGACCCTTGGTGGTCATGACAATGTCGAGCGCCTGATCCCAGGGCACGTTGCGCAGTCGCAGGGTGACGTTACCCTGAACGGTATCGGAGACGACAATGTTACGTCCCGACGTCTCAGCCAGCAGCTGCAATACAGCACGGGTTTCAATGTCCTGGAAATTCAAGGTCAGGCGCTGGCCCTCATATTCCTTGGTTTCCGAAAACAGTGACGATGCCTGATCGGCTTCTTCAGTCACCGGGTTGATCTCGATCGTGAATTCATTGTCGGACTGATACGCAAGCTGTTCGTAGCTGCCATCGGCGGAGATGACGATGCGCGTGTCGAGATTGGTGCGCAGCGTGTCAACGGTGGTGACAGGCGTCGCGAAGTCCATCACGTCAAGACGGCGCATCAGCTCCGCCGGAAGTGCTGTGTCCTTAAATACGGCAACGACGCGGCCGCCTTCCTGGCGGATGTCGACGGGCGTTGAAGGATCAGAGAGGTTAACGAGCACGCGGCCACCGCCATCGCGGGTACGGCGGAAATCGACGCTGTTAATCTGACGGGCGCCGCTTGAAGCAAACGAAGGTGAGCTTGCCTGCGGTGCTGCGCTGCCGGAAAACTGCGTTGTTTCACCGCTGTCGCTGCCGTCACCGCCGAGGGTGACATAAATCGTGTTGCCGCTCTTGCGGGTGTCATAGGACACCATTGAATCGAGATTCAGTACGACGCGGGTGCGACCGTTCGCTTCTGCGGTCAGTACAGTATCCAGCGGGCCCAAGTTCACATCGCGGCGCCGCGATGACAGGCCCAGTGTTGTCTCGGGAAGATCGATTGCGATACGCGCCGGATCCTCAATCGTAAAGGCAAGCGGATCGGGAGCGGGTCCGCTCAGTATCAGCTGCAGCTCGACGCGCTGACCCGGCAGGCTCTGCACCTGGATGTCCTGCAGCCGATTGCTTTCCTGCGCGGTCGCGGCAAATGTGCAAAACGCCAGCAATGCTGCTGTCAGCGGCATGAGCCAACGTCGGTAAGCCGAGCCGAGCGTCGTTATTTTAATGAGCGTCATTCCTAGTACTCCCAGTTCCATTCAGGCATCAGTCCGCCAGAGCAACGGCGGCTTCACGTTCCAGATACCCACCGATCCCGTCAGAAATTATTTCAACCAGTTCAATCTCAGAATCGCGGATCGCTGTAATGCGTCCGTCGTTCTGCCCCATGTAGTTACCCGGGACCACCCGGTGGATCAGACCATCCGATGTCTGCACCAGGCCAAAACTTGTTTCGCCGAGCTCCATGGTTCCGACCATTCTGAGCGTGTCCAGCGGGAAGCTTTCGAGAAACTCCCTGCTGCGCTCCGGGTCCGGCCGTGTGCCACCGCCGGCGCTGTTGCCGGATATCTGCGGTGCGTCCGGGACAAACGGTGACCGCAGTCCTTCAGCGTCCGCTTTATAGGTGTAAACCTCATAAGGCGTGATTTCCGGTAATGGCTCGATTCTGCCACCCGGTCGTGCCTTAACCTCGTTCACGTACTGATCGAGATCATCCATGCCGCCGCCACAGGCGCTAAGCACGCACGCGGCCAGCAGTAAAACGAACCAGTTTTTTGCAAAGAAAGCCTTCATTTCTACATGGCCTCCTCTTCGAGATAGCGATAAGTTTTTGCCGTGACCTGCAAATTCAGCTGGTCGTAGTTATCCGGCGCCTCCGGCGAGATATCGATGTCATGCAATGTGACAATTCGCGGTAAGGCGGCAACCCCGCTGACGAAGTTCGCAATCTCGTGATAGCCGCCGGACAGAATGATAGTGATCGGCTTTTCGGCGTAGAACTCTTTCGGTACTTCCGGCTGCGGCTGGAACAGTTTTTCCTGCAATCCGGCAGCCAGACCAGTCTGGGAAACGTCTACGATCAGGCTGGGAATCTCGGTCTTTCCGGGCAGCTGCCGAAGCATGGTGCCGAATGACTGTTCCATCTGTGCAAGCTGCTGCTTGTAAGCATCATAGTTCGCAGCCTTGCGCTGTTTGTTCTCAAAACTGATGCGCAGGGTCTGCTCTTCCGCCTGCACGCGCTGCAACGCCGGATACTTGTCTTTGACGATGGTTAGGTAGACACCGACGCCGACAACCAAAACGAAAGCGATGATGATCACGGCGGCACGAAAAACGAATGGCCAGCGGCCTACGTCATTGACGTCCAGACTCTTGAGTTCGTCGACCAGATTCATTCCATGTCCTCCGTGTCCTTATCTGTACTGACCTGCTTGAGCGTCACGACAAATTCGGACTGACGCGCAGGACCGGATTCGGTGGTCTCCACCTTGGTCACGCTGGGATCCGTAAGCCATTCTGATTCATCGGCCTGGCGCATAAGTGCCGACACGCGGGTGCTGGACTGAGCAACCCCTTTTAACTCAACATCCTGACCGGTCTGCTTCATACCGTTAAGGTATACGCCTTCCGGCATCTGGCGGGTGATCTCGTCAAACAGGTGCACGATCTCCGGGCGGCTGCGTTGCAGCTGCTCGATAATCTCCATACGCGCCAGCAGACGTTCCTTCTGTCGCTCGAGCCCGTCAATTTCGGAAATACTTTTTTCCAGCTCGACGATTTCCGCCTCTAGCCGCTGGTTGCGCGCTTCCTGTCCGTCAATCATCTGATTGAAGGCGAACAGCGTGGCGGCGACAACGACGGCAGCGGCGACAACGGATGCCCCCATCGCGACCAGAAAATCCTTTTGTCGCTTCTTGCGCTCTTCCTCGCGCCAGGGCAGTAGATTAATGCGTGGCATATTAGTCGAAGCTCCTCAATGCAAGTCCACAGGCAGTCAGAAGAGCGGTTGCATCTTTATGTACGCCCTGCGATTTGGCTTTCGATGAAATTTTCATCTGGCCGAGGGGGTCACCCACCTCGGTCGGTATGCCAACGCGGCTTGAAATGACGTCGGCAATGCCTGGAATATTCGCGCACCCGCCGCAGACGAGAATCATATCCGGTTGCTCGCGGCCACCGCCAGATGCGAGGTAGAACTGCAGCGAACGGCTGACCTGCTGCGTCATGTCGTCCACGAACGGTTCCAGTACTTCGGGCTGATAGTTGCTGGGCAGACCGCCCTGTTTCTTGGCGCGACCGGCATCTTCCATCGAGAGGCCGTAAGTGCGCATGATTTCTTCCGTCAGCTGCTGCCCGCCGAAGGCGAAATCACGCGTATACACCACTTTCAGATCCTGGAGGACACTGAAGGTCGTGCTGCTGGCTCCGATATCGACGATGGCGACCGACTGGCCGGCGCCCCCGTCCGGAATCTGATGACTCAGAAGCTGGCAGGCATTTTCAAGCGCAAAGGCTTCGACGTCGACCACGTGAGCATGCAGGCCCGCGGCGTGTACCGCCGACTGGCGCTGTTCGACATTTTCGGTGCGGGTCGCAACCAGCAGAACGTCCAGCATTTCAGGGTCATTAATGTTCGGCCCGACAATCTCGTAGTCAAAACTCACCTCTTCCATCGGGAAGGGGATGTACTGGTCAGCCTGGATTTCAACCTGACCCTCGAGATCGCGTTCCGAAAGACTGGAAGGCATCTGGATGACTTTGGTGATGGCCGCATCGCCGCTGATGGCAATGGCGACATCGGTCGCCCTGGCGCCGGCACGCTTGACGGCTCGCCGAATCGCCTCGCCGACAGCCTTTGCATCAACGATCGCCTTTTCATTAACTGAACTCGGCGGGGTTGGCTCAGCTGAATATGACTCCACCCGAAAGCGTTTTCCGCTTTGCGAAAGCTCGATTATCTTGACCGACGAAGTCGTGATATCAAGGCCCAACAGAGGTTGTGATTTTTTTCCAAAAAACACGTATTTTTCCTTCTAAGTCGGTGAGTTGCGGCACAATTTTAGTCTGGGCCTCAAGAGATCGATTTAACTATATATCAATAAAATGTTAAATAAAACGTGACCATCTTCACGATCCAGCCAACCGTATGTTACTGACGCAGTTGGAATCATTCCGTGAACTGGTTGGCGACTGACATCCTCTCAGGAAAATCGTCTCGTGCATGTGATCGGTGTCTTGTTTCGTCCCGGACCTTTGTCGCGTCAAAATCGGTGAAATGGCGAAAAACCGCTCGCTGCCACAGGAATGCCATATTTCGGGGGCAGGATCGGCGCAAGACAGGCACGAACGCTTTCAAAGCGCCAGCAGCGCCGGGTACTATAGCGCCGCGGGCGCTGATCCTGTTTCCATTAACTGACTGCTTTGTCCCATTAGTCGCCTGAAACCCCCTTGATCATTCCTATAGTTACTCACGGTCCACAGACTTAAGAAGCATGCAGAAAAGTAAGACAAAGAAACGTGCGTCAGGCAGCAAAGGCGGCAAAAGGCGGCGGTTTCGCTGGCTCATGCTGCTGGCGGGCCTTGGTCTTGCCGGCTCGGTGATGCTGACCGCGGGCGTCGTCGGCGCTTATTATTATGTGGCGCCCAGTCTGCCCCAGGCGGAGACGATACGCGATATCCCCCTGCAGATTCCGCTGCGCATCTTCAGCCGCGACGGCAGACTGATAGAAGAGGTCGGCGAACGGCGGCGCATCCTGGTCGATTATGACGACCTGCCGGATTTCGTCGTTGAGGCATTTGTGGCGGCGGAGGACGGCCGCTTCTTCGAGCATCCGGGCATCGACTACCAGGGCATCCTGCGCGCTGCGTTTCTGCTGCTTCGTTCCGGTGAGATCAGTGGCGGCGGCAGCACCATCACCCAGCAGCTTGCTCGCGATTACTTCCTGACCCGCGAACGCGTGCTGTCGAGAAAGGTGCGCGAAGCCTTTCTCGCTTACAAGATTGAGCAGGAATTCACCAAGGAGGAGATCATGGCGCTCTTCCTTAACAAGATGTTTTTCGGTCAGCGCGCCTATGGCGTCGCCGCCGCGGCACAGGTTTACTACGGCAAGACGCTCAGCCAGATCAATGTCGCCGAAGCCGCAACCCTGGCAGGCGTTCTGCCGGCACCATCCCGCTACAATCCGGTCCGCAGCGGGGCCAACGCCGGCATGCGCAGACATTACGTACTCAATCGCATGAATGATCTCGGCTTCATTAACGATCAGGAATTCGATGAGGCCATGGCCTATCCGCTCGAATCGCAGCTGCACGGCACCGCGACCGAGTTGTCTGCACCCTACGTTGCCGAAATGGTTCGCCGCGAGATGCTCGATCGCTATGGTGAAGACACTTACTCTGCCGGTTACAGCGTTGTCACGACGCTTGATTCCGAGCTGCAGTCGGCGGCAAATTATGCGGTACGGAACGGTCTCCTGGAATTCACACGGCGACGCGGCTATCGCGGGCCGCTAGGCACACTGGAGATCGATCCCGAAATACTGTCCCGGCCATTTATGGAATGGCCGGAAGATGTGCAGGGCACATTGCAGGACTATGGTAATCCCGCCGAACTGCCGGTCGCGGTAGTCACGGCGCTGAACGAGGATAAAAGTGCGAGCATCGTGCTGCAGGATGGTCGCGCCGCGGCCATCGAGTGGCGCGGCATGCGCTGGGCCAACCCCTACATCAACAACGAGTCTCAGGGGCCGGCACCCAAATCACCTGCCGACATCCTGGCACCCGGCAACATCATCTATGTGATGCCTCTTGAGGGCGGCGGCTTCGCCCTCGGGCAGCTGCCTGCTGCGCAGTCGGCACTGGTGTCGCTGGACCCAAATGACGGCGCAATCACAAACCTGGTGGGCGGCCTCGATTTTTCGCTCAGCAAGTTCAATCGCGCAACGCAGGCGGCTCGCCAGCCTGGTTCGTCGTTCAAGCCGTTCATTTACTCGGCAGCGCTCGAGGCCGGCAATACCCTGGCGACGATCGTGCTGGATGCGCCGGTCGTTATCAGCTCGTCGGCACTCGAAGCTATCTGGCGGCCGGTCAATTACAGCGGCCGTTTCTATGGGGAGCAGCGGGTTCGCGAGGCGCTCGTAAAATCGATGAATCTCGCCTCGGTCCGCCTGTTGCTGAACAATACTTCCATCAGCAGAACCGTTGATCATCTGCGCCCGTTTGGCTTCAACGACGCCGCCCTGCCGCGAAACGGCTCGTTGGCGCTGGGCGGGGGTAATGCTTCACCGCTCGACATCGCACAGGCTTACGCCACCTTTGCGAATGGCGGTTATGCCGTCAAACCTTACGTCATCGACGCCATCATCGGTCCCGACGGTGAGAGCCTTTATCGCGCTGAACCGGCTGTCGTCTGTCCTGAGTGTGAGAACGAGGCGTCTCGCGCCGACTATCGCGGCGCGCCGCAATCCCCGCTGGCGACCGATGTCGATGACGCTCAGGATAACGCCGATGACAGTGAATCGGGTTTTGCCACCTACGATGATCCCTTTGCCGAAGGTGAATACTCCATGGAGCAATGGGCGGAGCTCGGCGAGGACTACCGGCCGGATGCCACCGCTGCACCCGGGCTCTATCGCCACATCAATCTGGCAAAGCGCGTCATCAGCGCGACCAATGCCTTCCTGATCCAGGATGCCATGCGCGAAGTCATTCGGCGTGGCACCGGCGTTCGTGCAAGGACCCTGGGTCGCAGTGATTTGTCCGGCAAGACCGGAACGTCGAATGATCGCCGGGATGCCTGGTTCGCCGGCTTCAATGCGGACGTAGTCAGCATTGTCTGGGTCGGTTATGACGACGACACCGCGCTTGGACCACGCGAGGAAGGATCACGCACCGCACTTCCGATCTGGATCGAGTTTATCCGCATCGCCTTAAAAGACGTGCCAGATCACCAGCTCGCCATGCCGCGCGGCATCGTCACGGCTAAAATTTCCCGGACGACGGGGTGTACCGTGGGTGCCAGTCATCCGCCCGAAGACGTCATGCTGGAACACTTTGCAGAAGGAACGGTGCCCGAGTGCGGCAGCGAAGAGGATGTTCCTGATATCTTCAACGCCGCGGACGACGAACGGCAGCTATTCTGAGAGGCATTCTCCGATGGCGAGGAAAGCATTAACAGGCAATGATCGCGCCAGGCAGGTGGTGGCGCAGGAAGCCGCTCGCATTATCGTCGAGCAGGGTATCGAGGACTTTCGCGTCGCCAAAAACAAGGCCGCCCTGCGGCTGGGCATGTCGGCCAAAGGTGCTCTGCCCGGCAACAGCGAAATCGAGGCAGCCGTCAGTGAGCATCTGAAGCTGTTCGGCCGTGAAAAGCATGTGAATCTGTTGCACGCATTGCGGCGCGCGGCGGTATCAGCAATGGACGTTCTTTATTCTTACAGCCCGCGCCTCGTGGGACCTGTGCTGAACGGCACAGCAAGTGCAAATTCAGCCATCAACCTGCACGTCTTTACCGACACACCGGAACTCGTGGCACTGACCCTGGACGACAAGCGGCTTCCGTATCGCCTGTTCGAGCGCCGGCTCAAAAGTCGCCGTGACCAGGTAGACAATTTTGCCGGTTATCGATTCATGCAGGACGACATGTCAGTCGAGGCAACCGTGTTTCCGATCGACGGACTGCGCCAGGCACCCATCAGCCCGGTTGACGGCAAGCCGATGAAACGGGCCGACCAGTCAGCGGTGCGAAAACTCATCGACGACGCGTAGGGCTGTCAATGATTCGCGGCCTGTGGCCGCTCCTACAAGTGCTACTAAAATGTAGGAGCCCGCCCTGCGGGCGATTCGCGGCCATGGGCCGCTCCTACAGGTTGCTATTGGTATGTAGGAGCCCGCCCTGCGGGCGATTCGCGGCCATGGTTCGCTCCTACAGGTTGCTATTGGTATGTAGGAGCCCGCCCTGCGGGCGATTCGCGGCCACGGTCCTCACCTACAGGTTGCTATTGGTATGTAGGAGCCCGCCATGCGGGCGATTCGCGGCCATGGTTCGCTCCTACAAATTGTTATTGGTTGTAGGGGCCCGCCCCGCGGGCGAACCATCCTGTCAGCTGCGTTTGTCGACTGCCACGTAGTCGCGCTGTGTGGCGCCCGAATACAGCTGCCGCGGACGGCTGATTCGACCGTTCGGGTCCGTGATCATCTCCCGCCAGTGTGCCACCCAGCCGACCGTACGGCCTATCGCAAACATGACTGTAAACATGGAGGTTGGAATACCCAGCGCCCGGTAAATGATGCCTGAATAGAAATCGACATTCGGATAGAGGTTCTTCTCGATGAAATATTCGTCTTTCAGCGCGACCTGCTCCAGCGCGAGGGCGAGCTCGAACAGCGGTGAATCCGTACGTCCCATTTGCTTCAGCACCTTGTGGCACATATCGCGAATGATGGTCGCGCGCGGATCGAAGTTCTTGTACACCCGGTGACCGAAACCCATCAGCCGGAACGGATCATCCTTATCCTTGGCCTTGGCCACGAACTTCTGAATATTCTTCGCATCACCGATCTGTTCCAGCATGCGGAGTACCGCTTCATTGGCGCCGCCGTGGGCGGGACCCCATAGCGCGGATATCCCTGCCGCGATAGCCGAGTACGGATTCGCACCTGAGCTGCCTGCCATGCGCACCGTCGAGGTCGAACAGTTCTGTTCGTGGTCGGCATGCAGGATGAACAACAGGTCGAGAGCTTCTGCCGCCACCTGGTTGATCTCGTATTCCTCCGCCGGCACGGCAAACAGCATGTGCAGGAGGTTTTCCGCGTAGTTCAGGTTGTTGCGCGGATAGATAAAGGGTTGCCCCGCCGTGAGTTTGTGCGCAGCGGCCGCAATCGTCGGCAACTTGGCAATAATGCGATGGGTGAAGACCTCACGTGCATCGGCGTCGTGCACATTCATCGTGTCGTGGTAATAGGCCGACATCGACCCGACGACGGCGGACAGGACCGCCATGGGGTGTGCGTCGTAACGAAATCCGTTGAAAAAGCGCAACATGCCTTCGTTCAGCATGGTGTGGGTGCGAATTGAGGTATCGAACTGCTTCAGTTCTGTGCTGGTCGGCAGCTCGCCATATAAGAGGAGATAGGCGACTTCAATAAAATTTGAGTGCTTGGCAAGCTGTTCCACCGGATAGCCGCGGTACATCAGGATGCCTTCCTGGCCATCAATGAAGGTTATTTCGCTGTCGCAGCTGCCTGTCGAAACAAATCCGGGATCGTAGGTAAATACGCCCTGCTCGGCGAAGAGCTTGCCGATTTCAACGACGTCCGGGCCTACCGTTCCCTTGCGTACCGGCAGTTCCATCGACTTTCCATCGGGGCTTGTTAACGTATAAACATCTTTGCTCATAACTTCCTCGGTTGTTTACGTCTTGGCAGTTTGCGTCGTCTATCCTAACCCGGCGACGTACGGATAACGCGTATGCCACCGGCAAATCTCTTATCAGCCGCGCACGGCAACGCGCCACCGGCTTATCGCCTGATGGCGCCGGCAGTGATGATAGCGAGCGTTGGTCAGGCCGGAAAAGGCCCGCGGGCTAGCTGCTGATACCGTACTTCCGGCGGAACTTGTCTACCCGACCGCCGGTGTCGGCGACCTTCTGCTTGCCGGTATAGAAGGGATGACACGCCGAGCAGACCTCGATCTGCAGGTCTTCGCCAAGCGTCGAACGGGTGGCGAATTTGTTGCCGCAACTGCAGACGACGTTGATGTCGGCGTAGTTGGGATGGGTATCGGCTTTCATGGGGGTCATCCTCAAAGGCTAAGCGCTTGAAAAAGGTCGCGTAATATAAGCCGAAGCGGGGCCGCTCGCAAGTCAGCGCTCGAAGCCGGGCGATTCGGGGCCGGTGCTTATCCACAAATCCTGTGGATAACTCTGTGGATTAAATCGGAGTGGACGCTGTAAGTGAGGATTTTTAAAGCGTAGTTACTAATATGTCTATTTTGTGTCCAATTTAGAAATCCTATTATTTTCAGTTACTTATAACCTATATCGTAAGGCTCGGCTGAGTTATCACGTGGATGGCCCGGAAATTATAGGAGTAGCCCCCCTCTTGTGTATAAACGGCACTGCCCGGCGCCTCCAAAGCGCCTCAGCGGCGCCGTGCAGAGGGCTGATTCAGGCTGGCTTCAGGGCAGAAATCTCGCCTGGAGATCGTTCAGAAAGCGGAACCCCCGGGCTGTCGGACGCCAGCCGGGGGCGTCAGTCTGCTGTAGCAGGCCATCCGCCGCTGCCTGGCTGGTGATTGCAGCGATGTCAGATGGCTTGAGCCCGGTGCGGGACTGCAGCAAGGACTCATCAAAGCCATCGTTCAGGCGGAGCGCATTCAGCATGAATTCGAAGCTCAGGTCTTTATCGCTGATGGCAACCGGCGCGTCGTCCAGCGCCTTAGCCTCCGCCTGCTCCATATACAGAAGCGGATTAGCCGGCTTCCGGTAACGGCTCGTCTTGCCATTCTCGTCAGTCAGCTTGCCATGCGCGCCGGCACCAGCCGCCAGATAGTCGCCGAAGGTCCAGTAGTTGAGATTGTGCCGGCAGCGGTGTCCCGGGCGGGCAAATGCCGAGATCTCGTACTGCTGGTAACCCGCCTCAGCGATCAGCCGGTGGCCCAGCTCCTGGATACCAAAGGCGCGATCGTCGTTCGGCAGGCCACGCGGCGGGCGACTAAAGAACACGGTGTTTGGCTCGAGGGTGAGCTGGTAGTAGGAAATGTGTGGCGGCGCCAGCTTCAGCAGCGCACGGATGTCGGCGGCTGCGCGGTCTTCATCCTGGTCCGGCAAGGCAAACATAAGGTCCACGTTGATGCTGTCGAATGCCGCCTCCAGCGCTTCTTCGTAGGCTGCGTGTATCTCCCCGGGTCCGTGGATGCGACCGAGAGTACGCAGCGAGTCGGCATCGAAACTTTGCGCACCCAGCGACAAGCGGCTCACGCCGGCCTGCCGGTAGGCCTTGAGGCTGCCGTGTTCGACGGTGCCGGGATTCGCCTCCATCGTGATCTCGCTGCATTCGCCAAGGTCCAGCAAACGCCGGCAGTCGTCCAGCAATACGCCTATTTCATCGGGCGTAAACAGGCTGGGGGTGCCGCCGCCGATGAAAACTGTCTGTACCGGTCGCCGCGCGGCCTTCACCGACTCCTGCTCGAGGTCCGCACGAAGCGCGGTCAGGTAACGCTCGCGGGGCGGCCGCTCACCCGCGCGGTGTGAATTGAAGTCGCAGTAGGGACACTTTCGGACACACCACGGCAGATGCAGATAGAGGGACAGCGGTGGTTGCGGGCACGTCATCTGACAATGTCCTGCAGCTGTTTGCACAACGCGCGGAAGGCGGCACCGCGATGGCTCAAAGCATTCTTCTCATCGCGACGCATTTCTGCCCCGGTACGCCCCGTTTCTGTATCCAGGAAAACCGGGTCGTAGCCGAATCCTCCTTCACCGCGCCGCGTGTGCAGGATACGGCCGCGCCAGACGCCTTCGGCGATCAGCGATTCTATCTCGTCTGCCGGGAATACGACCACGGCTGCACAACGAAATGCGGCGCCGCGGTCAGCGTCCGGCACGTCCCGCATGGCAGCGAGCAATTTATTCAGATTTTCATCATCGCCGGCGTGCTCCCCCGCATACCGCGCCGAGCGGACGCCGGGCAGGCCCTGCAGTGCGTCAACGCAAAGTCCGGAATCGTCCGCAACCGCCGGCAGGCTGGCCAGGTCAGAGGCATGACGTGCCTTCAGGAGGGCGTTTTCAGCAAAGGTCGTGCCGGTCTCAGGCGGCGACTCGATGCCGAGTTCGCTCTGCAACAGCAATTCGACGTTAAGTGCGGCAAAAAGCGGTGCAATTTCGCGAATCTTGCCGGCATTGCCGCTGGCGAGCACCATCCTTTTTGCGGCCGTGGCAGGCATGCCGGTCAGGCCGCGGCGTCGACTGCCGCAAGTTGCAGAGCGACGATCTCATCGATGCCCTTTGCCGCCAGCCCCAGCAAGGCATCAAATTCCCCGCGGTCAAATGCGTGCCCTTCCGCGGTCCCCTGGACTTCGACGAAGCGGCCGCCGTCGTTCATAACAATGTTCATATCGGTTTCGGCTTGTGAATCTTCGGCGTAATCGAGGTCGAGTACCGGTTCGCCGCGATAAATTCCGACGGAAATCGCGGCAATCTGTCCATGCAGAGGATTCTTCTTCATTTCGCCGCTCACACACATACGCCGCATGGCAATGGACAGGGCGACGAACGCGCCGCTGACCGACGCCGTTCGCGTGCCGCCGTCAGCCTGCAGCACATCGCAATCCAGGGTCACTGTGCGCTCACCCAAGGCTTTCAGATCCGTGGCGGCGCGCAGGGAACGGCCGATGAGACGCTGTATCTCCTGGGTACGGCCGCTTTGCTTGCCACGCGCTGCTTCACGGGCGGAACGTGTATTGGTTGCGCCGGGCAGCATGCCGTATTCGCCGGTCACCCACCCCTTGCCGCTGCCTCTGAGCCAGGGCGGCACCCGGTTTTCCACGAACGCGGTGCACAACACCCGGGTGTCGCCAAACTGACAGAGAACGCTGCCCTGCGCATGCTTGGTGTAGTCGGTCAGAAACTCGACGGCTCGCAACTCGTCGGGTGCGCGTCCACTGGGTCGCATGAATTTCTCCTAATAGGCTGGCCCGCTGACGGACGCATTGTTGGAATGGTCGAAGCGCGCGGTTCTCCGGCGGAGGGGCGCGTCTACTCGCCGAGCCAGAGTAGTGCAGTTGCCGTGGTGTTGTCACTGTACGGCGCGTTCATTGTCAGCGCCTTCATGCTCAGTAACTTCAGATTTTCGGCCAGGGACAGGGAGGTTCTGGAAGACAGTTCCGCGATGTCGGCATCGTTCATGCCTGACCAGAGCCCGTCAGAACAGGCGAGCAGCACATCGCCGGCAATGAGCTTTTTCTTTGCCGTGATGCTCATGTCGGGCGCGGGAGCATCGCCGCCAATGCAGCATTCGACGAAATTCCGCATCGGATGGTCCAGCGCTTCTTCTTCAGTAATGGCGCCTTCCTGGATAAGCACTTCGACGTGGCTGTGATCACGCGAGCGGGTGACGACCTCACCTTTGCGCATCAGATAGATCCGGCTGTCACCAATATGTGCCCACCATGAGCCGCTTTCCTGAATAAGGCAGACCGCGCAAGTAGCGCGGGGGCGGAAGTCGATCGCGTGGTCCCTGCCGAGTTTGACGACTTCATCATGCGCCAGAGCAAGCGTTGTATAGAGGAACCCCTGCGGATCGAGGAGCGGCAGCTTCGCCGACATGAATTCCTTCTGCACGGTTTGCAGCCCGACTTCCGCGGCGATGGCGCCGTCGGCGTGTCCGCCCATGCCGTCGAAAACCACCATCAGCGCAGCATTCTCCGACACGATCACAGCGGCACGATCCTGGTTGTCCTGTCGGTCGCCCAGGGCAGAGACTTTTGCGTACTCAATCTTCATATGATTCGATTGCGCCACAGGGCGGCTGGCCGGCGCCGGTGCGCCAGCTTAAGATAAACCGTTCAATAAACAAACAGGTGGCGAAGTTCCGGGCGGAAAAGCCGGTGCAGGCACCCTGGTATCTCTGAAATGCAATTATCGGCCAGGAAAATCTGCCTGTCTGTGATTGGTATAACGGTATTGCGGCGGCATGTCCCGATCCGCCGGGGGAACTGAATGTTAAACAGTATGACGGGCTTCGCGCGCGAGGTGACGGAGACGGACTATGGCACCCTCACCTGTGAGTTGCGGACGGTGAATCACCGCTATCTCGATGTCCAGTTTCGCCTGCCGGAAGAATTGCGGCCACAGGAAATTGCGCTGCGAGCTGCCATTGCCGGGGTGCTCAACCGGGGTAAGGTTGAATGCTCGCTGCATTTGCGCCGCCGGTCCGGCAGCCAGGGCGAGCTCAGCCTGAACCGCGAGCTACTGGCAGAGATCGCAGCCCGCGTCGAAGAGCTGTCATCGCTGCTGCCCGCAGTGCAGGCCGTAGACCCGGTGGACGTATTGCGCTGGCCGGGCGTCGTCATTGAGCCTGAAATTGATGCGGAACCCTTGTTGCGCGACGCGACCGCATTGCTGGTACGGACCCTGGATGCCCTCGCAGCCATGCGTGTGAGCGAGGGCGAGCGGATCGGCGTGATGCTCGAAACCCGCATGGACGATGTTCTTTCAATTGCGGCAAAGGTGCGCTCGCGAATGCCCGAGGTACTGGCGGCAGTGCGGGTAAAGCAGCAGGAGCGCCTGAGCAAGCTTGATGTGGAAGCCGATCCGGCACGCCTCGAAACTGAGCTGGCATTGATGGCGCAGAAACTTGACGTCGATGAGGAACTCGACCGCCTGGAAAGCCATATCAGTGAAGTGCGTACTGCGCTGCAGGCTAATGAAGCCGTCGGTCGACGTCTCGACTTTCTGATGCAGGAACTGAATCGCGAAGCGAACACCCTGGGCTCCAAATCGGCCGACGCCGAAACAACGAACGCCGCCGTCGATCTGAAAGTGCTGGTCGAACAGATGCGCGAGCAGATCCAGAACATCGAATGAATGACTGGGATGACAATTACGCGCGGCTGTTCGTCATCGCCGCACCCTCAGGCGCTGGCAAGACCACGCTGGTCAGAACTTTGGTGGAACGCAATCCGTCGCTGAAGTTCTCTATTTCATATACCACCCGCAAGCAGCGCGAGACGGAATGCGAGGGACGCGATTACTTTTTTGTCAGCAAGCAAACCTTCGCCCGGCTGCGAGAGGATGGCGAGCTGCTCGAATCGGCAGTGGTGTTCGACAACGAGTACGGCACGAGCTGCTCGCAGGTTGAGAACCATCTCGCGAAAGGGCATCACGTGATTCTCGAAATCGACTGGCAGGGCGCGGAACTGGTGCGCCAGGCCTTGCCCGGCTGTACGACAATATTCATCATGCCGCCCTCACGGAGGGAACTCGAACGCCGGCTGCGCAGCCGCGCGACCGACAGCGACGCGGTCATTGCAAGACGGCTGGCTGATGCGATGAGCGATATGTCGCACTGGGCCGAGTTTGATTACGTCATCATCAATGATTCTCTGGAACAGGCGGTTGGCGAACTCGAGGCTGTTATTGCGGGTGACGGCGAGCAGAATCTTTCCAGCGGAGAACCTTTGCGGCAGCAGGTCAGCAATATCCTGTTGCAGGAGTGATTCGCGGGCTTAAGGCCGCTGCTAAAATTTTTGATTGCGCTGTGATTGCGCTGTAGGAGCCCGCCCTGCGGGCGATTCGCAGGTTTGATCACCGCGCTAAAGATCAATCCTCACCCAGCAGCCGCGCGTTTGTCGACAACGCTGTAGGAGCCCGCCCCGCGGGCGATCCGCAGGTTTGATCATCGCGCTAAAGATCAATCCTCACCCAACATCCGTGCACCTATCGACACCGTGGGAGGATTGGCCTGATTCTGTAGGTCGGGTGCATTGATAGTCGCCTTTAACAGAGGTTTGCGCTAAGCTGCGCTGCTGTTTTAAGCGTACCGGCCCTTCCAGGCCGACTATGGAGTTAAGCGTTCATGGCCAGAATTACGGTCGAAGACTGTCTGCAAAACATCGAAAACATATTTGAAATGGTGCTGGTTGCCGCCAAGCGCGCCCGGCGCGTCGCCCACGGTGCCGATGCCCTGGTCGAGCTGGAAAACGATAAGCCGACGGTCGTTGCCCTGCGCGAGATTGCTGCCGGCCATATTACGCCTGCGATTCTTGAAGAAATTGACCAGCCGTCTACCGATGATTTCATGCAGCCTGAAGCCGCTGACGACATCCTGCCTATGCGCGGAATCTCTATCGGCGATTAGCAACGCGCGGAAGAAAGCTCAGGCGGCACGATGCGGCGTTGAAAACGTTTGCGAAATGTTCATGTACTTGCCTTTACACTCCGCTTCCGCAAACGGTTTCGCCTTGCCTCGCACTCGCCTGAGCCTTCTTCCGTACATTGCTGGCTCGTCCTAGTAGGTCAGGGATTCCAGGGCGTGTAGGGCGGCTTTAGACAAGTCCGGTTTGAGCTATCATGCGGCATGGACTACGCCGCTGCCTTCTTCTCCAAATTACCCGGCACATCAAACCGACGTGTGCAGGGTTTAAAGCAGCTCACGGATTCGCTGGAAAAGTATATGCCTGCCGAGCAGATCGAGCAGGTGATCAAGGCCTACGAATTCGGCGCTTCCGCGCACGAAGGTCAAACCCGCATGTCCGGCGAGCCCTATATCTCGCACCCTGTCGCAGTCGCTCGCACCCTGGCCGAGATGCATCTCGATCACCATACGATCGTCGCCGCAATTCTGCATGACGTCATCGAAGATACGGATATTTCCGTTGCAGACCTCGACGCCGATTTTGGACCAGAGGTCGCCGCACTGGTCGACGGCGTCAGCAAGCTGGACCAGATTCAGTTCACCAGCCGTGCTGAAGCGCAGGCGGAAAGCTTCCGCAAAATGATGCTGGCGATGATTGAGGACATTCGCGTGATCCTGGTCAAGCTTGCCGACCGCTTGCACAACATGTCGACCCTGGATGCGATGCCACGGGATAAGCAGACGCGCATCGCCCGCGAAACGCTGGAAATCTATGCGCCGATTGCCAATCGTCTTGGCATCAATCACTTAAAGGTTGCGCTGGAAGAGCTGGGCTTCCGCTATCTGTACCCCTACCGCTATTCCGTTATAGAAAGTGCGCTGAAGCGAAACAAGGGCAGTCAGAAGCAGTTCCTGAAAAAAATCTCCGACCGCTTTCAGAAGGCAATGAAGGAGGAGGGCGTCGTCGGCGAAGTGCATGGCCGGGAGAAAAACCTCTACAGCATCTACAAGAAAATGGCTGAGAAAAAACGGCCGCTCACGGAAGTGGTCGACGTGTACGGCTTTCGCGTCATCGTTGAAGACGTCAATACCTGCTATCGCATGCTGGGCATCATCCATGGACTCTATAAACCGATGCCCGGCCGCTTCAAGGATTACATTGCAATACCGCGCGTCAACGGCTACCAGTCACTGCACACGACCTTGTTCGGTCCGAACGGGTTGCCCCTCGAAGTGCAGATAAGGACAACGGACATGGACCGTGTCGCTGAGTCCGGACTCGCGGCGCACTGGCAGTACAAGGCCATCGACAAGTCGAACGCGACGCCGCACCGCCACGCGCGCGACTGGCTGGCGCGGCTGGAGGAGATTCAGCAAAGCGGCACCTCCGAGGAATTCCTCGAAAGCGTCAAAGTCGATTTGTTTCCGGACAAGATCTATGTGTTCACACCGAACGGGGACATCATGCCGCTGCCAAAAGGGGCGACCGTTGTGGACTTTGCCTATGCCGTTCATACCGATGTCGGAGATCGCTGCGTGGCGGCCAAAGTTGACCGGACCCTGGTACCCCTGCGCACCGCGCTGCACAACAGTCAGACCGTCGAGATCATCACTGCTCGCGGCGCCAAACCGAATCCGAACTGGGTGACGTTTGTCACGACGGCGAAGGCGCGCTCAGCCATCCGCCACCACATGAAGAACATGCGCTCCAGCGAGTCCGTCGATCTCGGCCGCCGCTTGCTGGATCGCTCATTGAAAGACCTGAAGTCGTCGCTTCGCAAAGTGGGCAAGGTCCGCCTGCGGGAGGCACTGAAGGAACTCGGACTGGTGGAAGCCAACGAGCTTTTCGGTCAGATCGGCCTCGGTGAACGGCTGGCACCGCTGACGGCGCGTTTCCTCTTACAGAAGTCGGAAGACAATGCCGAACCGACCGCCGCGAGTCTCGTGATCGCCGGCACGGAAGGCATGGTGGTCAGCTATGGAAAATGCTGCCACCCGATTCCCGGCGACAATGTCATGGGCTACCTGAGTTCGGGTCGGGGTGTCGTGATTCATCGCAACACTTGCCGCAACCTGAGCAACTTTAGAAAACATCCGGAAAAATGGCTCTCGGTAAGCTGGAAAGATGACATCGGTCGGGACTTCTCCAGCCAGATTCAGGTTGAAACGGCAAACAAGACCGGCGTGCTCGCGGAAGTTGCCGCGGTCATTGCCGATTCGGCGTCGAATATCGAGGAAGTGACGGTTTCTAACCGGCATCAGGACACCTCATCCATGTCTTTCGTTCTGCAGGTCAAAGACCGGCGTCACCTGGCGCGAATCATGAGAAACGTGCGTAAGATGCCGGACGTCAATCGCGTCAGTCGCGAGTCAACCTGAATTCAGCATTACCTGCTATCGGCATTTTTTCGGAGTATTCATGAACAAGAAACGCATTCACACGAACGACGCACCCGCGGCGATCGGCACCTATTCACAGGCCATCGCGAGCGGCCCGCTGCTGTTTATGTCCGGCCAGATTCCACTGGTCCCCGACACCATGGAAATTGTTTCCGGAGATTTTGAAGCGCGCGCGCATCAGGTGTTCAAGAATCTGCAGGCGGTCGCGGAAGCGGCTGGCGCCAATCTCGATCAGGTCGTCAAAGTCACCATCTTCCTCACCGACCTGGATGACTTCGCAACAACCAATAAGGTCATGGCGCAGTATTTCAACGAACCCTATCCTGCGCGCGCGGCGGTTGGTGTTGCATCGTTGCCTAAAGGCGTCGATATCGAAGCCGAGGCAGTACTGGCACTCTGAAGAGTGTGACCGCCGGCATCGACCTTTCCTCGCCACTGACAGCACTGCGCGGTGTGGGTCCGGCGCTTGCAAGCACACTGACCCGGCTGCAGCTTTATCGCATCGAGGACCTGCTTTTCCTGCTGCCGCTGCGCTACGAGGATCGCACGACGCTGCATCGCATCGGCACCTTGCGACCGGGCACGCGCTGCCTGATTGCCGGCGAGGTCATGCTTGCCGAAACGGTATTCAGGGGGCGGCGCATCCTGCTGGTGCGGATGAATGACGGCAGTGGGCAAATAACGCTGCGCTTCTTTCATTTCTCACGGCAACAGCAGACACAGTTCCAGCCAGGTACTGTCGTCAGCTGTTTCGGCGACGTACGGGCGGGTCCGGCCGGGCCTGAAATGGTGCATCCTGAATATCGCATCCTGGCGAAAGGTCAGGACACGGATACCAGTGATGCGCTGACACCTGTTTATCCGATGACCGAAGGTGTGCAACAGGGGCGGCTAAGGAACCTGGTCGGACAGGCGCTGGTCATTATGGAACGCGAGTCACCGGCTGAATTGTTGCCGGCCACCGTACGGGACGACATGGGCTTGCCGACGCTTCGTGACGCGCTGATCTACCTGCATCGGCCCTCACCCGACGTCGATCTGCGAAGTATCGAAGCCGGCGTCCATCCCTGCCAGGTCCGTCTGTCCTTCGAAGAGCTGCTGGCCCATTACATGAGCCTCAGAAATCTGCGGCATCTTGCCAATCGCGAAAAAGCTTTGGCGTTGCCGGCGGGTCCGCCGCTGCAACGCGCCTATATCGAGGGCCTGCCCTTCAAGCTGACCGACGCGCAGAATCGTGTGATTGCGGAGATCAGCGCAGACCTGCAAAAGCCTCATCCCATGATGCGGCTCATCCAGGGCGATGTTGGCTCAGGGAAAACCGTGGTAGCCGCTGCAGCCTGCGCCCAGGCCGTGGCGAACGGCGTTCAGGCCGCTGTGATGGCGCCGACCGAACTGCTCGCGGAACAGCACTTTCTGGGCTTCAGAAACTGGTTCGAGCCACTTGGCGTCGAGGTTGCCTGGTTGTCGGGCAGTCAGAAATTATCTGCCCGGCGGGCATCGCTGGAAGCGCTCAGCACGGGGAGCGCCGGTATTACCGTCGGCACTCATGCGCTTTTTCAGGAAGGCGTCACTTTCAGCAGGCTGGCCCTGGTCGTGATTGACGAACAACATCGTTTCGGCGTCCACCAACGCGTTGCCCTGCGTAACAAAGGCAGGACCGATAAAGGACAGCCGCACCAGCTCGTCATGACCGCGACGCCAATACCGCGCACCCTGGCGATGGCCGCTTATGCTGATCTCGACACTTCGGTTATCGACGAACTACCGCCGGGACGGCGGCCGGTAACGACGATTGCCTTGCCCGATACGCGACGCAGCGAAGTCATCGAACGCGTTCGTAATGCATGTTCCCGCGGGCTGCAGGCTTACTGGGTCTGCCCGCTGATCGACGAATCCGAAGTTCTCGACTATCAGGCCGCGGAAGCCAGCTACGAGATGCTCAGCACCACGCTGGCCGAACTGCGCGTCGGACTGGTACACGGTCGCATGAAAAACGCCGCCCGCGACAAAGTGATGCGCGCGTTCAAGGATGGCGACGTCGACGTGCTGGTGGCAACCACTGTGATAGAGGTCGGCGTGGACGTCGCAAACGCCGGACTGATGATTATCGAGAACGCCGAGCGTATGGGCCTGTCGCAGCTGCATCAGCTGCGCGGGCGCGTGGGTCGCGGCAACGCCCAAAGTCACTGCGTCATGCTTTACCGCCAGCCGCTGGGCAAACTGGCGAAAAGCCGTCTCGGCGTGCTGCGAGAAACCAGCGATGGCTTTGTCGTCGCGGAGAAAGACCTGGAGTTGCGCGGGCCGGGTGAGCTTCTCGGAACAAAGCAAACGGGCCTGCCGGAATATCGCATTGCGGATCTGGTGCGTGATGCGGCCCTGATGCCATCGGTACAAAAGACCGCCGGCATCCTGCAGCGCGAACAACCGGCAGCGGCGCAGGCGATCATTCGACGCTGGCTTGGTGATGCGCATCGTTATGGCAAGGTCTGAGGAAAGTTGTACCGGTTTCTCGGCGGGTGGATGGCAGACCCCATCATCGGAAGTAAAGCGGAGCACAGTGAGCCATTTCGATAATGGGGTCTGCCATCCACCCGCCTTACATCCTGCCAATTCTCCCGCGGTGTCGATTGGTGAGCGGACGTTGAGTGAGGATTGATCTTAAGCGCGATAATCGGTCTTGCGAATCGCCCGCGGGGCGGGCTCCTACATTCCAGTAGCAACTGTCGACGCGGCGCCATACCTTGATCGCCCGCGGGGCGGGCTCCTGCATTCCAGTAGCAACTGTCGACGCGGCGCCATACCTTGATCGCCCGCGAGGCGGGCTCCTGCATTCCAGTAGCGACTGTTGACGCGGCGCCATACCTTGATCGCCCGCGGGGCGGGCTCCTGCAAATTCTAATTAGCACAGTAGGAGCGGCCTTAAGGCCGCGATCAGCGTTTGTAATAGCAACCTTGAATCCACTAATCTTCGCCGCCGTGCGCTGGTTCCAGTAGCCACATTTCAAATGCGGTAGACTCCGAGCCGATCATTTTTGCCCGGCAGATTGTGAACTTTGAACATGCCCGTCGAAAAAAACCGCAGTCAGCGCGTGGCGCCCGGATTTGCTGTCCAGCTGAAGAACTATGTCGAGCTCATGCGCCTCAACCGGCCGATCGGCATCTGGCTGTTATTGTGGCCGACACTCTGGGCGCTGTGGATCGCGAGCGACGGTAATCCTGATCCGGGCGTTTTTCTCGTTTTTGTTTTTGGCGTCGTAATTATGCGTTCCGCGGGTTGCGTGTTGAACGACTTCGTCGACCGGAACATCGATCCCTACGTAGAGCGAACGAGGCGGCGTCCCATTGCCTCCGGCGCCGTGGCACCGATGGAAGCACTGACTTTATTCTTCGCACTGTCCTTTATTGCTATCGGGCTCGCGGCAATGCTCAATCGCCCGGCGCAGGTACTGGCTGTCGTCGCGGCCGGGCTGACACTCGTTTATCCGTTTATCAAGCGCCTCATTTCGATACCGCAATTTTTTCTGGGTGCGGCTTTCGGCGTGGCCGTGCCTATGGCGTTCGCCGCGCAGACGGGCGAAACGCCGCAGATCGCCTGGCTGGTCTTTGGTACGGCGCTTATCTGGGCTGTCATCTATGACACCTTTTACGCCATGGTCGATCGCGAAGACGATCTCAGAGTGGGCGTAAAATCGACGGCGATCCTGTTTGGCGATGCCGACCTTTTCGTCATTGGCAGCCTGCAGGCGCTGATGCTGGTCGGACTGGTATTTGTCGGCAACATGGCCGGCCTCGGTAACTGGTATTTCGGGGCCGTCGGGGTTGCGGCGCTGCTGATGGCATGGCACCAGTGGCTGGCTCGCAAACGTGACCCGGAAGGCTGCTTCAGCGCCTTTCTGCAAAATCATTACATTGGCATGATTATATTCATCGGCATCGTTCTGCACTACACCTTCACCGACGTTACGGCGTAAGCGCGGACCTCGCGACGGTGAGAACACCGACTTGTCTGGCACCAGCAGCGAGCAAAGTCTGCGCCAGTTGATTGCAGGTCGTGCCGGTCGTCATCACGTCATCCACAATCAAAGGATAGCGCCAGCGGAAGTCGGCGCTTATCGCAAAAGCATCCCGCAAATTTCTGCGCCTGGCCGCAGCCGATAATCCCGACTGCGGCCGCGTGGCACGCCGACGGCTGACATTGTATTCCAGCGGCAGACCACAAGACGCTGCAAGATAACCCGAAATTTCATCGGCCTGGTTGAAGCCGCGCGTGGCGTGCCTCCAGCGGTGCAGCGGGACCGGCACCAGGGCGTCACAATCCGCGAACTCCGTCTGCAAGGTATCTGACATCAATAGTGCAAACGCGGGCGCGAAGACCGTCTGGCCGCGATATTTCAGGCGTTTGAGCGCGACATCGATTGGAAATGCGTAACAAAGCGGTGCGCGTGCCTTGCAGAACGCCGGCTTATCGCTCTGACAATCGGCACAGACTGTGTCTGGCGCAAGTCGCGCCGCCAGCGGCTGACCACAGCGCTCGCAGTAACAGTCGTTCCACGGCAAAAGTTTGCGGCAGTGGACGCAGACTTCGTCAGCACTGCCGGATAATCCGCAGAATACGCAGGATGCAGGCAGGAATTTCCGCAGGCGGGCCGTTAACATGCCTGCATCGTGGCAGTCGTTGCCGGCGGAAGCAGCCGCTGAAATCGTGGATTGCACGGACAAACAGGTAGTGAATGAAGGTATGAGCAGTGATCCGGGCAAAATCGTGTTTCGCGATGTGCAACGTCAGTTTGATCGTGCCGCGGTGTATTTCGATGCGGCAGACTTCGCGCACCGAACCGCATTCAGCGGTCTTCTCGAAAGGCTCGCGCCTGTGACCATCACACCTTCGCGTATTCTCGATCTCGGCTCCGCCACCGGCACCGGCAGCAGACAGTTGGCCAAAGCCTATCGAAAGTCGCGGGTGTTAAGCCTTGATGCGTCCGCCAGAATGCTGACGAGATCGAGGGTGAAACGGCCGGCGTTCTCCGGCATACGGGAAGTACAAGGAGACGCGGCAAAGTTGCCGCTTCGTACCGGCAGTGTCGATCTTGTATTTGCCAATATGCTGCTGCCCTGGATCGACGACTTGCCGGGCTGCCTCGCCGAGGTGGCGCGGGTGCTCGCAAAAGGCGGCGTTTTTGCCTTTTCGACGCTGGGCTCCGATAGCCTGACCGCGCTGCGGGAGACCTGGCAGACAGTTGACAGCCTGGCGCATGTTGCTGCATTCGCTGACATGCACGATCTCGGCGATGCGCTGCTGCAGGCCGGACTCGCCGATCCGGTACTCGACGTTGATCTGCTGAACGTCACCTATCGCGACGCCGACAGTCTTATGCATGACATTCGGCATGCCGGTGCCGGAAACTGCCTGGCCGGCAGGCGAAAATCTTTAACCGGAAAGCGCCGATTTGCCGAATTTAAGCGGGCACTGATGGTCTACAACAGTGAGGATGTTCTTTCTCTGAAACTCGAACTGGTTTTCGGGCACGCCTGGGGTACCGGGCCGCGGCTGCCGGCCGGCGAATACCATCTCACACCTGCGGCTATTGGCCGCCGTTCGCGGCATTGAGCGAAAACCGGCAATGACTTCATCAGGGAAACGTGAAGGAATGCCAAGGGATTGATTCAAAAGTCTTTTTGTTACAATTTTAACGGTGCATCGGTTTGCATGGCGAATGCCCTTTCAGTACACTTCGCGTGCTTTTCGACCGACTCGCGCCCGGTTCGTTTTGGCCACCCATACAAACTTGTTCAGTTTCGGCCCGCGTGCCGGGACCGACGGCTGGCGTCGCTGCGCGGAATACTTATTGATGGTCGATGGGAAATGATTCGAAAATGCACGGTAACCACAGGATGCAGCAGCGCTGACGCCGCTGCAGGATAATACGTTGATGATGCGAAAACTTTTTACAGGCATGGCGGGAATTTTCCTTGCGGGCAATGCCGTCGCGGACTGGGGTTTCAATATGCCCAGAGGCGTTACCGAGCTCAGTGCCGAAACCTATGAGATTCACATGGTGATCTTCTGGTGGTGTGTGGGAATTGCCGTCGTGGTTTTCGGGGCAATGATTGGCTCACTGATCCTGCACCGCAAATCACGCGGTGTCGAACCTGCCAAGTTTTCGCACAGCATGACGGCAGAGATCGTCTGGACCGTCATTCCGGTCATCATTCTGCTCATTATGGCTACGCCGTCTGCGGAGCTGTTGATCAAGCTTGAAGATACACGCGATCCGGATATGACCGTGGTCGTCACCGGCTACCAGTGGAAGTGGCATTACAAATATCAGGGTGAAGACGTGGAGTTTTACAGCTCCATGTCGCGGCCGAGCGCCACCGCCAGGGGGCTTGATTCGGGTATCGATCCTGAAACCGTCGACAATTATCTGCGCGATGTCGACAACCCGCTGGTCGTGCCGGTCGGTGCGAAGGTTCGCATCCTGCTGACGTCAAATGACGTGCTGCATGCCTGGTGGGTGCCGGATCTTGCGATCAAGAAAGACGCCATTCCGGGGTTCATCAACGAGACCTGGTTCCAGGCAGAAACGGCCGGCATTTATCGTGGCCAGTGCGCGGAACTGTGCGGAATGGATCATGGTTACATGCCAGTGGTGGTTGAGGTCGTCGATGCCGACCGTTACCAGGCGTGGCTGAATAATCAAAAGAGCGGCTCGTCGGCACAGCTGGCGACCACAGGCGGAGAGTAGAACATGACGAGTGCAGTGTTAGACGCACACGCGGCAGAACACGACGACCACGGCCCGGCCAAAGGCTGGCGACGCTGGCTGTACGCCACGAATCACAAAGATATCGGCACGATGTATCTGCTGTTCAGCCTGCTGATGTTTTTCGTGGGCGGCACGATGGCGCTCATCATCCGCTCCGAACTGTTCATGCCCGGACTGCAGTTCGTGGAACCCGCATTTTTCAACCAGATGACGACCATGCATGCGCTCATCATGGTTTTCGGCGCCGTCATGCCTGCGTTCGTGGGACTTGCGAACTGGATGATTCCGCTGATGATCGGTGCGCCTGACATGGCCTTGCCGCGCATGAACAACTGGTCGTTCTGGATCCTGCCGGTCGCGTTCTCGATGCTGCTCTCCACCCTGTTCATGCCGGGCGGCTCACCGGCTGGCGGCTGGACGATGTATCCACCGCTGGTGCTGCAGACCGGTGACGCGTTTCCGTTCCTGATCTTTTCCGTACATCTGATGGGTCTCTCGTCGATCATGGGTGCGATCAACGTCATCGTCACCATCCTGAATATGCGTGCGCCCGACATGACATTGCTGAAAATGCCCATGTTCGTGTGGACCTGGCTCATTACGGCCTATTTGCTGCTGGCGGTGATGCCAGTGCTGGCGGGGGCGGTCACCATGCTGCTCACCGATCAGTTCTTTGGCACCAGTTTTTTCCTTGCGGCCGGTGGCGGCGATCCCGTGATGTTCCAGCACATTTTCTGGTTCTTCGGTCATCCCGAGGTTTACATCATGATCCTGCCGGCCTTCGGCGTGGTATCAGAGATCATCCCGACCTTTGCCAGGAAACCGTTGTTCGGTCATGACTCGATGGTCTATGCGACCGCGAGTATCGCGTTCCTCTCGTTTATCGTCTGGGCACACCACATGTTCACCGTCGGCATGCCGCTCACCGGACAGATGTTTTTCATGTTCGCAACGATGCTCATTGCTGTGCCAACCGGCGTGAAGGTATTCAACTGGACCGCCACAATGTGGCGCGGTGCCATGACCTTCGAGACGCCGATGCTGTTCGCGCTTGGGTTCTTGTTCCTGTTCACCATCGGCGGCTTTTCCGGCCTGATGCTCGCGATCGTGCCGGCGGATATTCAGTATCACGATTCCTATTTTGTGGTGGCGCATTTTCACTACGTGCTCGTGCCGGGTTCCATCTTTGGGCTGATGGCGGCGGTGTACTACTGGCTGCCGAAATGGACCGGAAATTTCTACAATGAAGCCCTGGGCAAAGTGCACTTCTGGATGTCGGCGATTTTCGTCAACGTCACGTTCTTCCCCATGCATTTTCTCGGTCTTGCGGGCATGCCGCGCAGGATTCCGGATTATTCAACGCAGTTTGCGGACTTCAACGCTATCGCCAGTGTCGGTGCAATAGGCTTCGGGCTATCACAGCTCCTGTTCGTTTACATCGTGCTGCAAAGCGTGCGCGGCAAAGGCAAAGTTGCGACCGCGGAAGTCTGGGAGCACCCAAAAGGTCTGGAGTGGACAGTGCCTTCACCAGCACCTTTCCATACTTTCGACACACCGCCACGGGTCCGTACGGACGTTGCGTTTGAGTAAGATCGCGGTACCTGCATGAACGACGCTGGAAGAAAGAAGAATATTCGCCGAACGACGCTGCTGCTTAGTCTCGTCGCTCTCGGCTTCTTTCTCGGCTTCATCCTGCTGGGTGTCCTGAATTCCTGAGTTTTCATTGAGCACGGTAAATGAGTAAACAAAATCAGCCAGCGGATGTCAGTTCGGGCGTACTTGCAGCACGCCTCGTAGGCGTGGCTGCAGCGATGTTCGCATTTGGCATGTTTGCGCTCCCGCCCCTCTACGATGTGTTTTGCGAAGTGACAGGTCTCGGCGGCAAAACCGGCAAGCAGGCGGTGACGGATGTGCTTCCCGCTGCCGACGACAGCAGGCAGGTTGACCTTGAGTTTGTCACGACGGTCAATCGCTATGCGCCGTGGGAATTTAGTTCAGATGTTGCCAGCATGACGATTCATCCCGGTGGCTTGTACGAAGCCACGTTTACCGCAACCAATCTGTCCGACCAGTACAAAGTGGCGCAGGCAGTACCGAGTGTGGCGCCGGCGATGGCGGCCAGCCATTTCAAGAAACTGGAATGCTTCTGCTTCTCGCAGCAGGAATTTGCGCCGGGTGAAGAAAAGGTGATGCCGGTGCGCTTCATCGTTGATTCAGAACTGCCGACTCACATCGATACAATCACACTGTCCTATACTTTTTTTGATGCGACTTCTCTTCAGGACGCGCCGCCTGACGCCGCGCATCCTGATCACAGCAGCAGGTAATTGCGGAAATAACCATGTCACACGCAGACGATCACTATTACGTACCCCATGGCAGCCACTGGCCCATTGTTGGCTCCATCGGCCTGTTCTTTCTCATGGTCGGCGTATCGGTCTGGCTGAACGGCTCCGAGCCCGGCTTCTGGATCATGCTTTCGGGGATGGCCGTAGTCATCTTCATGATGATCGGCTGGTTCGGCGAGGTAATTGGCGAGTCCGAGGGCGGACGCTACAACACGCAGGTCGACATGTCCTTTCGCATGGGCATGTTCTGGTTCATTTTCTCCGAAGTGATGTTCTTCTCTGCCTTCTTCGGCGCGCTTTTCTACGCACGCAATATGGCCGTGCCCTGGCTCGCCGGCGACAGCAACAACTTTTTCACCAACCTCGTGCTGTGGAATGGCTTCGAAAGCGTCTGGCCGACCAACGGCCCTGGCGAGGTCGGCGGGGAGTTCGAGGTGATGGGTCCGTTCGGCCTGCCGCTCATTAACACCGCGATTCTTCTTACCAGCAGCGTCACGATCACGATTGCCCACCATGCGCTGCTGCACGGTCAACGCAATCTGCTAAAAGTATTCCTGGCTGCCACCTTTCTGCTGGGTTTCGTGTTCGTCTTTCTGCAGGCTGAGGAATACATCGAGGCGTATCAACACATGAACCTGAAGCTGACTTCAGGTATCTACGGCTCGACGTTTTTTATGCTGACCGGCTTCCATGGCATGCACGTCACGATTGGCGCGATCATGCTGACGATCATGTGGCTCAGGGTGATGAAAGGTCACTTCACGCCCACGCGGCATTTTGCCTTCGAAGCCACCGCCTGGTACTGGCACTTTGTGGACGTGGTGTGGGTCGGGCTATACGTGTTTGTTTATTGGATGTAGGGAAATGAGCGGCTTCGGTTGCCGGTGATCGCCCGCGGGGCGGGCCAATCCTCCCGCGGAGTCGATAATTCAATTGGCGGTGGGTGAGGATTGATCTTTAGCGCGATCATTGGTCTTGCGAATCGCCCGCGGGGCGGGCTCCTACAATTAATTGCTGGTAGACATCGTAGCAGTGCTAAATAGGTTTAACCGCTGCGGGGTACGATCCAGCCCTGGAAATAGGCGAATACCAGAAAGCCGATGAGGATTGCGGATAACGCGACCCGCACTTTCATAGCGGTCAGTACGCGCGTCGATCCCTGGTCGTCCCTGGCCAGGAAGAACAGTCCCGAGGCGAGACTCACGATGATGGCAAGCAGCAGAACGAAAACAAAGATTTTCATGCGGCACGTCAGGCAGTCGCGGCGTTCGAGTATATCGTGATTGACGGCCTGCTAGATAACCCGCACTTTCGCCGTATCGCGCCGACCGCGGCGGGCCTGCTGTTCATCGTACTTTTCATCTCGCTGTCTCTCTGGCAGCTCGACCGGGCCGCTGAGAAAAAGCAATTGCTGGCCAGTTTCGAAAGTGACGGCGGCTACGCGCGCCGCATGGACTTCGATGCACTCAACGCCTTCGACCGGATAGAAGTATTCGGCCAGTACGAACCCGAGCGGCAAATCCTGATAGACAACATTCCGCTGGACGGCCGCGTCGGCTACTACGTCATCACACCGTTCAGGTTGTCGGCCAGCGACGACCTGCTGCTCGTCAACCGCGGCTGGGTACCGAAAACGGCACAGGACGGCCCCCTGCCGGACCTTACCCTGAATCTGCCGACTGGCTCAGTGCGCGGGCTGGCAGGACAGCTGCCACGGGTCGGCATACGCCCGGGCGAAGCGTTCGAGGGGTCGGCGGAGTGGCCGCGCGTCGCCGTTTACCCGAATGCGGACGAGGTGGCAACGGCACTCGAAGAGCCGGTGCTGACCGCCGTATTGCTGCTCGCTGCGGACGAAGAAGGTGGCTATGTGCGCCGCTGGCAGCCGAACGTCAGCGGGCCGACGACGCATTATGGTTATGCTTTTCAGTGGTTTGCCATGGCCTGTGCGGTTGTCGTGCTGCTGGTCTGGAACTGGAAAAAGGCACTTAAAAGGAGCAAGGGTGAGCCAGCAAACGTCTAGGGGTGGTCGCATTCAGATTGGCATCATGGCGCTGGTTTTTTTCGGCCCTTTGGTCGTCGCAACATGGATGTATATGAGCGGCCAGCTACGCCCGGCCGCCACCAGCAATCACGGCGAGCTGGTCCAGCCGGTCGTTAGCCTGGCTGACGAAGTTCCAGCCTCAGCGCTTATCGCGCAAGCTGACGGCCGCTGGCGGCTGCTTTATGTCAATAACGGCGACTGCGGACAGGTCTGCGAGGATGCTTTGTATCGGTCGAGGCAAATCCGGCTGATGCTCGGCAACGAAATGGAACGCGTCGAGCGGGTCTTCTTGCACGGCGATCCGGCGCCGGATAAAGTGCTTCAGGACGAACAGCAGCGCGGGCTCATCTACTTAAATGACAGGGCCCTCGCGAACTTGCTGGACGAGAGACGGAAGCAGGCGTCGCAGCCGGGGGGGCTCTACCTGATTGATCCGCTCAATAATCTCGTGATGTATTTTTCCCCGGCGCTGGATCCGCGCGACATTGTGGATGATCTGAAACATCTGCTGGAACTGTCCCGAATAGGTTGATGACGTGAATGTAGGAACGCTGCATCAGATCGCCGACTGGCGCGACTACTACGAGCTGACAAAGCCCAAGGTGGTCATGCTGATCGTGTTCACTGCGATCGTCGGCATGGTGCTTGCGGTGCCAGGCTGGCCGGGCGTGGTGCCACTGGTCATTGGCGGTCTGGGCATCGGGATCGCAGCATCTTCTGCTGCGGTTATCAATCACGTTGTTGACGCGCGCGTCGACATACTGATGTCGCGAACACATAACCGACCGTTACCGCAGGGCAAGCTGACCGAAATGCACGCGCTCGGTTTTGCCGGAATTCTCGGCGTGATCGCTATGACGATGTTGTGGGTGTTCGTCAATCCGCTGACCGCTTTCCTGACATTCGTTTCGCTGATCGGTTATGCCGTGGTTTACACCGTCTTTTTGAAACGTGCCACGCCGCAGAATATCGTTATCGGAGGTGCGGCGGGTGCTGCTCCGCCGGTGCTCGGCTGGACCGCGGTGACGGGCGAAGTACACAGCGACGCCTTGCTGCTGTTTCTCATCGTATTCACCTGGACGCCACCCCATTTCTGGGCCCTGGCCATCGCGAAAAAAGACGATTACGCGAGAGTCGGCATACCGATGCTGCCGGTTACGCACGGTGACCGCTATACGCGTCAGCATATCCTGCTGTACACGATCCTGCTGGTGCTCGTCACGGTCATCCCTTACCTGACCGGCATGAGTGGCCTGATCTATCTCGTCGCTGCGCTGTTGCTGGGCGGGCGCTTCCTGTATTACGCCATCCGTATGTTGCAGGACGACGACCCGCAGTTGCCGATGAAGGTGTTCCGCTTCTCCATCAATTACCTGATGGTGCTGTTCGCGGCATTGCTGATCGATCACTACTTTATTGTTCGCATAGGACTGTGAGAGAACCGGGGATCGGGGCCTTTGGCTCTGATCCTTTGCCATGAACTCGCCGACCGATTCTTACCGCTTTGAAACTCTGCTGCGGCCGCACCTCGATCGCCTCTACCGCTTTGCCTTCCGGCTGACCGGGAGCAAGGTGGAAGCGGAAGATCTCTTCCAGGATGTGCTGACCAAAATGGTTGCGCGAGTGGACAGTCTCGCCGCTATCGATGAGCCGGGCTCCTGGCTCTGTCGCATCATGTACAACCACTTCATTGACAACCGGCGGCGCTTTGCGAGGCGGCGGCTGGTCTCTGTCGGTGAAGACCAGATCCCCGGCGGCTCGCTGGACGGCGTGGCGGGCGATCTCGATCCGGTGGCGGACGGGGAGCGGCGAGACAAAGTGCAGCAGCTTCACGCGGCGCTGGAGGCACTCAGCGAGGAGCACCGCCTGGTGCTGATGCTGCACGACGTCGAGGAATACAAACTGCAGGAAATTCAGGACATTACCGGTACGCCGATGGGCACATTGAAGTCCCGTTTGCACCGCGGCCGAAACCGTCTCAGGGAAATTTTATTGGCCGATGGAACCTTTGCTGCCGAATGACCGTGTAGGGGGATATGAGAGAACCGGAAGACATCGACGACCTGGAGCCGGCGCTGCGTGCGCTCTTCAAGGATTATCGAGAGGCGACCGCACCACAGCCAGCCGACGGATTTTATGACCAGGCTTTGACCCGGGCAATCGCGGATACTGCATTGCCGTCGCGTGGCCGCTGGTGGCAGGCGCTCGGCGGGGCGGTAGCGGCAGCCGCGGCGCTGTGGGTTGTCAGCGCCGTATTTTTCCGGCCGCCGGAACCGCCGGAGTCGGCGCTGCCTTTGGTCACGATGGCGGTAGAGGCACCGCGAACGATCAACCTCGTGTTTTCGTCTCTGACACCGCTACCCGATGCAACGATGACGGTTACCTTGCCGCCCGGCATCGAGATTCGCGGTTTTGCCGGGCAGCGCGAAATCACCTGGATGACCAGTTTGAACGAAGGCCGTAATATTTTGCCGCTGACACTCATTGCCACGACACCGGCGGGCGGCGAATTGCTGGCGCGATTGCAGCATAAGGACGAAGACAAAACCTTTCGCTTGAAGGTTACAGTTATCTAGATAAGCAAGCAGGCGTGAAAAAGGAGAGCACGATGAAACACCATGGATTTTTATCAGCAGGGCTCGTACTAGCCGTAATGATGCTGACACCTGCCATTGTCAGCGCCGATGTCGATGAACTCGACGTGACGATGGAAGTGCTGGACAGCGTCGCCGATCTCGATGGCAACGTGCTTGAGATGCGTGGTCCGGGAATGAACACCGTCATCGACGGCCCGACCATCAGTGAAGGTGAGGAAGGTCTGCCGCCGGAGATGACCATCGAGCCGTTCGACGAGGCAACGGAAATCGATTTTGATCACGACGATGACTTCGAGTCCGAAGAAGACGAGGATCATGCCGAGGACGAAAGCGATTTTGACGAAGGCGATGACATCGATCTGGATGAGTACGATGTTGAGGAAGATATTGATAATGAGATGGATGCTGATAACGACGTTTGAGGCTGGCGTAGAGGAGTAGGAATGAATCGTTGTGTCAAATGGTAAGCAGAGATAGACCCCGCATTTTGCTATTTCAGTTAGTGCTCCCACTGGCTGGTTATTTATTATTGGGGATCGGCGTAGCGCTGCTGCTGATGGCATTTCTCCCGCTTCCTGCGCAGCAGCATCTGATGATTGACACCTTTCGCCAGTCGGCACCGGTCGGTGTTTACCTGTGGGCCGGTTTGTCGTGTTTTGTCGCAGGAGCCGCTGCACTCATCGGATCCAGAGCAGCCAGGAATCGAATGGTCTCTGTCTCGCCAGTCAAAGGCGACAGTCCACCCGCCGGGAAATCGCTGGTACTGGAGCGATACGATGATCAGACGACGGCGGATACTGTCGTTGGCTTACTACAACAAGGCGGCGTTCCAGCCAAAGTCGAGGTTGATTCTCCCGTTCCTGGGCTGGTAGAAAGCGTCCGGGTGATCGTCCCTGCGGAGAAGCTTGACCAGGCAAGGGCGATCATCAATCAACAGACAGGTTCAAAGTTTGATTTATAGCGCGCTGCTGTTCGGGCCGTGCGTTTTGAATTGAGTGAAGCAAGGTCGCAGAACGGGTATGGCACAATCTCTCGAATTTGTTGATTACATCACCGGCCAGGTCGACAGTAACTGCAACCTGACCCATCGAATGATGTTTGGCGGTTGCACACTCTATCTGGACGGCAAAGTCGTGGCACTGATCTGCGACGACCAACTGTTCGTCAAGCCAACCCATGCAGGCCGTTGATTCATCGCCAAGGTCGTAGAGGCGCCCGCCTATCCCGGGGCCAGAGATTCATTCCTTATTGGAGATCAGGTAGAGAACGGTAACTGGCTGACACAACTGCTGACCCTGACCGCCGCAGAGCTACCGACACCAAAGCCCAAAAAGAAAAAGAAAAAGTAAACTTTTATCTGCACGGCTAAACTTTCCGCTGCATTGGCCTGCAATCGATACGTGGCCACTGCCGATCCGGATACGACAGACTCTTACAGCAAGTGCCGATGCTGGCCGTGGCGCGTAAAAGTCCGGATCTTAAAAAACATCCCGTTCGCCGTGCTTGGGCCCGCGACGGTTGAGGCTATAGCCAGGGTTGAACCTTATTTTTCACATTCACACCTTGCCTTGCTCTTTGCCTCCGCGGGGATCAGCAGCATCGCCAGTGCGACTAACCCCGGTACAATTATCAGATCGTCAAGCTGACCCAGGACAGGGATAAAGTCCGGGATCAGATCGATCGGGGAAACGAGATAAGCAAGCGCACCCAGCAGCAGCCATCGCGATACTGTGGGTACCGCTGGGTCGGCGGCAAGCGTTCGATAGTAGTGGATTTCCGTTTTTATACGATTGATCGACAGCAAGGCGAGATCCATCCGGATGTTACAAAACAATGGCCATACCCGTGGAGTGGGGTGCAACAAACTCGAAACCAAATTTCTTGTACAAGGCTTCCGCACCCTCATCAGCAATGAGACTGACGTACGCTGACTTCGGCGCCGTTTGTCTGAGGTATGTCATCAATTCAGCCATGATCGCGTTGCCGATACCGCGTCGCTGAAATTCCGGCCGAACGGCAATATCCACGACTTCGAAATTACAGCCACCGTCGCCGATCACTCGTCCCATACCGATCAATTGATCGCTGCGCACGCAAACCGCGAACAAGGTTTGCGGCAATCCCAGCTCTGCTGCTTCCATTGTCCTCTCACTGAGGCCCGCAGCGCGCCGCAGTGCCACGTATTCCTGCGGCTGCGGAATTTCTTTCTGCAGTATGTAATCCGACATGCGTAAAACCCTTTGTATATCTCAACGTCAGCCGGGTCGAGGTCCCAGCGCCGAAACGGCTGGCAAGCGAGAACTTTGAAATAAAACGATCGAAGCTGCAATTCTGACATCGACCGCGAATACGAATCAAAGTCGTTCTCTTCCTTCCTGGCGATCGATAGTCTCAACAATGAAAGTCAGCGACTGATCCAGGTATTCATCGTCTATTTCGCCATTGCCGAAAAGCTGTAAATTGGCCCAGCGGCCGCTGATTTATTTGCGCCACGTCACATTGTTGACATCATTTCCTTACCTGCTTTCCATAATCAGGCAAAATCCTGATGCATTGGCGGGATGGCGTCCCCGCAGGAGTTTTGGGCAATTCCTTCATCAAAGCTAAATATACTGCGTTTTGCAGTCGTACTCGCGTTCGGGTGCTGGCTGCCTGCAGCACATGCGGCCACCGCCAGCGAATTATTCGCTGACGGCAATCGCCTGTTTCGTGACGACCTGTACTGGGCCGCCCTGTTGCGCTACCGCGAAGCCTCCGAAGCCGGCATGAATACACCGCTGCTGAACTTTAATATGGGCGTTGCTCATTACCGGGCGAAGCAGCACGGGCGCGCGCGCAGGTCGCTGCTGGACGCGTCGGTGTACGCGCCGCTGGCACCGATTTCTCACTACAACCTTGGCCTGAACGCCTATGCGCTCGGCAACCATGACGAAGCGATGGACTGGTTCCGCATGGCACGTGACCAGCTCGCGCGCCGTGACATCAGTCGGCTCGCCAGCAGAGCCATTGACGAGTTGCAGGAAGAACTGGACGCGATCGAACCCGATCAGGTTGCCGCAGCAATCGAAAAACGGGAAAAGAAGTTCACTAATCTCAGTTTGCGTATTCGCACGGGCGTAGGCACTGACGATAATGTTTTCCGCGCACCGATAATTTCTTATGTTGATCTTGCTGATCCTGATCAGCCCTTCGTCGAACCGCTCGTTCAGGCCGGACTGTTCGTCCCTGTCAGCCTCGCTGCCAAGTACCAGGTAAACAGCCTGGAGAACGAAGGCTTCTTCGGCTCGTATCGTTTTGGCGGCCGCTATTATCAGGACAAGAATCTGAAGAATGCGGATGAGTATCTGCACGAAATGGGTTTCGGCAGCGAGTACGGCAGAGAAACGGAGAACGGCGAAACGCGGGTTTACAGCGCCTTCAAGATTGCGCAGCACGATGAAACTTACTACGACCCCGACAGCGGCGTCGAACGCGACATCGCCGGGGACAGCATCGGCGAACGTATGTCCTATCTGCGCTACGGCCCTGAATTCTGGGTTCGAAAACGCTTCGGCCCGTTCACTATAGGCGGCAGAGCGAAAGGCCAGCTATGGAACTACAGCGACACTGATCTTGTGCCGGAGTATGACCACGAATTCTGGAATATGGGCATTAACGGCCAGTATCGTTTTACGTCGACCTCCCTGCTGCGGCTCACGGCGGAGTACTACACGCGGCGCTTTGGTGACCGACCCGCCTATGAACTCGACGGTACCCAGTCACTGGGCGGACCGACGATACGCTACGACTACACCGAGTACGGCCTCGAGGCACGCCAGAGCATCACGTCCCGGATGTGGTTCAGCGTGGGCTACGCGCGAACAGAACGGCGTGACCAGTACGTTGGCTATAACAACTATTTCCGCGATGACTACAGCGCTGCGTTTCACGTGCAGCTCGGTCAGCGTTTCGATCTGGAAGCGTCGGCGCGTTACAATATTTACAACTACGAAAATGCGTTTGCCTTTCATCTCGCAACTGCCGGTCGGAAAACCCTCGAAACGGCGACCGGCCGCGCGGTCGTGACTTTCAGGATGACGCCGCACCTGGATCTCATCGGGGAATATGCGTATCGCGACGTGGTCTCGAATGACACCCGTATTCAGTACACGCGAGGCGTTGGCATGCTTTCTGTTCGCTGGTCGCAGTAAGGCAGGGAATTGATAGCGGGGCGGGGCCCCAATCCTGCCGCGATGTTGATAATTCAATTGGCGGTGGGTGAGGATTGATATTTAGCGCAATATCGAAAGCTGCGGATCGCCCGCGGGGCGGGCTCCTACAATTGCTTTCGACCGTTGAGCGATGCTCTGGCCGCAATCGCCCGCGGGGCGGGCTCCTACACTTACTCATTAGCACAGGCCGCGATCGCCCTCACTCGCGAGCGCTTCTTTGTTAGACTGCGCACCCCCGCCCGGTACCCGAAAACATCCATGGACGTCACGCCAATCCTCGAACCGCTCAACGATGCGCAGCGCGAAGCTGTGTCTGCACCGGAGCAGCCGATGCTGGTGATCGCGGGCGCCGGTAGTGGCAAGACGCGTGTGCTGACCCATCGAATCGCCTGGCTGATCGACGTGGTCGGCGTTGCACCCCAGGGCCTGCTGGCGGTGACGTTTACCAACAAGGCCGCCGCAGAAATGCGCGGGCGCATCGAAACCCTGCTTGAAATGCCGGTAAATCACCTCTGGATCGGCACGTTTCATGGCCTGGCACATCGGCTCCTGCGCCGTCACTGGCAGGAAGCGGGGCTGCCACAGAACTTTCAGATTATCGATTCGGACGATCAGCTGCGCATTGTGAAACGACTGCTGAAGAGTCAGGACGTCGAAGAAGACCGCTGGACCCCTCGCGAGATCCAGTACTTCATCAATGGGCAGAAGGACGAGGGCTTGAGGCCGCAGCATCTCGATGACGAGAATGACCCAAACCGGCGCCAGATGATCGAACTGTATCGGCAATACCAGGAAGTCTGCGATCGCGGCGGCCTCGTGGACTTTGCGGAATTACTGCTGCGTGCGCATGAACTGTTGCGGGATAACGCGCAGATACTCGCGCAGTATCAGCGGCGATTCCGGCATCTCCTGGTAGACGAGTTTCAGGACACCAACGCCATTCAGTACGGCTGGTTGCGCCTGCTGGCGGGCAAGGAAGGCATCCCGTTTGTTGTCGGCGACGACGATCAGTCCATCTATCGCTGGCGGGGCGCTCGTGTAGAGCATATCCATCGCTTTCAGAAAGACTTCCCCGGCACCAAGACCGTAAAGCTCGAACAAAACTATCGCTCGACGGGCACGATTCTCAATGCGGCAAATGCGGTCATCAAGAACAACGGCTCGCGGCTCGGCAAGAATCTCTGGACGGAAGGCGCTGACGGCGAAGTCATTCGCATCTACTCTGCCTTTAACGAACGTGACGAAGCTGATTTTATCATTGGCCGCCTGCGCGACTGGAGCGACAAAGGTAACCCGCGCGCGGACGCGGCGGTACTGTATCGATCCAACGCACAATCGCGGGTCCTCGAAGAAGCATTGATCAATGCCCGCATACCCTATCGGGTTTACGGCGGTCTGCGATTTTTCGAACGCCAGGAGATCAAGGATGCGCTGGCTTACCTGCGGCTGATTTCCCATCGCGAGGATGACAGTGCGTTCGAGCGAATTGTTAACCGGCCGACGCGCGGTATTGGCGCGAGAACCATTGAGGTGATGCGCAGCTACGCCAAGGCCAACGCCTGTTCGCTGTGGCGTGCCGCCGGCGCTGTAGCCAGCGGTGAGCTTAACGGACGCGCGGCAACCTCGGTTGTGGTGTTCCTGAATCTGATCGAAAGAATGGCGAAGGAGACCGACGGCATGGAGCTGCATGAGCGGGTCGATCACGTCATTCATACTTCAGGACTGATCGAGTTTTTCCAGAAAGAGAAAGGCGAGCGTGGTGAAACACGCATCGAGAACCTGCAGGAACTGGTCAGCGCGGCAAAAGGTTTTCAGGAAGATCCGGCGGAGGAAATGTCGCCACTCGATGCGTTTCTCTCACATGCGGCGCTTGAGGCGGGCGAAGGGCAGGCGGATGCCTGGGCAGACTGCGTGCAGCTCATGACTATGCATTCTGCGAAAGGCCTCGAATTTCCACTCGTATTCCTCTGCGGCATGGAGGACGGGCTGTTCCCTCACCAGCGCTCCATCGCGGATGTGCAGGGTCTGGAAGAAGAGCGCAGGCTTTGTTATGTCGGTATCACACGTGCAAAAGAAATGCTTTACATCTCCCACGCCGAGCAACGCAGGCTTCACGGCATGGACAATTTTGCACAGCCTTCCCGCTTTATCGCCGAGATACCCGAGGAGCTGGTTGAGGAAATCCGGCCACGGGTTCAGGTAAGCCGGCCGATGCGACAGTCGCCGCGGGCGGGCCGTCGTCCGACCAGCAACATTGCGGCAGGTGCCGAAATGGGCGTTCGCCTCGGTCAACGGGTAAGGCACGGCAAGTTCGGCGATGGCGTGATACTGAACTGCGAGGGGCAGGGTGCGCATGCCCGCGTCGAGGTCAATTTCGAAGACGCCGGCACGAAATGGCTGGTGCTGAGCTATGCCAATCTCGATCTCATGTAAGATACGCGGCACATAACGCACTCTAACGATAATCGATGAAAATACTCATCCTCGGCGCCGGACAGGTCGGCTCCTCCGCGGCCTATCACTTGTCGCGCGAAGAGGCCAACGAGGTCACGGTTGTCGATATGCGGCCTGATGTCCTCCGTGAACTGCAGGACAGGCTGGATATCCGAACGGTAGTGGGGCATGCCGCCTATCCGGATGTACTGAAACGCGCTGGTGCCGACGATGCCGACATTATCGTCGCACTGACGGATTCTGACGAAACCAACATGGTCGCCTGCCAGGTCGGCTACACGGTTTTTCATACGCCGACCAAGATCGCCCGCATTCGCGCGGCCGAATACATGAACGCCGCCAAGCTGTTTACCCAGGACGCCATACCGGTCGACGTGCGTATCAGCCCCGAACAGCTCGTGTGCGAGTACGTCGAACAACTTATTCTGTATCCCGGCGCGCTGCAGGTCCTCGACTTTGCCAATGGCCGGGTCCGCCTCGTCGGGGCGCAGGCAGATGACCGCGGCTCGCTGGTGGGTCAGAAGATCGCGGCTCTGAAAGAACACATCCCGAATACCGAAGGCCGGATTGCGGCGATCTATCGTGATGGCAAATCCCTGGAGCCGGATGGCGATACCATCATTCACGAAGGTGATGAGGTGTTTTTTATCTCGTCGCGCCAGGACGTGCGAGTCTTCATCAGCGAAATGCGCAAACTCGAGGATCCGGTTCGCCGGGTTGTCATCGCCGGCGGCGGCAACATCGGTGTAAGGCTTGCGCTCGCGCTGGAACAGACCAATCAGGTGAAATTGATAGAACGTGATCAGAAACGCGCCCGCGTTATTTCCGAACAGCTGAACAAGGCGATCGTGCTCGTCGGCGATGCGGCCGATGAAGAACTGTTGCTGGAAGAGAATATCGACAGTGTGGATGTGTTCTGTGCGTTAACGAATTCCGAAGAAGCCAATATTCTCTCGGCCATGCTCGCGAAACGGCTGGGTGCGCAGAAAGTCATGGCGCTCATTAACCGACCTTCATATGCCGAACTGGTCGAGTCCGGCTCAATCGATATCGCTATTTCGCCACAGCAGGTCACAATTGGCTCGTTGCTGGCGCATGTGCGCCGCGGCGATGTCGTCAAGGTGCACTCGCTGCGACGTGGAGCGGCCGAGGCTATCGAAGCCGTCGCTCACGGCAGCGCAGAAGATTCGAAAGTCGTCGGGCGCAAGATTGAGGATCTCGATTTGCCGCGCGGCACCAGCATCGTCACCCTGGTGCGTGGCGACAAAGTCATCATGGCGCACCACGATACCGTTATAGAGACTGACGACCATGTCATCCTGTTTATGACTGACAGGCGAAAGATAGACAAGATAGAAGATCTTTTTCAGGTGGGCGTTTCATTCGTCTAGCAGTGCGGGCAAAACAATGAACTGGACCGTCGCACAACGCATTCTGGGGCTGCTCTTGATGATGTTCAGCCTGACCATGCTGCCGCCCGTGCTGGTCAGCGTGATCTTTGCCGATGAGGCATGGTTGTCATTCGTCGAAAGTTTCAGCCTGATCCTGCTGGCGGGACTTGCCTTCTGGTACCCGGTACGCCTGAAGCGCAAGGACCTGAGACTCAGGGACGGCTTTCTCGTCGTCGCCTCATTCTGGACGGTACTGGGTACGGCTGGGGCACTGCCGCTGTTTCTCGCAGATACGCCGTCGATGTCATTCACCGACGCGGTTTTCGAATCGATGTCGGGCCTGACGACGACCGGCGCGACCGTGCTGACGGGTCTGGACTTTCTGCCCGAATCCATCCTTTACTACCGCCAGCAACTGCAGTGGTTTGGCGGAATGGGCATCATCGTGCTGGCAGTGGCCATTCTGCCCATGTTGGGTGTCGGTGGCATGCAGCTATACCGGGCGGAAACGCCGGGGCCGGTAAAAGACACCAAACTCACGCCGCGAATCACGGAGACGGCCAAAGCGCTCTGGTACGTTTATCTTGGCTTCACCATCCTGTGCGTTGTTGGCTACCTGCTCGCAGGGATGACTGTTTTTGATGCCATTTGTCACGCCTTTTCCACGGTGGCAATTGGCGGATTCTCAACCCACGATTTGTCGATCGGTCACTTCAACAGCGCCACCATCGATATGGTTGCCATCCTTTTCATGCTGCTCGCCGGCGTTAATTTTTCACTGCACTTTTTTGCCTGGCGCAATGTGTCGGTCACGCACTACGCGCAGGACCCTGAATTCAGGGCTTACATTTTCTTTTTGCTGGTTGTTTCGTCAATTGTCGTCGTTACGCTGACGATTGCCGGCACCTACAACGGTTGGGCGCCCACCTTCGTCAACGGCGTGTTTCAGTCAATATCCATAGCGACGACAACGGGATTTACCACGGCAAACTACGCTGCCTGGCCAGGCGCCATTCCGGTGCTGCTGATTTTTGCGAGCTTCGTTGGCGGCTGTGCCGGCTCTACAGGCGGCGGTATCAAAGTGATCCGCTGGCTTCTGATCGCCAAGCAGGGTGCGCGTGAGATCGCTCGGCTGGTTCATCCGAGCGCAGAGATCCCGGTCAAACTGGGCAATAACGCGGTACCGTTTCGCGTCGTAGACGCAGTGTGGGGATTCTTTTCCGTTTACATCGTGGTTTTCGGCGTCATGTTACTGGCGATGATGTCCACCGGCCTCGATCAGGTCACCGCTTTTTCTGCTGTGGCTGCCTCACTCAATAATCTTGGTCCGGGACTCGGCGAAGTTGCGGCCGGATTCATGACGGTCAACGACGCGGCCAAATGGATCGCAGTCGTCGGCATGCTTCTCGGCCGCCTCGAAATCTTCACCTTGCTCGTGCTGGTGACGCCGACCTTCTGGCGACATTAATGGGAAGAGACGTCCCGCGGCTCAGCCTGCTCATCGACAGGATCAGCTCCCTTACCGGACAAACGGCAGCCTGGCTAACGCTGGCGATGGTTTTGGTAACGACGATCGTCGTTGTCATGCGCTACGTGTTCGGCACGGGCATGATCTGGATTCAGGAGTCCATCGTATGGATGCACGCGACGGTCTTCATGCTGGGTATCGCTTACGCGTTGCAGCGGGACGAACATGTACGGGTCGATATTTTTTATCGCGATATGACTGCAACGCGGCGGGCGTGGGTGGATCTTCTCGGCGTGATTTTTTTCCTCGTACCGCTATGCGTATTTTTTCTGCTGGAAAGCGCCGACTACGTGAGCGCGGCGTGGCGTATTGGTGAAGTATCGCGGGATGCGGGCGGGCTTCCCTACCCCTTTGTCCCGCTTTTGAAAACGATGCTGCTGATCATGCCGCTTGCTGTACTTCTGCAGGCCTTGTCGATGGTGCTAAAAGCAGTCGCCGTATTGCGGGGACCTTAAATATGGAATGGGTATCCCTGCTTCTGTTCGCGGCCGTCATCGGCATGCTGCTGGCCGGGTTTCCGGTGGCTTTCACCCTGGGCGGCACGGCGTTGCTGTTCGCGTTTGCGGGTGTGGTCGGTGGCGGATTCGAGGTGGCATTTCTTTCCGGCCTGCCGAGCCGCGTGTTTGGCATCATGTCGAATGAAACGCTGGTGGCCGTTCCGCTGTTTGTGTTCATGGGGATCACCCTGGAGCGCGCCCGCATCGCGGAGGACCTGCTGGAAACACTCAGCTCGCTTTTCGGCAAGCTGCGCGGCGGTCTGGGCATCTCGGTCACCCTGGTTGGCATGCTGCTCGCGGCCAGCACCGGTATCGTCGGCGCCACGGTGGTCACGATGGGACTGCTGTCTTTGCCGACCATGCTAAAGCGCGGTTATTCACCGGAGATCGCCACCGGCACAATATGTGCGTCAGGCACGCTGGGACAGATCATTCCACCCTCAATCATTCTTGTGATGCTGGGTGACGTCATGTCCAGCGCCTATCAACAGGCGCAGCTTGCTTCCGGCGTGTTCTCGCCGAAGACCGTGTCGGTGGGCGATCTGTTCGCGGGCGCGCTGGTGCCGGGACTCCTGCTCGTCGTGATGTACATGCTCTTCCTCGTGGCGACCGCGGTGTTTCGGCCGCACACGATGCCGCCGCATGCGGTTGCCGACGACAAGCCGGTGTCACTGGGTGCCGTTGTGGCGGCGCTGGCGCCACCGCTGATCCTGATATTCGCGGTGCTGGGCTCCATTCTCGGGGGCTTCGCGACGCCGACCGAGGCGGCCGGTGTCGGCGCCATGGGGGCGCTGCTGATCGCTTTGCAACGTCGATCGCTTAATCTGGGCCGACTGCAGGAAATCATGCGCGGCACGCTCAGTATCAGCAGCATGGTTTTCATGATCCTGATTGGCGCGTCGGTTTTTTCGCTGGTGTTTCGCGGCTACGACGGTGACGACGGCGTGCGTGCCCTGCTGGAATCCTTGCCGGGCGGCGTCTTTGCCGCGGTTCTGGTCGTCATGCTGGTGATGTTTCTGTTGGGTTTCGTGCTCGACTTCATCGAAATTACGTTTGTCGTTGTGCCCATCGTCGGACCCGTGCTGCTTGCGATGGGCCTGGACCCGATCTGGCTGGGCATCATGATTGCTGTGAATCTGCAGACGTCGTTTCTAACGCCGCCGTTTGGCTTCGCGTTGTTCTACCTGCGCGGCGTCGCGCCACCTGCGGTGACCACCGGCCAAATTTATCGTGGCGTGATTCCGTTTGTGGCGATCCAGATTTTCGCACTCTTCGTGCTGGCGGCATTTCCCGAGCTGATTACCTGGTTGCCGGCAAGAATCTCCGGACCTTGAGAGAAGTCACAGGTCCCGGGCATTCAGATAAGCGAGCTCAGTGATACGCGCATTGGGTATGGCAATTTTTTGAAAGGCGTCGAAAGACGCCTTTATTTTTGCCGACCATTCGTCGCGTGCCGCCATTTCCTCGACGACTTCCGCGCTGAGACGTTTCAACAGCCTCAATACATCGTCAGGTAACTTGCGAAGTTCGACGTCAGGATCAGCTTTCAGCTGTTCAAGGGCCACTGCATTACCCCAGGTGTACTCCGCCATCATGTCGACGTTGATGGCCTGACAGGTGTTTGCGACGATCTGCTGCAGATCCTCCGGCAAGGAATTCCAGGCGTCTTTATTGATCGTACATTGCAGCATAGGTCCGGTTTCATGCCAGCCAGGGTAATAGTAGTAGCGGGCGGCTTTGTGCAAGCCCAGTGCGATATCGTTGTAAGGCCCAACCCATTCCGCAGCATCAATCGCGCCGGTCTGCAGTGACGTGAAGATTTCGGATGCCGGTACCGTGATCGGCGTCGCGCCGGCACGCTGCATGACTTCGCCGCCGACGCCCGGGATGCGCATCTTGAGACCTTTCAGATCGGCAACCGAATTGATTTCCTTGTTAAACCAGCCCGCCATCTGCACGCCGGTATTTCCGGCGGGAAAAGGAATGACGTTGAAGGGTTCATACAGCTGCCGCCACAGCTCGAGTCCGCCACCGTAGTAGAGCCAGGCGTCGATTTCGTGCACCGTCTGGCCAAAAGGAACGGTCGTGAAATACTGCGCCGCCGGCACCTTGCCCCGGTGGTAGTACGCAGAGTCATGGCCCATCTGCACCGTGCCGCGGCTGACGGCATCCAGCACTTCCAGGGCCGGCACGAGCTCTCCGCCGGCAAAGACCTTGATTTTCAGCCGACCGGCGGACGCCGACTCGATGCGTCTGGCCAGATTCTCGACGCCGACGCCGAGTCCGGGCAGGCCGGGCGGCCAGGAGGTCACCAGATTCCACTGAAAACGCTCTCCGGAGGTGGCGTTGCCAGCTGCCGGGCCGGATTCGTCAGGCGCGCAGCCTACTCCGCCTGCTGCGGCGGCCATCCCGGCAACAAAATGTCTCCTCTTCATACTCACGTCCCTGCTACTGATTTAGGGGAATGCAGCCGCACAGTGTAGAGCGCAGGATCGCGGCTGCAAGAACCTTTTTATGCTTGAGGATTCCCCACCAAATTGCATATTCCATCGTTATTTATAGTAATTAATCCCATTGCTAAGAGTTTTGGACACTCGTGGGATTGATTATCCTTTTTAGTCACCGTTGTGTGAATCGGTGGTTATCTACAAGATTACGTGGCGGATAAAAGACCCCGATCGTGGGATCGGGGTCCTCCTTCCGTGGCGCAGACCACCCGCCAGCCAGGCGGGTCCGGCCATCCCTGGCCGATTACAGCCCATCGTGCGGCTTTCGACTGCACCCTAAGCCTGCCACGAGCTTAAGCTGCCGGGGCCAGCCGCATATCCCTGATCTACGGCGAGTAATGGCCGTTATGATGTGGCTTTTCCGGCAGCTTCGAATGCGGCGCGAGAGGCGTACCAGGACATGATTTCACTACTGCAGCGAGTCAGCGAGGCCAGGGTCACCGTCGATGCCACGGTAGGTGCCAGCATTGGTCGGGGACTGCTCGTTTTTGTCGCGATTGAGCCCGCAGATACAGCGGCCAGGCGCGCGCGAATGGTCGAACGCATCAGCGGTTACCGCGTGTTCCCGGACGAGGATGGGCGTATGAATCAGAGCCTGGCCGACACCGGGTTCGAGCTGCTGTTAGTGCCACAGTTTACCCTGGCAGCAAACACCGCCAAGGGCACCCGGGCAAGTTTCACGGGGGCCGCCTCACCCGCCATGGCCAGAGAATATTTCGAACTATTCGTCGCGGAATGCGCCCAAAGTCTCCCGCGTGTTGAATGCGGGGTCTTTGGCGCAGATATGCAGGTCATGCTCATCAACGATGGCCCCGTCACCTTCTGGCTGGAGGCGTGATGTTCGTTCGGTTTTGTTGCGCCCCGACGCGTATCATGAACATAATTCGCCCCCCCGCGCGCGGCGACTGACAAAATTATTGGGGCTTGGCCCCGGGAGAGAAACAAGATGTTTGCGAATGTCAGCATCTGGCAGCTTTTAATCGTTCTGGTGATCGTGATCGCCATATTTGGCACGAAGCGTTTGAAGACACTCGGCTCCGACCTGGGCGGCGCCGTGAAGGGCTTCCGTTCGGCCATGGACGATGCGGAGAAGGAAAAAGCGGAGCAGCTTGGCGATCAATCCGAAGACGCCAGCTTCGACAACACGCCGGCCGAAAAGCCCGTTAAAGAAAAACACGGTTAACTCAGGCACCGCTTGTGTTTGGCATTGGCGGTCAGGAGCTTATTCTCCTGTGTCTCATCGGGCTCATCGTTCTTGGGCCCGAAAAATTACCACGCGTCGCCAACCAGGTTGGTAACTGGCTTGGTCAGGCGCGGCGCATGACGCGCGTGTTGAAACGCCAGCTCGAAGAAGAAATCGAACTCGTCAAGCGCGAAGAGAAAAAGCCAACCCCCGCATCACGCGAACCCTCAAAGCAGCCGCCGGCAGTCACCGACGAAAGCGTGCCGCGTGAGGATGACGACTACTCACCTGCACACGCGGTCGACGAACCGGGTACCGGCATCAGCGACGATCTCTACGACGACGAGTCCGATCTTGCGGTAACGGAATCGGAACGGGAAACCGTCACTGCCTCAGGCGCAGCCGATGAAGAACCGCCGGCGCCGGTTGCAGATAAAAAAGCCGTGTCGTGACGGAGAAAGAAGCGGCGACAAGCGGCGACGATGATCTTCAGGAAGGGACACTCATCTCGCATCTGATCGAGCTGCGCGGGCGCCTCCTTAAAATTGCCGGATCCGTCGTGCTCGTGTTCATTGTATTACTGCCATGGAGCGCAGAGATTTTCTCCATGGCCTCGGAACCTCTGCGAGCTGTCCTGCCAGGCGGCAAAATGATCGCCACGGAAGTCGCATCTCCTCTGCTCGCGCCACTGAAACTTACCCTGTTCGTCGCTTTGTTTATCGCGATGCCGATTGTGCTATACCAGGTGTGGGCGTTCGTCGCACCAGGGCTTTACAAGAAAGAAAAGCGTTTCGCGGTGCCGCTGCTGGCGTCCAGTATCGTGCTGTTCTACCTGGGTGTCGCGTTCGCCTACTACGTCGTGTTCCCGATGATTTTCCGGTTTTTCACCAGCGTTGCGCCGGAAGACGTTGAGGTTCAGACGGACATTGCGAAGTTTCTCGACTTCATCACGACAATCGTCTTCGCGTTTGGCCTCGCCTTCGAGGTGCCGATTGCGACCGTGCTCGTGGTATGGACGGGTCTTACGACACCGAAAAAACTTGGCAAGGCGCGACCTTATGTTTTTCTTGGCGCCTTCGTCCTGGGCATGTTTCTGACACCGCCCGACGTCATCAGCCAGACCTTGCTCGCCGTGCCGGTTTATCTGTTGTTCGAACTCGGCATAATCATGTCGAGGATATTCGCGATACGCGATAAAGACGCCGAAGAAGCTGAAGACGCTGACTGATTTTCGATTTTTCTGAGTGCAGTGATAGCCCGCGGGGCGGGCTCCCAATCCTCCTGCGATGTTGACCAATGAATCACCGGTCGGTGAGGATTGAACTTTAGCGCGATGATTGGAAATGCGCATCGCCCGCGGGGCGGGCTCCTACAGGCGTTAATTAGCATTGTAGGAGCGGCCCCAGGCCGCGATAGCCCGCGGGGCGGGCTCCCAATCCTCCTGCGATGTTGACCAATGAATCACCGGTCGGTGAGGATTGAACTTTAG
>JBBKWC010000044.1:0-64513 GCA_037968735.1 Woeseiaceae bacterium | reverse complement strand
CCTGGGGCCGCTCCTACAGTTCAATTCGAGTTGTAGGAGCCCGCCCCGCGGGCGATTCGCGGCCTGGGGCCGCTCCTACAGTTCAATTCGAGTTGTAGGAGCCCGCCCCGCGGGCGATTCGCGGCCTGGAGCCGCTCCTACAGGTCATTTCGTGTTGCGGCAGCCGCCCCGCGGGCGAACGTCTGGCAGAGAAACGAAGGGCTAATGACCATTCAGGCATCCATATCCGGTATCAGTTCGCTTTCGAGTTGGGAGATCATATCTTTCAGGACCAGGCGCCGTTTCTTCAGCCGGCGCATGCGCAGCTGATCGACCAGCGGATCGTGAGACATGGCATCAATCAGATAATCGAGATCACGGTGATCGACACGCAGTTCCCGCAGCCGGTCCATCTCCCTAAAACAACCTGAATCGATAACTTCTCCCATAGCGACTGATTCTAGCCGAAGTCCCGCCAGATGCTAGCGGGCTTTTGGCAGCAGGCTGAGCCAGTCCCTGTCGTCCGGGCCGCGTACCAGGAAGTGCGGGTTCAGTATGTCTTCCTTGCTGTTATAGCGTAGCGGCGTTCCATCGAGCTGCAGCACCGCCCCGCCTGCCTGCTCAACCACTGCCTGCGCCGCCGCCGTGTCCCATTCAGAGGTAAGTCCAAGTCGAGGATAAATATCTGCCTTGCCCTCGGCCACGACGCAGAATTTTAACGAACTGCCCATCGGCAGCATCTCGAACTCGCCGACGCTTTCCAGAAACGCGTCCAGGCTCGCGCCGCGGTGGGAGCGGCTGCCGACGACTCGAACCGTATTTGCACTCGTGCTGGCCACGCGGATTGGTTTCGGCGTAGCGTCGCCGATACGCATTGTGGCGCCCATTCCGGACACGCCGGTGTAGGTCGTATTTGTCACTGGCGCATGCACGACGCCGAGTACCGGACGGTCACCATCGATTAAAGCGATGTTGACGGTAAATTCGCCGTTCCGTTTTACAAATTCGCGGGTGCCATCGAGCGGGTCGACCAGCCAGTAGCGGCTCCACTTCCGCCTTTCCTCAAACGGCAGCAGTCCTGACTCTTCCGAAATTATCGGCAGCAAAGGGGTGATCGCTCGCAGGCCTTCGTCAATGACTTTGTGCGCTGCCATATCCGCCTTCGTCAGCGGAGAGTTATCGTCTTTTTCCTGCACTGCAAAGTCTGTCGAATAGATCTTGAGAATGGCATCGCCGGCTTTGCGACTGAGTGCCACGATGGTGTCGAGCTGCGACAACAGTTGTTCATCGGTCATGAGATAGTTTCTGTGCATTTATCGGCTGCGCAGTATAATGCATCATCATGCGTGACACGCCCAAAAATTTGGACTCGGTGCTGGACAGCTGCGAAACGCTGATGCTGGATATGGACGGCACCTTGCTCGATCTCGCTTATGACAACTACATGTGGTTCGAACATATCCCTGCGGCGTATGCGCTTAAACATGACATTTCGCACGATCGGGCACGCCAGGACCTGATGGCACGCGCCAAGCGGCTGGAAGGCAAACTTCACTGGTACTGTCTCGATCACTGGAGCGAAATGCTTGATCTCGACGTCGTCGAACTGCACCGCAACGAAAATCGCCGTATCGGTTTTCTCCCGGGTGCGAAAGATTTTCTCGAGTCGCTGGCGGCCAGAGAGCTGCGCGTGCTGCTGGTCAGCAATTCGCACCGGCACACGCTGGAGGTCAAAAATGAAGTGACGCGCATCATCGACTACTTCGACGGCATTTACCTGTCTCACGAACTCGGCCATCCAAAGGAAGATCAGCCGTTCTGGCATGCCCTAAAGCGCGCCGAAGAATTCGATCCGGCGACAACGCTGTTCGTCGATGACAATGTAGCGGTGCTGAAGTCCGCCGCTGCGTTCGGGCTGCCGGGCTTGTTGCATATCACGCGCCCGGACACCGGCAGGCCGGTGCGCCCGCATGATGGTTTTATGGGGGTGGAAAGTGTCGCGGAACTGCTGGTCCCCACGCCCTTATCCCAGGCCTAGAGGGTACTCATCGGTTCGACAGCCGGCATGTGCGGCGTCGCAGGAAGCTTAACTGCGGCGGCGCGGCGGTCGTCGACTCCCACCGGAATTCCTGCCGCCACCGCTGCGCGGCTTTCTCGGCCTTGATTTCGGTTTGATTAATTTCGGCAGGTCATCCGGACTGTAGTTGGCAACCGGGATCTTGTGGCCAATGAAGTCCTCTATGTCCGGCAAGCCGATGGCATAGGATTCGCAGCCGAAACTGATCGCATCCCCTGCGGCGCCGGCGCGCGCAGTGCGTCCGATGCGGTGCACGTAGTCTTCGCGATCCTGCGGTAAATCATAATTGATGACGTACTGTACGTCGGGTACGTGCAGCCCGCGTGAGGCGACGTCAGTACCGATTAGCACCGCCAGTTCACCGCTCTGAAAACGCTTCAGCATGTTTTGCCGCTTCGTCTGCGGGACGTCACCCGAAATGGCCTGCGCATCTATGCCGTTCGACTTTAAATAGTCTTCGACGCGCTCTGCATCGCGCTTCATGTTGACGAATACCATGATTCGGCCGGCGCCCATTTCCCGAATCAAACCGACCAGCAGTGGCATCTTGTCTTCATTCGAGGGAAAGAAAATCGCCTGTCGCACGCGATCTGCCGTCATCTTGTCCGGCTCGACACGCATCAGCTCAGGCTCGTTCATGTGTTCATATGCAAGTTCCATGACTCGCTGCGACAAGGTCGCTGAGAACAACATATTTAATCGATGTTCGGGGTCCGGCAGGCGCCTGAGCAAATAACGTATATCCTTGATAAAGCCGAGGTCGAACATGCGGTCTGCTTCATCAAGAATGACGACCTGCACCTGATCGAGTTTGAAGACGCCCTGTTTGAAATAATCAATGATGCGTCCCGGTGTGCCGATGAGTAAATCGATGCCAGCCTCAATCGTATTGCGCTGCTGCTCGTATCCGGTGCCGCCGTACGCCAGACCAATGCGAAGCCCGGTGTGCTTGCCCAGCACTTCCGCGTCATTTGCGATCTGAATGGCGAGTTCCCGGGTAGGGGCAAGAATAAAAATCTTCGGTTGCCGCTGGCTTTCCTCCGCGCTCGTGGCTTCGCTCGCCCTGGCCAGCACTCGCTGATAGGCGGCAATAAGAAACGCTGCTGTTTTACCGGTTCCGGTTTGCGCCTGACCGGCAACGTCCTTGCCTGTCAGTGCCAGTGGCAGTGTCATGGCTTGAATCGGCGTTGCAAACTCGAATCCGGCATCGGCAATGCCGGTTCGGATTGAGTCGTGAATATCCAGGGAGTCGAATCTGAGCTCGCTCAGATGGCTGTCAGTCATTGAATTTAGGCCAGAAAATGTAGGTTAAGGGCTTGCAAAATGCCTCGTTAAGGGGTCAAATTGACGCAACAACGACGCGACCGCCGTCGCATCTGCCAATTTCGCCATCATCGAATTCCAAGAGAAGCCGCGATAAAGCTGCGACATATTGCCTGATTGAAGGGGCAGCGTCATCCATTTTGAAATGTTCGTCTTCGGCAACGGCCCGGCGAGCAGCATCGAATTCAATCACCAACTAAGTATCAACTGGAGGAAATGCCGGTGAGCGACAACATTGTGTACACCAACGACAGTAGTTTTGAAGCTGATGTGCTCAACTCTGACAAACCTGTCCTGCTGGATTTCTGGGCCGAATGGTGCGGTCCCTGCAAAATGATTGCGCCGCTTCTCGATGAGGCAGCGGATGAATACGCAGACCGCCTGACGGTTGCGAAACTGAATATCGACGAAAATCCGAATACACCACCTAAATTCGGTATACGAAGCATTCCAACACTGATGCTTTTCAAAGACGGCACCGTGCAGGCGCAGAAACTGGGCGCGATGTCAAAGTCACAACTAAAAGAGTTTCTGGATTCTAATCTGTGAGAGGGTACTTGGGTAATCAAACAAGAAGCCGACCCAAGCCGTCGGCAAAAGCAAACAAGGGTAACAACGGACAGGGTGGACAAGGCGGTCGTCGAAGAAGGCGTCGCAGTCCCAGCGAGCAAATGCCGGATGACGATGGCAATCTCGAGGTAATACCCGCCGATCAGCTCGAAAAATCCAAAAGCGCCATGAACCTGACGGAACTGAAGACCCGTCCGGCGCAGGCACTGATAGAGCTTGGCGAAACCCTGGGACTGGATGGCCTTGCGCGATCTCGCAAACAGGACATCATCTTCAATATTCTCCGTGCCCATGCGAAAAACGGCGAAGATATTTACGGTGATGGTGTATTAGAAATTCTGCAGGATGGCTTCGGCTTTCTGCGCTCGTCGGACAGCTCCTATCTCGCAGGCCCGGACGATATTTACGTCTCGCCAAGCCAGATCCGGCGTTTCAATCTTCGTACCGGCGATACGGTTTCCGGCCTGATTCGTCCGCCCAAGGAAGGCGAGCGCTATTTTGCCCTGCTGAAAGTCGGCGAAATTAACCACGATGCACCCGAGAACACCCGCAACAAGGTGCTGTTCGAGAACCTCACCCCCTTATTCCCGCGTGATCGTCTCAAGCTGGAACAGGGTAATGGCAGTACCGAGGATCTGACGGCGCGCATCATCGATATGGTAGCGCCGATCGGTAAAGGACAGCGCGGTCTGATTGTTTCCCCGCCGAAAGCGGGCAAGACGATGCTGTTGCAAAACATTGCGTCTGCCATCGTGGCAAACAACCCGGACGTAGAGCTGATTGTGTTACTGATCGACGAACGACCGGAAGAAGTCACGGAAATGCAGCGTACTGTGCGTGGTGAAGTCGTATCGTCAACATTCGACGAGCCGGCCAGCCGTCACGTGCAGGTTGCTGACATGGTCATCGAAAAAGCCAAGCGGCTGGTTGAGCACAAACTCGACGTCGTCATTTTGCTGGATTCGATCACACGGTTGGCGCGTGCCTACAATACCGTCGTACCCTCGTCAGGCAAGGTGCTTACCGGTGGTGTGGATGCTAATGCATTGCATCGCCCCAAACGGTTTTTCGGCGCAGCGCGGAATATCGAAGAGGGCGGAAGCCTGACGATTCTCGCGACGGCCCTTGTCGACACAGGTTCCAAAATGGACGAAGTGATCTACGAGGAGTTCAAAGGCACCGGCAACATGGAAATTCACCTGGACCGACGCATTGCTGAAAAGCGCGTATTCCCGGCGATCAATATCAACCGATCCGGTACGCGAAAGGAAGAGTTGCTCACCGATCCGGAAGAACTGCAGAAGATGTGGGTACTGCGGAAGGTCCTGCATCCGATGGACGAGCTGGCTGCAATCGAGTTCCTGTTAAACAAGCTGCAGGACACGAAGACCAACGTGGATTTCTTCGAAGCAATGAAGCGGTAGTACCACCTGGTTCGAAGCGATACGACTATTGCGTTTAGAAATTCTCGCCGGGCGGCTCCTACGAACGTATGTACCTGTAGGAGCGAGCCCAGCTCGCGAGTTTCAGGGCGCTGGCAACCTCAGTCCCTGCCAATTCCCCAGATACCCGTGCCTTTGGCAGAAATGTATAAAAAGACGAACGCGTACAGCGCTGCTGCATCGCCGCGGTTCGTGATTGGCAGATAATTTTCCGCTGTGAAGTGGCCCATCCAGTAAGCCGCTGCGGCCATGCCTGACGCCAGGAATGCGGCAGGGCTGGTAAACAATCCAAGCATAACCAGTGCGCCGGCGATCAACTCGACCGGCCCCGCGATCCATTGGATATGAAAAGGCCGTGCTGCTTCCTCCATGTTCAGAAACTTCACTGCGCCGTGACACAGAAACATGAATCCGGTCACGATGCGCATGAGGGCGTAAGTCTGGCTTTGATAGGCTTTCATGAATGACGTCATTGTCGGTCCTCGCTTTGTTGTTTTAATTAGTCCGCCGGCGCTCGAGATCCCCAGCCGCCGATCGGATTTTCAGAACCTTTACCTGCCAAGACTACCATCAGGCTTTCCCCGTGTAATTTACAGCTGGCCCCAATTCTGCGCATACACTCTCGGGTGTTGCCAATAAAGCGCGATCCGTCTCTCGAATGGCGGCGACGCCAGTAAACTGGCGCCTCTGGCGCCTCTGGCGGCGTTCCTGACCCGGTACCTGGGCACGGCACAGGGAAAACGGTGTTTCAGCGACAGAACCATGGATGGAAAGGAACGCAAGTTCCTGCGGGGAACGCAGACTGATTGCTGACCAGTTCGACATATCCATCCGTACCATGTAGCGCTGCAAAATCGCCTGAGGTATTGGTCGGCGCGGGCGTCGCTATGTTCACGCCATCGGCTACGCAAGTGCGGGCCGGCAGGAACGCAGTCAGGTCGGGTTTGAAGGAAACGTATTCTGCCAGTTGTGCCGTTGTTGCAGCACACGCGCTTTCGCCGCTCGCCTGTATCAGCGCGGGCACGACATACTGGCGGCTGCAAACCAGGGTCGAGACCGGATTGCCTGGCAGCGCGAAGACCACCTGCTGGGCTGGCCCGGTGCCAAACCACAATGGCTTTCCCGGACGTTGACTGACTTTGTGAAAAATCTCATTCACTCCGAGCTCACGTAAAATCTGCGGGACAAAGTCAGCCTTGCCCATGGATACTCCGCCGCTTAGTACCAGCACGTCGGACGTGTCCAGCAGTGCTGCAAGGCGTCGGCGCATTACATCCCTGTCGTCTGCAAGATGTTCGTGCTGGGCATTGCTGAAACCATTTTGCGACAGCATCGCGACGACTGCAGGTCCATTAGACAAGCGAATCTGGTGAGCTTCGAGTGGCTGTCCGGCCGGCACGAGTTCGTTGCCGGTGGAAATCACGCGAATCGCCGGAAGACGGCTAACTGATATCCGCGCGAGGCCAGAGGACGCAATGATCGCCACGTCCATTGCTGTAATACGTGACCCGGCATGCAGCAGCTCGGCGCCAAGCCTGAAATCGGAGCCCTGCGGATGTATGAACTGGTGCTGTGTCAGCGCATAGTCCGCGTCGATCGTTGCGTAGCCATCGTTGACCGTGATGCGCTCCACCGGCACTACGCAGTCGGTGCCTGCCGGCAACACACACCCGGTCATGACTTCGATACAGTGTGTCCCCCCGGCCAGCGTCTGCACCGGATCGCCGGCGTGCTGTGTCCCCTGGATTCCAAGTCTGCGCGAACCGGCAGCGACTGCAGCCAGTTGAATGGCAATGCCATCCATGGTGACCCGATCGAACGGTGGCTGGTCACGTTCGGCGCCGACAGGCTGTCGCAGGACCCGGCCGGCGGCGTCCTCGAGATTTACGTCTTCCACATCGAAAAGTGGCATCGCAGCGGCGATAGCGCGGGATGCTTCAGCGGTTGTCAGCATTTAACTTACGCCTTTCTCGCGGGCAATGGCGCGGTACCCGATGTCGTTGCGATAGTACGCCTCATCCCAGCGGATTTCTGCGACTTGCCGGTAAGCGAGGGCCCTAGCTTCCGCCACCGAATTGCCAAGGCCTACCACACACAGCACGCGGCCGCCCGCGGTTACGGCATCTTCACCGCGAATCGCCGTGCCTGCATGAAACACTTTCGTGTCCTGTAATGGCGCGTGATCGATGCCTGAGATCTTCCTGCCCGTCGCATAACTTCCCGGATAACCGCCTGCGGCCATCACGACGCCAAGCGCAGCACGCCTGTCCCACACAGCGACATACTGATCCAGCGTGTTATCCAGCGCCGCCTCGCACAGCGCGGGCAGATCGGATTTTAAACGTGCCATGATTGGCTGCGTTTCCGGATCGCCCATTCGACAATTGAACTCGATAACTTTCGGCATACCGTCGGCAGTAATCATGAGACCGGCATACAGGAATCCGCAGTACGAAATGTTGTCTTTTCGCAGTCCGTCAAGCGTTGGCTGGATGACAAGTTCGCGAATACGTTGTTCAATGCAAGGCGTCACTACCGGCGCCGGAGAATACGCGCCCATGCCGCCGGTATTCGGACCGGTATCGCCGTCGTCCCGGGCTTTGTGATCCTGTGAACTCGCCAGCGGCACGATGCTGCTACCGTCGGTCACGACGATATAACTGGCTTCCTCTCCGCGCAAAAACTCTTCGATGACGATTCGTTGGCCGGCGCTGCCGAAACTGCCGTCGCCAAGCATGCTTTTCACGGCGTCTTCCGCTTCTGCAAGCGAGTGGGCGACAACGACACCCTTGCCGGCCGCCAGTCCGTCTGCCTTGATGACGATCGGTGCACCCTGTTGACGAACATAGGCCAAAGCGGAAGGCAGCGCCGTAAAACTCTGGTACGCCGCGGTTGGGATGTTGTGGCGTTCAAGGAAGGCCTTGGTAAATGCTTTCGATCCTTCCAGCTGCGCGCCGGCCTTCTGCGGACCGAAACAACGCAGTCCTGCTTCCCTGAAGCGGTCTGCCACGCCCGCGACGAGCGGCACTTCCGGACCGATGATGGTCAGGTCAATGGATTCTGTCGTCGCCAGCTGCAGCAGCTTGTCAATGTCGTCTGCGCTGACTGCCGCATTTCTGACTTTCGTTTCGCGTGCCGTGCCGGCGTTACCGGGTGCAACCAACACCTGCTCAACGCGCCCGGACTGTGCGCATTTCCATGCGAGTGCATGTTCACGTCCGCCACCGCCAACAATCAGGATTTTCATAGCGTTCAGGCTTTAATGTCTGAAATGGCGCATGCCGGTGAATACCATCGCCAGCCCATGTTCATTGGCGGCGGCGATAACTTCGTCATCTCGCATTGATCCTCCCGGCTGAATAATGGCGGCAATGCCGGTCGATGCAGCGCTGTCGATGCCATCGCGAAATGGAAAGAACGCGTCGGAAGCCATGACAGAACCACTGACGTCGAGTTTTTCGTCTGCCGCCTTGATGGCCGCGATACGCGTCGAATAGACCCGGCTCATTTGCCCGGCCCCAACGCCAATCGTCATGCCATCTTTACAAAAGACGATCGCATTGGATTTCACGAACTTGGCCACTTTCCAGGCAAACAGCAGATCGGCGGTCTGTCGCTCATCCGGTGCTTTTTCGGTAACGACCTTCAGATCCGCAGCCGTTACCATGCCGGCATCGCTGGTTTGCACCAGCAGCCCGCCGGAAACCTTCTTGAAGTCCAGGCCGCCCGCGGCAGTTTCACAGGTGCCCGTGCAGAGCACGCGCACGTTCTTCTTCTCCGCCAGTACCTTAGCCGCGTCGTCACCGATTTCGGGCGCTACAACGACCTCCACAAACTGCCGCTCAATGATCTTCCGGGCTGTCGCTTTGTCCAGTGGCCGGTTGAAAGCAATGATGCCGCCGAAGGCCGATGTTGGATCTGTCTGATACGCACGCTCATACGCGAGTTCGATGTTTTCGCCGATGGCCACGCCGCAGGGATTAGCGTGTTTCACAATAACGCATGCCGGCACCTCGAACTGGCGGACGCATTCGAGCGCCGCGTCTGTGTCGGCAATATTATTGTACGAGAGTGCTTTGCCCTGTAATTGCACGGCTGACGCCAGCGAGCCGGCGGACATCGTCTGGTCGCGATAAAACGCCGCTGCCTGGTGCGGGTTTTCACCGTAACGGAGTTTCTCGCCACCTTTACCGGAATACAGAAAGCCATCGCCGAGCGGATCGTCAGCAAGGCAAGACGAAAGATAATTTGCTATCGCGGTATCGTAGCTTGCGGTATGTGCATAAGCCTTAGCCGCAAGACGGCGTCGAAATTCAAGATCCACACTTTCCGCGGCCATACGCTCCAGCAGCGGCTGATAGTCGTCCGGGTCCACCACGACCGCAACGCCGTCATGATTTTTGGAGGCAGCGCGAATCATGGCCGGTCCGCCAATGTCGATATTCTCGATAGCCTCGTCGAGGGTTGCGTCGGCACGGCTGATGGTGCTTTCGAACGGATAGAGGTTGACTGCGAGCAGGTCAATGGCATCGATGTTGTGCTTTGCCATGACGGCGTCATCCACGCCTCGCCGTCCCAGTAAGCCGCCGTGTATGACCGGATGCAGTGTCTTGACCCGCCCATCCATGATTTCAGGAAAACCGGTCCTCTCCGCCACTTCGACGGCTGCAATGCCGGCCTCGCGCAGCGTGCGGCAAGTACCGCCCGTCGACAGAATTTCCACCCCCAGATCCTTAAGTCCCTGGGCAAATGCAATCAGGTCACGCTTGTCAGATACGCTGACGAGCGCACGTCTTATTTTCCGCATCATTGTCTTTACTGAGTGAGAGAGTAGGTTTTGAGTTTTTTTCTGAGTGTGCCGCGATTGATGCCAAGTATACCTGCCGCCTGGCTCTGGTTGCCCTGCGTATAATCCATCACAGCCTTAAACAGCGGCTCTTCCACTTCTCCCAGGACGAGATCATAGAGTTCGCCTGGACGATCTCCGTTCAGTGTTCTGAAATACTGCTGAAGCGCATCTTCGGTGTGCTGTCTCAGTGACTTCTTGTTACTCGGCGATTTGAGTTCTTTGTTTTTGCCGTTGCGTTTTTTTGCCACTTTGTGATCTTTCCCGAAACGAGTGCACGAAAGCTTGCCGAATTGACTGATTACGCGGCCAGGACATTCTGAGTTTCCAAGGAGGCAAAGAATTTCCGCGTGAGACGAATCTGTTCGGAAGCACTATCCACACGCACCACCCGCGACCGGAATTCATCTGCGTAGTTTAATCCGGCGCAATACCAGGTGAGGTGCTTGCGGGCCACTCGAACGCCGGTGCTATCCCCATAAAACCGGTGAAGCTCTTTCAAGTGGCCGAGCATGATATCACGGACTAAATTATTTTCTAGCGGCGCGATGTGTTCACCGGTAGCAAGATAATGATTAAGTTGTTGAAAGATCCAGGGGCGTCCGCGCGCGCCGCGACCAATCATCAAGGCGTCTGCGCCGCTTACGCGCAGAACTTCAAGCGACTTCTCCGGCGTGTCGATATCTCCGTTGGCAATGACAGGAATACAAACTGTCGACTTGATTTGCGCAATCGTTTCGTATTCGGCATCGCCGTTGTAACGGCAAGCCCTTGTTCGGCCGTGAATTGCGAGTGCCTGTATCCCGGCCTGTTCTGCGATGCGAGCAATGTCTGCACCGTTTCTGCAACTGGTGTCCCAGCCCGTACGCATCTTAAGTGTCACCGGCACGTCCACAGCCTTGACGACCGACGTCAGGATGTCGTTGACCAGGTAAGGATCTCTGAGGAGCGCCGAACCGGCCGCTTTGCGGCAAACCTTTTTGGCCGGGCAGCCCATATTGATGTCGATGATCTGGGCGCCGCGCTCGACACATAGCCTGGCAGCAGTGGCAAGCATGAGCGGTTCCGAGCCCGCTATCTGCACGACCCGTGGGGCCGCATCTAGGTCCAGGTCCAGCCGCCGCCGGGATTTGGCCGTTTGCCACAGGCTTATGTCCGCGGTGGTCATCTCCGAACTTGTCATGCCAGCGCCAAACTGACGGCAAAGCTTGCGAAACGGTGCGTCGCTGATGCCTGCCATTGGCGCCAGCAGGAAAGGGCTTTTGAGAATGTAAGGTCCGATTTGCATGGCTGGCTTAACTTGCCTCAGTTTTTGAAATCCTGAAGCGCGCAGCGTACTCGACCGGCCGCGGCGCCATAGCAGACATTCAGTTTGAAACCCGTTGCTTCCGCTGCGGCGTCGCTGACTGCAATGACTGCGGTAAACGTTTCGCCCGGGTCAACCAACTGGTCTTGATTGAGGTTGCCGGCGAGATATTCAGCCGGCTTCAGGACCTTGCTGCCGATGATTTCTTCCCAGCGGTCGGTAAGCGACACGTGCAGTAACGGGTATGGCAAGGCGCCTTCGCTGCGATTCTGCAGCCGTGAAACGATGGTCAGCGTGGTATCTGTATCGTCCACGCTGCCATTCGTCGTTTCAAACTGCCAGCCGCCGACATCCCAGTACGGCATCAGGTCTTTTCCCAGGAAGCCATAGACCGGTTGCAGTGTCTGCTTGAAAAAGCCAACCGTGGCGAGTGATTCTCTCGACTGATGAATGGCCTGACCGACTAACAGCAGCGCCAGCACGGCTGCAACGGAGATCATGACACGCGGTGGTGGATCGCTGAATCGCCTGCCGTGCCGCGATTTCTGGCGACTGCTGGCATAGGTGTCAAACAGGTCGTCCGGATCGTCAAGTTGACTCCGGACCGCATTTTCTGCCGCCAGGCGCTCCTCATCGATTGCCGTGCGCACGAAGTCGCCTTCCATGATGATCGTTTCCACGCCTGCCGCGTTTTCATCGAACATCCATTCCGGCTTCTCCATGCCAACCAGCGTCGCGGAAAATTTGTCGTCCTCAACGGCGGCAGCCATCAGTTCGTGGTCAATCTCCATGTTGACCGATAATTCTTCTTCAGTGGCCGGCAGCACCACGAATTCCGCCAGCCGCTCATCTTCGTCATTATCTGCAGGCTCGCTTTCCGCCGCGGCAGCGGGGTTCTCCTCTTCCAGCAGAGCGACGTCGTCGTCCGCAATGTCATCCTCATCCGCTAGGTCGTCCGCGTTGTCCGCATCCTCACCGTGACCGATTTCTGCTGAGGATTCCGCAAACGCGAGCGCGGCGGCGTTAATCTGCGCTTCGAACTCTTCAGTGCTGTCCCAATCATCACGCTCGGAGCCGGCCGTGACTTCGCCCATTTCGCGGGCTTCTTCCACGCCCGTGTCCTCCAACGCCGGATAACTGTCGTCCTCGATCACTTCAATCGCCGAGTCGGCCTCGGATTCGTCTTCATCCCCATTGTCTGCTGCTGCAGGACTTTCGGCGTCGGCAAGTAACGGCACCTCGTCCGTGAGGGCGTCCTCGGGGCCGTCGAACTCGGCGTCCGTCATGACCAGACGGCCTTCGCTCAAGGCATCGGCATCGTCCGGCAGTGGCTCGGCGGCGTCGTCATTATCGGCCCCTGCAAGCGGGCCAGGTCCATCCGGCTTTGCGTCGCAGCTATCTTCACCGGTTGCATCGCCAGTGTTGTCAGTATCCCGGACCTCGTCCAGCAATTCCGTCCAGTCTTCGGGCTCGCTTAGCGCCAGATCGCCCTGGCGTTCTGCGAAATCGGGGGAAGGTTGGAGCTGATCAGCGGCGCGCCTTCCGGGTACCAGCGGCGGGGAGTAACCGTCACGGCGCCTGTCGATGAAGCCATCCGGGAGCGGCGTGTTGTCATCGTACCGGCGCTCCTCGTTGGCGCTGATCACCGGCAAGACCTCATCCTCATCCTCGCCGTCCTCGCCGTCGATTGCGCCGGCCTCGCCGTGGTCCTCGTCGTCCTCCGGCTCATCGCTCAACACCCGCCATTCGATCCCGGTGTCTTCGATCCGTACGTCTTCCGGACCGGTCAGCTCGTCTAGGCTCTCGCGCAAGCGCCGGCTGGACTCGCTCTCACTGCGCTTCTCTTGCACGTCCGGTGGCCGCACAGCCGGCATTGTTTCACTGAGATAGGTGATGGCGCTGAAGGCAGTGCTGCAGTTGCCGCAACGGACATTGCCGGCAGCCTGCTGCAAAATGTTCGCAGTGACGCGAAAGGCAACATGGCATTCTGGACATTGGGTATACACGGTTCAGTGCCTTGGTTTCATGGCCGTCAGCATAGCCCATTCGTCGCGGATAACGGCCGGGTCAAACGCGAGCCGGTTGCCGAATGCCAGTTCTACGTCGTCCACCTGGGAGGCAAGGATGCCGGACAATGCGATGTGGGCGCCCGGTGGCAGCAGTTCGGTCAACATGTCCGCATTGGCTGCAATAGTACCTGCCAGAATATTGGCGACAACCACGTCAAAGCGCTGACCCGCCTGAGGCAGCGAACTGCCGACCGCCAGGTCCGCCAAAACGCCGTTCCGTTCCGCATTTTTCTCCGTAGCGGTAATCGCCTGCACATCGATATCGACCGCAGTGACGGAAGCCGCGCCGAGTTTGAGCGCGGCGATACCAAGAATGCCGGAGCCACAGCCGAAGTCGAACACCGTTCGCCCCGTGAGATCCATGCTATCCAGCCATTCGAGGCACAGGGCTGTGGTCGGATGCGTACCGGTACCGAACGCGAGTCCGGGATCGAGTCGCACTGTAGTTGCATCTGCGGGTGCGGCAAAATCGTCGCCCGGCAACACCCATAGACGGGCGCCAAACTGCATCGGCCCAAAGCGGGAAAGCCATTCTCGCGCCCACTCGCGGTCAGCCAGCTCCTCGATGCGATGCGGTGGCATTGCGTCGATAGCGAATGCGGTCATTACCTCGTGGCGTACTGCAGCGAAATCGGTGTCTGCGGCGTACAGCGCCGTCACACAGGTCTGGGTCCAGAGAGGCGTCTCGCCCGGCGCAGGTTCGAGAACCGGATCATCTCCGGCATCTGTCAAGGTGACGGACTGGGCGCCGCTTTGCAGTAACGCACTCTCGAGGCGGTCAGGATCAAGCGATTCGAGGTTCATTACCAACTGGCACCATGCCATTCGCTGACCTCACAGTCCGAGTCGTTTCTCGAGATAGTGAATGTCGGTGCCGCCGGCCTGAAATGCATTGTGCTGGAGAATTTCCTGGTGCAGGGGAACGTTGGTGCGAATGCCTTCGATAACGACTTCGGACAGCGCACTGCGCATACGGCCGATAGCAGTCTTGCGGTCATTGCCGTGCGCAATGATCTTGCCGATCATTGAGTCGTAAGAGGGTGGCACGCGATAGCCGCTGTAAAGATGGCTTTCGACCCTGATGCCGGGTCCACCTGGCGGATGCCAGAGTTTCACCAGACCAGGGGAGGGCATAAACGTCTTGGGATCCTCGGCGTTGATGCGACACTCGATCGCATGACCGCTGAACGTAATGTCTTCCTGAGTCAGGTTCAGTCGCTCGCCGGCTGCAATCTGCAGCTGCTGCCTGACAATGTCGACACCGGTAATCATTTCGGTCACCGGATGTTCTACCTGCAGGCGCGTGTTCATCTCGATGAAATAAAATTCGTTGTCCTGGTACAGAAACTCAAACGTACCCGCACTGCGGTATCCCATCTCCTTGCACGCTCGCACACAGCGTTCGCCGATCCTGTTGCGTTGCTCAACGGTAATGCCCGGCGCCGGTGCCTCCTCAATAACTTTCTGATGGCGGCGCTGCATGGAGCAGTCGCGCTCGCCAAGATGCACCACGTTGCCATGGTTGTCCGCCAGCACCTGAATTTCGATGTGCCGTGGTTTTTCCAGAAACTTTTCCATGTAAACGATTTCGTTGCCGAAGGCTGCCCGCGCTTCGTTTTGCGTTACCGTGATGGCATTGATAAGCGACGCTTCGGAGTGCACCACCCGCATGCCGCGCCCGCCGCCGCCGCCGGCTGCCTTGATAATGATCGGGTAGCCAATCGAGCGCGCCATGCGCAGGTTTTCCTCAACGCTGTCGCCTAGAGGGCCGTCTGAACCGGGTACCGTTGGAACGCCCGCAGCCTTCATTGCACGAATTGCTGCCACCTTGTCACCCATTTCGCGAATGGCCTTCGCCGGCGGGCCGATGAACACGAATCCCGAGGTTTCAACCCGCTCGGCAAAGTCGGCGTTTTCGGAAAGAAATCCGTAGCCGGGATGAATGGCTACGGCGTCGGTGACTTCGGCCGCGCTGATGATCGCCGGCATGTTGAGATAACTTTCACTGGACGGCGGTGGTCCGATGCAAACTGTCTCATCCGCCAGCAACACGTGTTTGAGGTTGTTGTCGGCCGTGGAGTGCACAGCGACCGTTTTGATGCCCATTTCCCGACATGCGCGCAAGATGCGCAGCGCTATCTCGCCGCGGTTGGCTATGACAATTTTTTCGAGCATCGCGAGCCCGCTTACTCAGCGCCACGCTGGTCGATCATGAACAGCACCTGTCCATACTCAACCGGGTCGCCGTTCTGTACGCGAATGGATTTGATGGTGCCGGCGACTTCTGCCTCAATCTGATTCATCATCTTCATGGCTTCGACAATGCACAGGGTGTCACCTTCTTCTACCCGGTCGCCCACTTGCACAAACACGGGTGAGCCTGGAGACGGTGCCGAGTAGTAGGTGCCGACCATTGGTGCAATCACGGCGTGACCCTCTTCTTCTGGCTCTGCGGCCGGGCTGGCAGGCGACGCTGTCGCTGCCACCGGTGCGGGCGCGGCAGTCGCTGCAGATGGCGGCGGCGCCTGCACAAGCTGCTGCGCCGCGTTTGTCGAATAACGACTGATACGCACGGACTCCTCACCTTCGGTAATCTCGATTTCCGCAATACCGGATTCATCGAGCAGCTCGATCAGTTTTTTGACTTTTCTGATATCCATCATGATTCCTCGGACAAACGTCTGGTCGCGGCCAGCAATGCAATTTCATAGCCATAGGCGCCCAGGCCGAAAATGCAGCCGGCGGCAATATCGCTGAAATAGCTGGTATGACGAAAATTCTCGCGAGCAAATACATTGCTCAGATGCACTTCAATAAACGGTAATGAGACCGCTAATAACGCATCGCGTATGGCAATGCTCGTATGGGTGAAGGCTCCCGGATTCAGCAGGATGAAGTCACTGCCGTCACTTCCTGCCTGTTGCACGCGATCGACGATTGCGTGTTCTGCATTGCTCTGGAATGCTTCGAGCCGGTGCCCGAGTTCGCTGGCCCGTTCCTTGAGGTGCGCCTCGACCGACGCCAGATTGGTGCTGCCGTAAACGCCCGGTTCACGGCTGCCGAGCAGATTGAGATTCGGTCCGTTGATCAGTAGCAGGCTTGCCATGTCCGGTTCTTGAGTGCCAGTTAGACGAAGATGGCCGCAATTCTAACCTTTTTCCAGACAGATAGCGCAAGTTTGCTGCTGCCGCCCGCTACAGTGTCTGCAGCGCCGCTCGCGCATCGGCGATATTCATAGCGCCGGATTCGAGTTTCGCGAATACCGACAGAATCTGCTCGATGTGCGATTCGACGATCTCGCCAATATGCGCCTTCAGCAACTCGCCTGAGGGCGCTACGACCATCGTGAATGGCATGCCGATGAACTCGATGCCACTGGTTTCGGCGACGGCCATGGCGTCTTCCTGGCCAATAAGAATCGGGTAATTAAACTGCGCATCTTCTGCATAGCTGACGACGTCTTCGGCAAAATCCACAGCGATGCCGATTATCTGCACGTTGTTAGCTGATTCCGCTTCCTGGGTCTTTTTGAGCAGCGGAATCTCGCGCCGGCACGGTGCACACCAGGTCGCCCAGAAGTTGATCAGCCGGGCCTTGCCGTCCCACTCTGATGAATGTCTCGCCACGCCTTCCATGTCGGGCAGTGTAAAGGCGACAACGTTGCCCGCTTCATCGGGCGCGCCGGCCGGCTGGTTTTCAGCCATCTCCTTGGTCGCTGTCGTTGCCGTCGTCTCCGCGGATTTATTGCAGGCAGTCAGGCCGGTGCAAAGTAATGCAGTCGCCAGAGCGAGCACGGTCTTTAATTTCATGTAGGATTCTTCAGAGTTGATTGTTGGCGCGCAGGGCATTTCCGTTGCCCGTCGCAGCCCTGACATGAGTCGCAAATTCCTTTGCTTTCATGTAACCAACGACTTCGTACCCATCCCTTTGCACGCCGTCACTGCCAAAGAAAATGATCGTTGGCGGGCCGAATACGCCGAAGCGTTCAAGTAGCGCCTGGTCAAGCTCATCGTTCGCAGTTACGTCCGCCTGCAGCAGCACTGTATTCGATAGCGCAAGCTGTACGTCGGTGTCGGTAAACGTAAATTCTTCCATCTCGATGCACGATACGCACCAGTCAGCGTAGAAGTCCAGCATGGCCGGCTTACCCTCGGCAGCAGCAGCAGCGACAGCGGCATCCAGATCGGCTGTTGTCTTGATACGTCTGAATTCGAGTCCGCGGTGCGCGGCGGTAGCCATCGAATTGGCGCCGCCATTCAGTGCTTCCAGCGGGCGCAGCATACTGTTGCTGCCTGCCATCGAGCCGACGAGTAGCACCGCGCCGTAGATCACTGCAAGTAAGCCGAATCCTTTGCCCAGTTTCGAGCGCCCGGGTGCATCCGCTCCCAGGGTCGTCAGTCCGCCCATGAACACGCCTGCCATGAATATCAGGATGCCATACAGCGCTAGCGTAATTTCACCCGACAAAACACGCGACATCATCCAGATAGCGAGCCCGAGCAGCATGAAACCGAACGCGTTCTTGATGGCCACCATCCACGGCCCGGACTGCGGCAGGAACCTGCCCTGTGCTGCCCCGACAGCAAGTAGCGGCGCGCCCATACCAAGACTCATGGCGAAAAGTGCTCCGCCGCCGCGAACCATGTCACCTGTCTGGGCAATGACGGTCAGGGCAGCAATGAGTGCCGGAGCCACGCAGGCGGTGACGATTAACGACGAAATAGCGCCCATGATGAAAGCACCGATTGCAGTACCGCTTTTCTGACTGCTGCTGATATTGGCCAGCCGGCTCTGAATGGCGGAAGGCATCTGCAGGTCGTAAAGCCCGAACATGCCCATCGCAAGAATGATGAAAAGGCCGGAGAACACGGCCAGCACCCAGGGCTGGTTGAAGGTTGCCTGCAGCTGCAGGCCAGCGGCAGCTGCCGCCACGCCGGCTGCGGTATAGACAATAGCCATGCCCATGACGTAACTGAGCGCCAGCGTGAAACCGCGCCGTGCGCTGACGTCCTTGCCTTCGCCCGCAATAATGCCGGACAGGATAGGCACCATCGGCAGGACACATGGCGTGAATGCCAGCAACAAACCGGCGCCGAAGAATGTGCCCACCACCACCAGAAGACTCGATTCCGCAATGATGCGGGCAAGTTTGGCCTGTTCAGAAATCGGTGCGGCATTGCTATTGCTATCCACTGCTGCCAAGGCCGAGACGGCCGTAGCAGCCGGCAGGGCGACACTCAGGACGCGGGTAACCGGCGGATAGCAGATGCCGCCATCCGCGCAACCCTGATACTTGAGTTCAAGGTCCAGAGTCATCGCTTCCGGCGTCGCACGCGCTATCGGCAGTTTGGCGAATACGTCCTGGTGGTAGACCTCCATCTCACCGAAGTACTGGTCCGACTTGAATTCGCCGGCCGGCAATTCGAGGCGACCGGCCTCTGCAACGTCCGACTGTGCCGTGACGGCTATCTTGTCCTTGTACAGGTAGTAGCCATCCGCAATACGTATGGCGACTTCCACCGCGTTGCCATCGATCGGCGTAAGTACCGGTTCAAAGGCTTCGTCGACCGGCAGGAATTCGCTGTCACTTCCCGCAACATTACCGAACGCAGTGCCGAGATCCAGTGTGCCCTCGCCGCTGGTCGCCGGTAGCAGGCGCACCGTTTCCGTCCAGGTCTGCGGCGGGTAGCAGATGCCGATATCGGCACAGCCCTGCGTTTTAATAATGAGATCAACGGACTCAGGCCGGCTGCCATTGACGCTGTAGGGAATACTGACGAAAAAGCGGTCGCGGTAGATTTGCTGAACGCCAAAAAACTCGTCCTCATGGTGTTCGCCTTCCGGCAGCTCAATAGCGCCGAAAACTACAGCGTCCTCGCCGCTCGCATAGGACATCTTGTTGCGATAGAGATAGTGGCCGTCCTCGACTATCCAGTCGACTTCGATGGCAGCGCCGGTGTCAGCGGCCGCATAGCGGTAGGCGACTTCGGGGCGAAGCAGTTCCGGCTCCTGGGCGAACGCGCAGTTTGCCAGCACTGCCAGGAGAAGGAAGAAAAAAAATCTGAGGTGATCAGCCATTGCTCGTCATTTTCAGGGGCCGTAAAAAGTTTGCGTTGTCAGGATGGGACCAGCGTGCAGCCCCATTTGTTACTACTCAGCCGGAAAGCATACCGGCCGCCGTCAGACAAGTCATTGAACCGCTCATCACTTTTAAGCGCGTGCAGCCCTTGAAATTTAGCCAGCCGCCCCTATCATTAGCACTCCCCACGGCCGAGTGCTAGCAAGGCTGGGTCTTATACCGATAAAAACGGTTACTAATCAACAGTTTATAGGAGAATTAATCGATGAAGATTCGTCCGCTTCATGATCGAGTCATCGTAAAGCGCATGGAAGAAGAGCGCACGTCCCCGGGCGGAATCGTCATTCCTGACGCCGCAGCCGAGAAGCCAATCAAGGGTGAAATCATCGCCGTCGGCAACGGCAAGATCCTGGAAAACGGCGAAGTCCGTGCCCTGGACCTGAAGAAAGGCGACAAGGTGCTGTTCGGCAAATACTCCGGAACGGAAGTGAAAGTCGATGGCGAAGAACTCCTGGTAATGAAAGAAGACGACATTATGGCCGTCATCGAGGGCTAGATCCCCGTTACCAGTTCTTGAAGAATTTCAGATTTAAAGGATAGAAAACAATGGCTGCAAAAGAAGTTCGTTTCGGCGACGACGCGCGCCAGAAGATGTTCGCAGGTGTGAACATTCTGGCTAACGCGGTAAAGGTGACCCTCGGTCCCAAAGGTCGCAACGTAGTGCTCGACAAAAGTTTTGGCGCACCCACCGTCACCAAAGACGGCGTGTCAGTTGCCAAAGAGATCGAGCTTGATGACAAGTTTGAAAACATGGGCGCGCAGATGGTCAAGGAAGTTGCTTCCCAGACGTCTGACGTTGCCGGTGACGGTACGACGACCGCTACGGTTCTGGCACAGGCAGTGCTCCGTGAAGGCCTCAAATCCGTTGCTGCGGGTATGAATCCGATGGATCTCAAACGCGGTATCGACAAGGCGACGGCGGCAATGGTTGCCGAGCTCAAGAAGCTGTCCAAGCCCTGCGAAGATGACAAGGCGATCTCCCAGGTTGGCAGTATCTCCGCCAATTCGGACACCGAGATCGGCGAAATCATTTCCCAGGCGATGCAGAAGGTTGGCAAGGAAGGCGTTATTACGGTGGAGGAAGGTTCGGGACTGGAAAACGAGCTGGATGTCGTAGAAGGCATGCAATTCGATCGCGGATACCTGTCGCCGTACTTCATCAACGATGCTGCGAGCCAGAGTGTCGAACTCGAAAACCCGATGGTGCTTTTGTACGACAAGAAGATTTCCAACATTCGCGATTTGCTGCCAGTCCTGGAGGGCGTGGCGAAAGCCGGTCGCCCCCTGCTGATCATTGCTGAAGATGTCGAAGGCGAAGCGTTGGCGACCCTGGTCGTTAACAACATCCGCGGCATCGTCAAGGTCGCTGCCGTCAAGGCGCCGGGCTTCGGTGATCGTCGCAAAGCTATGCTGCAGGACATCGCAGTGCTGACCGGTGGACAAGTCATTTCGGAAGAAGTCGGACTGTCGCTTGAAAAAGCCACGCTGGATGATCTTGGCGAAGCGAAGAAAGTGCAGATCACTAAGGAAAACACGACACTTATCGACGGCGCAGGACGTGCCGCTGACATTAAGGGCCGTGTTGAGCAGATCAGTGCTGAAATCGCTGAATCCAGCTCCGACTACGACAAGGAAAAGCTGCAGGAACGAGTTGCCAAACTCTCCGGCGGCGTTGCTGTTATCAAAGTGGGTGCGGCGACCGAAGTCGAGATGAAAGAGAAGAAAGCACGCGTGGAAGACGCTTTGCACGCTACCCGTGCGGCTGTAGAAGAAGGCGTTGTTGCCGGTGGCGGTGTTGCCTTCATCCGGGCAGAGCGCGCGATTGCCAAGCTCAAAGGTGACAACGATGACCAGAATGTCGGCATCGCAATCCTGCGGCGTGCCATTGAGGAGCCACTGCGTCAGATCGTGAAGAATGCAGGCGGTGACCCGAGTGTGGTCCTGAACGCAGTTCGCGAAGGCAAGGGTAACTACGGCTACAACGCGGCAACCGGCGAATACGGCGACATGATTGAGCAGGGTATTCTCGATCCGACGAAAGTCACCCGTTACGCGCTGCAGAATGCAGCATCCGTTTCGGGCCTCTTGCTGACGACGGAAGCCATGATTGCTGATGCACCTCAGGACGAGCAGCGCGGTGGTCACGCAATGCCGGATATGAGTGGCATGGGCGGTATGGGCGGCATGATGTAAGTCAGGCGCTCAGGCGTTAGAAAGCAAAAGGGCCACTGCGTGAGCAGTGGCCCTTTTTTTACGCGGTCGATTCGATCTCGCTACATTATACTTTCACAACGGCAGCGTTCGTACTCGGGAATTTCCTCCTCGCCACCTGTGGATGGCTCATTTCTGCTTTCACAGAAAAGCACCATGCCCGCCGGACAATCCCGGATTTGCGTCCGCTTGACCCCGCCACCCGTGGGCGCTGCACACCCTGTCAGGCCCAGCGCAACAATGACCAGCAGCATACTTGCGTATTTCACGATTCTCTCCTCAGGAATGACACCTCGCGGCCGATCTCAGAGACCGCAATAATTTCGTATCCGCAGTCTCGAAGTCGGTTGATCAGATCATAAGTCTTATCCAGCCCGGCGCCCGCAAAACGATGATGAAACTCAACCAGTAGCTGCTCGGGCTTGACCGCTGACGCGAGCAGGCCCTCCAGTACTTCGTATTCCGCGCCCTCGATATCCATTTTCAAAAGATCGATACGACGATGACCGAGCTTTTCGCTGATGGTTGACAGTGAGTACGCCGGAACTTCAATCACATCAGCGCGGGTCGCTTCTTCGGCCACCATGGTGTACATCACGTCGGACTTTGAGCCGTCCTTTTTCAACCGCGGATAGAATTTGAGAGTGCCGTTCTCGGCCGTTACAGCCCAGGGATAGAAGTGAAACTGTTGTGGCAGTTCACGCGAAGCCAGCATTTGAATCGAAGACGGTGTCGGATCGAACGCATGCACGGTGCAGCAAAACTGACTGACAAGCGCTAAATCAAAGTCAATCTCATCGCCGACGCCCAGTGAATAGACAATGCTGTCTTCATTGAGCCCCTGTTCGGTGTACCACCAGCCTCCCTTCTTAACGAGCGGAACGTCACGCTCGATTCGCAAGCGCAGTTCTGTCCCTGCCAGTCGCTTCAGAAAACGCTTTTTCCGCTGCCATCCCGGTGTTTTCTCAAATTTTTTCCAGGCCGCGATTGCCATGCTAAGCCTTTGGCCGGCCGTTACTACGGCAGCTGCAGTTCATGTTCCGGATAAAACCCTTCGCCCTTACGGCAGACAAGTCCGATCTTGCGTTGCCCGACTACTGCCGTCCTGGCGCAGGTGATGCCCTGCGTATCGGCGCCAAACAGTTCCCGGTACTCGATGATTCGCGCATCGACCAGCGCTTTTTGCGGGTCGTTCAACGCGCTGTAGAAACGTTCGTAGGTTTCCTGCCAGTCCTTGTCGTTGGCCTCAGTGGCCAGGCCGATGAGAGCCATTCCCGCGAGCACGTTCCTTTCTACGCCTTCGCCTTTCATGAGCATGAAACCAAGTATGTACTGTGACCGCTTCAACCCTTTTGCTGCCGTTTCCTTCAGCATCGAAAACGCTTTTTCGTGCTGGCCGGCCTCATAGAAACGCAACCCGGAGGCCTCGTTTTCATAGATGTTGTTGATCTGGTTCGCGTCATAAAACGACGCATAGACAGGTGACGTCAGCAGAACAGCGCAAAAGTAAATTAGCTGTCGTTTCATCGTTCAATCCCCTTGCTGTCGTCGTCCAACGGACGCCAGGATGTCAGCAGATTCTACCCCGGATAGCGGGCTTCAGATCAAGCTGTAGCGCGAGCACGTGCCCGGGATCGTTTACGTCTCGCCCAGATTCGAAAGCCCAGCAGCACGGCGAGAATGGCGGCATAGATCGCGGGATCGCTGGCATCGAGTTTGACCTGCCACCAGTAGTGCCACACGCCGAGTATGGCGGCAACATACACCCAGTTATGCAGTTTCTGCCACCGTTTGCCCAGTCGCCGACGCATGCCGGCGGTCGAGGTCGCCGCAAGTGCGGTGAGAATGAGAAAAGCGGCGAAACCTATCGTGATGAAGGGCCGTTTGACGATATCTTCGAGAATGGCCGCCAGCAGGAAACCTTGATCCAGGACAAGCCAGGTGAGGAAATGCAGCAGGACGTAGAAGAACGCAAAAAGTCCGAGCATGCGTCTGAAGCGCAGCAGCCAGTTCCAGCCGGTGATCGTGCGTAGCGGCGTGACGCAGAGCGCGATGAGGATGAAGCGTAAGCCCCAGTTGCCGAAGTGGTCCTGCAACGCTTCAACCGGATTGGCGCCCAGAGACCCGGTAACGCCGAACAGGTCGCCGGCGATCAGGGCAAAGGGCAACAAGCAAAGGGCGAAAACGAGCGGCTTGCCGATGAAACGAATTTTGCGGACCTGATCCATCGCCAATCAGAAATTTTTACGGAGATCGAGGCCTTTATACAGATGCGCAACCTGTTCGCCATAACCGTTGAACATCAAGGTCGGCTGTTTGTTGGCAGAAAAAAGGCTGCCAAATCCTGATCCTTGTGCCGATCCGATTCTGCGCTCTCGCGCCTGACTCCAGCGCGGATGATCGACTTCCGGATTAACGTTCGCGTAAAAACCGTACTCGTTCGATGCCGCAAGTTCCCAGCTCGTGCGCGGTCGCTTTTCGCTGAAACGCATTGTTACGATGCCCTTGATACTTTTGAAGCCATACTTCCACGGCACGATGAGTCTGAGCGGCGCGCCGTTCTGGTTGGGCAGAACCTCACCGTAAAGTCCTATCGCCAAAATAGGCAGTGGGTTGGCCGCTTCTGCAATGGTGAGCGCTTCCACGTAGGGCCACTGCAAGCTGCGTGCACGCTGGCCAGGCATTTGAGCAGGATCAAGCAGCGTCTCGAAGACGACATATTTCGCGCTGGAAAGTGGCTTGAATCGTTTCACGATGTCCGCGAGCGGGATGCCCACCCAGGGGATGACCATCGACCATGCCTCAACGCAACGCAGCCTGTAGATGCGTTCTTCCGCCGTGTACGGCTTGATGAAATCCTCGAAGCTGAAAGTACCCGTGACCTCCGCGTTGCCACTGACTTCGACCGTCCAGGGGCGTGCGTCGAAATCCCGCGAGTTTTCATAGGGATCGTCTTTCTGCACGCCGAACTCGTAGTAATTATTGTACGTCGTTATGTCCACATAGCTGTTCGGTGACTCGTCGGTGGAAAACTTGCTTGGCACAACCCCGGAAATTTTCGCTCGGCGCTCGTCCGGCACCAGTGCCGCCAGCGCCTCGCTGCCCAGTGCTGCACCACCTGCCATTACTGCTGCCTGCATAAATTTGCGGCGATTGAGGTAGTTTTCCTTACTCGTTATTTCGGAAGGACGAATAGCCGAAGGTTGCCTGATAAGCACATGTTGCTCCGCTGAAAATTGGTTGTACCTTAACAGACCGGAGAAATGTGCCGAATGTTGCAAAAAAGGCGGCAAATCAGCAGCCTCTGGCGGGGAAAACGGGGCGATCATCTTCGATATTCGTCACTTTACAATAAGTTTCGGTCGGAAAAAGCCAAACTTTCTGCAGCCAGCTGACTCCAATTCATGCAGAGGTCCCGAGCTTGCTAAGCCGGTGTTCAGCATGACGCAGGCAGACTGGAAAGTCGCGAATAGGACCCCATATCGAGGTAGTGATGATAGGACCTGAAATTACTAAGATTTCCACGGCTGGCAGAGGGACGTCTCCAGCCACATTGCAGGTGGACGTGATAGCGGATCTGATCTGTCCCTGGTGCTATCTCGGCAAGAAGCGGCTCGACGACGCCTTGTCGGCCGTTCGCGGTCCCAGCATCGTCAGCTGGTTTCCCTTTCAGTTGAATCCTGACATGCCGATGCAAGGCATGGCATTTGCCGACTATCTGTCGAGCAAATTCGGCGAACCTGAAAAGCTCGAGTCGGGACTGGCAGCGCTCGTTGCCGCCGGCAAAGCGGCAGGCATCGATTTTCGGTTCGACCTGATCTCAATTGTGCCGAACACGCTCAATGCGCATCGTCTGATGGGTCTTTCTGCGCTACAGGGCGCCGACACATCCCTGCTGGCCGAGCGCATCCTGAGCAGTTTTTTCAGCAGCGGCGAGGACATATCCGATCGTGAAATACTGGTTCAGGCGGGCGAGTCTGTCGGACTCGCTCGAGGTGAGGTTCTGCTCAGCCTTGAGGACGAAAAATCTCGTAGCTCGGTGCTGGCGCAGGAATCGCAGGTCCGCCTTAGCGGCGTGACCGGTGTCCCGGACTTTCTCGTCAACAAGCGTCTGTTTGTCGTCGGTGCGCAGACCACAGAAAATCTGGTCAACGTTTTCGACCGGGTCATGTTCGGCGAGGACAGTGACAGCCCGGTTTCTCCGATTCTGCATTAGTCAAAGCTGGGCATTCGAGGCGAAAGCGGGTGCTGTTGATTGGTGCTGCCATTGAGACACTTGTATTTTTGCTCTGCGAACGCTAGTTTCCGACGCATACGTGGATGGGGACAAACAGGCGGGCAAATCGCGCCAAGCGAGCAGGGGACGGTGAAAGCCCTGTGCCGGTTGCCGCTGAATATCACCCCGGAGTAGCCGCCCAAACAGCTTAGGCTCAGTAGGACCGGCCGGGTCGCTCCCGATACAAAGCGTAACGAGGCGAAAGGCGCTGTCCTTTCGTGAACCGGGTGGTACCGCGACATGAATCGATCGCCCCGGACGCTGTGACAGGCGTTCGGGGCTTTTTTTCGCATGCGGGATGCGGCGTTAATCCATGCAGGACAGATCAATGAAATTTAAGGAAATCACCGCTCGCTACGACGGGCCAGCCCTGGAAAAAGACGTGCTGGCTTTCTGGCAGCAGAACGACGTGTTCGAAAAGACCCTGGACATGTCCCGGGGTCGACCGCTTTTTACCTTCAATGAAGGGCCGCCGACTGCCAACGGCAAGCCCGGCATCCATCACGTGCTCGCGCGCAGCTTCAAGGACATTTATCCACGCTACAAAACCATGCGGGGGTTTCATGTGCCGCGCAAGGCGGGTTGGGATACCCATGGTCTGCCGGTCGAACATGAGGTAGAGAAGCAGCTGAAACGCGACAAGCGCATTGAGAGCTACGACAAGAAGGAGATCGAAGAGAAGGTTGGAATCGCGGAGTTCACGCGTCTTTGTCGCGAATCGGTGATGAAGTACATCGGCGACTGGGAAAAGATGACTGAGCGTATGGGCTTCTGGGTCAATATGGACGAGGCCTACTACACGCTGCATAACAGTTTTATTGAAAGCGAGTGGTACCTGCTGAAGGACATCTGGGACAAGGGGTTGATCTATCGAGGCTATAAGGTCGTGCCCTATGACCCGCGCATTGGTGCGACCCTTTCCTCGCACGAACTCGCTCAGGGATATCGAGACGTGGAAGATCCGTCGATCTTTGTGCGTTTCCGCGTACAGGGAGAGGACAAGCTGTCTTTTCTTGTCTGGACAACGACGCCCTGGACGCTGCCAGCGAATATGCTGCTCGCGGTGCACAACGATATTGACTACGTGTACGCTGAAACTGAAGGCGAAACACTGATACTCGCAGAGACGCTCTGCGATTCAGTCCTGCGCGATCTGGACTACAGGATCAGCAAGCGCGTCAAGGGCAGCGCGCTCATCGGCATGCGCTACGAAAGGCTGTTTGATTACCTGGATGTCGAGGGTGATGCGTTCAAAGTGGTCGCGGCTGACTTCGTGAGTACTGACAGCGGTACCGGCATTGTCCACACGGCTCCGGCGTACGGGGTCGACGATCTCGCGCTCGGACAGGAACACGGTCTGCCCGTCGTTCACGCGGTGGGTCGCGACGGAAATTTCAAGGCTATCGTCGAACCGGTTGCCGGAATGTTTTTCAAGGATGCCGACAAGCCCCTGATCCGGATATTGAAAGAGCGCGGTCTGATGTTTCGTGCCGAACGCTATCGGCACAGTTATCCCTTCGGCTGGCGAACCGGTGATCCGATCATCTACTACGCCAAAAATGCGTGGTATATCCGTACCTCCGACTACCGCGACCGCATGGTAGAACTCAATCAGACGATTAACTGGGTACCGGAAAACATTCGCGACGGTCGCTTTGGCAACTGGCTGGAAAATAACGTGGACTGGGCCTTGTCGCGGGAGCGATTCTGGGGAACGCCGCTACCGGTCTGGAGCAACGGCGAAGGTGATTACCATTGTGTGGGATCGGTCGCCGAGCTGGAGGATCTCTGCGGGCGGAAGCTTAGCGATCTTGATCTGCACCGGCCGGCCATCGATGAGGTGATCTTCGAGAAGGACGGGCACACCTGGCGCCGCGTTCCGGAAGTCATCGACTGCTGGTTCGATTCCGGGGCAATGTCGTATGCACAGTGGCACTACCCGTTTGAGAACCAGGAAGTGTTTGAGAAACATTTTCCCGCGGACTATATATGTGAGGCGATTGATCAGACACGCGGCTGGTTCTACACCTTGCACGCCATCGCAACCCTGGTATCCGATAGCGTCGCCTATCGCAACTGCATTTGCCTGAATCTTATCGTCGATGCCGAGGGCAAGAAGATGTCGAAGTCGGTCGGCAATATTGTCGACCCTTATGACGTTTTCGATACCGTCGGCGCAGATGCATTGCGCTGGTATTTTCTCGCGAGACTCAGTCCCGAAGCTCTGAAACGAATTTCAGTAGACATTGTTCAGGATGTCGCAAGTTCCTTTATCAATACGTTCTGGAATACTTATGGATTCTTCGTCCTCTACGCGCGCATCGATGACGTCGATCTGAGCAAAAAAATACCGGTAGCAGAGCGGCCAGAAATCGATCGCTGGGCGCTGGCGCTGCTTAACGACACCATCCGGACGTGCACAGAAGCCCTCGATAATTATGACGCCCGGCGCGCCGGCGAAGCGATTGAATCGTTCGTCGACCAGCTCAGCAACTGGTACGTGCGACGCACTCGAAGGCGTTTCTGGAAATCGACGGATGCCACTGACAAACGGGCTGCGTACCTGACACTGTACGAGTGCCTAGATGCCGTACACCGACTGATGGCGCCGTTCGTGCCATTTCTTGCAGAAGAGGTTTACCAGAATCTCGTGCGCAGCCTGCATCCGGATGCGCCAGCCAGCGTGCACATGAGCGACTGGCCCGAAGCCGATCCGCTAAGAGATGACGATTCACTGTTGTACGAAATCGGCGTTGTGCAAAAGGTGGTTGGGCTCGCACGGGCCGCACGCAATCAGTCCGGCGTGCGTACGCGGCAGCCGCTGTCGAGACTGCTGGTACGTACCCCGGACGATAAAGCCGCAAAAGCTCTTGCAGATCACCAGGCGCAGGTACTTGAAGAACTGAACGTCAAGTCGCTGCAGTTTATCGCCCGCGACGCCGGACTCGTGAACTACCGAATAAAGCCCAACCTGCCGCGCCTGGGCAAGCAGTACGGCAAACTCATGCCGAAAATAAAACAGGCGTTGCTGGCGGCCGATGGCGCGACGATCGCCGGTGCAGCTGCCCGTGGCGAATCGTTCGACATAGAGGTCGATGGCGAAGTGCTGACGCTGGATAACGCGGACGTGCTGGTGGAGACCAGCTCTGCTGAAGGATATGCCTGCGGTGAAGACGGCGGCTATCTCACTGCACTGGACACCAGTCTCGATGCCGGACTGATTCGTGAGGGTGTCGCTCGTGAGCTTATCCGGACTGTCCAGGAAGCGCGCAAGCAGGCTGGCCTCGACGTCTCTGACCGCATCGTGCTCGGCATCGCCGGCTCAGAAGGCGTCACCGATGCGCTAGCGGAATTCCAGGAATACCTGATGGCCGAAACGCTGGCGACTGAATGGCGTTTCGGTCAGCCAACGCCATTATGGAAAGAGGAGCGATCAGTCGACGACGAGCGCTGGGAGATTGAAATCAGCCGCGCCTGAGCAAATTCCGGCAGGTGAACTGTGCTGTTGCGTCCGGTTCCGAACATCTGCTATAAGAATTGGACGCAGGTATCTGATACCTCAAGAGTAGACAGGAGTTCGGCGGGCGCCACCCGCAGGCTAAGGAGAGCCAGACTCTGAAAAAGCGTAACAGGCCGCGATGAGAGGAACATATGCGGCGCTTGACATAATAATTACGCTGGAGTGGACATGTCCAACCACGTGGAACGGTTTTACGCCGCGCTAGCGGTGCTCGCTGCCCATGGCGATATAAAACAGCGGCTTATTCGGGCCTTTGAGGACCATCTGGGCACTATCGAACTTGAAGAACTACCTGTTGCTGTCAAAGAACACTTCGCCGAGATGAAAAGTCTGATGACCGGCGTCGAGCCGCTCAATGGTGAGGGTCATGTGCGGGCGACAGTGCGCAAGATGTCGGTTCCCGAGGCTGATCACTGTGCAAAACTGATCATCGATCTGTACGCCGAGATGTTGCGCTACGGGGAAGAACAGAAAGCCACGCCGCGGAAGAACAAAGAAAAGCCCGTGCTGCCGCCTTTTCTCGTCAAGTCAGGCTGACCCGCAACCGTCGGCAGCGGTGCTGCCGGCATGAAGACAGTTAACGATGAGCACGAGCGGCGTAAATTCACCCTGCCGCTGTCCGCAGACACCTGGCTATGCATGCGTATGCGATAATTTACGTCACTCTTCAGCCAGGACTTTACTGTGAATAATCGATTGCTCGTCGCCTTTATCGCGCTTTTGTTCGTCGCCTGTAACGACGGCCGCGATGCCGTACCCACGCCAGCCCCGGACACTAACGCCGCCGGGACATCTTCGGCTGTCGCTGCAATCACGGTGGAACCACGCCCGGATGTCTACGCCGAATTCCGGCTTGCTGCCGACCTGAGCGCTCTGAGTGCCGAACAGCGGCGCATGCTGGTGCTATTGATTGAAGCTTCGCAGATCATGGATGACCTGTTCTGGCGCCAGGCTTACGGCGACGATTACCAGGCATGGCTGAATTCTCTTGGCGTTGCATCGGTGCGGCGTTTCGCAGAAATCAACTACGGCCCCTGGGACCGACTCAATGACGACGCCCCGTTCATCCCGGGCATTGGCGAAAAACCGCTCGGCGCACAATTTTATCCTGCCGATATGAGTGTGGAAGAATTCGAAGCTGCAGATCTTGCCGGGAAGAACGGCCTGTATTCGTTCGTGCGGCGTGACGATGCGGGCAATCTGATGTTGGTCCCGTTTCACGAGGAATATGCAGATGAGCTGCAACGTGCAGCAAGCCTGCTGACAGACGCTGCAGCGCTTGCCGTCGACGCCAGTTTCGCCAACTATCTTCGTCTGCGTGCCGCTGCCCTGCAAAGCGGCGAGTTCCAGGAAAGTGATCTTGCCTGGATGGACATGAAAACGAATCCCGTTGAACTCGTCATCGGTCCGATCGAGACTTACGAAGATCGCCTGTTCGGCTACCGTGCGGCATACGAATCCTACGTGTTGCTTAAAGATACTGAATGGAGCGCGCGACTGGCGCGATTTGCAGAATTCCTGCCAGATTTGCAGAAAAATCTGCCTGTTCCTGACGCCTATAAGGCCGAAACGCCGGGGGTCGATTCGGACCTGAACGCCTACGACGTGATTTATTACGCGGGACACAGCAATGCCGGTTCCAAGACGATCGCTATCAACCTGCCCAATGACGAGCAGGTGCAGCTACAAAAAGGTACGCGACGGCTGCAGCTGAAAAATGCCATGCGAGCAAAATTCGAGACCATCATGGAACCGATTGCCGGCGTGCTGATTGACGAATCCCAGCGTGACAACGTGACCTTCGACGCTTTTTTCGCCAACACGATGTTCCACGAAGTTGCCCACGGTCTTGGCATCAAAAATACGATCAACGGCAGCGGAACCGTTCGCGAGGCATTACGCGACGTTGCTTCCAGTATGGAAGAGGGCAAAGCAGACATACTTGGCCTGTACATGATTACAGAACTTAACGATGCAGGCGAACTGGACGACGCCGACCTGCGGGACAACTACGTCACCTTTCTCGCAGGCATTTTCAGATCGATACGCTTCGGTGCGAGCAGCGCGCACGGTCAGGCAAACATGGTGCGCTTCAACTTTCTTGCCGAGCAGGGGGCGTTTGTACGAGACGCTGAGAAAGGGACCTATCGCGTGGATGTTGAGCGAATGCGTGACGCCATGTCAGCACTGTCTGCGCAATTGCTGACGTTGCAGGGCGACGGCGACTATCAGGGGGCTTCGCAACTGACGAGGGAAAAGGGCGTAATTCAGGCAGAGCTGCAGCGGGACCTCGATCGACTCACCGAGGCCGATATCCCGGTCGATATCGTGTTCAATCAGGGCGTCGCGGAACTTGGCCTGGAGAGTGACGTAAGTAATTGAAAAGTAAACTTTTAATCTTATTGATCCGGCGCACCGGGAGAGTAGAATTCGGATGTCTATTCCTCGGGAGTTACGAAAATGGCTTCACGACGAACTGCGTCTTCACTAACGATCACTTCCCTCGCAACGCTTGCCTGTCTCTGCCTATCGACAACCGCCAGTGCCGATGAGTCAGCGAAGACAGCGCCGACAACTGCCCCCCGCGTCAGCGCGACCACAGATATTGAGGCAGGCCGGTATATTGTTCAGGTCAGCGGCTGTAACGATTGTCACACCGCTAACTGGATGGAAACCGGCGGCCAGATAGCGGACACCGACTGGCTGACCGGCTCGCCAATCGGCTGGCAGGGTCCTTGGGGAACAACCTATGCGAGTAATCTTCGCGCGGTGGTTCAGGACCTCGATGAAGATGCCTGGGTCAAGGTGCTGCAAACCCGCACTGATCGCCCGCCCATGCCCTGGATGAACGTAAACCAGATCAGTGACGCAGATGCCCGCGCGACCTACCGTTTTGTCCGATCCCTGGGAATGCGAGGTGAGCGCATGCCGGCGGCGGTTGCTCCCGGAGTGGAGCCGGCTACACCGTATTTCGTCCTCGAGCCGCAGCACCTCGAACGAATGCCGCCAGCAAAAATGAGTGCGGCTGCGCCGCCGCAGCCGGGCAGTAACTGATCATCCTGTCAGAAGCAAAAAGCCGTTAAAAGTTTTGCCGGAGCTGGTGCTCAGGGATTTGCCAGGTCGCGTTTGTCGAGACGTCCGACCGCATTGCCAAACAGGCTGGACAGCCACAGCACGTCACTCGTTTCGCATACACCGGTAAGCGCGGCGAGGCGTGCACTTGAGTCCTGGAAATCCATCAGGACGTCTCCCTCAGCGGTGATGGCAATGACGTGCGCCGCGCGTGCAGGTTTTGGTCGCAGTGCCGCTGGCAGGCGCTGTACGATTTTTCTGAGCCAGGGCCGCCCGGCCATGTCATCCAGAAGCCGGTTGCGAGGCACGACCAGGCCGACCCAAAAGCGGTCATTCAGTCCATTATTAATGTTGTCGGGAAAGCCGGGCAGATTTTCCATTACCGTTTCCGTCGTGCCGCTTCGGGGCCCGGCCAGCCAGTGTCGCAAGATCCGGTAGCTGCCTGTTTCACTCAGCATCAGGAATTGCTCGTCAGCACTCAGCGCAATACCGTTCGGAAAATTGAGCGCATCTAGTATCACAGTTGTCAGCCCCTTGGCCGGATCATGACGCAGCACCCGCCCGTGTCCGCCGTGTTCAACGATATCGAGCTCGGATGCGGCATAGGTCCCGGATTCACGCGGACTGAATTTGCTGCTCGAATCGGTGATATAGACGCCGCCATCGCTGTGGTTGGCCACATCGTTGGGGTAGGAAAGGGGTGCACCTTCAAACTGGCTTAACAGGGTTTCAATGCGACCATCCGGCGTAATCCGCTGAATACCCAGCAGCGCATTGGCTACCAGCAGATTGCCTTCAGCGTCGAAATCGAGTCCCAGGGGCCGCCCGCCCGTCGTGGCAAAGACCTCCTGCCGACCGCCCTGTGCATCGAACCGCAGAATGTCGCCGCCTTCCGTGCCGGTGTACAGCCAGCCGTCCGGCCCTGCTGCGATATCTTCCGGTCCCCGATGCTCACCAAGCATAATCGGCCGCGCACGTTGCAGGCGGTCGTTGGCTGCAAACAAATCCACGAGTCCCCGATCAGGCGGAGGCTGCCAGGCAAGCGGATCAACGTTTACGGGCCAGGCCAGCAAATACAGGACTACCAGGAATACCGGAACGAGAAACGTTAAGAGTGCGCCGGACTTTCGCGTCATCAGCTCAGGCGGATTTGCCTATCATGCCGAGGAACTCGGCGCGAGTACGCGCATCGCGGCGAAAGGTACCAAGCATCTGGCTTGTCACCATGGACACGCCCGGCTTGTGCACCCCGCGCGTCGTCATGCATTGATGGGTAGCTTCGATAACGACGCCGACACCGCGCGGTTTCAGAATGTCTTTAATGCAATTCGCGATTTGTGCGGTCAGTTTTTCCTGCACTTGGAAGCGCCGCGCAAATGCATCGACGACGCGCGCCAGCTTGCTGATGCCCACGACTTTATTGCTAGGCAGGTAGCCGACATGAGCGACGCCGATGATCGGTGCCATGTGATGTTCACAATGAGATTCGAAAGTAATGTCACGCAATACAATCATTTCATCGTAACCGTCCACTTCCTCAAAGGTTCGTTCCAGGAAACTGATCGGGTCTTTCTCATAGCCGCTGAACCAGTCTTCATAAGCGGCCGCGACCCGCTTTGGGGTATCCCGAAGGCCTTCACGCTGTGGATCCTCGCCGGCCCAGCGCAACAGCGTTTCGACGGCGTGTTCCGCTTCGGCTCGAGTGGGTCTGGCGGCGGCGGCAGGTTTCTTCTTTTTAGTCACAGGTGTGAATCTCAGTTACGGTATGCGGCAGGATACTACAGGCATGATTTCAATCTGCATCCTTGAGTTCAGTCGCCGGCCTGCTGGCCCATGACGGCGAGATAGTGATGGCCGCGGCGAGGCTGGTAAACCACCCCGTCTGCACTGAGAAAGCTTATTGGGACGGACTGGGAGCGCGCCTTTTTGGTTGCGCGGTACACGGCAAAATGCAGATGCGGCAGGGCCGTGTGGCCGGTATTGCCGGAAAGTCCTATCTTCTGTCCGGCCTTGACCTGCTCACCAACCTTGACGAGGGCACCATTTTGCTGCAAATGGTAGTACTCGCCCGTCGTACCATCTTCGTGCATGACAACGATGAAATTCGCATAGGCGCCGCATCCGTCCTGCCAACAACCCTTGTCATTGGACTCTTCCAGGCGCACGACGGTGCCGCCCCTGGCCGCATGCACAGGCGTACCGACCTTCATCTTGAAATCTACGGCGTACTGCTCGTTGCCGAGATGGCTGAATCGGGAACCGAACCCCTGCAACACCCGATAACTGGTGCCATCCGCATAGGGCAGCAGGTAAAGATAGTCATCGTTGTGTCTTGCATCGCGACTGCCTATCGTCCAGTTGCATGAGACCTGAACATCGTCGGCTGCATCCGGTGTCCCGGCAAGCGTCAGCAAGTGCTGTGATTCGAGTCCTTCGAGCGTGCCGCTGAATGAGCGGCTTCGCGAGCCATCGCTCGCTGGCGCCCGAACGCGAATTGAAAAGGTGATCGGATAGGCCTGACGATTGGCGGCGCGCAATTCAAGCGCATCGCCTTTGACTTCTCTGTCAACCTTGATCCACTCGTCAGCGCATTTTGCGGCAAGAGCGATTTGACATAAAAGCGAAACGGCCAATATTGCCGCGGAAGATATGAGACGTTGTGCCGGGTTCCTGAGACTTTGCATCACTATCCGTTGTGATTGAGGCCTTCTTTTATCGTCTACGTTAGAAGAAATCATAGTCAGAGGTCAACCCGCTTTGTTCCTCTTCGCAGGAACTACTGGCCTGTGGGCGCTTCCGTCGCACCCGGTTCGTCGGTGACGAGGTCTGAGGGCCTGTAGAAAAATTCGTGGGCGAACACAACGTCCGGCGTATGCACCATTTTTCCCTCCACCATGCGCGGGCGATAAATGAGGCGGCGCAAACTCCGGCCAACATCGCTTTCAAAGTTCTCTATGCCTGGCGGCTGCGTTTCGATGTGATGCAACTGGGTGATCCGTCCGCTGGGTGACACCGTGTAGCCAAAGCTGATCGTTCCTGTGCGGAAACTGCCCGGTGGCGGCTGGCCGTTGTCTTCCCGCTGGCTTTCATAATATTTTGGCGGGTACGCGTTCTGCAGGATGTTGATCGACTCCAGGTTCGCGCGTCGGTGCGACTGACGTTCGTCATCGCCTTCCACTGATAACAGCATCCACGCTTCTTCGTAGGCATCCGAGGCCCGGTTCGGCCTGCCCGACAGAATGTAGTAGTCGCCAAGGGACAACAAGGTGCGTTCTACTGCCTGCCAATCAGCCTCCGGGTTCTCGTCGGCGATCTTGTTCGCGCGCCGCAGATAAGACTCACCGGACGACACCGAGACATCCGGCTGATAGTCGAATTCACTGGGGCTGACGAACAGATAGGACTTGCCAAGACTGATCAGGGGCGGGATCAGTTTAAGACTGTCCTTGCCGTAGTGCTCTTCAATGACATCGATGTAACGGCGCCAGGTTATCCGCTCACGATGATAATTCTGCAGTCGATGCTCCCAGTTGGCACGATTCTCCAAAGCATCCAGGATCTCCAGGCTGTCCGGATCTATGTTGCGTGACTGAATGGCGTAGATGCTTTCCTGGATATCACCGGCATCATCGAGATCACCGGTCGAAATATTAAGTTCCGCGATCGATTCGAGCGTCTCAACCTGGTCGGGGTTATGCGGCCCATCGTTGACATGGCTGACGTGCACGGCGCGCTGGTAGGTCTGGCGGGCGAGATCGGGCCTGCCGGTCGCGGCCTGGGTCGCCGCCAGTCCCTGCAGGGGATTTATCAGCGCAGGGCTCAGACGATTGTCGATGCGTTCGATGATGTCTACGGACGCTGCGAAATTCAGCATCGCAGACTCGTAGTCGCGATTATTGTGTTGTGCGATGCCGAGATTGGTCAGTGCTTTGGCTGAGTCGACACTGTCGATACCGTTAAGTCGGATAGACAGCTCAACCACGCGCTTTGCCAGTGTGTCGGCTTCGAGGTAATCCTTGTTCGCCAGTGCTTCGCGATAAAGGTCGAACAGCCGTCTCAGTGAATCGGTGTCCTGCTCTCGCTGCGAGGGCGGCTCGACGTAATCATCGCCACCATCGTCTTCAATCAACCGGTAGCTGCCAGGTGCCTGGTCTGCGCTTTCCTCCGCTAATTCGTCATCCCCGACGTTATCGTAGCGCTTGAACCGCTCCGGTATGGAGACGGGCCCCACTTCCTGTTCGTCGCCGCCCGTCTGGGCTGCCGCAAACGCGGCGGGCCACAGCAGCGAAAGCAGAGCGACAGAACAAACGTGGCTGATTGAATGGTCGAATGTCATGGTCAACGGTTAAATTGTGGGGGCTCTCCGTGAGACTTCCATTTGTTCGATTAGTTCGGGCCCGGACAGCCCGGGGTTCGCCGCCGCTGGCCCGATAAACTATACAGGATCAGTCAAAACCCAGAGCCAGTTGTTTCTGCCCGGGTTTCTGGAATTGACTGCAATCCAGTCAGCTCATGGTTCTGCCGCTAATCACGCCGTGACGCGCGCAGGCTGCGCGAAAGCGAGTGCCAATCATTTCGGCATACGGACCCTGGCCGCGCTGGCGCCGGCCGAAGCGGTTGTCATAGTCGCGCCCACCGCTCGCCTGCTGCATCAGACTCATGACGTGCGCGGCGCGATCCGGCAGGTGCGCGTCCAGCCAGTCGCGGAAGATTTGCTTGAGCTCATGCGGCAGGCGCAGCAGAACCCAGCCGGCATGACCGGCGCCGCTTTCTGCCGCTTCCGCGACGATCGACTCGATCTCAGCGTCCGTCACGGCCGGGATGACCGGTGCCAGCAACAGGCTCACCGGAACGCCGGCGGCATGCAAACTGGACATGAGAGCGAAGCGGGTGCGGGCCGAGGGCACTCTGGGTTCGAGTATGCGCTTCAGCTCGTCGTCGGCGGTGGGGACACTGACGGCGACCGACACCAGCCGCAGGCTCGCCAGTTCGGTGAGGATGTCCAGGTCGCGCCGCATCAGGCCGCTCTTGGTAATAAGGCTGACCGGATGACGGTGCAACAGGAACGCCTCAAGCAGATGACGGGTCAGGCGCAGCGATTTCTCCGCTGGCTGATAGGGATCGGTATTGGCGCCGATGGTGATTGGTTTGCAGACATAGGAGGGCTTTTGCCATTGAGCTAGCAAGTTCTCGACGGCATTCGGCTTAAAGAAGATTTGTGTTTCGAAATCCAGCCCCGGCGACAGGTCGAGGTAGCTGTGACTCGGCCGGGCGTAGCAGTAAACGCAGCCATGCTCACATCCCTGATACGGGTTGATAGAGCGATCGAACGGGATGTCGGGAGAACTGTTGCGGCTGATGATCTGCCGCGCCTGCATTGGCCTTAGCGTGGTCTCGGGCGCCGTGTCGGGTGCAAAATCGTCCACGAGAGCCTCAACCGTCATGGCGCTGAATCGCCCGGCCGGCGCCGAGACAGCGCCGCGGCCCTTGTGCGCCTTTACCGTCATATCCTGCCCCTGGAGTACTGTGCAAATATACAGTAATCCTGCCGCGACGGCAGCCAAGCTGTCAAATCTAGTTCAGGACCCGGTAATCACGGCCACGCATGCAGCGCTTGAAAACCTGCTGCTTTTCGCGATCACCCCGGACAGCGGAGCGCGTGGCGCCCCACACCGCGCCGTAGCCCGCTCCCTGCCCGGCATTGCCGCCGATCGCACCAGCAGCACCGCCGGCAACGGCGCCGCCTGCAGCGCCCCTGGCGGTACCCTTGGCGACGACGACCTCGCCTGAATAGGCTTCACAGTCGTCCCAGTCGGCTTGCATGACGACCGGGTCGACGCCCTGCATGTCGATAATCGGATCCGGGTGAGAGGCGCAACCCAGGATGCCGAGGGTCACAAGAAAGGCGATACTTCCTGACTTGCGGTGGTGCATACAGAAGCTCCCTTGGCAATGCTTTGTGATGTTCTGTCAGCACGGGTAAGCTTCCCGCGCTCTATTGCTATAACGCTCAGCCGCAGCGGCGGTTGACACACTCCGGAAATTGAATGGCAAGCAGTTCTCACAGTGGCACCAGCCGCGCAATCATGTATGCATTTCTTGCAAACGGCGGCATTGCGCTGGCGAAAACCTGGGCCGCCTGGCTCACCGGCTCCGGCAGCATGCTTGCAGAAGCTATCCATTCTTACGCCGACACCGGTAACCAGGTGCTGCTGTTTCTGGGGCTTAGACAATCCGTTCGCGAGCCTGATGCGGAGCATCCCCTGGGCTATGGCAAGCTGAGTTATTTCTGGAGCTTCATCGTTGCTTTGATGCTGTTCAGCGTTGGTGGACTGTTTTCGATTTATGAAGGGGTACACAAGTACCAGCATCCGGAGGCGTTAACCAGGCGTGGGTCGCCATCGGGGTGCTGGTTCTCGCGCTCGTGCTCGAGTCATTTTCGCTAGCGGGCTGCATCCGGGAAATTAACCTGATACGGGGTAAGCGTCCTTTTCGCCAGTGGTTGAAACACACCCGTAAATCCGAGCTGGTGGTTGTGCTGGGTGAAGACATCGCTGCGCTACTGGGGCTGTTGCTTGCACTGATTTTTATATCGCTTGCGGTGATCACCGGCAATCCGGTATTCGATGCGTTTGGCTCGATGTCCATCGGCGTTGTACTGATCGTTATCTCGGTGTTCCTAACGTTCCGGGTTGGCTCGTTGCTCGTCGGACGCTCGGCCGACCCCATGATCCAGGAAGCCATCGCGGAAACGATTGCAGGCGATGAAGACATCGAAAAGGTCTACAACACGATCACCCCGCAGTTCGGGCCGGACACTATTCTCGCTGCCAAGATTAAACTGAAGTCGGGTATAGACATCGATACCGCGGTCGCGGATATCAATGGCCTCGAGAGGCAACTCAAAGAAAAGATCCCCGGCCTTCGCTGGTGTTTCATTGAGCCTGACAACAACGACTAGCGGGTATTTAGGCCGCTCCTGCAGTTGCCAATGTTTGTAGGAGCTCGCCGTGCGGGCGATTCGCGGGTCGCGAGGGGGTCGTCACAGTTACTGAGGTGGCGCTAAAGATCAATCCGCCTGAGACCAATACGCTCTATTCGAAAGCCCAGGCAGATTGGGCCGCTCCCACAGTTGCAAACGTGTTGCAGGAGCCCGCCCAGAGAGCGATTCAGGAATCTCCGCCTCGTCAGTCCTTGCCGCTGCTCTCGTCGTAAAGATGCACATCCCGCTGCGGGAACGGGAATGAAATGTCGTCCTTATCAAAGCGCTTCTTGATGGCTTCCGTCAGGCTATACATCACCGGCCAGTAATTCTCGGTTTTTACCCAGGGGCGGACGATAAAATTGACGCTGGAGTCCGCCAGTGCCGACACGGCGATCAGACAAGCCGGTTCTTCCAGTACGCGTTCGTCCGCCTCCACCAGTTCCTTAAGCGTGCTGCGAACCTTATCCAGGTCATCGTCATAACTGACCCCGATCGTCATGTCGACCCGCCGCGTATCGTTCGCGGAATAATTGGTAATGATGCTGCCCATGATTTCGCCGTTGGGCACGATGATTCTTTTATTGTCCGTCGTTCTCATTACCGTTGTCAGGATCTCTACGTGCTCAACCACACCTGCGATGCCCGCCGCCTCAACAAAATCGCCTACCCGGTAGGGGCGGAAAAGTACGATCAATACACCCGAGGCAAAATTGGACAGCGATCCTTGCAGCGCAAGGCCAATAGCAAGTCCTGCTGCACCCATGATAGCTATGAGCGATGTCGTCTGTATGCCGACCTGATTGATCGCGGCAATGATGACGAACACCATGAGCGTCCAGAACGTCAGGTTGCAGACAAAGGTTTCGAGAATCTCATCGACGCCATGCTTCTTCATTATCCGGTGCAGTGCCTTGGTCAGCATCCGCGCCACTATGCGTCCAATGTAAAAAATCAGCAGTGCGATGATCACCTTGACCGCAAATTCCAGGCCGGTCGTCTTGGCGGCTTCGATAATTTGATGCCAGTCAAACTCCGGTAACTCAGTTAAATTATCCACTTGATTTTTTCCTGTTCATTCTTGTTAATGCGAGCCAGTTGCCGGCAAGGATAAACGCCACACCGGTAACTGCAAGCAACGACCACTGATAATCTTCGACGAACGTCGATATGAGCAATGCGACGAGCGGAAATAACACTGAAGTATATGCAGCGCGTGCAGAACCTATGCTGCGAATCAGTGCCAGATAACAGCCAAACACGATAGCGGATCCGACGACTGACAGGTAGAGCAGCGACAGGATGTATTCCTTTTCCATCGAGAACGTAAATTCCCGGCCGAGCAAAAGCGCGACGATGGCAGAAAGCAGTGCGCCCCAAGCCATCCCGTGAGCATTCACAGCGACCACCGGCAACTTACGCCGATTGTTTACGATGGCGCCCATATTTCCGAGTGAAGCGAGCAGCACGGCGGCTAGCGCAAACAGTACGCCGACAAGCGATTCATCACGGATACTGAGCGAGCCGACCTCCGGCCAGAACAGGCAGCAAATGCCGATCACGCCAAGCAACGACGCGATCAACAAGCGGTTTTCCAGCGGCGTTTTGAAAATAAGACGTTCAAACATCGCATTGGACACGACGATAAGGCTGAAGGCGACCGCGACGAGACCTGAGGGAATGTAATTTATCGAATAGTAGGTGAGCAGGTAGTTCAGCGAGAACATCAGCGCCCCGGTCAGAATGACGACGCCGTAGTGCTCGCGGGAAATGCGCAGCTGGCGCCCTCCCAACTTCGCGAAAACGAAAAGTGATACTGAACCCAGCGCGAAACGATAGGCGACCGAGACCTCTTCAGCAACGACACCAAGCTGGTAGGTAATTGCGATCCAGGTGGAACCCCAGATCAATACGACAGCGGCGTACAGGATCAGAACCTGCATGCGTCAATTCCTTAAAGGTAATCTTCGAAAGCTTGTTTACAGGGAAAGCTCCGCTCCGGCCTCCACCGGCACACGATATATGTAATACGGACCTTTGGCTTCGATGTCGTTTCGTGGTTTCAGAATGACAGTCGAACGTGCACTGTCAGCGACGTAAATCCATCCGCCGGGACCCACTGTCAGTGCTTCTGGCCAGCGAAGGTCCGGCAAACTCGCCAGGGTCACAAGTTGCCGATTTGCGCCCACCTTAAAGATCGCGCCGTGTTCAACATCGGTGATCAGAAGACGGTCGCCAGTGGTTACCGTCATCTCAGCGCTCAGTGGTTTGCGGCTGTATTTTTGCACACCCTTTGCCAGCGCTTCTGCCGTCAGGGTCGCATCTGCGAGTTGGCTGACGGGTACCCGATAGACACTGTCATTGCTCATTGCGGCGAGAAAGAGCCACTCGCCGCTCTGGTCGAGTGCGATGCCGGAAAGGCCGGACTTCAGAGTAATAAGCCCGCCGAAAAAAGTCACATCCTGTCCGTCGCTCACGATCCGGTAGTCTTCAGCAGAGATTGCTGCATGGTTTTCGAGGACGCGCCGTGCCGATTGTGTATCGATGTCGTACACGATCAGCGCCGGTCGTTTTCGCCAGATACTGGCGTCCGCAATAAACGCGGTCTTGCCGTCAGCCGAAATTGCAAGATCCTGGAGATAGGACCCAGCCGGTGCAACAGCGTCGGAAAACCTGTGATCCAGCAAGACCTCAAGGCTGACGATATCGATGGCCAGCAGACGCGGCGACCCCGTGCCGTGCTTGCCATGATCCAGCGTCCACAGCCGATTAGCGGTGTCGATATGCAGCCCGAGGACCGTGTCGAAGCGTTGCTGTTGCGCCGCGCCATCTGGAAATGGCACCGCCGCACCGTCCACCCATTCAAGCAGCTTGTTGCCCAGTGGCCGCGAATCCGGATGGACCGTGAAAAACAGTCGGCCGTCATCACTTACCGCCACACTGCCAATCGGCTTTGGGTAGGCGAGCACTTCCTGTACTGCATTGGCGCGAACGATAGGCGTGGTCGAGAGATCTTCATAGCGTTCACCGCCGCCGTAGCGGACGCGCAGGAACACCGCGGCTATCAGGCCGAGAATCAATAATAAAAAAACGAATTGCTTCAATTGTCTGTTGCGCCTCCCCGCGCGAGACAACAATGACGAAGTCTACAGGGCCGGACCCGATCAGCCCACACTGCGAAGGGCCGTGACCCAGGCGCCTCCCACCAGGGCAAGCGCCAGTAAGCCAGCCACCCACTGGGTCTTCCGGCCAGTGACGTGCCGGTAAATGACGGTCAGCAGGGCGCCAGCGACGAATCCGCACATGAATCCGAGCAGATGTGCACCCACGTCGGTCTGCTCATCCCCCGTTCCGGTATAGGCCAGCAGAGCGACCCCGCCAACAATCGGCCCGATACGGTAAGGCCAGCGATCCTGTGCCATGAGCCGTCCCCGCCAGACGAATCCCGCGATGAGGCCGAGTGCTGCAAATACAGCCGTCGATGCACCAATCGCGCGGTGCGTGGAGTCCAGCAAGAAGGTGTTCAGCAGATTGGCTGCGGTGCTCGCCAGTACTACCGCGAGCCAGGTGACGCCAGGGCCGATCAACCTGCCGGCCATGATGCCGAAAAGAATACCGAAACCCAGATTGCCCGCAAAATGCCGCAATCCGGCATGCAGGGTGAGTGCCGTAATTGCGCGCCACCACTCCCCGCTCCTGATCAAATTGCCATCGACACGCCCGGCGACTAACCAGTTTTTGCCGAACACGCCTTCGCCCGCAAGCAGCGCTACGACACCGATTACCAGCGCGTACAGCACGACACCGGGGATGCTGTTCTGATACACAGGCGTGATGCGAGCCGTCGCCACGCGCCGCGGCACATTTTCCTGATCGTACTGCCACAACTGGTATTTCGCTTTCTCGACGTGTTCCGCCGCTACGTACAGCCGGCAGTCCGCGCCGTCACGCAATATCTCGAATGGTATATCGAGAGACTGCAACACCAGACCGCGATCCGCGCAGGCGCGCTCGGAGCGGCTATTGAACACCGACTGCCAGTCCTCAGAAAAAATATGGCCTCCCGACTATTGGTTCCGGTCGCGGCATGCTAACAGGCTGCGACCGGCAACGCGGCCTCATTGTAATGCGGTAACATTCGCGCTCCCTTCTCAGCGGAGATACACCGATGCCGGGTTTCTGTCGATATGTCAGATGGACCATTTTGCTGCTTATCGCCGTTACTTCGGTAACGCGTGCCGAAGTCAGCGATGCAGCATCGAACGGTTTTACGGTGATGCATGAAGTCATTATTGAGGAACGGCGTCCCGCGGTTTACCTGGCGGCAACGGATCGTATCGGCGAGTGGTGGAGCGGCGACCATACGGTATCGGCGAACGCAAAGAATCTTTATCTCGACGATCGCGTGCACGGCTGCTTTTGCGAGACACTCGGTGACGGCGCAGGCCTCGTGCACATGACCGTTACTTTCGTGAATCCCAATGTGCTGTTGCGCCTGACCGGCGGGCTCGGTCCCCTCGGTTTGATGGGTGTCGCCGGCAATATGACCTGGGAATTCGAGGATGCGGAGGAGGGCACGCTGGTCACGTTGCAGTACGCAGTCGGGGGCTACATGCCAGGCGGACTGGATGCCGTAGCCGGCGCGGTCGATGGCGTACTCGGCGAACAGCTGGCTCGGCTCAAATCATTCGTCGAAACGGGCGGTCCGTAGCGGCGAATCCGAGTTAAGTCCGACAGGCTTGATCTCCAACCAGAGTTCGCATAGCGTTATGCCCCGTCCGCGCAGCGCCTGGCAGCTGCGTATGCAAGGAAATGAAAATGACATTTGTGGTTACCGAAAGCTGTATCAAGTGCAAACTGACAGATTGTGTTGAAGTTTGTCCGGTGGACTGCTTTCACGAAGGACCGAATTTTCTCGTGATCGATCCGGACGAATGCATCGATTGCACGTTGTGTGAGCCGGAATGCCCGGTTGAAGCCATCTATTCCGAAGACGAGTTGCCGGCGGGGCAGGAAAAATTCATAGCGCTGAATGCCGAGTTGTCATTGCAGTGGCCGGTGATCACTGAAATCAAGGATCCGCCGGCGGACGCGGACGACTGGCGAGACGTAAAGGACAAGTTAAAGTATCTCGAGCGCTAGTCCATTTCTGCTGCTCGATCGACGCCGCGATCGGCGCGATCGGTAACAATCCTGCTTTCGGCCTGAGCTCACTCAGGCGAAGGTCCGCTCTACAAACCAGAAAATGCCGATGCCGGCGAGCGCACCAGCGAGCACTGCGGGTAAAGCCTGCGGTACGCGGTTCCGTAACAGCAGAGCTGCCAGCATGGCCACTGCAACCAAAGCAAGCTGGCCTATTTCCACGCCAACGTTAAAGCCCAGCAATGGCAGCAGCAACGATGTTCCCAGCAGGCCGGTTTCCATCAGGAAACCGGCAAAACCGAAGCCATGCACCAGGCCGAAACTGCAGGTGGCGGCAAACAGCAGTGCTGTAGCCAGTTTTGAATTCGATTCGCTGTTCATGTGCCGGGCGAGCAGCAAATACACAGCGGCGAAAACGCCGAATCCGCCATAGGCGAATAGTACTCGCGGCGCAAGGTTCGCACCTGCCACAGCCAGAAGGCCTGTGAGCCAGGCGAGCCCAAGGCATAGCGGGGCAAATGCGCGAACGTCCGGCCGACGCAGCAGAAAATATTCGACCGCGACCAGCATCACTGTAAAGCCAATGAACACTTCGACGAGCTGACTGTCGGCCCCGACGTATCCGACGACGGCCGCCCCGAGACTGACGGAGTGTCCGAGCGTGAATCCGGTTACTGCGACAATGCTGCGCCCCAAGGTGCCCGCGACGAGCAGTAATCCAAGGAGGAAAGCGATGTGGTCCACACCGCCCGCGATGTGTTCGATGCCGATCTGTAGAAAGGCGGTGAAAGTCTGCACGGTATTACCGGGCGATTCACTTAAGTTGCCGATTTGCCAGCGTTTGCTGCTTCTCGTGAACAGATTTTCCCCGAGGCTGCTGCCATTCTCATACAGCCTGGCGTAGTTGACATGCGCCGGCGCGGCCTCGAACATCGCGCCGAATTCGACGGCTTGCGGCTTGCCGGGCGCACAGTCGAAGCTGAGCTCAACGCGAACGAATCCCGATGGCGCCTGCAGGATCGTCGCATCGGCCTGCTGGCACGCGCCGGTACTGCTGACAACGGAAATCATCTCGGCCGCATGATCCTGCAGCAGTTCACGGGGTGGGATAGTCGCGTCTGCCCCGTTATACAGGGTCATCACTTCCCTTAGCGGCACCGTCAAGCTTGCAGTAAGCGCAGATTCCGAGCGCTGCCAGTTCGAATAACTTTCACTGCGCGTATGTGCATTGCTGCCGCCTGCGGCAAGCAGAAAACAGATGAGCACAAACTGCAGCGTTCTGCTCACTCTGGCTTCGCGACCTGAATGTCGGCGCGGTCCCGCAGGCCGCGTACATAGTCCGTCAGCAACTCATCGGCAAGCGCACGCCGGTAGTCGAGCAGCACACGATTACGAATCGTTTCAAGCTCCGTCACGTAAGTTTTTTCGCTCGCCACAACCTGAACAATCAGCCAGCGGCCTCGCCGGGCAAATACGGCGCTGCTGCCGTCCGGCATATCAGCGGCCGCCCCCGTGATCGCCGGCCCAAGGTAGCTTTGCAGGGTTTCCGCGCCCAGTAAGGTGTCCGGTAAATCCGGCATCCGCTGCGGGTCGCCAAAATCCGCCTGCGCTTCTTCAGTCAGTTCGATATTTCCCTGAAGTTTGTTCACCAGTTCCTGTGCCAGCCCTTCATCTTCTGTCTCCCAGGCACGTACGTGGAGTTTCGACGTGTAGCTGAAGCGCTCTGCATTGTCGGCGAGATGTTTTTGCAGTTCTGCCTCCGCTGGATCAGCGGCGTCCGCTTCCGCCGTGATCGAGGCCACCAGTGAGTTGAGAAGCGCACCGCGAACCGCCATATCCGATTCCATCATGCCCAGCTCAACGCCTCGCTGTACGAGCAGTTCTTCGTCGACGAGTCGCTGCAGTCCGCCAGCAACGTCCGCCGTGTCATTCGCAAAGTCGCGAAGCTGTTCTGCATCGATGATTCTGCCGTTGACGCTGGCAACCGCGTATTCCGGCAACGTTTCACTGACCGCCGTCTGCCGCAAGATGCCAAAAGCGGCGGCCACGAGTCCTGCAATCGCGCCGAGCATTAGCCACCGCAGATCAGTTGTCTTTTTCATCGTCATCATCGCTACATTCAACTCCCGGCAGCCTGCTATGCTACCGCGAAGCTCTTTACGATTGGCAGTCCCTTACTGCCCTGGCGAACAGCGAAGAACATCAGCCAACGGTCAACTATTCAGTCAATGCCCAGTATCAGAGCCAGCATCGTTCGCCACATATCACGGCAGTACATGAAACGTGCGTCACCAAATCGCGATGCAGAGGAAATGCGGCAGGGGATGGAGTTTCGAATGGGCCTGCTGCCCATGGCACGCGGTGTGGCCGTTCATCAGGAAACGATCGACGGCATACCGTGCGAAATACATGTGCCCACAGGTTGCGAAAATGCGCCGCTGATCTACTACCTGCATGGCGGCGGGTACCTGATGGGCAGCCCGCGAACACACAGGCGCCTGGTCAGTTTTATCGCCCGCAGAGCTCGCATGCGCGCATTGTTGCCCGACTATCGGCTGGCACCCGAGAATCGCTATCCGGCCGCCCTAAAGGACTCACTGCGTGTTTATCGTGCATTATTGAAGGGCGGTGCCGACCCCGCACACATGGCGATGGGTGGGGACTCGGCGGGCGGCAATCTCGGTGTTGCGACGCTGCTGGCACTCAGGGAGGAGGGCAGCGCCTTGCCTGCGGCCTGTTTTCTGCTGTCACCCTGGCTGGATCTCGCCGGCGAGGGTGAGTCGTACCGCTCCCGCGCAGACCTCGATCCGTGGTTCAGGCCGGAACTGATGCCGGCCATCGTCGAGCGGTTCTGTGATCGCGCTCAATGTTGCGATCCTCTGGTATCGCCGATCATGGCAGATGCCAGTGGATTGCCGGCGACCTTGATACAGGTCGGCGATCATGAAATCCTGCTGAGCGACTCCACGCGCTTTGCGGATAACCTGACAGCCTGCGGAGGGCGCGTTGAGTTACAAATCTGGCCGGAGATGTGGCATGTGTTCCAGTTCTTCATTGGCCAGATGCCGGAAAGTGCCGCGGCAGTCGATAAAGTCGGTGACTTTCTGCTACAGGAATTTTCTGCCAGGCGGCAGCCCTAATGACGATTATCAGGAGCGTACAAGTGAAAATTGCAAAGTTGGCATTCGCCTCGCTGTTCATGGCCTCGACGTTTGCGGCCCACTCCCAGGACTCGGTAGCGCGCGGGCTGTTTCAGACCGACGTTGACGATGTCTCCAATCAGGAGATCGTCGTCCTAGAAGTTGTTTATCCGGCCGGAGTCGCCTCAGCAAGTCATCGTCACAACGCTCATACCGTCGTATACGTGCTGGAGGGCTCGGTGATCATGCAGGTGGAGGGGGGCGAGAAAAAGATACTGCATCCCGGCGAGGTGTTCTACGAGACGCCGGATGACGTGCATTCCGTTTCGATGAATGCGAGCAAGACAGAGCCCGCAAAAATTCTGGTTTACTTTCTAAAACAGAAGGGCGCGGCGGCCTCCGAGCCGGCGCCCTAGAATCCCGGGCTAGAACCCGGACTTTCGTTGCGAATCGTCGTACATGCGGGTGAGGAAGCCGCGGACGGCGGGCAAGGCTTCCTTCCTGGTCATCAGTTTCTGCTGTTCAAGAATTTTTGCCATGTCGTTTATGGTTCGCCGGCCGTCAATCATCGACATCACATATGAGTAGATCTGCGTCGTCATCGCCTGGCTGCGAAACGATTGTGTCAGGGGAACTGCTGCCTGACCGGTGACCAGCCAGTCGGGCAGTGACTTGTGTCGTATCGGTGCCTCAACATTCGCCTTTTTGCTTGCAGAAAACGCGAATACCGACTCCTGTCGACCATGCCGGCTCGCCGGAGAGCACATATAAGGTATTGTTTTAGAAGTATTTTTATCAATTTCGAAGCCACTCTCCGCAATAAAGACGAGCACCTCATCGGTGCTGTAGCAACGCGCTTTCTGTGGCTGATCGAAGGCCAGGGAGCCGAAGTTTATCCAGCGACCACCTGGTTTCAGCAGCCGGTTTATACGACGGGCCTGCACCTGAAAATCTTCATCAATCACGTCAACGAGCCATGGCGTTACGACAGTATCCAGTGTCCCTGGCGCAAGCGGTGGTCTGAGCGCATCGCCGAACAACAGCGCCAGGCCATCCCTCGCAGCTGCCGGCGCGCGTAAGTTTCGGAGTACGGCGACATCGTTAAGGGTTGTGGGCGCCAGCGGGAATTCATAGAGCTCAGCCTCATCACCTGCGAACATCTTTTGCGCCAAGAGCATTAACAGTGGATTAAAGTCCATGGCAAGGGTAAGCGTCGTGTCGCAATGCATGTGAATATCGTAAGCCAGCCTGCCGGCGCCGGCGCCCGGTATAAAGGTGCTGCCCAGTGGCAGGTCGTCAGCTACTTCCCTGATGATCTCCAGTGCCGCGCCGTTTTCTACATCGCCCCATGCCCAATCGCGATGGATGTTTGCGTAGTACGTCGCGATACCCTGGTCGACCGGCAGTCGGGTGCGTAATGCAAGATAGGACTCAAAGCTCGTAGCGGAAGAATGAACGTCGACCGGGCTTAACAATTCCCGAAGCTTGTTGCGGTGCTTATCATAAGCGTTCGCGAGCAAGTTGAGTCGCTCCCGGGTGAGCTGTGCCAGGCCGTCATCTTCCAGTTCGGAGCGAATTCGCTGCGACTGATTGGCCAGTTGCCTGAGCGCGAAATGCAGTCGGTTTCGCCATTCTCCAAGGCTCGCATCCGGTTCGGCGAACAGCCACGGCATACCCGCAACAGCCGGAAAATCGACTTTGCAGGCGGCACAGCGAAGCTGCCCGTTCTTCTCCGTGAGCGGCGACTTGTCGCAGCGCGGACAGGCGGTGAACGTCAGGTATTCGGATGGCTTGATGGGGAACACTCCGCTTGGCAGTGTCCCGCATTCTATAGAAAACGGCTGGTCAGATAACCTGACCAGCCGTCATTTCTTGCCGCATGCACACTATCTGTCAGGTGGGGTTGAGAGGCCCGATGGTGCCGCTCACGATGGGCTGGAACGCGGTGAGGCTGTCCCTCAGTGCCGTATTACCCAGCCCATGATTCATGAACAGGTTCGCGAAGTTTCCTTCCTCCCCGTGCAGGGCCATGTAATTCAGTAGCAGGGTATTGACCAGTGAGTTCACGTTATTGGCGGCAGGGGTCGCGGCCCGTTGCACGGACCCGCCCATGTCCATGTAGCCAAGCTGCTGGTGCTGCTCTGCGGTCTTGCCGGGGCTGGTTCTCAGCTGCGCCCGCCCGGATGGATTGAAGACCATGAAGAAGGCACCGGCGGTCGAGGAATTGTCACTTACCCATTCGCCTTTGCCGCGACCATCAGCGGAATTATCGATTGCGCCGTTGCTGGACAGCGAGCCATCACTGAAGACGTACATCATCAGCGGTACGCCGATGCGGGCTGCGTATTCGATGCAGGCACCCATACAGCGACCGGCACGGAAGTCTTTCACTTCGCCTTCGGCGCGCGCGCCACCGTGGTAGTCGTAGCCGCCCATCTCGATGGTTGCCGCGCCGGCGAAACCGTTGATGACGAGCTTCATGATTGCGGCGGTCTTGCGGAATTCCGAACCATCGCGACCACCGGCATTGAATTCAAGGTCGGTGAAAATACCGTTAGGGCCCACGATCATCGGATCGTCAGCGGGATCTAACGGCGTGCCGCCGAATCTGTCGGCAATATCGGCGGACTTCAGGTAACCACAGGAAACGAGGTCCTGCACCACCTGATCTGCCTGGATACTCTGGCCCATGTCCACAGTGCCGGGCTGGCCGCCGGAAATACCGACCTTGCGTTCACTCAGTCGATAGATGGACTCCATGACCGCAGTCGCATCGTCCGGACCAAGTATGCCGACCAGTTGGCCGGTGTCCACGAGGGCAGTGACGTCACCAGGACGATCGACCTTGGTTGGCCTGAGCTCCGGATTCATCAGCATCGCGGGTGCCATTGAGTTGCCGCCAGAGTCCGAGTTTTCGGAACCGGCCAGGGTCAGGATAGAACCGTCGGCGCCTGCACGTGCAATGCCGTACATCGGATTGTGCGGGTTGTTACCGGTGTCGTTGTCTGAACGCGCCGGGATAATTGCGCCGTTGAGCTGCGCACCGCGACCTGGTGTCATGCTCATATCCATACCGCGTTTGAAAGCGCTGTCGGAATGAAAGGCCAGGCCGAAGTCGGTATTTGCATAGGGCAGCCCGGAAATCGGGTCGTTCAATCCCGGCACCATGTCGCCCGGCAAGCCGAGCTTTTCGTAGCCGGACGTGTTCAGGAAGTCCATCTGACCTCCTTCCTTGCCGACCAGCACGTTGGAGCCGGAAATATTGGCGCCACCCGCAAGGTCGAAACAGATGAATGGTATTTTTCCCGCACCTGTGGTCGCTATGTTGCAGGGACTGTTCAGCAGGGGCTGCAGGTCTCCCGACAGCGCCGCATAAGCCTGGCGTGGATTCGAGAACAGGCTCAGAACGCCGCCACCGAGGGTAAATGCGGATCCGGACAAAAATCCCTGCGAGAGAAAATCCCGCCGCGTGACCGGCCGTGCATGGTCAGGATGACAGAGCGGATCGTCATAATTCCTTTTACGTTTCTTAGCCATACTAAGTGCCTCTATCCTTTCGCAATCTGTCTACTGGACCATCGTCACTGCGCTGCCGAGAACGGCGGCGCAGGTACCTTTGGCAATTGAACGCGTATCGGTGCCACCTGCGATCAAACGATCGATCAGGTTGCCTGGATGACTGCCGGAGGTCGGCGTGTATCCAAGTTCATCCCGCACATCGACGAAATCCGGCTGCGTCTGAATAGCGACGCCCATCATGCGATCGACAAGCGGCGTAAGCAGTGCGTCCCGGTTGGCGTAGGCCGTGCCCGGCGCCGCCGCAAAATTGAAGCCCGGGAAATAAACTCCCGCAGGGATCGTGCCCCGATCCTCGATAAGTGCGTTGCAGTACTCGATCGCGAGCTGGGCAACGGCTACCTGGTGTGAAGACAGAAATGCTGACGGATCTTCAATGGCAGGCATCGATTGGCGAAGATTCTGGAACGTCATGTCAACGGCCGTCTCTTCCGGGCTAACGCCGGTCAGCTCGGCCATCGTCGCATTGATTTCATCGAAGGTGCGTACGCCGAAACGTTGCGCCGCCGGGAGATCGTTGGCGGTGACCACGAGCGGCGGATCATCAGTTCGGACAAAGCTCTGTGAGCCCAGCAGATCGAAGGTCAGGAAGAACTCGTCGTCCGATGCGCCTTTCTCCAGCGGTATGACCGCACCGAGACTGGACAGCGGCTGGCCAAGTTCACCGAACAGGCTGGCACTCAACATGCTGTCCATATTGGCGTAGCTCTGGCTCTTGTCGACTTCTGTACCGTTGATGCCGACGCGCATGCCACGGAGCGGAATACCTTCGGGATTCTGTGTCGGATCGAGCGTGATGAAATGGGGCTTGGTAAACAGATAGCCGTAGCTGTCGAACTGGGCCACTTCAAAGAGAATATATGCGGTGGGCACGTTGATGATGTCTACGATGCTGAACAGCAGGAAGAATTTTTCACCGACGCCGACGTCATAATTCTGCTGAATCTGGGCCGGTGTCAATGCGAACTTATGGATTGCTACCATGCGCAAGGTACCGGACCAGTCGCCGACGCCACCGGCATCACTGCCGAGAACAAACGCAAAAGTGTCATCCCAGTCGGTCATGGTGCCCGGCGAAACCGGATCAGTCTGACTCACAAGCTGACCATTGACGTAAATGCTGCGTCCTTCGGTTGCGCTGAAGTTCGCGACGACATGCTGCAGCGTTGCCTGCAACACTTCGTCCGCATCCGGTGTGGATAACTGCGGGTCGCCGTTGGCACCGGTTTCAGTGCTGCGATGACGGAAATCGTAGTTATACAGCGTCTGTTGCAGCGTGAAGTTGCGCGCGGTTTCGCCGGCAGAATAAGTGACGATACGCGCCAGCTCCTGAGTGACGTTTGCCGGCACGACCCAGGCTTCGATGGAATATTCACCGGTCGCACGGATCTGGTCGTGAAGCTTCTCGCTGTTAGTGGTCGAACCTTGTGCCCGGCCGCCATTAAAGGTCATACCCCAGCCGCCAAACCACTCATATCCGCCTGACAACGTCAGGTCGAGCGACGGCGTTACGCCACTGGTATCGTAAGCCGTGGTGCCAGTACCGGTCTTGAATTCGTACAGCGCAATTTGTGCATCTTCGAAACGGTTGCCGCCAGAGGCGACGGTGCCGTCGACCAGTCGCAGCGCCTTGCTGTTGACCAGCGCGGGATCGATCTGCGTCGTCGGTACCGTGTTGGCAAAGGCCTGAATTGCCGCTTGCATCTGGTCGCCGGATTGCCCTGGGGTCGGCGTCCAGAAGTTATGACCTTCGCGTAGTCGCAGCACGAACTGCGAGCCCGCGGGATCATCAAGGTCCATTTTCGGTTTCGCCGCTTCATACGCCGCGAGGTAAGAATCAACGTCACCGGATTCGGCAAAGTAGGGCTGCTGTGATGTGGCTGAAGACGAGTTGTGACAGCCTGAGCAGTACTGTTGCAGGTAAGGCGTGTAAACAAGATCGCGGAAATCGTCCGCCGAGGCGTTGCCGTAGTTCTTGCTGTCGCCGGGATCAGTAAGCGGCGGCGCATTCAAAACGATCTGGCGGCCACCGCCGCCCGCAGCAGCACCTGCCCAACCTTCTACCCAGGTGGTCATGATGTCTGCACAGGCCTGGTCGCTGCCAAGCCAGCAGTTGTGGCCGGTGCCGACTTTGGACACGAGCCGGGAGTCCTGCGGCAATGAGAGACTCACGACCGTTACCGCTTCGTCATAAGCCATGTTGATATCGTCCCGGCGCGCGAACAGCGGCGTCTGCGACGTGGACTCGTTGTGGCAGTTGCCGCAACTTGCCTCATTTTGCATGGGTGTCCAGACGTTCGTGAGAAACGCCTGCACATCGGAATTTTTCGGTGCTTCCGTGCCGTTGTAAACAACTGTCGATGGCCCACCCGGATTATTGGGCAGTGGGTTGTCCACCGTACCTGCTCCGCCACCGCAGGCAGCGAGCGTGATCGCCACAGTGGCGGAAAGCAGTGCAGCGCGCAGTTTACGGGCCGGAGTAAATCCTGTGCTGTTAATCATTGTCATAGCCTCCCTACTGGCCCATGCAGTAGACAGCCGCCTCGGCGAATGTCTGTTTCATGCGATAGCCCGCCTTGAGCGACGTGACCATCTGGCCGATCTGGAAACGATCAGCAGCGTCTTCCGGTTCCCTGAGGCAAACCGCCTTGAATACTTTCTTGACCTGACAGCTGGCAAATGCGTCGCTGTTGGCAAGTTCCTGGCCCATGCTCTTGGCACCGTTGCCGGCGCCGGTCAGCGTGTTATCCCAGCCGAGAAACTGGTTCTGGCCTTCGCGCCAGTAGTTCATCCAGGAGTCATCACTGGTACGAAATCCCGGTTCGAAATTGGTGTCGTTGTTGTAGTACTTCGGTTGCACCACGCCCGGTGTGTACTCGATGCTGCCGCTCATTTCATTAAAGTTGTAGTAAGCAAATGCGCCTGCCAGCGGATCCATACCGTTGTGACAACCGAGACAATTGTTCAGAAACAGCCGGCTGTCGCCACCCGGACTGCGGCTGACGTCCTGCCGAATCCTGTCCGGCGGACGCTTCAGGTCATGCACCTGTTCCATATCGTTGCAAAGGTGATTCATCATTGTGAAGCGGAACTGCGCCCGGTTCGTCCCGGCAACAAAAAACGCTTCTGCAGCGGCGCGCGTTGTCCAGATGCCAGAAGTTGCAGAAGGCGGCAGTCCGGTCACCACAGACTGCGTCGTTTTGACCAGCCCGGTGCGCATGTCGATACTCTGAGCTTCGAGCTGCTCGTAGTGATTGTTGTTGGCATTGGAATAGGGTGGCAGCGACGGCGGGCCTACATAAAGAATGTCTGCCGATAACAAGCCATTGAAAGGCTCGTCGTCGCGGATCATACCGACGACCGTGGCGATGTAGTCGTTCAGCGGCACAAACACGCTCTGATCGCGGTTGGTCCAGGGTGCTGCAAAGTTTTTGAGCGTTACGTTATAGAAGTTTGAATTGTCCATCGCGCGATAGGCTGCATCAATGGCCGTACCCGGTTGCCCCGGGTCAACTTCCGTCTCCATTAACTGAAGAACGGTGTCGCTCGGCGGTACACCCGCGAGCCGATCGTGAATACGTTTGGCCTGCTCGCGCGGGCCCGCATAAGCAGTGCCGATTAAAGCCAGGCCCAGCAGTCCTGCCAACGAAAGGCACGTAATCCGCCCGGTCAGCCTCAGACTGTGTGCATGTTTGTCCCTGGTCCACGTCCTGTTTTTCATAACAAACCTGCTAGTTGCTAATACGATTCAACACCGCGCCAATGTTCGTTGGCGTAGCACTTACTAAGAGGAATAGTGACCGGGATGAGGAAGACGTCATGTCCCTTGACGTTCAGTCCGCCGCTACCTGGCAATTCCGCTAATGCGATATGTGCCATCTTCGTCGAGTCCGTTTTGTCAGTGGTTCATCCCTGAACAATCTGTTTCCAAAACAGGCGGACCTGAACGAAAAATCTTGCCTGAGAATCACATGGAGTGCCGTGAATACATTCACAAATACGTCCATTGCTTTCGTGTTCTCGCCGCACATATCAATGCTTCGGGGTATACAAAGCAATTGCTGTGCCAGCTTTTTTTCTACACTGCCGTTGCGGCAAAAACCCTATTATAAACAACAAATTGCATAGAAAAATCACGACGAAATTCAGGCAGTGATATGTCAAGTCATTGTCGTGCTATTGGCACAGCTATGAGCGCTGTCAATGTAAGTGGCTGATTGCTAAAGGCACATCGCCTGTCGCTCAAGGGAGACAGTGCTGACCAGTTCAGACATTTCATCACGTCGATTATTTTTGTTGGCAATCGACAACATGTCGGTAAGCCGCAATATCTTTCTTTTTTCCTGCGGGTAGAAAAACGCAATTCATTTTCGGGGGAGTCGCACCGTTTACTTCGACGTGTTTGAGCAATACCGTGTGCATGGCAAGCTTCGATGCGGCGCTGACTATTTCAGGCGATGTTTGTAGTGAGACCTGGTTTTTGACATTGCGCACTGTCGTACTTTCGAGACATTACATTGCCGTTTTCGCTTGACTAGACTGTTCGCCCGGCTGGTTTCCGGCCGCGATCCTATTTGTGATCGCGTTAACGGTATGTCGTGCGCGCGACGTCCACACTACAAAAGTGAAAACACTGTGGAGTAGTGCGCACCCGATACGCAATGCGTCGAAGGACAGGGAATGCCCTTTGGCGACGTAGAGGTAACACTATGAATACGCTGGCGCAAAAATTTCTGGATGGATCCCCGTTGAAAGTCGTGCATTTGATTGCGCTTGGCGCGGCCTCCATTATTCTCTCCGCATGCGATGGCGCCAATCAGGGCGTACAGATAGGTACCGGGCAGGCACCTGACCCGGTTGTTATCGATTTTCCGATCGCCTATGTGAAGGCACCGCTGACCCTGGACGATCAGGGCGATCTGATTCAGTCCGACGTACGTGAACTGGTTACTTTTGATTTCGGTGCTGATCTGTACGTGAAAGATCGGGCCTCGCCCAGTTCCGACGCCGTCAATGTGACCGGCGAGCTGATGCAGGGCCTCGGAGCCATTCGCGATGTGGAAATATCCTATGACGGCAGTACCGTCATTTTCGCCATGCGTGGTCCGGTAGATCTGAATCTTAATCTCGACGATGAAGATCAGCCCACCTGGAATATCTGGGAATACAGTTTCGAGACCAAAGCTTTGCGCCGTGTGATTGCATCCGACCTCACCGCCGATATCGGCCAGGACATCGCGCCGCATTACCTTCCGGACGGGCGCATTATTTTTTCCTCGACGCGCCAGCTTCGCTCGAAAGCCATCCTGCTCGACGAAGGCAAGCAGACCTTCGACGCGCAGGATGAAGATTTCAATGAGCCGGCATTCTTGCTGCACATCATGGATGCAGACGGAACCAGCATTGAACAGGTCAGCTTCAACCAGAGCCACGACATGAACCCTGCCGTCATGTCTGACGGAAAGATTGTTTTCAGCCGCTGGGATCACGCCGGACAGAATGACGCGGTGAATCTGTACCGCATGAATCCGGACGGTTCCGAGTTTGAGCTGCTTTACGGCCATAACAGTCACGATACCGGCAGTAGCGGTGACACGATCCAGTTTACTCAGCCGCGCGAACTTGAGGATGGCCGCATCATGGCGCTGGTTCGGCCCTTCACCGATACGAATGGCGGCGGCGACATCGTCATCATCGATACACCAACCTATCTGGAAAATTCGCAGGCGACGATGGATTTCGCCGGCATGACCGGACCCGCCCAGGAGCGTGCAACGATTGTCAACGTCTCCACGGTGCCTGGCGACGTCTCGCGGGGCGGACGCTATAACTCCGTATTTCCGATTCAGGACGGGACCGGCAGGATGCTGACGAGCTGGAGCCAATGCCGGCTCAGAGAAATGGTGGACCCCGCAATACAGCCGCCACTGCCGGTCGTTTACTACCCCTGCACGGATGAAAATTTGCTTAACCCGCTGTACGTGGAGGCCGATCCGCTATATGGCATCTGGATTTACGATCCACGCGACGAAACGCAGTTGCCTATCGTGCCACCGGAAGATGGTTTCATGTTCACGGAAGTGGTCGCTGCCGACCCGCGCCCCATTCCACCGACCGTACTTGATAGCGAAAATACCTTCGCCATGGACCCTGGCCTCGTCGCGGATGGTGAAGCGGTCATCAGTATTCGCAACGTTTATGACTTCGATGGCGGTGCCGTGGCGGATATCAATTCTCTCGCGGACCCGGCTGTAAGTACTGCTGATCAACGCCCGGCGCGGTTTCTGCGAGTTACCAAGGCCGTGTCGCTGCCCGATGACGATGTGCTCGATCTCGATAACACCGCGTTCGGACCGGATCGCAGTCTCGGCATGAAGGAGATTGTTGGCTATTCCATGATAGAGCCGGACGGCTCTGTCATGATGAAAGTGCCGGCAAACGCGGCGCTGCAGATCAGCGTGCTGGACGGCAACGGGCGCCGCATTACCGCGCGCCATCAGAACTGGATGCAATTGCGCCCGGGCCAGCTGCTTGAATGCAACGGCTGCCATGTCGCGCAAAGCGGAATCTCACATGGCCGTTTTGATGCGTTTGCGAGCGCTTACCCCGGCGCCCAGATTACCGGCGTGTCCTTCAATCCCAACACTGTTGACACCCTGTTCGTCGGTGATGTCGGCGAAACGATGGCCGAAGTACGGGCCCGCATCAGCTGTGGTACGGATGGCTGTTCGTCGTTGGAGCCATCCATGGATATCGAATACCAGGATGTATGGACAGACGAGGTCAAGGCGGGCCGCGCAGCTGATCCGAGTTTCAGTTATGCCTATGTGGATCTAAGCACGCCGCCGCCAACCACGATTAACTGCATCACACAGGAATGGGCGGCCAACTGCCGAATTATCGCGAACTACGAAATGCACCTGCATCCCCTGTGGGCGGCAAACCGGCCGGTTATAGATCCGGTGACGATGATGCCCGTCATCGATCCGGTGACAATGCTGCCGGTGACCAACAACTGCACCAATTGTCATACGCCGGTCGATGATGCAGCGATGGTCCGGGTGCCCGCAGGTCAACTGGATCTTTCCGACGGCCTTTCGCCGGATGAGCCGGATCAGTTCAACAGCTATCGGGAATTACTTTTCGCCGATAACGAACAAGAGGTTAATATGGGCGCGTTGCAGGATGTGCAGGTCGTGATCGGAGTCGATGCCAATGGTAATGACATACTGGCGACGGTCACTGTGAATCCCTCAATGAGCTCGGCTGGCGCCAATGCATCAATCCGGTTTTTCAGCCGTTTTGATGCGGGCGGCAGCCATGAAGGGTATTTGTCTGACGCGGAGAAACGTTTGATTGCGGAATGGTTGGATGTCGGAGCGCAATATTACAACAATCCCTTCGACGTCCCGATCAATTAAAGCGCTGATCATCGCGGTACTGGGGGTTTTGCTCACCCAGGCCCCGACCACCGCAATTGCTCAGGCGGCCGGAGAATACCGGACGGTGTCGGTAGCCGACCCCTATCTGGAAATGCATACCGGGCCCGGTCGGGGCTATCCGGTATTTCATGTCGTCGATCGCGGTGAAGACATCGAGATTCTCATGCGTCGCACAGACTGGTTCCAGGTGCGCGCCCCGGATGGCACCGAAGGCTGGGTTGACCGGGCACAGATGGAACGAACCCTGCAGCCAGCAGGTACGCCTATCGAATTCGCCGAGGCCAGCCAGCAGGATTTCACTGACGCCAAGTGGGAGCTGGGTGTCCTTGCGGGCGATTTCGGCGGCGCGAATATTGTTTCACTCTACGGCGGGTACTCGCTCAACCCGAATGTCTCAATTGAGGTATGGGGTTCACAGATTTTAGGAAATTTTTCGAACGGCTGGACGGCCAGTGTTAACTTAACGCATGAAGCCTGGCCCGATTGGCGTATTTCACCGTTTTTTACCCTCGGTACCGGGGTGATTCACACCGAGCCGAAATCGACCATCATTCAGGGCGAGGATCGTACGGACCAGATTGCTCATGCAGGCGCAGGTTTTCGTGTTTATGCCACACGGCGCTTTCTTCTCCGAGCCGAGTACAAGAGCTATGTGGTATTCACGAGCCGCGACGACAATGAGGAAGTAGAGGAATGGAAAGTCGGTTTCGCCTTCTTTTTTTAGAGGTGCTCTCAACTATCAGGGAGTCACGGAAAATCCTGCATCTGGCGCTGTTATTACCGCTTGGTGTTGCGGGTCTCTCTGGCTGTGCGGCGACCAAGAACCTGTTTGGCCTGGGTGAGCCTGAAGCGCTTCCGCCCGCCGACATTCCGGAGGGTCAGGTGATCGAGCCGGAAGTGCAACGTCGCGAAATCCGTGAACCGGATATTGACACCGAAAATTTCGAAATCGGCGCTTTCGTCGGCATCATGAGCATTGAGGACTTCGGCTCCGATGTGGTTTATGGCGCCCGCCTGGCTTATCACGTCACCGAAGGATTTTTCGTCGAGGGCACTGTCGGACAGTCGGAGGCCGGCCTGACGAGTTTCGAAATCCTGAGTGGCGGTGCGCCGTTGCTGTCCGCCAGTGAACGCACGCTGACTTATTACAACCTGAACGTCGGCTACAACATTCTTCCAGGCGAGGGTTTCGTCGGCGCGGGGCGGGCTTATAACACGGCGTTATATGTAAGCGCCGGCCTCGGTTCGACCAGTTTTGCCGGCGACGACCGGTTTACCGTTAATTTCGGCGCCGGCTACCGCTTCCTTCTGACCGATTCGATTGCGCTGCACATCGATTTCAGGGACCACCTGTTCGACATCGACCTGCTTGGTGAGGAGAAAACTGCCCACAACCTCGAGGGTTCCCTCGGGGTGACGGTCTTCTTCTGAGTGCCGGATCACGTTTCCGGGTCCGGCCACCGCGATATGCTTGGAGTATGAGCATGATCAAACGCCAGTATCTGAAGGTTTTACTGCTGATCCTTGCCGGTACTTCATTGTCCGGCTGCAGCAGCATCGAGCCCTGGGTGAAGCCCTACGAACGGGACCGGCTGGCCGACCCCATCATGTTTCTCGACATGAACCCGGTGTCCAGCGCCTACATTTACCACGTCTATGAAGCACGTGAAGGCGCACGCGGCGGGGAAGGGACGGCCGGCGGCGGCTGCGGCTGCAACTGAGAAGCACGCTCAGCATGATTCAGATGGCACGATACTTCGTTGAGGCGACAAGAAAAATGCTCATGTATTTGCATATACACTGCGCTTTTTTGCGACGCCTCGCCTCGTCTCGCACGCATCTGAATCATGCTGAGCGCACTTCTCTCAATTTCAGATTGCGGTTTCCCATCGCTGCGATAGCGCTCGCTGGTTCGGCGTTGCCAGCGTTCGCCAGCGTGCTGCCGGAAGATCGCACGGACTTCCTCTATCACCGCTATGACGGTGGCGGCGTCACGATCGATGGGCCCTCAATTCTGGTTAGAAAGTCAGTAGGCAAAAGCCTGTCGCTGTCTGCGAACTACTACGTCGACATGGTGAGTTCTGCCTCCATCGACGTCATTACGACGGCGAGTCCATACACGGAAGAACGTACGCAGTATTCAGTCGCCGGTGACTACCTGCGCGGGAACACGACCATCTCTGCCGGCTATACAAGCAGCGTCGAGTCAGATTTCGACGCCAACACCTATCACCTGGCCGTCAGCCAGGACATGTTTGGTCAGCTAACAACCCTGACGATGAGTTATTCCTACGGTGATGATACTGTCGGTAAATCGGATGATCCGAATTTTATCCGTGACAACACGCGGCAGCATTACGGCATTGGGATCACCCAGATTCTGACGCGCAATATGATTGCGGCACTGAATATTGAAGTAATCACCGATGAGGGTTTCCTCAACAATCCTTATCGATCGGTGCGTTTCCTGGATGCGAACCTCGGGCAGGGCTACGATTTCGAAAAAGAACTGTATCCCCGGACCCGTACGTCCAACGCGTTCGGCATCAGGACAAAATACTTCCTGCCTTACCGCGCAGCGCTGGAAGCGCAATACCGCTACTTTGCCGATACCTGGGACATCGAATCGCATACCGCATCGCTGACCTATATCCACCCGTGGCGCGATTTCACCTTTACTGCCAAATACCGGTATCACGACCAGACCGGCGCACACTTCTTCCGTGACATCTTCTCCCGCTCCGAAGCGACCAATTTCCGTGGCCGGGACAAGGAGCTGAGTCCGCTGTCGAGCCAAACCATTAAACTCGGCGTTGCCTACGAATTCTTAAGTGACGGCTGGAGTTTCATCGACAAGGGGACGGTCAATCTTTCAGTCGACTACCTGACCGTCGACTACGACGAATTCCGCGACATCTCCACCGGTGCAGTGCTGGGTGACGAGCCGCTGTATCAGCTCGAAGCCAGCGTAATTCAGCTATTTTTCTCGTTCTGGTACTAAGCTATGAGAATTGCGGCCCGGGCCCGCTCCTACAACGCTAACGAGAGCTGTAGGAGCCCGCCCTGCGGGCGATCCGTCTCTGGCGGCTGAAATCTGCCAATCCGCAATCTGAATATTTGTACAATGCGCGTTTCCCGGTGAGGAGTAGCTGAATGACTGGCAGATTGGTCAACCAGGAACAGGTCCTCCCAGGGCGCACGCCGTGATCTGGTTCTTCACGGGCCTGATCGCTTTGCTCGCCTTCGGCGCATATCTCTACAACCAGCTCGTCCGCGACCGAAATCGTGTCGATTCTGCCTGGAGCGACATCGACGTGCAGCTGCAGCGGCGTCATGACCTTATCCCGCAACTTGTTAAAGCTATTGATCAGTATGCAGGATACGAGCGGGCCACACTTGAAGCGGTAGCCGCGCTGCGTACAGAGGCCATGACATTCGTCGGTCGGAACCGGCCAGCGGCGCTTGGCGATGCCGAGGATGCACTTAGCGTGGAACTGACCCGGTTGATGGCACTCGCCGAGCAGTATCCCGATCTCAAGGCGAACGAGAATTTTCTGCAGCTGCAGGGCGCGCTGGCGGAGACCGAGAATTACCTGCAGTTTGCACGCCGGTTTTACAATGGCGCCGTGCGGCAGTTCAATACGCGGGTGGAAACCGTTCCTGACAACGTCATCGCATCGCTGTTCCGCTTTTCGCCACGGGAATTCTTTCAGAAGAGCTCGGACGATGCGGCCAATGTGCCGCTGGTGGATTTCGCTCGTATCGAATGATGAGACGCGCACTGATAATTTTGCTGTGTCTCGCTTCTGCTTCAGGGGCGGACGAGCGCATCCAGCGCTACCACAGCGATATTCTGGTGCGGCAGGATGGCTGGATAGAGGTCGAAGAGACCATTCAGGTCAAGGCCGAGGGACAACAGATTCGACGCGGCATCTACCGGGATTATCCCGTTCGCTATACGGATCGTTTCGGCAACAACGTCAAAGTATTGTACGAGCCGCAGTCCGTGTTGCGCGACGGGTCCCCGGAAGCCTTCCATTCGGAAGCCTCCGGTCGTGATGTAAGGACTTACTTCGGCAGTGCGGATCGCTTGCTGGATTCCGGCGAATACACCTACACCTACCGCTATAACGCGGGTCGCATGCTCGGCTTCTACGAAAGTTCCGATGAGCTTTACTGGAACGTCACCGGTAATGAGTGGAATTTCCCTATTGATTCCGCAACTGCGACTGTGCGTTTCGAAGCTGCCATTCCGGCTGAATCGCTAACCCTGACCGCATACACCGGACCTGGCGGCGCCACGGGTGGCGACTATGTCGCCAGCATCGACGCGAATGGGGCGGCCAGATTCCAAGCGAGCCGTCCGCTGGCACAGCGGGAGGGGCTGACAATCGTCGTCGAGTGGCCAAAAGGATACGTCGCCGAACCGACCGATTTGCAAAAGGCGGTCTGGTTGCTGTCCGACAATCTCAATCTTGTTATTGCCTTCATCGGGCTCGGGACGATCTTTGCTTATTACGTGCCAGTCTGGCGCAATCACGGCAAAGACCCTGCCCCCGGCGTTATTTTCACCCGTTATGAGCCACCGCCACAGTTTTCGCCCGCATCGCTAAGGTATATCAAGAACATGGGTTACGACGACACGGTAATGTCGGCTGCAGTCGTCAGTCTTGCCGTAAAGGGCTATCTTCGTATCGAAGCTGATGGCAAAAGACATTCCTTGTACAAACTTGAACCTGCCGCAGATGCGCCGGCGCTGACGACAGGAGAGCAGCAGATGCTGCAAACCCTGTTCAGCAAAGGCAGAAGCCTGACTCTGATCAACACCAATCACGAACGTATCGGCGGTGCGCGCAAAGCGCATGAGCTGGCGCTGAAGCATGACTATCACAAGCGCTACTTCGTCACGAACGGCATTCTGAACTTGCCGCCCTTGTTAATCGGACTGATATCAGCCGCGGTCGCGCTTGCCATCCAGCCCAGCCTGTTCGTCGGCATCACCATTGGATTGATGCTGTTATGCATTATCGTGTTCGCCATTATCCTCAAGCGACCCACTGGCCTCGGACGCAAACTGCTGGACGAAATCGCAGGCTTCCAGGAATATCTGGAGGTCGCCGAAAAGGACGAGCTGAATCTGCGCAATCCGCCGGAAAAGACGCCCGTCCTTTTTGAACGCCTGCTGCCGTTTGCGCTGGCGCTTGGCGTCGAGCAGCAGTGGTCAGAGAAATTCACGAAGATTTTTGCTGACTTGCGCGGTGCGAACGGTTCAGACTGGCAGCCCGCCTGGTACAACGGATCGTGGAACAGCATGAATCTTCGTTCCAACACCAGCGCTCTCGCGAGCGGCCTCGGCAGCGCCATTTCATCGTCGGTCTCACCGCCGGGATCATCTTCAGGC
>JBBKWC010000043.1:0-71860 GCA_037968735.1 Woeseiaceae bacterium | reverse complement strand
GCAGGATTCCTATTGATGAGATTCCGGTTTTCATGGGTGCCTCCAAATGAGTGGGTGTCCACTAAGCAAACGCAGGCGAGACGGAAAGTGCACAGAAATGGACGGTGTGGGCGAGTGTTGTTGAGGAACGCGTAGTGTGACTGGCGGCGGCCAGAAGCAGCGCCTGAAGGCTTTACAGAAAGCGGCCGCCGTCCTTTGGTAGCACGCTTAATTGTCAGCAGCTGGCTGGTGGTTCAGGTATCCGGACTTTTAAGGGTTTCGGTTTTATTAGCAGCGAATGGTTTCCGCACGAGCCTTGCCGGCGATTCGGCCGGTCACCAGTTCCAGCAGCTGCCTGAGCTCCCTGGGCCGGGCCGGGTTGATGTGCAGGCCGTCAGTGAAAACGACTTCTACGTTTGGAAAACTTTTACCCAAGAGTGGCTCGATAGACTCGCGGGGTACGAAGTCATCACCGCAGGCGGCGACAAATACGACCGGGCGCGGCGCGGTATCTTCTATGCGGCGCAAAGTATCGAAGGAATTGCCGTAGGTTATAAAAAGGATGCCGCGGACGACTATCGATCGAAGCCAGTCCTGCTCGATGCGCCTTTTCGAAGCGTGATCCAGCCACGAAACGTTATCGACGCCGCCGTGTAACAGCCACACGCGCGTAAATCGTGGGTCGGTGGCACCCGCCACGGCGGCAAAAGGAACGCCGAGGCTGACTCCGACGAGCTCAATACGTCGCGGATCGACCCATGGTTGCCGGAGAGCCCAGCTTAATGCGAGCGAGAGGGAGGGTGGCGTGTCGAGAAAGGCCTGCTGAACGTCATCTACTGCAGCGAGCGTCTGCAACACTCCCTCGATACGGCGCCTTCCATCGTAGGGGTAGTCGATGGCGACAAAGGCCATCTCGTCCGGAATACCTATCAGTTCGACCGCGTCTTTGCCGGTTCGCTGACCGCCCAGAAGAACAACCAGGGGAAGAACTTCGCCGTTTTGCACAGGACGGCGTACACGAAGGTGCACTTTCAGCCCGGTTTCGCTTGTAAGCAGGATACTCTCGTCAATGAAGTCTGTCCCGGACACTACCAACTGCTCTACGTCCGCCAACGTCCCTGCGCGTTTAATAAAATAGTCGTGCTTTGGTATGGCGAGCACGACCAGGTGCATCACGACGGCGGCGCACAGCGCAAGGGCTAAAAATTTTAGACTGGTTTTCAGCAATGAGAAATACGCGTAAGGACAGCGGCAACAGACTGATTGTATCCATAAGCGATCGCGGCGGCCCGACTGACCTGGCAAGGCCGGTCAGCCCCGGGGCCACCGCGGGTCATGCACTCACTAACGGCCGTGCTTGCTCTGCTTCCGGCGAAATTTCTTTGCCGCCTTGCGATCGAGTGCCACGATCGAGCGAATCGGCAATCTCTGGCCATCGACAATGACGCGGTCAAACTTGCTTATTCGGCCTGCTGTCGAGGTAACGCCGATTCGATGCGCAAATCTGAGGCTGGTATATGGGCGCCAGATTTTCACGAGGTAAGGGCGTGAAGGAGATGCCCACAGGATCAATTCATCCCGTGCAACGGGCGTCCAGTTATAGAAGCGGGTGCCACTGAAGCCGCGGAAGGAATCGCTTGCTCGATACTCTCGCGCATAGTTGTGTCCCGCGTTCGCAGAAGTTGAAACCGCGAATACAGAAGCGGCCAAAATGATTAATAGTGTGCGTTTCATCGTCATCTCCTACTGGCCAAATGACCAGACGTTCTAACGAAGTTACAGTCTGCGCCAGGCAGCATGAAGGAGGACTGAACGCCGGATCGCACAGGTGAATAGTCTGAGAGATGCGCTGATCCACTGAGATGAATGAGCCCGCCGGCGCTAAGTGACGGCGAATGAAGAGGCGGCAGAATCAAATTTGACCCCGTGGCAGCGCCAGCGAATAATCTTTCACTGAAATATTTCGAGTTACTGATATTCGAGGGGAGAAAAGCATGACGGATGAACAGGAAACAGGTCGTCGCGAGATACTAAAGTCGGGTCTCGCGCTGGGAGGACTTGCTGCGACAGCCGGCATGCCATTCTGGTCTGAACTTGCGCTGGCACAGGGCGAAGAGTTGGTGCCGTTCACCGACATGCCGGAGGACTACTCGGTAACGCCGAAGACCGCCGACGCAACGCACTTTGTTGACACCCGCTACATCGATTCCTTCTACACCTCCAACGACGACTTTTACGTCGTCCAGCATTACGGCCAGCCGATCGTATCCGCAGACGACTACAAGCTGCGCATAACCGGACTCGTTGACCGACCGCTGGAATTCACACTGGCGCAGCTGAAAAGCAGGGACAAGTTCGAGATTGATGCTGGATTTGAATGCGGCGGCAACAGGCAGGACTTTTATCACGGCCTGATTGGTAACGCGAAATGGGGAGGCGTTCGGCTTGGCGACCTGCTCAAAGATGCGGGCGTTAAGGAAGCCGGTATCGAGGCCGTTTTCTACGGAAGCGACAAAGGTACTGAGAATATACGGGCCATTGACGTTGAGCAGGCCTTCGCACGCAGCATGCATATTGACGATGCCATGCGCGATGACATCCTGGTTGCCTACGAAATGAACGGCGATCCCTTGCCGGTCTATCATGGCGCGCCGGTGCGTCTGATCGTGCCCGGCTGGTACGGAATCGCAAACGTTAAATGGCTTTCGCAGATTCACCTGCAGGCGAGTCGCTACATGGGCCGTTTCATGGCGCGTGACTATGTCACCCTGAGCAAGGTCGACGTCGGCGGCGTCGAGCGTTGGGATGAACGCTCGGTCACAGAGATCCAGCTCAAGTCATCTATCGTTCGCGTCACGCGCCGCGACGGCAACCATCGTGTGACCGGCTTCGTACTCAACAACGGCACGCCGCTAAAAACTGTAGAAATCAGTATCGACGGTGGCCCATGGCGGGCAGCAGAGATCGATCCGAAATCGACGCAGTATTCCTGGAAACTCTTCTACCTGGACTGGGACGATGCGAGTCCGGGAGAGCACACCCTGGTCTCGCGAGTGATCGACGCCACTGGAAAGGTTCAGGCTACCGCAGCAGAGATGCCGGAGAAACCCTCGCGCTGGGAAAACTATGCGCAGTTCCCGCGAACAGTGATGATCTCGTAGCCGCGCTGGCGATGAGCAAAGGCAGGATTGGTCTGAATCGCCACGTTGGTGAAGCGAAAATATTGCCGGATTAACAGTCGAAAAAAAGGGGTCAACCTTAATGCGGCAGCACAGTAAATCGTGCGCGCCGCAATTCAGCTCGACCCCTTATTAAGGATTTTCGTATAGAACTATTCTTTTGCCAGCGCAGCCAGTTCTACTTTGTCTTCGTCACTGGCGGTATGTTTCAGGCGAAGCAGGATGCTGGCGAGTTTCCGCGCATCTTCTTCACTTTCTTCGTCACTGACGATATCTGACAGCCGTTCGGTGTCCTTCTCGACCACGTTGTGCTCGATGTTGGTGATAGCCATCGCGATATCTGCCTCTTCTTCGCTGCTTTCGTCGCTGTCGATAATTTCCTTCAGCGCTGCCTTGTCGTCATCCGACGGATAGTGATTCAGGCTCATCGTGATCTGCGCCATTTTCTGGATCTGCTCGTCGGCGGCCAGAACGACCCCGGTCGAGGAAAGCAATGCAAAACTTAAGCCCGTTAGAACGAATGCGAACTTTTTCATTTCATCTCCTGGGTTGATGTGTGCCACCCGCTGATTCTAGTCCTCATTTTTGCTCCAGGCCCGAATTTCCCGAAAATTTTTCCGGAAATGCGATTGAGAACCTACAAGGAACGCCGTCGCCCGGCAGGGCCGGGCGCGGAAACGTAGCGGTGGCAGGGTTTTCAGCTAGGAGGACAGTTTAAAGCCCGGATTTGGCCTTTCCTGGGGAGGCTCGTCGACCGCTTCGGGTTTGGGCGCGATCTTCAGCGGCGATTGCTTTTCCATTTCAACCTTGCCGTTGAATTGCGCACCGTCCTGTAAAACCAGCCTTGCGCAATAAATATTGCCATTCACGGTCGCGCCCTTGGCCAGTGACACCAGTCCGTCGCTGTGGATGTCGCCATCGAGCTGACCCTCGACCAGTACTGAATTCGCATGAATATCCGCCGATACCCGGCCTCTGGCGCCAATCGTCAGATTTTTCTTGTGGTGGGCTATCGTGCCCTCGATGGTGCCTTCGATAACCAAATCTTCGTCAGCCGACAACTCACCCTTGAAAACCAGCGTCGGCCCAATGACGGACACATTTTTCGCACGCACCGGTTGCTGTTCGCCTATGCGCAACGACGGCGCTTCCTGGACTTCTTCGTCTTCACGAGTCTTCTTAAACATATTAATTCCTCTCAATTTCCTGCTGAGTGAGCAGCCTCTCGCGCCGCCTACGCAGGCTCAAGCATACTCCAGATCTGCAGGGTCGACACATTCGTCCATTTCGACCTGACCGCCGAACCGGGCGCCTTCCTCTATGTGCAGGCACTTGCAGGTGATTTTGCCCTGGACTTTCGAACCCCGCACAAGCACAACTCTGCCCGGGCTATCGATATTCCCCGTCAGCTCGCCAAAAACGACGACAGTGCCTGCCTGAATATTCGCTTTAACAAAAGCACTTTTGGCCACGGTGAGCTGTTTCTGGTGATGCACCATGTCGCACTCCAGATTGCCCTTGATCGTCAGGCCGTCCGCAGAAGACGGCTGACTCTCGGTCAGCCAGGCAGAGGCAACCACCGGCGCATTCCTTCGACGACTCCTGGCAGACTGCACGACTTCCGGCATATAAGCATCGCCGCGCCGGTCTTCCTCATAGCTTTTGGGTGACTTCGACAATGACCAGGTTTCCGGAAAGTGCTAACAAAGGATGAGCGGATACCTTACAACAAATCTGCGCTGGCAGACGCCGACCGGCATCCAATTTCAGAACGGATTCAGCGTGTACCCCTGCTGCTGCAACAAGGCGTGAGCGGTCATCGCCGAGAGGGCCATTTCCACGCCCGGCAAAAGATCTTCCGTGGCAACGCCGCGACGCGCAGCACTTTGACCGCAGACAATGATTCTTGTCCCGGATTCGACGAGTGCGGTAACGAGCGTGGCGCTGGCGGACTGGCTATCCGCCATTTCTGTTACAGCCTGACCATGAACGACAATGGCAAGCCGGATATTGCCTGCGGCTACCCCCGATCGGGCGTGCATATTTATAAAGCGAGCAGCAGAGACCAGCGCCGTATTGGCTGCGCCCTCCGCTGCGGGACTGGATACATCGAAGCTGTGCCTGAACATCGTGTCAGCCGGTATTGGCATCGTCACCTCGACGTCGGCTACCGGACCGAAGTCCTTGAATACGGGACCTGCGCTAAATGCGCCGTCGTCCGCAAAACTTGTGCCAGCGCAGAAAGCAAAGGCAATCAGAAGGTTCAGGTAACGCATATTTAGTATCTCCAGACAGCAGGGGATTGAAAGCGCAATCGCGCTCAAGTTCGGCGCCGTTAAGTCAATACCTTATCGACTTTTAGCGCCTCGCAGACCAAGCACAGCTGCATCCAGCAGATCCAGCGGTATGCTGAAGCGGATTTTTCTTATCGTGGCAGCACGAATTCGTCGTTTGGACTTAGTGTGCGCCGGCATATCGAGCGATTTAAACGCGCTTGCGCAGGCTTCGGCACGCGGCATCAGTTCCTCAGGTTCGACGAGTTCGTCAAAAAATCCGGCCGCCAGCGCCGCTTCAATCTCGAAGTAACTTGCCAGCGTGACCGCGCGCTGGAAAGCAGCGGGTGTCAGTCGGTTGCGCAAGGTTGCGGCGGCAACACGCGGCATAGTCATGCCGATGGCGACCTCATTGGCTGCAATTTTAAAATCACCGCGGCTGCCGATCACGTAATCCGCTGACAGCATAAGGAATACACCCATTGCCAGGGAGTGACCGTTGCACGCGGCAACGACCGGGTAGGGGTAGGCCATGACGCGGGCCGTCAAGGCATAACCTGAACGCAGCATTCGTAGCGCCTGCATGCCGCCGCGCTGCATAACCTTAAGATCGAAACCGGCCGAGAATACGGACTCCCGGCCGGTGATGATTACGCCAGCCCGATCGGATTCAGCCCGAGCCAGGGCTTGATCTATCTCAGCGAGAACCTGAGGTGACAGCGCGTTGCGTTTACCGTCATCGATCCGAATAGTCGCGATCTCGTCGCTCAGGCTGTACTGGACGAATTTTGCGGTCATGCTGCAGTCAGATTTGCGATCAAGTCAGCAATCGAACGCAGTACCAGGACCGTGAGTTGACTAACGAGCCGGCTTGCGAAACTTCAAGGTCATGCGATCCGATTCGCCGATCTGCCGGTACTTGTCCTTATCCGCCTCATCCGCGTCGAGTCCGGGAGGCAATGTCCACACGCCGTTCGGGTGATCGTGGGTATCTTTGTCATTGCGATTCACGTCCGAACTCGACACAAACTCAAAACCGGCCGCTTCGGCCATTCTGATGACTCGTTCCTCTGATACATAGCCGTTGGCCGCGGCAGAATCTTCGGTTTTTGGGTCCGGCCAGCGGTGCTCAACCACACCCAGTACGCCGCCTGGCTTCAGCGCATCAAACATCTGGGAAAACGTGGCAATGGCACCCTTTTCCCCGCCGTAATCAGGGTCCAGCCAGTTGTGGACGTTGCGAAACGTCAGCGCCATATCGGCCGAGCCTGCAGGTGCAATTGGGCCGTTGCCGGGGGCCGGAGCCATCGTCACAACGACACCTTCATAAATTTCTGGCGACTCGCCCAGTTTTCTCAGGAAACCACCGAGACTGCGTCGCTCATAGGCGCCGGCGTTCATTTCATAATGAGCGGCATAGAGTTTGCCGTCGTCATGCAGCGCCGGGGCGAGGATGTCGGTGTACCAGCCGCCGCCGGGGGAGAATTCAACCACGGTCATGTCGGAACGGAACCCCATGAACGCCAGGGTGTCTTTCGGATTGCGATACTGGTCGCGCGCCCGATCTGCGGCACTCCGGTGGCTGCCTTCTATCGCGGCATTCAGCGCAGCGTTGGTCTTGCTGTCGAGTTTCGCATGGTCACCGTGCGCGTTCGTAACTACCGGCATGGCGACAAGGAGTAGTGCGACAACGGCGCTGGCCGGCAGTAATTTTTCAAGGTTTTTGGCAAACATAGGGGCCTCGCTTATGAGAATCTGGTGGGGGTAAAAGGCGATATTGCTTTAGCCCAAAGACTATAGACTTCCGCGATCTTTGACCAGTTATGCCGGGTGATGCAGGTGCTGATCTACCGTAACGCGGGTGCTCGAGACGGTGGCTGCTGGCCTGACAGGGCCTATCGCTCGCCCGACCGTGCCGCTTGCTTACGCGGTTTTCTGTGCCGTGTCTTCGCTTTCAACTTCATGCTGATCCAGCCACGCGCGAACGTTTTTACAGAAGCTGCTGGATGCAATATTGATCTCGAAAATTGGTGCATATTGTTTCAGTTTTTCGAAGCCTGCATCGATCAGTTTGACGCAAAAATCCGCGTCCAGTTCGACACTGGCTGAAAACCTGGCGAGCAGGTCAAGCATTGCCGGATCGATGTCGTCGCTGTCCTCAAGCTGAAACAAATCACACAGTTCATTGGCGAACACGGCGAGATTGCGCAGCTTGTGTGCCTCCGCAGCCGGCTTCTTCACAGTTCCCGGGGGTACGCCGCGGATCGAATCAATAATCGTAGCCGGGAGATTCCAGGTCTTCGCCACGGCCGCGCCCAGTTCGGCATAATCGACGCCAAGTACCCCGCGAGCCGCTGCCGACCTGCTGAGTTTTTTCGAGCGCGCCAGATCCTGGATATCGGTAAAGTCCTCGGCAAAGTAGAAAATGACAAGATTCTCGCCAAGGTTCTGGCACATACCGCAGATAAAAGCTTCTTCCCTGCCTTGCAGCCGCTGGCGCTGGGCCAGGTATCTGGCGATCAGGCCGCTCAGAAACGACTTGGTCATCGAGTCTTTCAGCACCGCAGAATCTGATTTCATGTGACCGAAAAATGTCAGGCTGTTCGCAGTCATACGGACCTGCTCGACACCCAGAAACACCACCGCGTCAGAAATGCTCGTGATCTCTGTGGCGCGACTGCCGTAGAACGCCGAATTGACCAGTTTCAGCAGCTTTCCTGTCAGTGCGAAGTCCCGGAGAATTACGTTGGCCAGTTTGTCCGCATTGGCATCGACGGCGTCGCCGGTCAGGCGATTTATGTCCGACAAGGTGCGCGATATGGTCGGGAAGTCTCCCGTTCTTTCCATACGTCGCAACAGAAACTCTACGGTGCTGTGTGTCGCTGCAGCCGCTTTGACGCCAGGCGGCAGTCCGGATTCAGTCAGGAAGAGTTCGAATGCTTCACTCATCGCCGAACCATTGGCATAGCGCCCCTGTTCGTTTTTCTCGAGCGCGCCTGTGAGGAATCGGGCGAAGGCCTCGCCGTGCGGATCGGCTTCTAACGGCGAGAAATCGACTTCTCCGGCAATGATCATGTGTTGAATAACTTCGAGTTTGTCTCCCGCCATCGCGCGTTTGCCGCTTATCAGCTCAAAAAAGGTGCTGCCGAGCGCAAAGACGTCAGTCCACGGTCCCAGCGGTCTGCCAAGAAAATGTTCGGGCGACATGTAACGCAAGGTGCCCGACGTAAACTCCTGCGGTTCGCGTCCGGTGCTGACGTATTGTGCGAGGCCGAAGTCCATGACGCGTGGTACGTCATCGGCATCGATGAGGATATTTCTCGGACTCAAATCAAGATGCAGGATATCGGCGTCGTGCGCGGTAGCGACGGCCTGCAGGATAGCGGCAATCAGCGGGACGGCCGCGGCCACGGTCATCGGCCCGGAGAACTGCAGTGTTTGCGCCAGCGTCTCGCCTTTCACGTACTCGAAGATGAGATACGGACCCACCGAGAATTCGCCTGCGTCAAAAATCGGCACAATATTCGGGTGCTTCAGCTTGCTCGAAATGCGCCCCTCGAGTGGCACGCCGTCTGCCGACATGCTGTTCAACTCGGCGTCCTTGCTGGTAAGGACCTTGATCGCAACCAGGCGGTCCAGGGTCGGATCGCGGCCCAGGTAAACCGCGCCCTGAGCGCCTTTACCGATGGCACGAATAACTTCGTACCGCCCGATTTTCTGTTTTGCTGCGGCTTTCATCTGCTGCTCTTCGCTCAATGGAATCCGGGGTCAGCCCGGATACCCGCAAATTTGTCTCCCGCCCCGTAATGAGGGCAAAAAGGGGGTCGATATAGCCTATGAGTCGGCCGGAGAGCGGCTTTTCTTTAGTATGAAGCGGAGCGCCGTTTAGCTGTCAGCAATCAGGCGATACCGAGCACCCGCTTCGCAACATTGCGCGCCTGACGAACGGCGGGCCAGTCAGCCAGCTTGCCGATGAATTCGCGCCGCCGCAGGGCTTTGCGGGTTGCGGCCACTTCCTGCTGCCAGGACTTGAGGACGCTGACTGGCAACTGCAGGGGCAAGCTCACTTCATGGTTGGCAGGTGTGTCGACGGCTTCAAGCATCGACTGAAAATTGTTGAAATGAACCTGCTTGCCCGGTTTTTGAATCTCGCGTATCCACTCCGGCGTTTTCTTTTTGTCAGGCGACGGTGGCGAACCGCCAATGGTCGGATTTGTGTTGATCTCCCAGACCTGCACGCGACCGTCCAGTATGCTGTAGTCGATGCGGCCGTAATCCACTCGGGCCATGTCGAAAATGGGTTTCAGGGACGCTGCGTGCGGATTGTCGCGGAGGTAGGCGAACTCTTCGGCAGCCCATTCTTCTTTATAGACTTTGCCGTGCGTCTTGACCATCCAGTACTGGTCAATATTGAGAAAGCGTGCCGCGATCACGCCGTCGACAATCTGCGCAGAATATTTGCGGAATTCACCCTGCTCATTGCTGGTATCGCAGAATTCGATGATTAGCAGTTCGTCAGCCCGGTAACCGCGCAGTTTCGTCCAGCGCAGAAATGTCACCAGCTCACCATGACTTTCGATGAGCGGTGACATATTGCCATCGTGTTGTTCTGCTTCGCGAACAAAGACGGGGAAGCGGATATCAGCCGGCAAGTGGTCAGGCGTGAAAGAGCGGAAGTCATTCACTCCCGACTGGTGCATGAGCTGCAGCAAGCCATGCCGCGAGTACATGGAGGAAGGCCGATTCAGCACTTTCTGCCCCGCCTTGCTGAGTGTCTCCCAGGTAAGTTCCGCTAGCTCTTTGCCGGCAGGTGTGAGCTGCTCGATACCGGAAAAAATGTAGGTGCCGACAGCGAGCGACTCCGCCCGAAACAAGTCTTCGTAACTGATCGTTCCAATCTCAGGATTGTTCGTTGTGCGCCAGCGACCGCCAATATAGTAGCGAACGCCGCACCTTCCTTCCGGAGACAGGTAAAAAATCATGTACGACCGGCCGCGTCGTCTGTGACGGCGAGATAGCTAACGTTCATCCCGTGCTATTCCCAACGTGTCCGTGGTTTGTACTGGTTCGGTGTCGACCGGCATGCCTGCTCGCGCTGCAGCCGCATCCCGATTCAGCCAGCGGTCGGCGATCACGGCGACCGACATATCAGCAGTCACGTTCAGCACCGTCTTGAAGATGTCTGGAATAGCGACGGCCATTTGCAACAGCACGTAAGCCTCCAGCGGTATGCCGGCCGCCACATAGACCGGCAGCGTCTTCATACCGCCGCCGCCCAGGGGTATTCCGACTGCGCTGAAGCTGATCAACATGACGGATACGACAAACGTCAGGATCTGCGCCATGCTCAGGTCGATACTGAAAATGTGTGCGATGAGGAGCAGCTTTAATGTTGAGGTAATGGATCGGTTGAATTTGAACACGGATACGGACAGCGGCAATGTCAGGTTGGCGATGGCCGGTCTGAGCTTCAGCCGGTCCAGCGAACCCTCAAGAAGCGCAGGCAGCGAAGCCAGTGAAGATCGCGTACTGAAAGCGACAATCTGCGCCGGCATCACGCCACGAGCGAAACGCGCGGCTGACATTCCGCCGAACAACGTGGTCACCGGATAAACGAGCAAGGTTGCCAGGATCAGAAAGCCCGTTGTCAGCACCACGTACTGGACAATCGTCGTCAGCGCTCCCGTACCCAGGCCGGTCGCCAGGACCGCCGTGAGTGCAAATACGCCAACCGGCGTAAACACCAGTATCCACTTAACGAGCACCATGATGGCTTCGCACAAAGCCTGGAAAAATTGCGTCGCGACCTTGAGGTTGTTCGTTTCGACTTTGGTGAGTGCCAGACCAAAGAGCAACGTAAACACCAGCGCTGGCAACAGGTCACCGCCGGCGAGGGCCGCAAATGGATTTTTCGGAATCAGGCTCATGATCCAGGCACCGAAGGATGGCTGCTCTCTCGTGCCCGAGGTCAATTCAGCCGCTCTGTCCGAGAACATGGCGATGGCATCTGACGCCGCCGGGTCCACCGGAATGAAGGCAATTACGGCGCTACCGAGAGTCACCGTCAGGGCAGCGCCGGCAATGAGGAACATAACAAACAACGCCAGTGTGCCGAGGCCGAGCCTGCCAAACGATGTCGTTCCCGACGAATTCAATATGGCCATCAGCAGATTCAGCACCACCAGCGGAAATACCGTCATCTGCAATGCCCGCAGCCATAGCTGTCCAAGCGGATCGAGCAAGTCCTGAAACGCCAGTAGCAGCGGCCAGCCGGTCTGGTGAGCCAGAATGCCGAGCAGGAGCCCGGCGACCAGTGCGACTACCGAGGGCAGTGCAGCGAAGGTGCCTGTTGTTTGTGGCTTTGCGTGGACGACCATAGGGACGGACCTTGAGATCCTGTTGTTTCAAAGAACATTACACTACATTTTTTAAGCGGTCATGAAGCGCCTGCAAACACCCTGAGTCTGTCACCGCGCACCGCGGCCAGATTGACATAAGGGCCAGGGCTCCGCTGACCTGCGATGCAGCTTCATTATGTCGTCAGACGATTAAAGATTTCGCGACTTCGCGGCGATCTTGAAACGTTTGTAAGCAATGTAGGAGCCCGCCGAGCGGGCGACCTCATAAATTGGCTTGCAACAACATAGCAGCCGTTGCGACGACGATCGTGTACGCAGTTCACACGCTTACCCCACATAGCGGAATGCTTGTCAGTAACCGTACCCGAGAGGGATGATTCAAGCCGGCTTTGGCATTACAGTACCGCGCTGACATCGCAAGTTTATGGTAACCATGACGATCGCAACCCAGTCCGCGAGCTTCGAGTTTGGCGTCCTGATCACGCAGCTTGGTGGCGGTCTGGCGCTATTCTTATACGGCATGCGGCAAATGACAGAGTCGCTCAAAGTCGTTGCCGGAAGTGGCATGAAAACGCTTCTGGCGAAACTTACGGCGAACCGCTTTTCCGCTGCGCTGGCCGGGGCCATTGTGACGGCGGTTATCCAGTCGTCTTCCGTAACGACAGTGCTCGTTGTCGGTTTTATTTCCGCCGGGCTGCTGAATCTGAGCCAGGCAATCGGCGTCATTCTGGGCGCAAATATCGGCACCACATTTACGGCCCAGATCATTGCCTTCCAGGTCTACAAGTACGGTCTGCTGATTATTGCCGCGGGTTTTTTCACCGGCGCATTGGCTCGCCACGAGCGTGTCCGCCAATGGGGCACCGTGGTGATGGGCCTCGGCCTGATTTTCTTCGGCATGGAGTTGATGAGTATTGCGACGGGACCGTTACGTCTATGGCCACCGTTCATCGACATGATGCAGAACATGCAGAATCCGATGCTTGCCATTCTGCTGGGCGCAGTCTTTACGGCGCTGGTACAGAGCTCATCAGCGACCACCGGTATCGTCATCGTGCTGGCGAGTCAGGGTCTGATCACACTGGAGTCCGGAATTGGCCTGATACTTGGCGCCAATGTCGGCACCTGTATCACCGCCTTCGTATCGGCCATCGGCCGCCCGAGAGAAGCCCTGCAGGCTGCCTGGGTACATGTCATCTTCAATGTCGCCGGCGTATTGCTGTGGATGTTTTTCATCACCCAGCTTGCCGATGCGGCCCGTATACTTTCGCCTGTATCGGCGGCGCTGGATGCCGACGCTCGTGCACTGGCGGATACGCCGCGGCAAATCGCCAATGCACATACACTATTCAATGTAGGCAATCTGCTGCTGTTTATCTGGTTCACCGGCCCGCTCGGCCGCGTCGTTAACCGGCTGGTGCCGCCTCGCAGGATCGAGGAGGGCATCAGACCCTTGTACCTGGATGCCATGTTTCTCGAACAGCCAGCGCTGGCGCTGGATCAGGTTCGTCGCGAACTGTTGCGCATGGCGATGCTGGCCAGATCAATGCTGGGGCAGTCGCTGCGGGTCGCGACGACAGGAGGCGACGAGGAGAGCGACGCTATCCTGCGCGCAGACGAAGATATAGACACACTGTACGGCGATATCATCCGCTTCATTGGCAAGCTGTCGCAGAAGGATTTGATTCACAGGCAACCGCAGCAACTAAGCGACTTCGTGGGCATCGCCAATTACATCGAGAACATTGGCGATGTGCTGGACAAGGACGTCCTGACCATCGCCCGCAAGCGACGGGACGCGGATCTGACGATCAGTGCCGGAACGCGGCAAGTGCTCGAGCCGCTGCACGATGCGGTCTGTCGATCGTTCGATCGGGCGCTATCGGCACTGGAGACGGGCGAACAGGAGTCTGCTCGTGAAGCGATCGACAGCAAGGCGGAAGTCGCCACGCTCGCAGAAGAAGCGGCCGCACATATCGCCCGGCGCCTGACAGCGGATGAACCGCACAGATTGCTGGCATTTCAGATAGAAACCGACATCATCGAAAACTATCGGCGCGTGCACAGCTACGTACGTAAGATTGCGAGGTTGGCGCTGGCCACGAGCGACGGCACTTCCAATCCGAGTCGCTAGGCCGATCCCCATTGACAGCAACGGCAGGGACTGCAATGCAACTCCGTGTTCTTACCTACAACGTGCATGGTTACAAAGGCACGGACGGCAAAACACTGCCGCAGCGCATCCTGCAGGTGCTGCGGCACTCGAATGCCGACGTCATCGGCTTGCAGGAATTTGTGAATCATCGGGTCGGGGCAGAAGACTGCCTCATCGATCGCTGGGCGGAGCAACTCGGGATGCACGGCGTTTACGCGACTTCCTTTCATCGCGGGGGTGAAAATTTCGGCACCGCAATGTTGAGCCGCTTTCCAATCATCTCAACTGAATTTCGTGATCTTTCAGTTCCGGGACATCGATCGCGTATCATGCTCGACTGCGTCGTCGACGCCGAAACCCACCCTGTACAGATCATGGTCGTGCATCTTGGTGTCAGCCCCATCGAGCGGCGCAAGCAGACGGCCGGAATTATTGATGCGCTCTTCGAGACGCGGGCAGACTTGCATCTGGTGATCGGCGATTTCAATGAGTGGCACGAACGCAGCGCATTTTCCCGCCGGCTGCGCGAGTATTTCTCCACGCACAGGCGCGTCGCAACGTTTCCCTGCAGGCGGCCTGCACTGGGCCTTGACCGCATCTGGGCCTTTCCTGCTGGCGCAGAAGTCAAAGCGTCAGCACTTCGAACAGCCGACAGCCGCATTGCGTCGGATCATTTGCCGTTGCTGGCGACGGTCACGCTCGAATCAGAGCAAGGGAGCGAACAGTCGCGTGAGCCGGGTTAGCAGTCGTTGGCGAAAACTGCGCGCTTCCAGATCGGACGATTTCATCTCGGTGGCGCACTCGAAATCTTGCTCGAGCATGCTTTCGACCTCTTTGCAAAACGACTCGTCGTTAACAACAGCACTTACTTCGAAATTGAGAAAAAAGGAACGGTTGTCGAGGTTTGCTGTAGAAATAACGGCGTACTCGTTATCAACGAGCACCACTTTCTGATGCAGAAAGTCATTTTCATAGAAAAATATGCGGACATCGACCTTGAGAACATCGTCGAAAAATGCGAACGGTACATAGCGGAATAGCGGGTTATCACTGGAGCGTGGCACGATGATGCGCACATCAACACCGCGCATGGCCGCAAGCTGCAGTGCGCCGAGTACACGACCGTCCGGGACGAAATAGGGCGATGCGATCCAGACACGTTCTTCGGCGCTGGAGATCAGATGCGCGAACAGCAGCCCGCAATTCTCAATATCACTGTGCGGCCCGGAGCTGGCAATCATCACTTTCGCGTCCTGCTTCTCGCACTCAGGCTCCCACTTGAGATCGGCCGGCATTTCACGATTTGCAAAAAACCAGTCTTTGGCAAACGCAATCTGGAGGCTCACTACTGCGGGGCCGCCAAGCTCCAGATGTGTGTCGCGCCAGTTGCCTATCTTTTCATCCAGCCCGAGATATTCGTCGCCAACATTGAGTCCGCCCACCAGCGCGGTTTGGCCATCGATGACGGCAATTTTTCGGTGATTGCGAAAATTCAGCCGGAACTGCTTGAAGCTGGACTGGCTGCCGGAAAATTTGGCGACTTTCGCACCGGCCTTGGTGAGTTTCTCGGAATACGCATCTGGCAGGGTGAACGAGCCTATACCGTCCGTCAGCAGGTAAACATTCACGCCACGCGCTGCCGCACTCAATAGATGTTCCTGGAATTTTGTGCCGATGTCGTCATCACGGACGACGTAGAATTGCGCCAGTACATAGTGCTCGGCCGCGTCTATTGCAGCGAACAAGGCCTCGTACATGGCTTCACCATTAATCAGCAGTTTGGTTCGGTTGCCGCGCGAGAACAGCGTATCCCCCAGCTTCTGGAATGCCGTCAATTCGCAGCGCGTCCGCGCATCCACCTCTTGCTCCAGACTTGCGTCCCATTCATCTTTCGCGAGCTTGATTAGCCCCTTCTGCACCTTCTCGAACCTTTTGTCGAATTCCTCCATGACTTCGGCATACCGGGAAAAATGTTGGCGGCCGAAAAACCAGTAAAGCGGCAGGGTAATAAATGGCAGGAGTGACAGCCCGAGAATCCAGGCGGTAGTGCTCTGGGCACCACGGCCGCGCAAAAGCGCGTCGACTGCGCTGGCAATGCCAGCGATGTAAAGCAGCGGTACAACGATGCCGAATAGCCAGCCGGACATCGTAAATCAGAATCCGCGACGAAGGATGGCGAGATCGAGCCGGAGAATGACAGTTTTCATTTTTGTTATCCGATGACCGACATCTACTGTAAACCAGGTCGGACTGCCATGCTCGCCGAGTTCGATCTTAGTCGATTTGCAACCTGGCAATTTATTTGAGATTGGCTGGATTGGCCTCAACTACCGACTAACGCGCCGCGATGCGATTCTTCGCTTTGACGAGTTCATACTCCGCCCTGGCCATCGCCAGGTGGCGGGTATCCAGGGTTTTGGCGGCGTTGATGAAGGCCTCGGCAGCGCCAATTTTTTCCTCAGAAATGGCAAACAGTGCCTGGAACAGAAGCGCTGATACGATTCGATTCGCCGCCAGCGGTATTCGGCTGTCATCCGCGCGCAGTCGTCGCGCATCGGCGAGCAGGTCGATGGCGCTGTCACCGCTTGGCACTGCCAGTCGTTCTGCGAGAATACGCTCGTCAATGCCGGCAAAAATCAGCTGTAATTCCGCCTCTATGAGCGCGTCGGCCATCTTTTCGCGGACAGACGCGATCTCGTCATTATCTCTGCCAGCCAGCTGCTCGGCATCGCGCAACAGGTCTTCCGCGGCAAACGGGTCGCTGAGTGCGACTCTATCGGCACGCGCTATCAAATTTGTCGCGTGGCGCCCTACCAGCTCCGCGACCAGCGGTATTCCCGAGTGCGACGGGTTTACCTGAGTCGCGAGCAACAGGTTACGTCGAGCGGTGCGGTAGTCGTCCGCCATCAGCGACTGACCGGCACGCGCCAGTAGCCCGCTCGCAACTTCATCCAGACCATCGAGTGCCTGCCTGCTGTCAGGCGATCGCTGCAAAGCCTGACGATAGTAATGAAACGCACTTCGTTGCGGCGGCTCAATCAGGCCGCCCTGCAACAACGCCGTATCAGCGCGACGGAGGATTTCGGAGACATCCGGCAAACCCGGCGGAGTCGGGCGCGTCGTCCAGACGGCCATTACCAATATCAGGAAAACCGCCGCCGCAATGTGAGGGAGAACACTGACGGCGCGCCGAGTCCTCTCCTCTGCCCAAAAAGCGTTTGCGGTCTGCTCTTCTTCGCTCCTGAACTTCGCCAGGAACTGTTCTGCATCACCGGGCCGTTCGGTGGCGGCAAATGAAAGCGCCGCTTTGACTGCCGGCCAGTTCTCATCAGCATCGGCGGGCAATGGCTCAGGTAGCAACTTTTCACGCCGTGCTGTCTCCGCATCGCTGTTGCCAAACGGCCGCTCGCCGGTCAGAAGCAGGTAGGCGGTAACGCCGAGGGCAAATACATCATCCGACTTGCTTGCAGGACTTCCGGACAGGCGCTCTGCGCTTGCATAGGCTTCCGTCGTCCAGTTCTCCGTGGATTCCCTATCTTCACTGTCTGATGACGCGCCGAAATCGATAAGTTTGACGCCGTCATTGCGGGTCACGAAAATATTTGAAGGCTTGATGTCACCATGTATGACATCTCTGGCGTGCGCGTGTGCCAGTGCCGCCGCCGTCGACTGAATAATCTCCCGTGCCCGCGCCAATGCCATCCGCTTGCTGGACAGTTTCTCAAGAACGTTTAGCAGCGACTGGCCTTCCAGCCATTCCATAACGATGAATTCGGCACCGTTGTGTGTGCCGATATCAAAGACGCGAACTACGTTATGGTGATGCAGCTCTGATAGCTTGCGGAACTCAATTTCAATTCGAGAAAGCGATCTGTTGTCACTGGCAATCGGCTTTGAAAATTTCAGCGCGACATAAGTTGCGGCACCATCAATGCTTGCGCGCTGTCGATCAAGCGCTTTATAGATTTGGCCCATCCCGGATCCGGGCAGGTTGTCGACGATGACGTAGCGATCATTAATGACGTCGTCCACCGACAGAGTTCGGGAAGCCTGCAATCGGCTAACGGCGATGACCGACGGCAGGTCACTGCAATTGTCCGCGCTGTATTCATCGATTGCGAGCAAACTAACAGCGGACGATTCATCGCTTGAAACGTCGTCTGATTCGGCGTCGGCGTCTACGCCGTCAACAGCAATGTTGACGGTCGGATCGGGACTGCCGTAATGCTCGCTGCCTGCATCGTGTCGTGCGTTTTTCCTGCGAGGGTTGGGCCGCTCGATTCGTTTGCCGGGACGCAGCTGTCCGAGATCCGATGTATCTTCATCTACATAATTTTTTCGCTGCGCCACGTGCCAAAACCCTTTGTCTTTATTCATGTTATTCGAAGCACGATCATAGCAATCTGCAGCATGGCACGCTCAAATTGCTGTCGTCAGGCGGTTTATAGCGTTCTGACGGGCAGAATAGTGACTGTCTCGATCCCCGCCGACCACACTATGTCAAACGCCATCGTCGGCGTTCTTTGCGGCCCGTGACTGCGGTGGCGGCCAGGCAGGCCCCTCGGGGTGACCGGCGCCAGGATGGCATGCGTTGGCAACGCGACAGGAGGTTCGCTCCCGAGGGTCGCTACGCCCGGCTGTCAAGTACTGAGACCAGGGGATCGACAGGCTGATAGTTCACCAACAGAAGTTGCGTTCTGCGACAATTGAATGTGGACACATTGCAGACGAATAGTTTTGGCTGAAGATTACGATTCTGAAAAGCAATAATCCAGACGGCCAGGGAGTCCCTGGTAAGCAATTGAATAATCACCGGGACATTCCGTATGCCTATTTGCGAAGCTGACCCCTGGCGAGAACAGTATTTCGCAGGCATCCCCTGCCCGGACGATGTCAATGTTCCGACAGAGGACGGTGATGCCTGGCGCTGGTATCCCGAGTATAAATGGGTTTACAACAAGCTCGCCGTTGCGGAGAGCCAGAAGCTGGACTGCGCACCCCACGGTATAGATCCTGCTACGTTTCCTGTCTTCAGCAAGCCGATTTACAATATGCGTGGCATGGGCGCCGGCAGTGGCGTACTGCGCACCGCGAAGGAATATAAATACCGGCAGCGTCCGGGTCACATGTGGATGCACATGCTACAGGGTGAGCATGTCAGCACTGACGTCGCTGTCGTCGACGGCGAAGTGAAATGGCAGCGTCACTCGGTGGGTGAGCCGCTGGAGGGCGGCATGTTCGATTTCTGGACCGTGCTTGCCGCCGAAAAACCGAAGATCGAAAACTATCTCGTTGACTGGGTCCGGGAACACATGCCGGGATACACGGGCATGCTCAATTTCGAAACCATCGATGCCGTCATTATCGAAGTACATATGCGTTTTGCTGATCAGTGGCCGGACCTCTACGGTGATCACTGGGTCGAGGCGTTGGTGAAGCTTTATGCGGAACAAACCTGGGACTTTGACGACAGAAGGCGTCGTGACGGTTACAGCGTCGTGCTGTTCGGCACACACGGGGTGCAATATCGCCACCCCCAGGCGGAAGTCGTCGATCGGGTGAAAAACACCGAAGGCATTTCGAGCGTGCAGATCACTTTCCATGAAGACCGTCCGCCGGCAAGCCACTCTATGCCGCCCGGCGGTTTCAGGCTGGCGATCGTCAACACCCATGATCTCGAACTCGGCCGCCGCGTGCGCCAGGAGCTTGCGCTGAGTTTCTGGTCAACCCAGTCATTGCTGCAACGCCGGCGGCGCAAGCCAGAGTGAGTAACGGCATAGAGGTCATCGAGAACGAATGGATTACCCTGTCCGACGGTTGCCGGCTGGCGGCACGCATCTGGCGTCCTGAAGATGCGATGGACACGCCCGTTCCGGCGCTGCTCGAATTTCTCCCTTACCGCAAACGCGATTTCATGCGCCACCGCGACGAACCCATGCACGGTTACTTTGCAGCTCACGGCTACGCGAGCATTCGCGTCGATCTGCGTGGTTCGGGCGACTCGGATGGTTTGCTCACCGACGAATACACGGCGCAGGAGCATAGAGATGGCGTGGAAGTCATCGCATGGATGGCAGCCCAGCCGTGGTGCAGCGGTAGCGTCGGGATGTTCGGTATTTCCTGGGGCGGCTTCAATTCCTTGCAGATTGCTGCGCTGCAACCGCCTGCACTGAAAGCCATCATCACCCTGTGCGCATCCGACGATCGCTACAGTGACGATGCCCACTACATGGGTGGCTGTCTGCTGACAGAGAACCTGCAATGGGGATCGATTTTTATGGTGAACCAGGCCCTGCCAGCGGATCCGGAAATTGTCGGCGACGGCTGGCGCCTGCAATGGCGAAATCGGCTTGAGCATTTGCCCAACTTCCCCGAGCTCTGGACGCGACAGCAATGGCGGGGCGATTACTGGCGCGAGGGATCGGTTTCCGATCATATCGAGCGGATAAAAATTCCGGTATATGCCGTTGGTGGCTGGGCGGATGGGTATTCCAATGCAGTGCCGCGTCTGCTCGCATCGCTTAAGGCCCCCTGCAAGGGACTGATCGGACCCTGGGCGCACAACTTTCCACACCAGGGCGTGCCGGGCCCCGAAATCGGTTTTCTGCAGGAGGCCGTGCGCTGGTGGGACCGCTGGTTAAAGGACGTCGACAATGGCATAGATCGCGAGCCGGTCTTGCGAGTCTGGCTGCAGGAAGCGGTTAAGCCTGCGCCGCAGTATGTGACGATACCGGGACGCTGGGTCGCAGAAAAGGTGTGGCCGAGTCCTGAAATCACGCCGCTTGAATATTATCTGTCAGCAGAGGGATGTTCGCGTGATCCTGGCGAACCCGAAGAGCAGATCCTGTCATCGCCGCAGTCCTGCGGCATTCGCGGCGGCGAATGGTGTGCGTTTGGCAGCGACGGCGAGATGCCGCGAGACCAGCGACCCGACGACGGTTTCTCACTGACCTGGGATACGCGAACGCTTAACGAGCGCGTCGAGATTCTGGGTGCGCCAGTCGTTCGCTTGTCGCTGCGTTCCGATCAGCCGGCTGCCAACATTATCGTGCGCCTTTGCGACGTGGCGCCCGATGGCACTTCATTGCGAGTGACTTACGGTGTGCTGAACCTGACACATCGCAACAGTCATGCCGAACCCGAACCGCTGGTGCCGGGTGAGAACATCGAAGTCGAGGTAACGCTCAACGATATTGCCCACGCTTTTCCCCAGGGCCATCGTATCCGGGTCGCCGTTTCGACCGCCTACTGGCCGATCGTCTGGCCCAGCAACTCAACGCCCAGTTTGCACATCATGAACGGTGACAGCGTGCTCGTGCTTCCGGTACGGCCACCGCGGGAAGAGGACGCAGCGCTGCCCCCATTTGCCGAACCCGAAACGGGCTCAAGCGGAATAATGAAGCGTGTCCGCCTGCACCAGTTCAGCCGTAAGTTGGCCATTGATCTGACGACGAATCGTTTTCACTACGAGCTGAACGGCACCGAGTTCAGCGATGCGAGTCTCGTCCACCTGCAAGAAAACGATCTGCGCATTGGTTACACGATGACCAAGTGCTTCGAGATTGGTGAAGACGATCCCTTATCGGCAAAGGAGATCATCGAAGTGCGCTCAACGCTGACTCGCGGCGACTGGCGAGTGACGATTCGCATGGCAATGACACAGACGGCGGATGCGGAAAATTTTTATCTCGACGGCCGGCTGGAGGCAGACGAGGGTACAGAACGATTCTTCGATCGCCACTTCAACGTCCGCGTGCCACGCCGTCTCGTTTAGCTCTCGCCCATGCCGTAGCCACGAGTTTCTCCAGCAGATCGGCATACGACCAACCGGCAAAGCCAGCCATGACGGCCAGTTTCGCGTCGTATCCCCAGGCAGGGTTCGGATTGACTTCCATCAGTTTGATACTTCCGTCGGCCGCGGTACGGAAGTCGAAACGGCCGTAATCCCGGAGGCTTACGCGGCGAAACAGCGCGCGACAGCGCTCAAGCAGTTGCCGTTGTTGCGACGCCGGCAAAGTCGCCTGCTTCAAGCCAATGTCAGTCCAGTAGGGTGAATCCGGATCTGTTTTGGATTCGAAAGAAAGAATGGGCGCGCAGTCGGCCGGCAGTGCAGAGAAATCCACTTCGAGCATTGGCAGCGCCGCAAAATCGCCCTCCGGGTTGCCGATGATGCCAAGCCCGTATTCGATACCGGGCAGATATTCCTGAATCAGCACATCCCGGCCCGGCAATTCCTCCGCCAGCCACGCGAGATACTCGCTCGCTTCACGCTCATTTTGCACGACAGCATCTTTGGTAATGCCGACGCTGCCATCGGCAGTATTCGGCTTGAGCAACGCGGGGAACACGGTGACCCTGGCTTTCCTGACATCGGCAGCCTGCACGAACAATTCCGCGGGCACCTCGACGCCGAGCGACTCTGCAAGGAGTCGCACGATCTGCTTGTCGTAGCAATACAGCATCGCGCGCGGTGCCGCACCCGTATAGGGGATTTCCATGATTTCGAGCTGGGTGGCGATATGAATTTCGTAGTTCGGGTTGTTATAGAGCCCGGTGTCGCAGAAGTTGACGACCAGGTCAGGGTCGAGTTCTGCCAGCCTTTCGAAGAGACCCGCATGTTGTTCAATGATCGTGTAGTCAAACTTATCTAGCGACTCAAAAGCCTTGCGCATCGCTTCATGCACAGCGAGATCTTCCGGTCCGTAGCTGTGATCCTGCTTGGTGGGGTCGGGCAGCGATGGATCGCCGGTGATGATGGCAATTTTTCTGGGTAGCATTGGCAGCAGAATTCTCCTGGGCGACGTGCGAACCAGCCGACCGAGTAACCGGTCGCACATTGTTGTGCATCGCAGGACGAGTTGTCCATCGCGACGCCGAAGTCCGCTGGCAGGTGTAGAATCCCTATATCGTCAACCCCGAAGCCGTTGCATTGGCACGCCGTCACGAATAAAACGCGGCTGGCTGTCAGCCGACAGCTGGATATCGATATTTAGCTGACGTTCCAGCGCTGAGTGAGCTTAAATACGCCGATAAATGCCTAACTTCAGACAAAACCGATACGTTCTGTTCGGCTGGGGCACCGCTGTTGCCGCCATCGTTCTTCTGGCAACGCTACTGGTGCGACTATGGCCACCCGATCTTTTCACAGCACTCATACTTGCCGGGCTGATCATGTTGCTGCTGGCCACCGTGGTCGTCGTCATCCGGCGTCAGCTACGCGATGTGCCGCCATGGGCCCATGGAGTCGATAGTCAGGCCGATATGTCTGGTGAAGAACTCGTCGACTATCGCTTGCGCTCGATCGCAGAATATGAACGCCGTCTCGAGCTGCGCGAATTACGCCTGGCACGACAAATCCGTACGTCGCAGTTTTCCCACGACGACTACACGGACCTCGTACAAATCGATCCAACGGACGAGGAACTCGAAGCGTTGGCTGAAAAGGACAGGCAACTTATCGGCCTTATCGAAGCGGAAAGCCAGCTTGCGTTCAACCGCATTCTGGAAAACCGCTATGCGTCCGACGACGGAGTAAACACACCGCTGATACTTAAGGACATCCGCACATTCGTTGAGCAGGTAGCAGAACTCTATCAGCCAGAGACGGCGGATCCTCTGCTGGAGACAGACATAGAGCTCATCGCCAAGAGCTTAAGCAGTGTATCGCTGCACCTGTTGATCGTCGTCGAATCGCTGCCGGGAAACCTGAAGTCGTACAACACTGCAAAAGTGTATCGGCTGGTTCGCCGCGGCGCGTCTTACTATGGCACCTATAAGGCTTTCAGACCTTACATGGAGCAAGGTCTAAATGCGCTGCAGGTAGCCAGGCTCGCGCTCGGCATGAATCCGATTGCCGTTGGTGCAAGCTGGTTAGCGGGAAAGCTTACGACCTACGGTGCCAAGGCGATCGGTGAGCGTGTCCTGCAACGGCGGTCGCTGCAACTCATCAACGATTTCATCCGCGTCATCGGATTCGAAGCCGCCATGGTGTACGGCGGCGAATTTCGCCATCGCGACGCCAACTGGGTGCTCGGTGCAGAACTGGTCAATCTGGAAATCAGCCGTGGCGCGGATCTGGGCGGCCGTGACGCTGCGATCAAGAAAATCTGCAGCCTCGTTTTGCGGCACGAATTTGATCGCATTCACCTGCTGAGTAATTTGTCGCGACACAAAAGCATCGACGTCAGCGGCGTCCGCCCGCAGATTGTCATGACAGAACAGGAGCGTGAAGCGGTAGCAGCAGAACTGGTCAGACATGGTACGAGCACGCAGGCAGACTTTGCAGAACGTGAAATCGTTCGTTGGCGGGAGGCGGCTGAGGCAAACCTTTCGATCATTTTTCCCGACGCTGTCATCGCGGCCGCGAAAACCGGCAGACGACAACGTAACTGGCGTGGCGGACGACGCGCGCCAAAAGAGCTTAGCTGAACGGCGCAGACGTCAATTGCGCTATCAGATTGCACGCTTCATAAGGGCAGAGCAGCATGGCGCCAGCAAGCCGGCCAGGCCCCACGCTGATTCGCGGGCAGCTGCTTACCCTGCACCGGGCAACTGCTTACCCTGCACCGGGCAACGCAGCAACCCGGTGCAACGCGAGGCTGAACTACCACTAAGCGCCACAGTCGCACCTCATATCCGGCCCGCGGGCCCTTTCTCTTGCTAAGATACTGCCGAATAATCCAGTGCCATTTCGCAGACTGATCGAGGATTCCGATGACCAGAATACTGTTGACTACCGTATTAGGCTTTTTCCTGATAACCGGCGCGCAGGCGCAGAATGACCTGCCCTTTTCCATTCAGCCAGTCACTTCCTTTGACCAGCCATGGGCGCTGGCATTCCTGCCCGACGGCCGCATGCTGGTGACCGAACGCAAGGGCAACCTGCTGATTGTGAGCCAGGACGGCAGTAAATCCCGGCCGGTTGGCGGCATGCCGGATGTGGACTACGGCGGTCAGGGCGGTCTCGGCGATGTGGCGCTGCACCCGGATTTCAGAAGTAATGGACTCATCTACCTGAGTTACGCAGAGGGAGGCGAGGGCAATGCCCGCGGTGCAGCAGTCATGCGCGCCGTCCTGAACCAGACCGAACGTGGTGGCAATTTCTCGAATGCCGAGGTGATCTGGCGGCAATATCCCAAGGTTGTCGGTTACGGGCACTACGGTCACCGCCTGCTGTTCGATGATGACGGCTATCTGTGGATATCTTCCGGCGATCGGCAGAAATTCACGCCCGCGCAGGACATGCAGGCCAACATCGGCAAGATTCTGCGACTGAACGATGACGGCTCTGTGCCGGATGACAATCCCTTCGTCAACTACACCGAAGACGATGCATTCGTCGATGACGAAGGCGTCTACGGGCAGATCTGGTCGCTTGGCCATCGCAACCCGCTAGGCCTCGCGATCGATCTGGATGGTCAGCTCTGGAATATCGAAATGGGCCCTGCCGGCGGCGACGAACTCAACAGGGTTCAGCGTGCAGGCAACTACGGTTATCCCGTTGTGTCGAACGGCGAACATTACGATGGCCGCGCGATTCCGGATCACGATACCCGCCCGGAGTTTCTTGCACCTGCATCCTGGTGGACACCGGTGATCTCACCAGGTGATCTGATGGTTTACAGCGGCAACCTGTTCGCCGACTGGCGTGGCGATCTGTTCGTCGCCGGACTGTCGTCCCAGGCGATCGTGCACATTCAGATCGATGGCAACGAGGCCCGCGAAACGGCTCGGTATCCCATGGGCGCGCGCATTCGCAGCGTCGTGCAGGGCCCCGAGGGCGCGCTGTGGGTTCTCGAAGACGAAGCCGAGGAAAGTAGCGGCCGCCTGCTGAAGCTCACTCCTAAGGGATAAATCAATGAAGCCGACTTTCGTAACACTTCGATCAATTCTGTCCACGCTGTCCGGCGCGCTGCTTCTTGGCCAGGCGACAATTGTGTTTGCGCAGGCGCCGATTATCCAACCGGGGAAACCCGGCGAGAATGTCCGCGAACTGAGCGCTGATGAGGCTATCGATATTGCCGATACCAGCTATTCACCGGATGATGTGCGATTCATGCAGGACATGATCCCGCATCACAATCAGGCGCTGCAGCTCGCGGAACTCGTTGCGGGTCGGACCAACCACCCGGAGCTCGTCGACGTTGCCGGACGCATCAACGTGTCACAGCGAGACGAAATCCAGTTCATGCAGCAATGGCTGCGTTCGCGCGGAGAGACCGTACCCAATCCGACCGCACACGATGCGATGCATACCGACCACCGCATGGCCGGCATGGCTACACCCCGTCAGATGGAAGAACTTGCCGGCCTCGATGGCACCGACTTCGACCGCATGTTCCTGCGCCTCATGATTACCCACCACGAAGGCGCCGTTACCATGGTGGAAGAGCTGCTTGAGCAGCCAGGCGCTGCCTACGACCCGGTGCTGTTCGAGTTCACCAATGATGTGACCAACGACCAGGAAACCGAGATTGAACGCATGAACGGGCTGCTCGTCACCTTGTCCGACGATCCGCGTGCAGGCCTGTCCGCCGGGCTGGAGGATGCCGGCCAGGCAATGAAAAACATGCAGCTCGTCGCTTCACTGCCAAAACCGCCGGGATTCTATGATCCCCGCAATCCCGCTGGTCTGGCGCCTGAGATGCCGCCAAAAGACGGCGAGGTAATTGCCGAAGACGACGAAGAAGACGGGGACAAGGAAGAATACGATCGTTCGCCGTTACTGAGCTTTGCCAATACCGACATGGCCTTTCGCGGCGATGTCATGGTTGCCGGCAGCTATCATGGTTTCAACATATACAGGTTGCAGGAAGACGGAATGCCGCAGCAATTGAGCTCGGTCGTCTGCCCCGGCGGTCAGGGCGACGTGTCTGTCGTCGGTGACTTACTCATCATGTCTGTCGAACAAACGCGCGGTCGCCTCGACTGCGGTCTGGAAGGCATCAATACCGATGTCAGCGACGATCGCTTCCGCGGTATTCGCATTTTCGATATCAGTAATCTTGAGCGACCCGTACAGGTTGGCGCCGTGCAAACCTGCCGTGGCTCGCACACGCATTCTGTCGTTACCAGCGATGCCGACCGTATTGTCGTCTACAACTCCGGCACCTCGCGCGTGCGTGAAGAGGACGAGATGGATGGATGCATCGGAGAGATGCCGGGTGATGACCGCACCGCGCTGTTCCGCATCGATGTTATCGAAATTCCGGTCGCTGATCCGTCCAAATCCCGCATCGTGCACAGCCCGGCAGTATTTGCCGATCCAGAGGAAGGGACTCTCGCCGGCCTGTGGCGAGGCGGCGATCACGGCGACGAGACGCAGGAAACCAGCCGCACGGATCAGTGTCATGACATCACGGTATTTCCTGAGCTGAACCTGGCTGCCGGTGCGTGCTCTGGCAATGGCATTTTATTCGATATCTCCGATCCTCTGAATCCGGAGCGCCTCGATGCCGTCGTCGATAAGGGTTTCGCCTACTGGCATTCCGCTACTTTCAATAACGATGGCAGCAAAGTAATTTTCACCGACGAATGGGGTGGCGGCAGCCGACCGCGGTGCCGGGCCTATGATCCGCTGACCTGGGGCGCAGATGCCATCTATGACATCGTCGATGGCAAGCTGAACTTCAAAGCTTATTTCAAAATGCCGGCGCCGCAGGTAGAGCAGGAAAACTGTGTCGCGCACAACGGTTCCATCGTCCCCGTACCGGGCCGAGATATTTTCGTCCAGGCCTGGTACCAGGGCGGCATCTCGGTTATCGATTTCACCGATTCCACCAACCCGGTCGAGATTGCCTACTTCGATCGCGGCCCTATCCACGCGGAAGATCTGGTCCTCGGCGGCTACTGGTCGGCCTACTGGTACGGCGACAAGATCTACGGCACCGAAATCGTGCGCGGCATGGATATTCTGACCTTGGTGCCGAGCGAATATCTCACTGAGCATGAAATTGCGGCCGCATCAGTTGCCGACTACGGCGCGCTGTTTAACCCGCAGACGCAATACCCGGTCACGTGGCCGGCGGAACCCGTGGTTGCACAGGCCTATCTCGATCAGCTGGCACGCAGCAATGCGCTGCAAGCTACCTTGCAGACCGATTTGAAAACGGCCCTGGATAGCTCTGCATCGCGGCTGAAAGACGGTGGGCGGGACTCGGACCTGGCGACGAGACTGGAAACACTGTCTGCCAGTCTGAAAACCGACAGCGCAGAGGCGCTGACGCAGCAGCGCAGTGCCGCCCTTGCCAGGACGCTTACGGGGATTGCCGACCGCTTGCGCTAAAGAATTCCGTCCCGCAGGCGGGCGAATCGCGGCCGGGGGCCGCTCCTACTGGTGCATCTGGAATGTAGGAGCCCGCCCCACGGGCGATTCGCGGCCAGGGGCCGCTCCTACAGTGGCTACTGGAATGTAGGAGCCCGCCCCGCGGGCGATCCACCCTCGAACTTCACAGCATCGCGGCCGGGGGCCGCTCCTACAGTTGCTACTGGAACGTAGGAGCCCCCCTGCGGGCGATGCCGCCGCCCGTTAGATTCTGCCCGCACATTTCACTGGCTTTAAGCGCCGCCACAATCCTAATCAATTGATTGTTTGGCTGATCCTCCCCTCCATTTGCGCTGACCCATGGTCGAGAGTAGCTTGCTCTCTATGGTTCATTTTGCCCATTCATTGTTGAGGACAAAATGCAACGACCAAAAGTGAATAAAAATATAACTAAAGGGGATTGTTATGAAGGAGTTGTCCGCCCGATCCATAGTCGGCGCCATATTGCTTACCCTGACAGGCACTATCGCTCTCTCAGCCGAGCTTGAAAACGCACAGGTCAAAGCCCAGGCGATCGAACGATTACTCGCGGAAAACGCAGGCACGGAAGTGCGAACGAATGCGGCGACCGGCACTGCTGACTTCGTGCGGCTGCCGCAGAACGTCAGGACGAGAGTCCGTGCTGCCGCGGTGACGTCCAGAAACGACGCTGCCATGCAGTTCATTAGCCGACACGCCACTGCGCTCGGACTGCGAATCGGCAGTGCCGATATCAAACTTCGGAAATCCGAGCGCGACCGGCTGGGACGCTCGCATTTGACCTATGAGCAGGAGTACGGCGGGGTACCGGTTTTCGGCGCTCGACTGAAAGCGCATTTCAATGACGGCGACCAGCTCGAGGCTTTAAGCGGCACTTTGGTGCCTGACCTCGCGGTGTCAATTGCACCCTCCCGTAGTCCTGAGGAGGCCGCGGATACGGCCATCCAGTGGGTCATTTTTAAACTTGGTGTGCAGAACCTTTCCGCGGCACGCAGCCGGCTGATGATTTTTCGTGAAGGCCTCGCTAAAGGCGTCCCCGGAGACAACCATCTGGCCTACGAAGTTGAAGTCAGCAATGGCGTAAACGTTCGCGAATTTGTCTATGTCGACGCGCATACCGGCAAATTCATCGATCAGATAACTGGTACGCCGGATGCGCTGAACCGGCGCGCCTACGACGGCAATGGTGGCACGTTTGGCGAAGTCCTGGCGATCTGGCCGGATTTTCCGTTCTGGGTTGAAGGCGACGCATTTCCGACTTCCGACAGTGAAGCAGATAACATGCTGCTTGCGTCCAAAGAAACTTACGATCTGTTCGCGAATGCCTTCAACCGGGATTCATATGACGACGCCGGCGCACCGCTGGATTCGATTTTTAATCGCGGCTACAGCTGTCCGAACGCATCCTGGAACGGCGCGTTTATCTCATTCTGCCCGGGTCTGACCACAGACGATATTACCGGCCACGAGTGGGGTCATGCCTACACGGAATACACGGACAACCTAATCTATCAGTGGCAGCCCGGCGCGCTGAATGAATCCTATTCAGACGTTGTTGGCGAAACTGTTGACAGGATCAATGGCCGCGATGTTCTTCTGCCGAATAATCCGCGCAGTGATAACAGCTGTTCGATGTTCGGCGGTACGCCCTTGCCGGAACTGACGATCAGCGGTGGCACTGCCGCTGGCAGTTATTTCGTGACGGCGTCCGTGAATGAACCGCCGACACCGTTTACCGTAGGGCCGACGCCGATGGCGGCGTCTGAACCCGCAGGTGCGTGTACGGCGATTACTGCCGATGTCGACGACAAGATCGTGATCATCGACTGGACGCTTGATGGGACCGGTGCCAGCGAATGTGGCTCAGGAACGAGGGCGGCAAATGCCATTGCTGCAGGAGCGGCTGGCATTATTTTCGTCGCCCCGCAATCCGGTCTGCTCAATCTCGGATCGAATGCGGCGATAGCGAGTGTGCAGGTGTCTTACGACGACGGTGCCACGATCAAGACAGGCCTCCCGGCCGATGCAACGATCGTTTTCGCAGCGGGCACCGACGACTCGGTGCTGTGGCTAATGGGTGAGGACAGCACGGCGCCGGGTCTCGATGGTGCGCTGCGCGACATGTATGCACCCAACTGTTTCGGCGACCCGGGCAAAGTCAGCGACGAGGTGTATGCCTGCGACCTGGCGCAAAATGATGCGGGTGGTGTGCATTCCAATTCCGGTGTACCAAACCATGCGTTTGCACTGATGGTCGACGGCGGCTCCTTTAATGGCCAGACCGTTAATGCGATCGGTTTAACCAAGGCAAATCATATTCAGTTCCGCGCCAAGACTCATTACCAGGGTCCGGCCACTGACTTTGCCGGACACGCCGATGCGCTCGAGCAATCCTGCGCCGATCTGACGGGCACTAATCTCGCCTCGCTGACTGACGGCTCGCCGTCCGGAGAAATCATTTCGTCAGCGGATTGTGGTGAAGTTGCCAAGGCCATCCTGGCTGTCGAACTGCGCACTGCCGTCAGTCAATGCGGGTTCGAGCCACTGTTGGCAAAGGACCCACCGCCCTTGTGTCCGGGTGGGTTCTGGAAAACCCAGCCGCTCTTTATCGATTTGTTCGAGCGGGGCATCCTGAGATTGCTCAATCGACGGCCATGGAAGGTCAGTCACGACGGTACGACGCCAGATTTCACGGAGCGTGACTGGGAGGTGGTAGCGGGATTGCCGGGCGATCGCTGGGGCAGGGCATTTTTCGGCCCGGATCCGACGTATGGAACCTGCGCGCCGGGTGGCGATGAAACCGCTGTGCTTCATGCCGACAGCCCGGAGATCAGGGTGCCGAAAAAGAACCGGCGCAATCCGCAAGACAAAGCATTGCGCATGGCTTTCGATCACTGGGTAGGCAGCGAGTCCGGATGGGATGGCGGCAATGTCAAGATCAGCGTCAACAAAGGTCCCTGGACGCTCGTTGCTGGTGAGGATTTCATCTACAACCCCTACAACATCAACGCGTTCGGCATCGACTTTCTCATTCCCACTCCGCCCAGCACCAATCCGATTGGTGGCGAACAGGCCTTCTCAGGCGCGGATGGCGGTTCTGTCGAAGGTAGTTGGGGTCGGTCAATCATTGATCTTGCCGACTATGCAGCGCCAGGAGACAAGATTCGGCTGCGGTTTGACTTCGGCAACGACGGTTGTGGCGGAGCATTCGGCTGGTACGTAGACAACGTAGCGGTTTACCAGTGCCGGAATTAGTGCGAAGGGCTATGTAGACCCGATCGCGAAAATCAGGAGGCCATCTCAATCGGGATGGCCTCTTTATTGCTGCGCTGTCGGCGTTACTGTACTTCGTCGCTGCCGGCGATGCCCTGAGTGACCTGAAGTACAGCGACATATTCATCAGGAGCGATCGTATATCCGGAGACCGCGGGTGGCAGCAAGGAAACAAGCCTGACGGTATACGCGCCAATGGTTACAGCCGCCGGTCCCTGCGACCTCGCAGTGTGCAGCTCGCGCTGTTCCTGGCCGTCCGGATGACGCATCCAGACGACGACCGTCGCGTCACCCTCCCAGACACAAACTTCGCCCTTCCCACAGCGGGAATCGTTGCTAACGTTCTGCATGCCGACTTCGATATCCGCGGCAGCGACCAGCGCCGACTCTCCAATGCCTAGTTGAAACCTCTCGGCGAGCGTCACCGGTTTCGCCGTCCCGGCACTTTCCGCGCAGCCACCAACGAAAAGTGTTGTCAACGCAATCAGTAAACCACCAGCACGCCACATATCGACAGACCGCGCGCCGCTTTGGCGCTGACAGTAGCAGGACACCTGCCGGGTAATCATCCGAGCGGATTGCAAGACGTTTCACCTTCAAGGTCGTGAGCAGACGCTAATATAGCGCGGGGCCAAACCGATAGTAAGTTTCTGTGACGTGGATCACATTTGATACCGCAGCGAGCGACGAAAACCTTGCATCCGGGGGGACGATTGCCGCGGAAACTTGATCCTCGTCTCAATCTGTTCAAGCCGTTGTGACGTCGCCGTCGGGTCGGGAAGATAATTGCGGCTGGGCCTGTAACGAGTAAAATGTTCGTGGCAAAGCGCTCGCCAGATCATCGTGAAGAAGAATCGCAGTCTCTGTCTGACCAATCGCCCGACTCGGTAGAAGCGCCGATACCGGGTCAGAGCCTGTTCGGCGAGGACGCATACCGAAGTGTCGATACTGACCATCGTACCTTTGCCGGATATTCGGTTTTGATTGTAGCGGGAGATGGCGTCATCACGGACATTCTGCAGCCACCCGAGCTGACAGACGTGGACGCTCCCTCACCATTGATCGGGTCTGTCGTCGATACGCTTTGGCAGGGAGAACCCGCTGACCGTCTTGCCGCGCAGATCAAGCGCGCGCTGCGCAGCCGGCAGGTCGTGAGTACAGAGTTCCCAACGCTGGATGGAAAGCGGTATCACGACTTCGTTTTCATTCCGCAAGGCAGGAATCGCGTACTCCTTGTTGAACGAGACATCTCGGAACGAATGACTGCCTTCAGCCGCATGGAGCAACTCGCGTTTCTGGACGACAGGACAAAGCTTCCGAACCGGCTGTTCCTGCTGGAAGAACTCGCACGATGTATCGACGATCTCAAACTAAAAGAAGGCCGGGCCGCGGTAATTAGTCTGGATGTCTGTGGCTCAGACGGGCAAAGCAGCGCCAGCAACACGAAGCAGCACGATGCCATTTTTCTTGAGTTTGCGTCGCGGCTCGTTCACGAGCTGCGCGGTGCGAATGCTACGGACGTCGAAGACTATGATCGTTACACCGTCGCAGCTCGTATTGAATACAGCCAGTTCGCCGTGATTTTGCCTGCCATTGTTTGCGGAGAGGATGCCGAGCGCGTCGCGCAGAGACTTATCGACGTGCTGCAGGAACCGGTCAAACTGGCGAATCGTAACATCCGCATGACGGTACGGGCAGGCATTGCACTTTTCCCGCAGGATGGTGAAGACGCTCCCACCCTCTTCGCAAATGCGGTGGCGGCCATGGACGACGCCAGGAACAATGCAGCAACGCAATACAAGCTGCATTCCGGAACGATTCGATTAAGGGCTCTGCAGCGTCAGGACCTCGAAATCGAATTACGCGGTGCTTTAAACAATGAAGAGTTCGACGTTGAATTTCTGCCGATAGTCGCCGCAGACAGCCGACAAATCAGATCCGTCGAAGCGTTACTTCGCTGGCCCAAAAATGTATTCGGCCCGCAGTCGATCCAGAAGGTCATCGCGATCGCAGAGAATACTGGTCTGATTCTGCCAATCGGTGACTGGGTACTGGAGAAGTGCTGCGAGGCATTCTGCCATTGGCGCGACCATGGATGGGGCAATCCCCGGGTTTCCCTGAATCTCTCGGTGCAGGAATTTTTCCGGCATGAGTTAATCCAGCGAATCGAGGAGACTTTACAAAAATTCGACATTCACCCGCGTTCTCTCGATATCGAAATTACCGAATACACATTGTTCCGTGATGCGATGAAAAACTATTCGGTTTGCACCGCTTTAAGGTCACTCGGCATTGGTGTCATCGTTGATGACTATGGGACGGGAGCCTGTTCATTAGCACACGTTGCGCGAAGCCCCGTCGACGCGATCAAGGTCGACAACAGTTTTGTTACGAGTCTGGGCGAAGACGATCATGATCGGGCTGCCTGTGCTGCGATCGTCGCCATGGGCAAGGCACTCGGTAAACGAGTCATTGCGGAAGGTATAGAGACCGAATCTCAGGCGCGGTACCTCGCCTCACTCGGGTGCGACGAGCTGCAAGGCTTCCTCATTACGCGGCCCACTTCCGTCCAGGGAATGCAGGAACTAATCTCAGAAGGGCATTGCGAATGAGTGATCCGTCGACAAAAAAGCGTAAGAAGGCGGAAGATAACAGCATCAATTTAACGCAATCCATTCGAAGATTGTCAGTCACAGAATCGACGGTTGCAGACCTCGATCGTCATCTGGTAGAGCGACACAGTGCGCTTCTGGTATGTCGCGACAATGAAATCAAGAAATGGGGACGACGTTGGCTGTTAAGCGAGGGCATCGATGTCGAGATCGCGGATGATCCGGCACGGTTTCTCGAACTTGCCAGGTCATCTCAACCCGACGTGATCGTGCTGGAAGGCGCGCTGCGATCCAACCATGGAGAATCTCTGATCGAGGCGTTTTCCAATGCCGCCGACATACTGGCACCACTGATCGTTCTAAGTTGTTCGGCCAAGGATCTGGGTTTGGCGCTAGAAGTTGGCGCCTTCGACGTCATCCGCAAACCCTATGAATGGAGGCTTGTCAGCAATCGGGCGAAGACTGCAGCGCGGTTTGCCGGCATGCACGATGAGCTATCGGCGGCCCGGTCGTCCTTGACAGAGGCGCTCGGAATCGTGGATGTCACTCGCCGGCAGCTTCAAAGCCGTGAGTCCTTTGAGCCGGTCACCGGCTTGCCCAATAAAAAGAAGTTTCTGGATTTGCTGCGGCGTGGCATGCGTGCCGTTGACCGGGATCAGAACATGATGGCGGTGTTCGTCGTCGGCTTCAATCGCTTTCGGCTGGTTATTGAAGCGCTGGGTCAGGACAGTGCCGACATGGTGCTTACCGAGATCGGCAAGAAGCTTGGAACCTGCCTGCAGGATGTCGGGTCGCTGCAGTCTCGGACCAATGGCCTGCGAACTTCTGCCGCCGCTAATCTCGACCAGGCGCGTTTCGCCCTGATGCTCACCTGTTCAGGCGATGAAGATCGACTGGCAGCGCTGCAGCACCATCTTGTCGCGGACTTATCCAGACCCGTACATGTGGCGGGACAGACAGTTTATCTTTCTGCATCTGTTGGCGTCGCATTGTATCCGCAGGATGCCAGCGACGCAGACAGCCTGTTGCAACGGGCAGACAATGCCATGCGTGACGCGCAAAGCCGCGGTGGCGGCTTCAAGTTCTATTGCACTGAGACAGACGCGGCCGCGGCGCGAAAGCTCAAACTCGAACACATGCTTCATGAAGCTATGAATGATTCCAAAGTGTCTCTCGCCTTCCAGCCAATCGTGAGTGCAGCGACCGGTCAACTATCAGGGGTGGAGGCATTACTGCGGTGGAAGCAGGAGGACGGCACCTACATAGCGCCGTCAGAGTTCGTGCCTATCGCGGAAGAATCCGGCCTGATGACCCGGGTTGGCGAGTTCGTACTCGACCAATCATGTCAGCAGATGCGCAAATGGCTCGATGCAGGCTTCAATGTGCCACTCATCTGTGTAAACGTTTCGAAAGTCCAGCTAATGAATGGCGAACTTGCGCAAACGGTGCGGCGGGTCCTCGACGTGCATCGCATCAAACCCGCTCAATTGGAGCTCGAACTCAGCGAGCGCGGCGTTCTCTCGGGCGACTATGATGTCATAAGCCAGCTCGACGAAATCAGGGAGCTGGGCGTCAGCCTTTCCGTCGACGACTTTGGTACTGGCGATTCCGCAATCGCTTATCTGAAGGAACTGCCTGTCGATGTGCTGAAGATCGACAAGTCCTATATCAGCGGCGTCACCGACAATCGCAAGGACGCCGCAATTATTGCCGCGATGATTGCACTGGGGCACAGCCTCGATCTGACCATAGTCGCGGAAGGCGTGGAGTGCCAGGAGCAGCTGGAGGCGCTAAAGCGGCTAGGCTGCGACGACATCCAGGGCTATCTGATTTCACGGCCTGTCAACGCCTCTAAGTTCCTGGACTTCATGAAGAAAAGCACCGGCCAGGCTCCCGGTCAGCGCTGATTTAACGCCACCGTTACTTGAACTAGGTCACACTTTTCCAGCATCCCGCCCCGGATCGGGTCAACGCCCTGCGAGCCATTCACCTTCTTAATAGGCCCATCGAATAGCCGGGGTGCAGGGCTGTGACACAGACAACAACCAGGAGCGCCAAATGCGCGCTCAACTGAACAGCAACACGGGTGCAATGCTGAATTCGGCTGTCTTGCTGGCCGCCGCCATTGCTCTGCTCGTCTTTCCGCCGCTCGCTGCTATGGCGAGCGATCAGCACTCTCCGATGCGCTTTGAGCAAATCGATCGCGACGACGGATTGTCTCAGAGCAATGTCTTCAGCATTTTTCAGGACTCGCGTGGACTCATGTGGTTTGCCACAGAGAGTGGCCTTAATCGCTATGACGGATATGACTTTGAGGTCTTCAAACGGCAGCGGGGAAACGCTGAGGCGCTCGTCAGCGACTACCTGTATGACATTGTTGAGGACGCCAGCGGCTATCTCTGGATCGCTTCAAACGGTGGCGGACTCGCACGCATGGATCCGCAGGAAAAGACGTTCAAAACCTACCGGCACGATCCGACCCTCAGCAAAACGATTGCCAGCAATGTCATCCGTAAGCTGCTTGTCGATCGTGACGGCACGATCTGGCTTGGCACGATGGGCGCCGGTGTCGACCGGTTTGACCCGGAAAAAGAGGTCACCACTCATTACCAGTTTGCGAACGCCGACGCCCCGAACCAGGAAGTCAATGAAGTGTTTGCACTGCATCGGGACAGCAGCGGCAGATTACTGATTGGCACTAACCATGGCCTGTTACGTCTTGATACCGATAGCGGCAGCATTGATCACTACGTCAACTCTGTCGACGACAATGAGAGCATCAGTGGGAATAAAGTCCGAACAATCGTTGAGGACAGCTACGGCATCCTGTGGATCGGTACCTATGCGAGTGGTCTGAATCGTTTCGACCCGGACACTGGTGCCTTCAAGCGATTTCGTCATGACGTAAATGATGCAGAATCGCTCTCCGGGGATCGGGTTACGAGCCTGTACGAAGACAGCGACGGTCGTCTGTGGGTAGGAACTTACAGCGGGCTCAATCTCCTTAACCGGCGCGAGAACAGTTTCTCCCGGTTCAGTCACGATAATCAGGACATGACCAGTCTGGCTGACAACGCGGTCACCGCAATCTTCGAGGATCGCACCGGTCTCATGTGGTTTGGCACGAGAAACCAGGGATTGAGCAAGTGGAATCCCCGCTCCTGGCATCTCGGGCACAACGAAGCCAGCAAACTGACAAAATCCGGGGAAGCGCAACCTAACGTGACGTCTTTCGTGGAAGATGCTTCCGGTCTGCTATGGATTGGCACTTTCGGCGACGGTGTACACGCCGTTGACCGTGCCAGAAACATCACCAAGACTTATCGGCATACGCCGGATGATCCGCATTCAATCAGCGACGACCGCATCATGAGTCTGATGCAGGATCGAGCCGGTGACATTTGGATCGGCACGATGACCGGCGGACTAAACCGGCTCAATCCGGAAACCGGTGATAACACGGTATTCAAAAATGACAGCCAGGACGCGGAAAGCCTCAGCGCGAACGGCATCATGGCGCTCTTCGAAGACAGTAAAGGCTTCGTTTGGGCAGGCACTTACGGCGGCGGTGCTAGTCGGTACAATCGGCGCACTGGAAAATTCACTCGCTATCTCCCATCCACCGACGACAGCTCGTCTATCAGCAGCAATCGCGTTCGTGCTTTCGCCGAAGATCGTTCGGGCAAGATCTGGATGGGCACGGACGCCGGTGGCCTGAACCTGTTTGATCCCGAAACAGAAACCTTTGAGCATTTTCGGCACGATCCGCAAAACGCTGCAACGCTCGCCGACGACACCGTCTACGCCCTCACCGTTGACGCTGCCGGAACTGTGTGGGTTGGCACACAGGGCGGGGGTCTGGACCGGATCAAAGGCACTGCCAGCGATCCGTCACGAATCACGTTCACCAATGTTTCGGAGGCCGATGGTCTGTCCAATAATGTTATCTACGGAATGCAGGTCGACGATGCAGGCACCATCTGGCTCAGCACAAGTTATGGCATCGGCCGTTATTCGCCGTCCACGGGAGAAGTAAGAAATCTGCACCGCAAGGACGGACTGCAAGCCGAAGAGTTCAATTCCGGCGCGCACTATAAGAGTCAAAGCGGTGAGCTGTTCTTTGGTGGCCCAAATGGTTTCAACGCATTTCAGCCAGCTGACGTGACGCCAAGCAAGTCCATTCCTCCAGTCATCATGACAGGTATGTTTATCGGCAATGACAAGCTGCGTTCAGACGTGCCTGGTGATGACGACGATGGCATCGACATTTCCTACACAGACGATGTCGTCAGCTTCGAATTTGCGGCACTTGATTACACGGACAGTAAGCAAAACCAGTATCGCTACAAGCTGGAAGGATTCGACAAGGAATGGATTGAGCTCGGCAACCGGCGGCGGATAACCTACACGGATCTAAACGATGGCCAGTACCTGTTGCGGGTGCAGGCTGCGAACGCCGATGGAGTCTGGAACGAGGCAGGCATTTCAATTCCGGTCGGCGTATCGCCGGCTCCATGGGACAGCTGGTGGGCCTATCTCGGTTACCTCGCGATGGGCATTCAGATCAGCGTACTCCTGTGGCTCGGGCATCGTCGCAAGGTCCGTCGCGAAGAGGAATATAGCACCCGCCTGGAGAGTGAGGTGCGCGAGCGCACTGAACGACTGGTTGAAAGCAACCAGAAGCTCATCGAACTTAATCAGACGTTGCAGGAAAGCAGCCTGAGCGACCCCCTGACGGGCCTGCGCAATCGAAGATTCGTCTTCGAGGAAGTGTCGCGGGATCTGGAGGTCATTCGTCGCAAGCTAAATGACGAAGATGAGGGTCACGACCCCAGGCGTGCGTCCGATCTCGTATTCATGATGATCGACCTGGACAATTTCAAACCCATCAATGATACCTACGGTCACGCTGCAGGCGATCAGATGTTGCTGGAAGTTCGCGACGTACTGCTCGGTACCTGCCGCAAATCGGACTTCGTCGTCCGCTGGGGTGGCGATGAGTTTGTGGTCATCGCCAAGCAAGCCAAGCCGGGAGAATCCGAGGCTCTTGCCGAACGTATTCGCAGCAAAATTGCCGAGCGCAACTTCATGCTCGCTGATGGACAAATAGTACGTACCAGCTGTTCGATCGGGTTTGCTGCCTTCCCGCTGTTTCGCGGACAGGCAGAGGACGCCGATCTCGACCAGGTACTCACCCTGGCTGACAGCCTGATGTATGAAGCAAAACGTCATCGCAATGCCTGGGCCGGAATTCTGAGTCCGACCGACGCAGCGACCAGCTTCGACTTTGATTACGAGGCTATCGATCCGACATCCGTCCTGTATCGGGCAAAACGGGCAGGACGCCTTATCAAACACGCCGACGGATTCGTCGACCAAGCTAACCGCAATAATGCATCAGCCACCGGATAAATGGACGAAAGAATGCAGCAGCAATTTGCTGCGCAAGGGAAGAGCCGTATGAAGACTTTAACCAAAAAACTAACGCTGGCAGCCGTTCTCGCACTCATGGCAGCAACGACTATTCGGATGCCGGGTGAGCCGCCCGTGATTGTTGTGCATTCAGAGTTGTCGCCTGCCGATGCAGGGTTTGCAAGCCAGAATGCAGACGTTTCTGCATCCGGCCAGAATCAGTTGCCTGACTCGGTGCAGAACGTTGACGCCGTCGGTGCGTCGGGCGGCACCTGGCAGGCTGCCACGGTCGCTGGCAGGGTTAATAAGCCGGTAACATCAGCGGCAGAAGTTGCGCCAATCGATCGTGAGGCACAGCTTGCTTCCGCGCACGCCAAAATGAGCGCTGCGGTTGCAGCACTGGCGAAATCCGGTGGCTCCGAGCCTGTGGACCTGGTCGTCCGATATGCGGAGCACCCCGAGCTGTTTGACGCAGAAAAGGTGGCGGAACTGGGCGGCGAGATTGTTCGCACCTACAGCGTACTGGACATGCAAACGGTTCGCTTGCCGGCAACCGCCCTCGTTGAGCTGGCCCTTGAGCAGAATGTGGATCGATTGTCGCTTGACGAAGCGATGAGTGCGACGTCGATATCGTCTCGTCAAACGGCCAATTTACCGAGTGTCCAGTCAGGCAATTCGGCGTACACGGGTGAAGGCATAGGAATTGCCATTTTGGATACAGGTATCACAAAGCACGTTGATCTGGACGCAAACGTTCGCCAGTACAGTTTTCTGTACGGCGAGTACCCGACGCCAACAATTGTGAATGGCGTCATCACGGCGTACAACGACAGCACGCGTCTTGACCAGTTTGGCCATGGCACGCATGTGGCAGGTATTGTTTCCGGCCAGGGTAGTGTTTCGGGCAATGCCTATCGTGGTGTTGCCCAGGGCGTCCAGCTGCTTTCGCTGCGTGTGCTGGACCAGAACGGTAATGGCTCAATGTCCGATGTCATGGCAGCACTTGACTGGCTGTTGCAATACGGCGAGTACTTCAATGTCAGAATCGTCAACCTGTCGCTCGGTAAGGGAATTTCTGAATCGAACATGACGGACCCTCTGGTTGCCGCGGTAGAGGCCCTGTGGGATGACGGCATCGTGGTCGTGGTTGCCGCCGGCAACCTTGGCAGTGGCGGCGCAATGACAATCAAGAGCCCTGGCAACTCGCGCAAAGTCATCACCGTTGGATCACTCACCGACAGCGGGACGGCTTCTTTTGCTGACGACTACGTCTCATCATTTTCATCACGCGGCCCGTCGATTGGCGACGGCGTCATGAAGCCGGACCTGATTGCCCCCGGCAACCGCGTGATCGCTTCTATTCCGAAAACCGCAAAGCTTCGGCTGGAACTGCCTACCCGCATCGTGCCTTGCACATTGTTGCTGTGTACCGACAGTTATATGGAACTGTCCGGAACCAGCATGGCAACTCCGATGGTCGCCGCTGCTGTGTCGCTGATGTTGCAGAAAGATCCCAGCCTGACACCTGCTACGGTCAAGGCACGGCTGATGCGCTCGGCGAGAAAAATTGATGCCAGCCCGACCGATGCCGGGGCCGGTGTCCTGGACATTAACGCTGCGTTGAACGAAACCGGCGTCCTCAACGGAGAGGCACTGTCGCCGCTGTTGATGCGCGACGAGACGACCCAGGGCTTCCTCGTGGAGGACACCGCTGACCTGTGGGGCAATACAAATTTCTCGGCCGTCACTCTCTGGGCCGAGGGCAGCACCTGGCAGGATGGCGGGCTATCTGCCGATGGTTACCTGTGGGCCGATGGCAACCTGTGGGCAGATGGCAACCTGTGGGCCGACAGTAACCTGTGGGCTGACAGCAACCTGTGGGCTGACAGTAACCTCTGGGCAGACAGCGATCTATGGGCTGATTCCACCCGGGATGCCAAACCACTGCTGAAGAAAGACGGCGGCAATACCTCGATCACCGACGACCCGTGAGTATCAAGTCACCAGATCTTCACGCGCTCGTCGGGCGGCAGGTAGAGGTCATCGTCGGCGGTCACGTTGAACGCGGCATACCATTCCGGCACATTGCGCACAGCGCCGTTGGTGCGAAACATCGATGGCGCATGCGGATTGGTCTGGATCAGGTTGCGCAGCGCTTCGTCCCGGTATTTGTTGCGCCATACCTGGGCGTAGCCAAGGAACACACGCTGCACACCGGTGAAACCATCGATCACCGGTGGCTCCTCGCCGTCGAGTGACATCTTGTAGGCGAGCAATCCGATCGTAATTCCGCCGAGATCACCGATGTTCTCACCCAGCGTGTACTCGCCATTGACGTTCAGATCATCGAATGGTGAAAATTCGTTGTACTGTGCGACGAGTTTGCTGGTGCGCTTTTCGAACTCTGCTCTATCCTCGTCGGTCCACCAGTTGCGCAGCACACCGTCGCCGTCAAACGTGCTGCCGGTATCATCGAAGCCGTGGCCAATTTCATGGCCGATGACAGCCCCGATCGCGCCGTAGTTCACAGCATCGTCAGCTTCCAAGTTGAAAAATGGCGGTTGCAGAATGGCAGCAGGAAAAACGATTTCGTTCAGCGGCGGGCTGTAATAGGCATTCACCGTCTGCGGCGTCATTCCCCATTCCGTACGATCGACTTCACCGCCCTGGCGCTGTAGCTCGCGATTGTATTCAGCCTGATTCGCGCGCACGAGGTTGCCGTGCAGATCGTCGGGTGTAATGTCGAAGTTGTACTCACGCCATACATCAGGATAGCCAATCTTGGGTTTGAACTTTGACAGCTTGTCCAGCGCCTCGGCTTTGGTCTCGTCCGTCATCCAGTCGAGTTCCCTGATGCTCTTCTCGTAGGCCTTGATGATGTTAGCGACGAGATCGAGCATGCGATCTTTCGCCTCCGGCGGGAAATGCTTTTTCACATACACTTCGCCGACTACCTCACCGATGTTGCCATTCACGGTCGACACGGCGCGCCGCCACATAGGCAACTGCTCTTCAGTGCCGGAAAGCGTGGTGCCGTAAAACGCAAAGTTCTGCTTGTCCAGCGCTTCGTTCAGCATGCTGGCGCGATTGTTCACTGCCACCCACTTCAGGTAGGTCTTCCAGGTATCGAGATCAGTACTCTCGACGATGTCGTCCAGTGCCCGGACGTAGTCCGTCGTGACAACGATGATGCCATCCGTGAGTGCAGGATCAATGCCGGCGGCGTCCAGGTAGCCGTCCCAGTTGAAGTTCGGCATCAGTTCCGGCAAATCGTCCAACGCAACCTTGTTGTAGTTCTCTGCCCAGTTGCGGGTGTCCTCCTTCTTCATATTCTTGTCTGCGAGCCGCGTCTCCAGCGCCATGATCGTTTTCGCCGCCTCGCCGCCGTCCGGCAGCTCGGCGAGTTCGAACATCTTTTCGATGTGCGTAACATATGCGCCACGAATTTCTTCGGACTTGGCATCTTGGTTGAAGTAGAACTCGCGGTCCGGCAGGCCAAGGCCACTCTGGTACAGATAAATGCCGTAGTTCGTCGGCCGTTTCATGTCGGCGAACTGGGTCATGCCCAGCGGTGCGTCCAGCCCGTTCTCCATGGTGGATGCAAAGTACTCGGCGAGTTCGTCGTTGTCGGCAATTGCGTCGATACGCTCGAGCTCAGGCTGAAGCGGTTCTACGCCGAGCGCATTCCGTTCATCCCAGTTCATGTAGGACTTGTAAAGATCGCCTACTTTTTGTTCAGAAGAGCCTGTGGGAAAATCGCCATTCGCAGACTCCTCAATAATTTCCCGGACATATTCCTGTGCTTCGTCATTCAGAATGCCGAAGCCGCCATAGGCGGCTTTGTCCGCCGGAATTTCGGTCTGGTTGATCCACGCCCCATTCATATACATGAAAAAATCGTCGCCAGGATCGATGCTGGTATCCATGTTTTCAAGGACGAGGCCAGAGACGAGTTCGCCGGATGTATCGGCAGCGTCGGCCGGCACACCGAGCTGTGATTCGTCGGACTGACTGCAAGCGGCCAGCAACACAATAGCGCCGACGCAGTAGAGTACATTTCTCATAATTTTCCCCAACGTGCAGCGATCTCCTCGCTGCCGGTTCATGGTTGACACACAGAATTTGCCGCGGTTCCGCGTGCAATGATGCCTTAAACGTGTCTGCTGTGAGTCACGCCCCCGATTAATTCACCTGTCAGAGCCCGCCCTGCGGGTGATGGCGGCCAGGGGCCGCTGCTACAGTAGCTATTGAAAAATGTAGGAGCCCGCCCTGCGGGCGAATCGCAGCCCAAAAAAGCCAAAGGACATTTTCATCGCGCGCTTTCCATGAAATCGCCGGCGAGCGTCTTGTACAGCACCGCCAGGACAGTAGCTCGGCGAGTGTCAGCCTCAAGCGCCTGACGCTCCAGATCAAGGCGCGTGCGTTCCGCATCCAGCACCGTCAGATAGTCATCGCGACCCGCATCGAAACGAAGTTTCGCCAGTTCATAAGCGCGCTGGCTGGCTGCCGCAGCATTCTGCAGTTCGAAATGACTGCGAATGGCAGCGCGGTAATTCGCCAGCGCATTCTCGGTTTCCTCAAGTGCCAGCAACAGCGTTTCCCGATAGGTAGCAGCAGCGCCGTCGGCGCGGGCGCTCGCCGCCAGCACCTGCTGCTGTACCCGGCCGAAATTCAGGAAGCTCCAGCTTAGAGAGGGCCCGTAGCTGAAACGTTCAGCTGATTGCTCGCCAATCCCGCTGGCGCTTACTGCCGTCCAGCCGAAACTGCCGAGGAGGTTCAGCCGGGGAAAAAACTCCGCGACTTCAACGCCAACATCTGCGGTTGCGGCGGCCAGCCTGCGTTCGGCCACGCGAATGTCGGGCCGCCGTCGTATCCAGTCTTCGGGTGATCCGATCTGCACCGTCTCCGGCAGTTGCGGCATTTCCGAACGACCGCCAAGTACCGTCCTGAGCGTTGCCACCGGCCATGCGGTCAGTGCCGCAAGCCGCTGTTCCTGCCTGACGACATCGGCCTCTGTTTGTGGGAGCAGCGCTGCGACTGTGCGTGCCTGCGCCTGACCACGAGCCAGATCCAGATCGGTTCCGCGGCCTGCGTCGAGCAATGCCTGCAATATTTCAACACTGTTCTCCAGCGCGGCGAGCTGTGCCTGCTGCAACGCAAGCTGCCGCCGCGCGCCGATCAGGGCGAACCAGGATTGCGCCGTTTCCGCAACGATACTGAGCTGTATGTCGTGCAGGCTGGCAAGATCGGCTTCGGCCCTGCGCCGGATCGATACATTCGCGTTTCTGAGTGCGCCGAACAGGTCAATTTCCCAGGCCGCATCGAAGCCCGCCCGCCACGTCTCTGTGATGCCCTGGTTCGGCGGAACGAATGGATCGGCATTGCTGGACTTGTTGCGCTCGGCGCCGCCACTCGCGGTTACCGTCGGAAACCAGCTATAGAAACTCAGTCCGCGAAGCGAGCGGGTTTCTTCGAGCCGGGCCGCAGCCTGTGCGATTGACGTGTTTGCTTCCAGCGCGCGGTCGATCAGTGCGTCAAGCTCGGCGCTGTCGAAACTCGACCAGACACGAGTGCCGACAGTCTGGCTGTCGGTATTCGTGCCCGCCTGGTCGAACTCAGCGGGCACATCGGGCATGGGCTGCACGTAGCGTGGCCCGACCGTACAGGCATAAAGAGACATCATTGCGACCGTTGCCAGAACGCGCCTAAACATGTTGATTCACCGGAGGAACACTGGCTCGTGATTTTCTGCGTTCCGTGAATTTGCGAATGGCGACATAGAACACGGGGGTGAAAAACAGGCCGAAAAACGTGACTCCGAGCATTCCGGCAAACACGGTGACGCCCATGACGTGCCGAACTTCCGAACCTGCACCGTGAGCGAATACCAACGGCGTTACGCCGGCGATAAATGCAAAACTGGTCATCAGGATAGGTCGCAGGCGAAGCCGGCAGGCTTCGATTGCAGCATCGACGATGCTTCGACCCTGTTCCTCCAGGTCTCTTGCAAATTCGACGATCAGGATAGCGTTCTTACACGCCAGTCCCATCAATACGACGAGACCGATCTGCGTAAAAATGTTGTTGTCGATGAAGCTTGGCGGTGCTGACATCGGCGGTGGAGGAATCCAGCCCATGCCTATTTGCAAACCAAACCACATGCCCTGAATAAAGTTGAGCAGCCAGATTCCGCCGATGGCAGACAGAAGACAGAGGGGCACAATAAGGATCACCGCGAGTGGCAGCGCCCAGCTCTCGTACAGTGCCGCCAGTACGAGATAGACCAGCAACACACACAGTGGAAACACGAGCAATGCGAGATTTCCCTGGCGAAGTTGTTGATAGGTCAGGCCGGTCCACTCGTAGCTCATGCCGCGAGGTAGCGTCTGGTCGGCCAGCGTTGTTGCGATCGTCAGCGCTTCAGCCGATGAAATATCCGGTGAAAAAGGCGCGCCCTGCATGTCTGCGGCAGGGTAACCGTTGTATCGCACCACCGGGTCGGGGCCGAAACTCGGACCGACGTCAAGCACGCTGCCAAGCGGCACCATATCGCCGTTGCGATTGCGCGTTTTCAGCCTGCTGATGTCGCCGACCTCATCGCGAAACTCCGCATCGGCCTGTGCGTAGACACTGTAGGTACGACCGAACAGGTTAAAGTCGTTTACGTAGGTCGAGCCGAGATAAACCTGCAGGGTACTGAACACATCTGTCAGGGCGAGTCCCTGCTGCTTCGCTTTCACCCGGTCTACGGTTGCGTCGAATTGCGGCACGTTCGCCTGGTAGGACGAGAACACGGAGCCGGGACCAAAACCTTCTGTGCCGGCGAAGCGGCCGCTCAATGCCTGCACCTGGTTGTTCAGTTCGGCGTAACCGACGCCGCTACGGTCTTCTACGTACATTTCAAAACCGGCAGCGTTGCCATAACCAAACACCGGGGGTGGCATGAACGCAAACGCAAGACCGTCCTTTATAGCGCCGAATTGCATGCTTAAAGATCCGGCGATCTCGACCGCACTCACGTCTCTCTCACCAGCCGGCGTTATGCCGACGAACATCACACCCGTATTCGGCGTATTGACAAAGTGAATCGCGTTCAGGCCCGGAAACTGTACGACATTGCGTACGCCCGGTGTGTTCAACGCGATCTCACCCATCTGTTTCATGGCTGCACTGGTACGTTCCAGCGATGAGCCCTCCGGCAACTGCACGCCTGCAAAAAGATACTGTTTGTCCTGAGTGGGGATAAAGCCGCCCGGAACTGCACGGAATGCGACGATGGTGATGACAATCAGTACGGCGTAAATGAACAGGAGCCGCGGTGCGCGATTGATCGTACGGCCAATGCCGCCGGAGTACCGCTCTGAGCCGCGCTTGAAAAAACGGTTGAAGGCAGCAAAGGGTCGGCCGAATACACGCTCGATGATCCTCCCCGGAAGATCCTTTTTTGCGCCATGGGGTTGCAGCAGGACCGCAGACAATGCCGGAGAAAGCGTGAGCGAGTTGAAGCCCGAAATCAGCACCGATACCGCAATAGTTACCGCGAACTGCCGGTAAAACTGGCCGGTCACGCCACCGAGAAATGCCAGTGGTACGAACACCGATGCAAGGACCAGAGAAATCGCGATAATTGGCCCCGACACTTCACGCATTGCCTGATGGGCGGCTGCGCGTGGCGACATGCCGTCCTGAATGTGGCGCTCGACGTTTTCCACCACAACGATTGCATCGTCCACCACGATACCGATGGCAAGGACCAGGCCAAACAGCGTCAATACGTTGATGGAAAAACCGAGCAGCCACAGCACCGCAAACGCACCCACAATCGACACCGGCACGGCAAGCAGTGGTATCAGCGACGCACGCCAGGTTTGCAGGAAAAGGACAACGACCAGCACCACCAGCAGCACGGCCTCAAGCAAGGTCGTGATGACAGTGCGTATGGAGTCGCGTACGAAGACCGTCGGGTCGTAGGCGACTTCCCATTGTAACCCCTGGGGAAAATCGCCTTCAAGCTCAGCCATTTTCTCCCGGACTGCATCCGACAACGCGATCGAGTTAGCGCCGGGTGCTTCGAAAATAACGATGGCCGCCGCTTCCTTGTTATTCAGCAAGGAGTTGATCGAATAACTTTGTGCACCAAGTTCAATCCGAGCGATGTCGGCCAGGCGCGTAACCGCACCGTTGTCATCGGCTTTCAGAACGATGTCGGCAAATTGTTCCGGGGTGTCGAGACGGCCCTGCGCGTTAATCGAATACTGCATGGAGCTGCCACTTGGCTGGGGCGGTGCGCCGATGCTGCCGGCGGAGACCTGCACGTTCTGTTCGCGCAATGCGTTCACGATGTCGGTCGCTGTCAGTCCACGCTCCGCCGCACGATCAGGGTTGATCCAGATTCGCATTGCATAATTGCCGGCTCCAAAAACCAGCGTCTGCCCGACACCTTCGAGGCGGGCCAGATCGTCGCGTACTCGAAGCGTGGCGAAGTTCGACAGATAAAGGCCGTCGTATTCGCCATTGGGCGAACGCAGGTGCACGACCATTGTAATATTGGGTGACGCCTTCAATGTTGTAACGCCCAGCGCGCGTACCGATTCGGGCAAACGCGGCAGGGCTTGTGCAACACGGTTCTGTACCTGGATTGCAGCAAGATCGATGTCGGCATCGAGTTCGAAGGTCACCGTCAGGGTCATCGTGCCATCGGAGGAAGCCGCCGACTTCATATAACTCATGTACTCGACACCGTTGATTGCCTCTTCCAGCGGCGCGGCCACGGTTTCGGCAATGGTTTTCGGGTTTGCTCCGGGATAGATCGCCGTGACCTGGATCGTTGGCGGTGCGACCTGCGGATATTCGCTGATACCGAGGTTGGGGATGGCAATCAGACCGGCGACGAAAATAAATATCGACAGGACGCCCGCGAGGATTGGTCGATCAACGAAAACCTTCGAGATGTCTGAGTGTGCCACGGCGCCTTATCTCCCGCTGCCGCCTGCCGCAGCAGTGTTGGGCGCATCCATCGGCACGTCCTGCGGCACGATGGGCGCTCCGGGAAAGAAGATTTTCTTCGTGCCGTTGACAACGACGCGATCGCCGGCCTCGAGACCGGATTCGACAATTCGCAGACCCTCGGCGCTGCCGCCAAGCTGGAGATCGCGACGTTCAGCGGTGTTTCCCTCGCCAACGACGAAGACGTATTTGCGATCCTGATCTGTCAGGATCGCTTGTTCGTGAACGAGCAGTGCCTGGCGGCGACTGCTGCCCAACAAGCGCACGCGGGCAAAAAGTCCTGGCACTAAAAGACCTTCAGGATTTTGCAGCACGGCACGGGCGCGGATAGTTCCGCTACTCGGATCAAGTGCGTTATCAATGAAATCCATTTCACCTTCATGTGGATAGCCCTCTTCGTTCGCTAGCCCGACCCTCACCGGATTTCGCGTATTCCGTGAGCTCGGCCTAGCCCCGCTGCTCGCCATTTCCTGGTACCGCAGATACGCGCGCTCGTCGCCTTCGAAGACGACATAGACAGGATCGACTGACACCACTGTCGTCAACAGACTTTCGCCGGGGGCGACCAGATTCCCGGGTTTGATCAGAGCCGCCCCGACGCGGCCGCTGATCGGGGTACTGATCTGACTAAACTGCACGTTCAGTTCTGTCTGTCGCTGGCGTGCAACAGCCGCGTCAACGTCGGCCTGCGCCTGCTGCGTTTCGCCCTGCCGCGACTCCAGTTCGCCCGCTGAAACGGCGCGGGACGCGATCAGTTTTTCACTGCGTGCCATTTCGTCTTCCGCAAGTTTGAGTCGCGACTTCGCGCGAGCTACATCGGCGCGGGCACTTGCGAGCGCCGCTAAATACTCGCGATCGTCGATACTAAAGAGGCGATCCCCTTTTTCGACCATGCCCCCTTCCTGGAAATGCACGCCAGTCAGGTAGCCTGCTACGCGCGGTCGGATTTCAACGCGGTCGACGGCCTCTATACGACCGGTAAAATCATCCCATTGCTCAATCTCCCGATTGATGACCTCAGCAACACTCACCGGCGTCGGAGGCATTTGCATGCCCCCCTGCGGCTCGCCACCGCATGCAGCGAGGAATAAAAACAAAACTGACAGGAGCATTGCTTGTGCTGCCCGGCGCGACCGACGCAAATGATATGGCGAAAACATAAAAGACCCCGATCGGTAACTAATTTTGTTGTTGTGCTGTTTGTTGATCTGAACTGAACAGCAATTGCAGGTAGCGCCGCAGGTGCGCAAGACTCTCGCGAACGGTATCCGGCTTCTGTTTCACCTTGGCGAAAATGAACGCGCCCTGGAGGACGGACTGTATAAAATAACCGATGCCCTCGGCACTCCATGTCGCTTCCGGCGCGTAGCGTAATTTTGCAGCTTCGATATCGGGCAGGAGGGCGTCTATGTGTGCGCTCAGTCCTTCGTCGCAGGCAGTCCGAATCGCCGGATGCGTCTCGTAAGTTTCCTGCACGAGCGTGCCGAGCAGGCAGGTGTAGCAGGGTGCATCGCCGTTCAGAATGCTGGCGCGAAAGTCGACGTAACCCAGCAAGCGGTCCAGCGGGTCCTCTGCCTTGTGATACTCGGCATTGTCGAAGAATGACTGCGTCGACTCCGACCAGTGCCTGGCTGCTTCGACGGCGAGGTCATCCTTGCTTTTGAAATGATGAAAGAAGCTACCCTTGGTCACGGCAGCTTCCTGGCAGATATCGTCAATCGTCGTCGCCGCATAGCCTTTGGATCGGATCACGTCCAGCGCCGCATCCAGCAGCCGTAGTTTCGATTCATGTTGTTCTGTAGCAGTCATTCAGGTTCCATACCGAGTGGTGGGTACGGAAACATACCGAGTGGTCGGTATGACGTCAAGTAGCCGTTTGGCGTTATGGTCGGGCCTGCCAGCGAGTAGCCGCGGCGGCCGCTGCCAATAAAAGGCGGGGGCCTGAACTTCCGCGCGGCCGCGAGTCCAAATCGGCAATCGCAATATCAGGGAGCAGGTGATGAGAAAAACCACGTCAGTCGTTCAGCTTGCAGTGATTTCCTTTCTGGCAGTTTGCCTGCCGAACCTGTCGAACGCCGCCGATAACGGCGATAGCGTCCGCAATATCTCGGTGACCGGAGAGGGCAGTGCGTCGGGGCCTCCCGACAAAGCGGAAATCAGTGCGGGCGTACAGACCTTCGCCGCGACAGTTGCTGAGGCAACCAGCGAGAACCAGGCCGCGATCGACAAGATCATGGCCGCGCTGGCTGAAGAAGGCATCGAACAAAAATTCATGCAGACCGCCAACTACAGTATCTGGCCGGAGCAGGACCGGGACCCGCGCGACGAATCGCAGCTGCGGGTTACCGGGTACCGGGTGTCCAACATGATTAATATTACCGTCGAAGATATCGACAAGGTCGCCGATGTGCTCGGCGCGGTCACCGCGGCTGGCGCAAATTCAATCAACGGCATCAATTTCAGCGTGGAGGACGCCGCGAAACTTGAACAGCGTGCACGTCAGGAAGCGATGGCGGACGCGAAAGCCAGAGCAGGCTCACTGGCTGAGCTTGCCGACGTTTCGCTCGGCGAAGTATTAAGCATTTCGACTAATGCCGGCGGCGGCGGTCCGAGGCCCTTGATGGCAAGAAGCAGCATGGAGATGATGGCAAGTGATGCCATGAACAAGCCCGGTATAGCGCCGGGGCAGCTCAGCGTCACGGTGCAGGTCTACGTCACGTATGCCATCGAGTAAGCCTGACTGTGCGTCTGCACGCAGACGTCGTTCAAGTTCCATTGGAAAACGTCACGCTGATTCGGCGCTCCGTGGCAGCGCTACTCCGGACATCAGGCCGCGCATGATCCTGTGGGAAAATTACAAAAGTACGGGCTGACGACGCTCCGCGTTCCGTTTGCGCCACACGTCGGATGCGGCAACGGCGCTCATATTGAAAATTCCCTTGGCCGTCGACGACGGCGTGACGACATGCGCCGGCATGCGTGTGCCGGACAGAATCGGACCGATCAGCAGCGCGTCATTGATCGACCGGATCAGCTCCATGGCGATATTAGCGGTATCGAGATCCGGCATGATTAGAAGGTTTGCGGCGCCATTCAGCGGCGATTCAGACACCAGCGATTCACGAATCGTCTCGTTCATGGCCGTGCTTGCATGCATCTCGCCGTCCAGTTCCACGTCAGGCATGCGCTCGCGCAGGATGCTGACCGCTTTACGCATCTTGATGGCCTGCGGTGCACGGGATGAACCGAAGTTCGAATGCGACAAGAGCGCTACTTTGGGAACCAGTCCGAAATTGCTGATTCGCTCGACGCTGGCCATGGTCGATGCCGCGATCTGTTCAGCGGAAGGATTGATACCAATGTGAGCGTCCGAGATGAACAGCGGACCGCTCGGCATAATCAGGACGCTCATTGACGAAATGCGCTGGTCTTCGGCCTCTGTGCCAATGATGTCGATAATGTGTTGCAGGTGATGGTCAAAGCGGCCGACCGTACCGCAAATCATCGCGTCTGCTTCGCCACGGACGACCATCACGGCCGCAATCACCGTCGTGTTGGTGCGTATGACCTCGCGCGCCGCCGAGACTGATACGCCCTTGCGACACACAATCGAATGATAGAGCTGCCAGTAATCTCGGTAGCGGGGGTCGTCCTGCGGATCGACGAGTTCGAAATCGTCGTCGGCGCTGAGGCGCAGGCCGAGCGATTTTATGTTCGTTTCGACGACGTTGCGGCGACCGATAACAATGGCGTCAGCAATGCCTTCATCGACGACGGTCTGCACTGCGCGCAGCACAGTCTTGTTTTCGCCCTCCGCGTACACCAGGCGCTCGCGATCTTTTCGCGCTACCTCTATCACCGGCTGCATAAACATCGTGCCGCGATAGCCGAAATTCTGCAGGCGCTGGCGATAGGCGCTGAGATCCTTGATCGGTCGCATCGCGACACCCGTATCCATGGCAGCTTTTGCCGTGGCATGTGCGATCTCGACAATCAGCCGCGGGTCGAACGGTTTCGGTATCAGATACTCCGGGCCAAACTGCAATGACTCTCCCTGATAGGCGTTCGCCACGATGTCGGTTGACTCACGCATGGCCAGTTCCGCAATGGCCTCGACACAGGCAATCTTCATTTCTTTATTGATGGTGGTCGCGCCGACGTCGAGCGCACCGCGAAAAATAAACGGGAAGCAAAGTACGTTATTCACCTGGTTGGGGTAGTCGGACCGCCCGGTGGCAACAATCGCATCCGGCCTGGCTTCGTGCGCGATTTCCGGAAGAATTTCAGGTTCCGGGTTCGCGAGTGCGAGGATCAGGGGTCGATCCGCCATGGAACGCACCATGTCAGCGTCCAGGACTTTGGGGCCTGACAAACCGAGAAAGACATCCGCGCCGACAATGGCTTCGCCTAGCTGCCGCAGATTCGTGTCGCACGCGTAGCGTGACTTGTATTCATTCATATCCTCTTTACGGCCGCGGTAAACGACACCGTGGATATCGGCAAGCAGAATGTTTTCCTTTTTTAGCCCGAGCTCAACTAATAGGTCGAGGCACGCAAGGCTTGCTGCGCCGCCGCCGGTTGACACCAGCTTTATATTGCCAAGTTCTTTTTTCACCAGCCGGAGCCCGTTGCGAATAGCGGCGGAAACGACAATTGCGGTGCCATGCTGGTCATCATGAAACACCGGTATGTTCATGCGCTCGTTCAGCTGCTGCTCGACGATGAAGCATTCCGGTGCCTTGATATCTTCCAGGTTGATGGCACCGAAAGTGGGTTCCAGGCGCGCAATGGTCTCGACGAGTTTCTCCGGATCGGCTTCGTCGAGTTCGAGATCGAAGACGTCGATGCCCGCGAACTTCTTGAATAGAACGGCTTTGCCTTCCATCACCGGTTTGGCTGCGAGTGGCCCGATAGCGCCCAGTCCCAGCACGGCTGAGCCGTTCGTGATGACGGCGACGAGGTTGGCTCGTGCAGTGTAGTCCGCTGCCGTATCCGGATCGTTATGAATCTCCATGCAGGGAAATGCGACGCCGGGGGAATAGGCCTGTGCCAGATCGAACTGGTTGGCCATGGGCTTTGTCGGCGTGATCTCGAGCTTGCCGGCCGGCGGCTGGCTGTGATATCTGAGCGAACTCTCGCGGAAAGGGTCGCTCTCTGACTTGTCGTCGCTCATTCGTTCATCCTTCTGTGATGCCCAATCATCGCATCATAGAGGGAGCGGATCACATTCCCTTTTTTTCTGCTGCCTGCAAACGGCTTAACCCGCGTCGAGTGCAGCCGCAACGAGCTGAAAAGATATGTCCAGCGAATCGGCGACGCTAAGCAGTCCACCCGCTGCTTCGAAGGGGACAAGGCCAAATGCCGACTGTGTAATGACGGTACTGCCGGTGACTGTAATCCGTCCTCCGTTGGCAGAAAATTCAATAGGGATTTGCAAGGGCACGGTGGCGCCGTGCAGCGTTACCATTACGTTCAGCACATGCGGTCGCGCACGCTCCGTTGCGATTCGGGCTCTCACAGTGACCCAGGGATAGCGTTCGGGCTGTAATACTTTCAACATGTTTGCGTAAGTGCCTGCAATGTCGGCATCCGACGGACCATCACCCAGGCCAAGCTGCTCACGATGGCCAGGATCGTCGACGACCAGATTGCGCAGCGCAAACGCCAGGTCGGCGCGCGACGCCGATGGATCGTCACCGAGTTCCACGTAGCCTGCAATGTCGATGCTGCCGACCGCATGGTCGTGGCCGAGCCTCTGCATCGCGCCATCACGACCAATCCGAACCAGGATCACTGATTCCGCCGGCACTATGCGAAAAACCGCGGCGCCTGAGCGCGCTGCCGCCAGGTAACTGTCCACAGGCAGCGGTACGTCCGAGGTCTCGGGCAGCATCGGCAACGGGGTCGCGCAGGCGCTTAGCAGAACCGCCAGCGACAGAGAATAGCGGCGCAACTTTTTTGCGTGCTGCATTTCCTCACCTCATCCTTTGCCACAGGGGCAAACTTAGAACGAAACATACCGACCAGTCGGTATGGGGTCAAGGTTACCGTCCTGCAGCTGGCGAACGGGTATCATGTGCGCCCGATCCGCCGACCCCGTTCCCATGCCCGCTACAGCGACACCTCTCTACAGCCATAACAAGTACTGGGCGGAATGCTTTGGTACCGCGCCGCAGTTGCCGCTTACCCGCGCGGAGATGGATGTGCTTGGATGGGATTCCTGCGACATCATCATCGTCAGCGGCGATGCGTATGTCGACCATCCCTCTTTCGGTATGGCGATTATCGGCCGCCTGCTGGAAGCGCAGGGCTTCCGCGTTGGCATCATCGCGCAGCCGGACTGGCAGTCTAAAGACGCCTTCATGGCGCTTGGTAAACCCAATCTCTATTTTGGCGTTGCGGCCGGCAACATGGATTCCATGATCAATCGCTACACTGCGGACAAAAAAGTGCGTAACGACGATGCGTACACGCCACACGGTGCAGGCGGCAAACGTCCCGATCGCTGTTCTCTGGTGTATTCCCAGCGTTGCAAAGAAGCCTGGAGCGACGTGCCGGTCATACTTGGCGGCATCGAGGCATCGCTACGCCGCATTGCACACTACGACTACTGGCAGGACAGCGTGCGGCGCTCAATTTTGCTGGACGCCAGTGCAGACATACTGGTCTACGGCAACGCCGAGCGTGCCATTGTCGAACTCTCGCATCGCATTGCGCGCGGTGAGAACGTCAGCGATATCACCGATGTTCGCGGCACAGCATTTATTCGCAAAGAGACACCCGACGCATTCTGGGAAATAAACTCGACCCGCATCGACCGTCCAGGTCATATCGACAAGATCGTCAGTCCCTACGTCAATACCCAGGAAAGTTCGGCGTGTGCGAGCAAGCAGAGCGAGCCGCAGGAAGCAGGCAACGTGCTGCGCTTTGTTCCGCATGCCAGAAAAAACCGCGATCGCACGGTGATTCGCCTGCCCTCGTTCGACAAAGTCCGCAACGATGCGGTGCTGTATGCGCACGCGAACCGGGTGCTGCATCTCGAAACCAACCCGGGTAACGCGCGCGCACTGGTGCAGGCACATGAAGGCCGTGACCTTTGGCTCAATCCGCCGGCATTGCCGCTGACTACGGCGGAAATGGATTACGTATTTGGCATGGCGTTTACGCGCGTACCGCATAAGTCCTACGGCGATGCACGCATTCCTGCTTATGAAATGATTCGTTTCTCAGTAAATATCATGCGCGGCTGTTTTGGCGGCTGCACGTTTTGTTCCATCACGGAACACGAAGGACGAATCATCCAGAATCGCTCGGAAGAATCGATTCTGGAAGAGATCGAAAAGATTCGCGATACGGTGCCCGGCTTCACCGGTGTGGTGTCGGACCTCGGGGGCCCCACAGCCAACATGTATCGGCTGGCGTGTAAAAGCCGTGAAATTGAAGCAGCTTGCCGCCTGCCAAGCTGCGTTTACCCCGGCATTTGCAGCAACCTCAATACCGACCACTCCGCTCTGACCGGGCTGTATCGCAAGGCGCGGGCGCTGCCCGGCGTAAAAAAAGTATTGATTGCATCGGGGCTGCGTTACGACCTGGCCGTTGAAGACCCTGAGTACGTAAAGGAACTCGTGACACATCATGTCGGCGGTTATCTGAAGATTGCGCCGGAGCACACCGAGCGTGGCCCGCTGGACAAAATGATGAAGCCCGGTATCGGTGCTTACGATCGATTTAAAGCGTTATTCGAGAAATTTTCGGCGGAAGCGGGGAAAGAGCAGTACCTCATTCCTTACTTTATTGCCGCCCACCCTGGTACCACAGACGAAGACATGATCAATCTTGCGCTGTGGCTGAAGAAAAACGACTTTCGCGCCGATCAGGTGCAGGCCTTCTATCCCTCGCCAATGGCAACGGCCACTGCGATGTATCACTCGGGCAAGAACCCGCTGCAGAAGGTTACCTACAAAAGTGACGGCGTCGACACCGTCAAGAGTCCCGACAAGCGGCGTTTGCACAAGGCGTTGCTGCGTTACCACGATCCGAAGAACTGGCCGCTGATCAGGAAAACGCTTAAAGAAATGAAGCTTGCGCAGTTGATCGGCGCTGGTGCAGGCAAACTCGTGCCATCGCATCAGCCCAAAGATGAAAACCTGCATCGTTCGGCGCGGCGCAAAAACCTGGCGTCCGCTCACGACAAACGTATTCGCAAAGGTAAGATTTTGTCGCAGCACACCGGCTTGCCGCCTCGCAGCGACCGCTGAATGCCGGCAAGCATCGCGAGAACTATGTGGCGCAGGGAAGGTCGGACATCATTCCGGTACAGAAATTTCTGAAGTGTCGATGAAGCCATTTCTACTCCTGCTTGCTGCCGCAGCGTTGATTGCCGGCTGTGACGATGGGCCGAAAAACTCGGTGTCGCCGCCGCTGACGCATGCCGATTATGCCGGCAGTCTGAACGACGCCGGCCTGGCGCAAACTGAACTCGGTCGTCGCTGGTTTGGCACAGCGGAGAGTGCACTGAAAACCGCTTCGCCGATCACCTTGCCGTATTCGGAATCCGGTGTATTCCTCGCACATGACCCGCGTGCCGTCGGATTGCAGTTTGCCGGCATCAAGGGGCAACGTATTCGCATCAATTTTCAGCGGGACGTGGTCACAACCCAGCTCTTTGCAGATTTGCTGCGCATCGTTCCCGGCGATGACGAGACCGAATACGAACACATCGTCTCAATCGACACGGATGCTGACGAATTCCTGCATCAGCTTCGTGATGACGGTGAGTATCTGTTGCGCATTCAGCCGGAGTTGCTGAACGGCGTTCGCTATACGCTTTATCTGCAGGCCGCGGCAGTCATCGGCTTTCCGGTAGAAGGACTGAGTGAGCGCGCTATCCAAAGTCCCTTCGGCGTGGCGCGGGACGCAGGACGCCGCCGGCACGAAGGGGTCGACATATTTGCGCCGCGCGATACGCCCGTGCTGGCAGTGGCGGACGGCGTCGCATCGCCGCGCACCAGCAAACTGGGTGGCAACACCGTCTGGCTCAGGACCGGCTCAGGCAGTTTCTACTTTGCACATCTGGAACGCGCAGCCATCACCTTCAAGCAAAAGGTTAAAGCGGGCGATGTGATTGGCTATGTTGGTAACTCAGGCAATGCCATCACGACGCCAACTCACCTGCATTTCGGTTTTTACCGCCGTCCGCAGGGCGCGATCGACCCGACGCCGATGCTGGGTTCTCGCGAGTTCAGTGAGCGGCCCGAAGCTTACAGCGATGCGCTTGGCTACGCGGTGACCACCGCACCGCTGCTTAACGTCCGCCGCGGACCGTCTGCTCAGGCCACCCGTATTACCGCACTGGAAAGTGGCCACGTCGTCAAGGTGCTTGCCGTTTCCGGCGAGTGGATGCGGGTGGCATTCGCTGATGCGGAGAAAGGCTGGATACATTCTCGTTATCAGAATCCGCTGCTGGAGCGCGTCGAGACTATCAAGACTGAGGAGCCCGCCATGGTCTACGCTGAACCTTCGGCGATCCGCCAGCCCATCGCCGTCACCTCGGCGGCGCAGTCTCTGGATGTATTCCGGAGAAGCGGTGATGCGATGCTGGTCGGAGAGTCCGGCAGCGCACCGTTCGGCTGGCTGCTGCTTCGTTAGGACGGACCTGTGGAACGATTTTCTGCTCTATTGGCGTTTGCAGCGCTGATGATTATATCCGCTCTGCCGCAGGCGTATGCATCGACGAATGAAGATATCGGCGATGCGTTTTACGTGCTATTGCCTGTGGCAGGGATCGTTACTGCAACCCTCAAACAGGATCGGCAAGGACAGCGACAGTTTCTGCAATCGATTGCAGCAAATACTGTCCTGACAGTGGGCCTGAAATCTGCAATCGATAAAACCCGTCCGGACGGTGACTGCTGCAATTCCTTTCCCTCCGGCCACACGTCCTACACCTTCATGAGCGCGACATTTCTGCACAAACGCTATGGCAAAAAATTCGGTATGCCTGCCTTTGCGGCGGCTACCTTTGCGGGCTACAGCCGGGTGTTTGCGGACCGGCATTTTCTTGAAGACGTCATAGCAGGGGCGGCGATAGGCTATTTGTCATCGACCTTGTTCACGACCGAGTACCGAAGGGTCGACGTGTATCCCATCGTCGGCGCGGATTTTGTCGGCGTTGGTATCAGCGGCAGCTGGTATTGAGGTTTGATCGCCCGCGGGGCGGGGCGGGGCATCAGGCGCGATCGAATTGTGTAGGAGCGGCCTTAAGGCCGCGATGCTCCGATGTCGGGGTTTGATCGCCCGCGGGGCGGGCTCCTACATTGCGTTAGTTGCTTCCAGAGCCAGCAGCAGTTCGGACAGATCGTGATAGGCCAGCGCGTTCTTGCCAGTGAGATCGGAAATTTTCTGCATACGCGCATAGATCGTGTTGGGATGTACGGCCAGCGCTTTTGCCGTTTGCAGCGCATTCATATTGGCGTCCGCATAGGCTTGGAGGGTTTGTGCCAGTTTGCCGCGGGAACTCTGATTTGCCGCCTGTAAAGGCGCCAGCCAGTGCGGCAGCGACGACTGAAGGTTGTCCTGAGCGTGCCGAACGAGCATCTGGCGGAATGGAATCGATGCATAGGGCTGCACCCGGTTGGATACGCTGGCAAAATCAAGCGCAGTAAGCGCCTCTTTGTGCGCGCGCCTTACATGAGTCGTTGAAGGTGCATCGCTGCTCAGTCCAATAAGTGCCGCGGTGCCGACCTGCAGCAGGGGCGCGTAGACCCGTTCCGCTAACAGTGACTGCGGCGCGGTCCACCCGGATGTCCGGCGAGTTGCAGACAAAACGACGGTAGCAACGCCGTCGCGTATGCCTGCCAAAACCCGCAGTGACCGACCACCCAGACTCTCGGTCACTGCGTCCTGCATGCGCTTTGCCCGCGCCGGGTTTTCCATCTCGCGGGCATCGACCGAACGCGCGACCGCCACGCAAAAGGTCTGCCGCTGCTCCAGGTAGCCGGCCCGCCGCAGCAACTGGGCGGCACGGCCGTCAGACTCGTCGTATCCGCCGAGCAGCGTGTTTAATAGCTCGGTTCGACGGTCACCTGCAGCTTCTGCCAGCAGGCGGGTTTGCAGGACATATTCGGCGGTGGCGACGGTGCTGATGGCATCCGTAAATTCGATGGCAAAGTCGGCGGTCGCGGCGACAACGCGGCGAACCTGCGCGTCGCGGTCGGCAACGGCAAGCGCCTGGTCGCGAATCCATGCTGACAGAACGCGGTGGCAACAACGGTAGGCATGCAGCGACGCCTCGAGAGGAAAGCGTTGTTCGGCCAGCCGTCTCGAATAGGCGCGGAGGAAGGTAAATTCTTCCGGCCTGCCGCCGCCGAGCAAGCGGCATACTTCCCCGACCAGCGCCTGCAGGTGCAGGTAGAGCTCCGGCAAGACCTCCGGGTTGCCGCTGGCCGAAAACGCCGCGACTTCTTCCACGACCTTTGCCTTGCAGCCCTCGACGATAGCGGTCGTGTCATTTGCAAGCACGCGTCCGGTCGCCGGAATGACGCCGAATGACTGCAGTGTCCGGAGAGTGCCGGCGAGGGCGGCCGAGGGTTTGCTGGATTGCATAAATTGTGCAGTCTACACAATAAATCGAGAGATACCGTGTTATTCCGCCTAATGTAGCTGGCAAATACTGTGTGTACCCTACATTTTCAAACCTACCGAGAGGAAAGCGAAATGGCCAAATACTTGTTTATTTATCACGGCGGCAGCCATCCGGAGACCGAGGCCGAAGTTAAAGAACTCATGGATGCCTGGGGTGGCTGGCTGGGCGGCATGGGCTCGGCCGTCATCGATGGTGGCAACCCGGTCGGCAAGTCCAGCACCGTAAAGCCGGACGGCTCAGTCGCTGACAATGGCGGCGCCAACCCGGTGAGCGGCTACGGCCTGTTCGAGGCGTCCGACCTGAAAGACGCCATAGCCAAAGCGAAAGGCTGTCCGATCCTGACGGCCGGCGGATCCATCGAAGTTGCTGAAGCCATCGACATGTAGTTGTCGGCAACCAAGACCTACGGCTGTGGCTGCTCCCTTGTAGGAGCGGCCTTAAGGCCGCGAATGCGCCGATGTTGGGGTTGGATCGCCCGCGGGGCGGGCTCCTACATTCTGATAACAACTGTAGGAGCGGCCAGGCCGCGAATCGCCCGCGGGGCGGGCTCCTACAATGGAAAGTGCCGCAGGCGGCGAATCCGCGTCAGAACTTGCTATTCGCCGAAATTAAACGGCATGCGAAACGTCAGGTCAGTATCGGGCGCATCGTCGGTGGTACCAATGCCGACAGCGAGGTTCAATGGCGCACCGTTCTTCAGGCGCAACGAGTAGCCAACCAGCAATTTGCCGACGGTGACGTCGGAACCTGCAATTTCGTTGCCGGCAGCAGTTTCGATCCAGGTCTTGGTAAACTGATCCAGCTGATAGCTTAAGCTGAATGAAGCGTTTTCATTCAGACCCAGGCCGAGGCCAAAACTGAATCGGTAGGCGTCACCGGGGTCGACCACGCCGAACCCTATGACATTGTCATTGGCATCGATGGATTTGCCTTTGTCGTTTTCGAGCGTCCACAAATAGCCAACACTGCCAAAGAACACGACCGGATCGGACGGATAGATGAACGTCAGGCTCGGGTTGATACTCCAGAAGCCGGATCCCGTAGGCAGTTCGGTCGTGAACTGTGGCTGCCCGGAGAGACTCGACATTGTCGCGATCTCGAACGGGTCGGAACCGGTGTCTGATTTGAAACGCAGATTGCCGACGAGAAAAGGTGAGGTCGGTTTACGGCGCTTGAACTGGTAGCGGAGACCAAACTCAATATCGCCGAGACCACTGCCCTGTGCCTTGAAGATTGAATCTTCTACGGCACCGGTCAGAAACTCACGCGAACGGGTCGCATCGTCACGATAGATATATGACCCTGACACTTCGGCCTCAAGTCGATTGGTTATGCCGTACCTGCCTGTCAGTCTGGTGGTGTAGGTATCGCGGTCTGCTTCAACGACGTCGATGATGCCGACGAGTAGCGCCGGCAGGATCGTAAAGCCTTCAATCGCAATGCGATTCACCGATGAGTAGGAGAATCCCATCGACGGCTCTATCGTCAGGCGCCCCTTGGGTGTCAGCACGCCACCGACGTCATCGCTGACGCGCGGCAGCTCGGGCAGCGACTGTTGCTGCGCCTCCATCTGTTCCTTACGTTCGGTGGCAACTTCCACCGCTTCCTGCGGTGCGTCACTGACATCCATGCCGCCGCGATACTGATCCAGGTCATCGATCTGGTACATGAGCAGCTCGAGCTGGCGGCGCTGCTTGTCGATACTGTCCATCTTGTCCAGCAATTCCGCATACTGCGCATTCACCGCCTCAATTTTCTGCAGGATGTCTTTATCACCCTCGTCCGGCGCTGGCGATGCCAGCGCAGGCCCGGTCAGCATCAATGACGCTGCGATCAGGCCGGATCTGAACTTTCTGTTCATCATGTTGCCTTCCTTTGCGTGCCTCAAAACGATCCCAGGCTGTCCGTAAGTGCCTGTTCTCCATACATTCCCTGCAGCGAGCCGGGAACATTCTGTAAAGAGATGTCCATGATCGTCGTGGTCGAGATAACCTGGTTATCCAGCGTGTTCTGTACGATGCTGCCGAAGCTTTCAGACAAAGAGTCCAGTACGCCCGCCGACACAAAATTGCCGCCGCCGTTCTGCAGCAGCACCGAGTTCATGTTGGACATATCGCTGTTCTGAAAACCTGATGCGAGACTTTTGACCGAAAAGCTGTTGGTGAACTGCTCTACGCCGTTGACCGAGCCGGTCTGCGCAAAGCCAAACGACACATCGACGCCATTTCCGACTCGAAATCCGCCGCGCATGGTGTCCAGCTCCCGGTTGTTAACCACCAGTGAGTTGTTCGTATAGGTGCTGAAAGTGCTCGCCTCGGTCGCTTCCGGCGCAGGTTCCTGAATCGCCTCAACCTCAGTGGCGTCAGCGTTTCGGCGATAGAGTCTGTCTGCGCGCTCCATCAGTTCCGCCAGCTCCTCCCGCTGGCGCTCAATCTGCTGTCGCTGATTCGCAAGTTCCTTGCGCTGCGCATTGACTGCAACGATTTCCATGGCCAACAGTTCGCCTTGCGCTTCGAACTGTGTCCAGCGCTGCTCCAGTGCTTGTCGCTGCGCCGCAATGGCGGCAATTTCATGGTCAAGTTGCGAACCCTGACTCGCGCGAGCTTCCAGGCCTGCCTGTTTGCCGTTTGTCTCCTGAAGTAGCTGGTCCAGCATGGCGGACTGCTCCGCAATCGCTGAGCGCTGTGATTCCAGGCTGCGCTTCTCCGCCTGGATGGCAGCGATTTGTTGCTCCAGTCTTTCGATCTTCAACGCAAAATCACGTTGCTCCGGATAACCCTGCATTTCCCGCGCACTCTCTTCAGGACGCGGCATGGCGGGGAGCAAGCCCCGCAGACGTTCCTGTAACTGATCCAGCGACGGGCTGCCCGTGGTTGCCAGCCAGGCGCCTGCACTGGCGAACAGCGTGACCCCACACGCAGCACTGACCGTGCGAACCCGTCGCCTGCGCTTGTGTTGTCTGCCGATCGGGGCGTAGGTCGCCACGAGCCGGTCGATATCCCCTGAACGAAACGATCGTCCTGATGTTTCTTTTGTCACTTCAGAAATCTCCCATGCGAGGCAGGCCGACCGTCAACTCGGCCAGGCTGTCTCTCGACAGCGCGGTGCCGAGTGGCGCCCTTGCGAGCAGTGTCCATTCTGCGGCCTGGTTAAAGTGTTCCTTACCGGTTTCCGGCTTGTTTTTAATGATGAACAGCACGCCGTTATCCCAAATCGATACGAACTCGTCGCGCGACATAAACTTGATGCCCAGCGCCGGGTCGCCGATCAGCACTTCGTCATTCCTGATGCCCTTTACGACGACAAAATGGCGGTAGCCGCGATAGTTAATCAGCGCGATTGCCGGCACGCCGGCTTCTTCGAGCGTGTCCAGCGACGCCTGATAACCATCTGCAAGGTAACCAATCGATTCCAGATAAGACTTCATGTCCAGAAGCGAGAAACCTGCCGTGGCAATTTTCTCTTTGTCTCCGGCAGCGTACATTGCACCGAATGCATCCTGCTCCGCCGTTTCGTTGCCGTAATGAAAAGTAAGCAAGGTCGCAAGTGCGGCTGAACCACAGCTAAAATCGTATTGCTGCCGGACGACCTGCGCATATTTTGATTCCTGCAGGCTCCGCACCGGTACGTTGCTGATCCCCGCCGAATCCGGCAGCCAGACAGACGTCGCAACGGCACTGCTGCCCTGAAATAGCAGAAGGCCGATGCCCAAAATAGGGACGGCCCGGGTTCTGAATGTTCGCAGGAAGGTCATATTTTTTATGGTGCAGTGTTAGCACGAAGCCGCCGCTGCGATATCTCCATCAGTTTGCTGGTGTCTCGACAGATACGTTGATGATCGTCGAGTTTTGAATCAATACATTGTTTCCCGTGTTTTGCACGGTGCTAAGAAAACCGGACGCATTGCTGAATGCTTCGCCGTTAATCAGGTTGTCGCCGTTTCTGTTACCGACGGCCACGTTATCTGTGACATCGCCGTCCTGGTCCTGATCATTCAACGTGATCTGATCGACCTGGATATTCTCACGTGCCCTGTGCACGTTGAGCTGTTCGTCGCTAAGTGTGCCGCCTTCCTCGAATGAGCTGAGATCCAGAACGGGTGTAGCCACTAACTCATCAGCAGCGGTTGATATCTCCGTCACTGCCTCCGTCGATTCGTCAGCAAAGACCGTCATCGACAGCAACAATATAGCCGGTCCCAGAAATTGCTTGGTCACGCGTTGCATCAACATCACTCCTTACACTTTGTGGAAAAGATGCGCCGCGGAAACAATCCCGCGGCGCATCTGCCGGTCTTCTTACAGATCCAGGTTTGACTGAACGTTGACGTTCTGCTGGATAAGGCTGTTGTTGCCAGCATTCTGTCCAACAACGTTGATACCTGCACTGTCCGAGAAGGAATCGGTGATGGCGTTGCCAGTTGTAACCACGGCGCCTCCAGAGAGGTTGCTGTGGACCTGGTTGCCCGTCACGCTGCCTTGCAGTGTGGACGTGTTGGCAGCAATACCGCCGAGCGAGATGCTGTTGTCGATGGACGCAGTTCCGCCGTTATTGGCAGCGGCGCTACCGCCAGCGGAGTCGGCGTAGCTGTTATCAGAGCTATCGCTGTTGTCGCTGTTGTCGGAATTGTCGCTATTGTCGCTGTTGTCGACTGACGCCGTGCTGTTGTTATTGGCAGCAGCGGATGAACCGTCGGCGTCCGCTCCGTTCGCGACAGAGTTGTCGGAATTGTCGGAGTTGTCGCTGTTATCGGAGTTGTCGGAGTTGTCGACTGACGCCGTGCTGTTGTTGTTGGCTGCTGCGGAGTAACCATCTGCTGCAGCTTCGTTATCGGCTGAATTGTCGCTGTTATCGGCCGAAGAGGTGCTGCCATTGTTTGCCGCCGCACCGCCGTCCGACGCATCAGCGTAGCTGTCATCGGAGTTGTCGCTGCTGTCGAGGCTCGCAATGCCGCCGTTGTTGGCGACTGCCGAATCACCGGCACCCAGGACGCCGCTGGCGTCTGAGTTGTCGCTGTTATCGACAGACGAGGTGCTGCCGTTGTTGGCCGCGGCAGCGAAACCACCGCCGTAGGAGCTGCTGTTGTCTGACGAATCAGCGTTATTGGAGTTGTCGCTGCTGTCAGAATTGTCGTTGCCGTTGTCGTTCAGCGTATTGGTCGCGGCAATAGACAATGAGCCATCCGCAGCCGATGCACTGCCGTTGTCCGCAGTAACGTCGTTGTTGGTGCTGCTGTTCGAATTGTCGCTGCTGTTGGAATTGTCAGCGTTATTCGAGCTGTTGTTGCCATTGTCGTTGAGCGTGTCAGTAACGCCAACTGCCAAGCTGCCATCCGCAGCAGAAGCACTGCTGTTGTCCGACGTCGCGCCATTGTTGGTGCTGTTGTTGGAGTTGTCGCGGCTGTCAGTCGTGTCGTTGTAGGTACTGTTGTCGCTGTTATCGGTCGTCGTTGTAGCCGTGCTGCCCTCATTTGCCATTGACGAGCCGCCCGCGGACGTATTCAGATTATTGTCTGCATCGGCAAACGCTGCACTGCTCATTCCGAGTACAACGGCGGCCAGCGCAAGTTCTTTGATTTTATTGCTATTCATGATCATTGTTCCTTGATTAATTGCTGATCGTTTCGACGTTTACTGCGCTACGCCACCCGAACTCAGATTCGACTGGACATTCACACTTTGCTGTACAGCAGATGCCTGGCCGGCATTCTGTGCTGCAACGCTGATGCCGCTAACGCCGCCGAAGGAGCCGCCAACATCGTTGGAGGTGTCGCTCTGGCTGTTGTGCGCGCGCGTGCCGCTGCGGTTGTTGCTGACGGTAGCGCCGAGATCGCTCTCGCTGATAGCAATTCCACCGAGCTCTATACTGTTGTCGATCTCTGCAGAGCCATCATTATTCGCAGCTGCACCCGCATAGGATGCGTCGGCGCCGCTGTTGTCGGAGCTGTCTGCATTATTCGAGTTGTCGCTGTTGTTGGAATTGTCACTGTTGTCGGCCGTTGCGGTGCTGCCATTGTTTGCTGCAGCGGAGCTGTACTCGGCGTCTGCCCTGTCTTCCAGCGAATTGTCACTATTGTTTGAGTTATCGCTGTTGTTCGAGTTGTCGCTGTTATCCGCTGTCGCCGTGCTGCCGTTATTTGCGGCTGCAGAGCTGCTGCTGGCGTCCGCGTCGTTTTCCGCGGAATTGTCAGAATTGTCCACAGTCGCGGTGCTGTCATTGTTTGCCGCTGCACCTTCGTAGGTTGCGTCCGCCGAGCTGTAATCGGAGTTGTCGCTTTCGTCACGGCTGGATTCGCCACCGTTGTTCGCTACTGAAGAGCCGTGCAGGCCGCCTACCAGGCTGTCACTCGAGTTGTCGCTGTTGTTCGCCGTAGCGTCACTCTCGTTGTTCGCTGAAGCAGCGCCAAACTCTGCGTCCGCATAGCTGTTATCCGACAAGTCCTGGTTGTCTGAATTGTCACTTCGGTTCGAGTTGTCATTCAGATTTCCGTTGCCGCTGTCTGAAATTGCCACAGCAGCGCTGTTATCTGCAGCCGACGCCGAGCCGTTATTACTGGTCGGGTTGTTGTTCTGGCTGGAGTCAGAGTTATCAGAGCTGTCTGAGTTGTCAGAGTTATCGGACGTGTTGTTCAGATTGCCGTTACCCGTATTACTTACGGTAATAGCAGTACTGTCGTCTACAGCTGACGCGCCGCTATTGTCTGAGCTTGCGTCATTGTTGGTGCTGTTGTCGGAGGTGTCCGTATCGGTCGATGCGAAGTTTGTATCACTGTTGTCTGCAGTGTTTGTGTCTGTCGTGGCGGACGAATCTTCGTTGGCCATTGATGAGCCCATAAGCGAATCATTGCCGTTATTGTCGAGATCGTGGTTGTAGCCTTCGCCGCCGTTACCGGCCAGTGCCGGTGCCGCCAGCATCGACAGTGAGACTGCAATTAGCAGTTCTTTTGCCGTACTTTCCCTTAGTTTCATGGTTATCTTCCTCTGCCGTTGGATGGCTTGCTTTTAAAAGCGGTGGGCGAGCAGTCTCTTCGTTGGAGAAAAGCTGCTCTTTCTTTTTGTCACGACTCACCATACGCGTCTCGAGGGCAACGACAATTCCCGGTTTGGGACCACCACAAGCGGTATACCGGGTCGGGCACCCCAATATTGGGGTACCACTTTCCGCGAACCCTTTGCCTGTGCCGTGTCCCCGACCTGACTGGATCTCAGGGAGAACTGTGATCTGGGTCGCGCTTTTCCACATCCGCACGTGTTAGAAGCGTTATGTCGTCTCCCAGTGTTGCTTTTCTATACAGGCTTGCATTAGTTTGGCTAACGACCCCAACGGCATTACCATTAAACTGCCGGGCGTAAATAAGAATAAGAAGCAACACGCTAACCGGAGGCTGTGAAACAGCATCGCGAATGGACCTGAGTCCCACCGACCTGCAGCTCGTCTCGTTTGATCTCTACAAGACGGACGAGAAATACGATTTCAAGCTGACGGATATACTGCGCCGCCGCCATCGGCCGCTGCTGTTTATCGTCGACGGGGAAGCGGAAGTCATTTATAGCTGCAAACCCGATGACAACCCGCCGGGCGAACGTTTCACGCCAACGATAACTGCTGAGCTTATTGACATGGCTCTGCGGGAAGCCAAGCAGCTCATGAGTGCAGATAACGAGCCGGTGGGCAGTATTACCCGGCAAATCATTATCAATAAGCCCTTTGAGAAATGCGCGCTCACCGTACTGCACAAGCAATTCTGGTGTATTCGGGTTTTCGAAATGGACAGTTCGGCAGAGGCCGGCGATGCCCGGTATGCGGTGCTGGTGGAACCCATCGGCACGCCGCATTCCGAAGGCCTCGACATGCAGAAAGTCCAGGGGCTTTTCCGGCTTTCACGGCGAGAGTCCGATGTCGTGGAAGAACTTACCGCCGGCGGTACGGACAAGGAAATTGCTCAGCAACTGGGCATCAGCGTCGAGACCGTTCGTGCATATCTGAAATCGGTACGCGCGAAGCTTGGCGTGTCGACCCGCACCGCTATTGTTTCCGCCGTTCACAACCTGCGTGACGACCACACGCCGTCTTCCAAATGAGACCGAAAAAATGACTAACAAAAAAATATCGGCTGAGCCGGAGGGAACAACCAGCAACAAACTGGTACAACTGGAGATGCCGCAAAAATCCAATAATGCGCGTTATTCACTTACCCGCCTGGAAGAAGAACTTGGTGCGCTGCACGCAAAATGGCAGTCAATTGAGCAGGAGTTGTCAGAACGCGATCGGCACATCCTTCAACTCGAGGGTGAGCTCGAAAATCATGAGAACATGCGCGGCTCGTTTGAAGCAGAAATCGCAGCTATCAGGACGGAGCGCGAGACGCTTGTGGACAATCTGCAGCGCGTACAGAAGGAGCTTGCGGAGTTGCAGGAGCAGGGGGCGACCCACGAAAGCAAGCTGCTCGACCGCGATGCGGATATAGAGGCGTTGCGTCGCGAGCAGCAGGCACTGCAGGCGCAAAAATCGACTTTAGAAAAAGCGTTGGAGGATGAGCGGGAATCGCATACCAGTGCCGGCGAGCGCTACCAGGGGCTGGATGCAGAAAATGCCCGTCTTCGAGTCGAGATCGACGAGCTCAAACACTATATTGACGGCCGGAAAAAAGACTGGCATGACCTTCAAGCGCAGATTCGCGAGTATGAAGACACTATCGATGGCATTAATCGCAGTCTGGGCGGGCACAACGAGATACTCGCGCAAAAAGAAGATGAGAAAGCGGCCCTTGCCGGCCAGGTCATGGATCTGGAGAAAAAGCTCGCCGCGCTTGAGGGACGCCATGAAGAGCGCAAGGCACGTCAGTCCGAAATGCAGCAAACCCTTGACGATCAGTCACGAGAACTGGGCAGTCTGAATGGCGAAACCATCAGTCTGCGTAAGGAAGCGAAAAAAGCACAGGAGAAACTGAAGCGTCGCGATGACAGCCTGAAATCAATTCGTGGCGAGCTGAAGAAAAGCAAAAGCGAGGCAGCTCGGCTTAACAAGGAACTGACCAGCGAGAAAGCAGACATTAAAGCGCTGCGTACCAAGCTGGACACTGCCGAAGAGCGGATTAAGGAATTCGAGGCCGAGAAGAAAGAGCGTATTACCACCGTGAATCAGTTAGGTGAAACCATCACCGAGCTCCGGGAAAGAATCGGCCAGTCGGAGCCAGCTATCGGTCGTCATGAAAGCCGCATCACCGACCTTGAAAGCGTGCTGCAAAAGAGCGAGGAACGTGTCGAAGAACTGAAGTCAGAGCTGAAGCTGACCAAGTCAGAATTGAGCGACGTCCGAACCAAGGCAATTGAGCATGAAAAGAGCGCTCTTGAGATAAAGGCCGAGCTCAAAGGGCGGGACAGCGAGAAGAAAGATCTTCTTCAGGAACTCGAGGCGCAGCAGGAACTGGTCGCGGTGCTCGAGCACGAACTCAGTACCAAACAGGAAAATCTGGACTTCCTGGATCGAAGCGTCGATCGCCTGTCTGCGATTGGCAGTGGCATTCGGCAACTCGACGTGCAGATCAATGAGCACCGGAGTGAACCGCTCAACGGCTACGACAAGGAAGCGAACGGCGAGACGACGGACTTCGATCAGCTGTTCCTCAGCCCGGAAGAGTTATTTTCGGATGAAGACGACGTCTACGATCATCTTATCGTTTCGGAAGATGATGGGTTGGGAAAGCCGGCCCGCTATCCATTAATGCAGAAAGAGGTCACGATAGGCCGCTCACGAAAAAGTGATATTCGCATCAACAGCAAGTACATCAGTCGATTGCATGCGCGTATTCGCGTCGAGGGCAAGGAAGTGACAATAGAAGATGCGGGCAGTACCAACGGTTTTCTCGTCAACTCGAAGCATTCTTTGCGGCACACGCTCAAACATGGCGACAAGCTGGAGATCGGCAAGAGTCGCTTTCACTATATTGACCGTTCTGCACAACAATCGGCCAAGTCTTAAATTGCACGCAACTCCAGTCACGCGCGTGTCGTGACGGAATCCAGACGCGCCGCGACCGCATCCCATTGAATGTTGCGGAAGAAGGCCTCCACATAACGCGCGGTGGCGGCGCCATAATCCATCTGGTAAGAGTGCTCGTACATATCCAGGACCAGCAGCGGCACTGAGCTCGCCGGAAAATGCATATGATCTGCGAGCCAGTAATTTTCCAGGGTTTGAAAGTGACTGTTATAAGCAAGCACGACCCATCCCGACCCGCCGCCCAGTCCAAGCGCTATCGTGTTGAACTCTGTCTCAAAACTTGCGAAGTCCCCGAATGATTCGCCGATGCGATGTTGCACGTCGCTATCCGGGCGACCGTCGCCGCCAAGGTTGCCAAAATACAGCTCGTGCAAAATAACCGAGCCGGTCCGCATCAGATGCTCGCGCTTCAGCGCGTTGTAGGCGAAGGCCGGCGTCCCTTTCTGTTGCAGAGCCTCAGCAAGCTGTGTCTTGACGGCGTTCAGTGTCCTGACGGACCCTCCGTAGTTATTCGACCAGTGTGACTCGATAAGTTTTTGCGAGAGTCCATCCAGGCTCGCTGCGTTGAACGGCAGTGGCACTGGCTTATGATCGGGCGCGAACGCAGTGCTGGTCAGGGATTCGACGCGCTGCGTGTTGTCCTGAGCGCTCGCTTGCTGACCGGTCGTGGCAAAGCCGGTGATTACCAGGCCTGCGGTGGCACTTTTGAGGAACTGGCGACGCTTTAACGACTCGCTTGCGGTTTCTTCGGCTGACATAGTGACTACCTCTGCGATGAGTTGGATTCTAAAAAGACAGCTGGGTCAGGGTCCCGACAAGCGCGCTGCATGCCAGCGTCAGCAGCATACTAACTTTAAATCTGCGCATTGCGATTAGTGCCGCCATTGTCAGCAGCAGTGCGACCGGTTCGACGCTGCTGACGACCGGAAATTCGATCGACGTGCCGACAAACTGATGCACAGTGACGCGACTGAACAGGATGTGCATGCCAAACCAGAGTGCAAGATTTAGAATCACACCCACGATTGCAGCAGTTATCGCGGAGAGGGCTGCATCAAGTGCTTGTACGCCTCTCAGTCTTTCGACATACGGGGCGCAAAGAAAGATCCATAGAAAGCAAGGCACGAAAGTAACCCATGTAGTAAGGAGAGCGCCAAGCGTGCCGGCCAACAGCGGGTCGAGCATGCCCGGATTTCGATAGGCACCTGCAAAACCGACGAACTGTACAACCAGGATCAGCGGGCCAGGCGTCGTTTCTGCGAGTCCGAGACCATCCAGCATCTCCCCGGGCTCTAACCACTGATGTACATCGACGGCCTGCTGCGCAACGTAAGCAAGCACGGCGTAGGCACCACCGAAGGTTACGACGGCCATCTTGCTGAAAAAAACGCCTTCCTCGACGAAAACATTCTGCCAACCCAGCCAGAGCGCGAGTGAAGCAGTGGGCAACAGCCATAGCGCCAGACAAATGAGGGAAAGGCGTATTGTTTTTCCCACGGCAGGCTCGCTCGTGAGCTTGACTCGAACCCTATCGGCCGGGGGTTTCTTCGGCAGGCTGGGGGAAGCTTCTCGGGGAGCCAGCCACACGGGGACGACTTTTCCGGCGACATATCCGGCCACCGCTGCGGCAAGGATGATAAAGGGAAAACTCACGTCGAAAACCG
>JBBKWC010000042.1:0-2688 GCA_037968735.1 Woeseiaceae bacterium | reverse complement strand
GATTCTCTGCTGTCCAGGTTGAAGTAAGGAACGTTCGTCTGAATGACCTGCCCTACCGGGTCCAGTCCGGATCCCTGGAAAAAGGCAATGTTGTCAGCCGTCGGGTTGAGTCTGACCACGTCCGGGTTCGGTGCCATGCCATTGATGCGCAGCGCCCAGTCAAGCGCGATGTGGTTTGGCGTACCGAATATACCGACAATACCTGTCTGGTCGATTTCCCAGTAATCCACCGTCATCGTCAGGCCGTCAACGAAAGTCGGCTGGAAAACGATGCCATAGGACATCGCTTCGGATTCTTCCGGCTGCAGCAGTTTCGAGCCCGACGTCAGCCGCTCAACCGCGGTAAGGAACTCGTTGCCAATACCGGTACCGGTACAAGCACCCAGGTTGGGCGCGTCGCCCTTGTTAACCTGCGCCTGGCAGAAATAGAGATCTTCGGCTGCTACTTGCCGGGAGATAACCGGCTCGCTGGTCATCGCAAGGTTTGGCGCTTTGAATCCCTCTGAGTAAGACGCACGCACCTGCAGGCCTTCAACCAGATGCCAGGACAGTGCGATCCTCGGCTTCGTTACCGAGCCGATGTCGTCGAAGTCCTCGTACCGGGCAGCAAGCTGCAAGTCGAGGCTGTCAACCAGCGGGATGTTCATGTCAGGAGCAACCAGCGGCACCGCCAATTCGGTGAAGATAGAGAACACGCTACGCCGCCCGAAGGTATCGGGCGTGTCACTTGAACCCATCACGCTGCTGGGAAAAATTTCGTCACGCACGAAGTTGTTGAGTGGCGCCGTGCCATCCAGGTGTGGATCACGATTGTCTTCGTAAGTCTGACGACGGAATTCGACGCCGGCAGCGAAACCAAGGTTACCGGCCGGCATTGCGAACAGGTCGCCTCTGGACACTTTGAAGTCAGCCAGCGCCAGTCGCGTCACGCCGGACCGGTCTACGGTGATGTAGAAAGGGTCCGTGCTGCTGGCAGGATTCGAGGTCGAATCGATGGCGTTGTTGAGATACGTGCCACCGCCCGTCCACGGGTTGTAGGCGGCCGGCGTTTCCAGCGCAAGTTGACGCATGTATTCGTTCAATCCGATACGGTTAAAAGTTCGATCAAGTGTCTCGGCGCGGGAATAGACGAATGCCGTATCAAAGTCCCATTCGCGGAACATGCCGCGCAGCCCTTGCACCAGACGATAGCTCTGATCATTCACTTTGACGATCGGTCCACGCCGCTCGGAGATACGGTAAAACGCCCGTGCGCCACCGGGTCCGCTAACGAAGGGCAATGACACACCTTCTGCAGGAATCTGCGCCAGATCGAGTCCTGGCAGCCGATTGGGGTTGGCTGAACCGTCGGAGAAATTAACCGGTCCGAACGGGTTCCAGTAATTGGAGGCCGGCAGATCAATGGGCTGGGTGCTCAGCGGTCCACCGCCACCGTCACCGCGATCGTAATAGCTATCGGCCCGGTAAACGCCAGCTTCGGTATAAATTTCGAAGTCGTTGTCGAAAGTGTGGGTAACGGTACCAAAGAAATTATTCCTTTCGACACCCGGAATCATGGTCGCCTCAGCGTTGCGATTGTGTCGCAAGGACGCCGGTGTATTGCCCGCGATGATGCAGGTATCTGAAGGCGCGGCCGGCAAGGTGCCTACGCAGTCGGCCCCACCCAGACTGGCAGGTACCAGGGCGAAACGCCCTGAACCGGTGGTAATCGGCAGCCCGTTCTGGGTGACCGGCGCGCCAATACCCGGCACGTCGAATGACGCCCATGGCGTAACGGTGCTGGAGTTATTAAATGACGCGTCATTTAAAAAATCAGGGTGGGTCACCTGCGATCGCGCGTCGCGATTGGCTGAAAATGCCCTGTCGGCTGCGGCAAGCTCGCTGCGGTCGTGATAGGTATATGAGCCGGTAATATTCGTCCGGTCTCCATTGAAATTGATGCCGCCAATGACACTGATAGTTGTCTCATCAAGACTGTCCGCACTGCCGTAGCGCGCTGACATTTCCAGGCCGCTGTAGTCTTTGCGTAATACTGTGTTGACCACGCCTGCAACCGCATCGGTACCGTAAATTGCCGAGGCGCCATCGCGCAGCACTTCAATTCTCTCCAGTCCCTTGATAGGCAGCGCATTCATGTTGACCGCAACTGCCGGCGCAGTCTGCTCATCTGTCTGCGTGCTGGGGTGATCGACGAGCCGACGACCATTCAACAATACCAGCGTATTGCCCTCGCCGAGACTGCGGAGGTTGATCGACGAGACGTCGCCGCGAGCGCCGTTGATACCGAAACTCGTCGAACGCTGATTGTTACCGCCGAAACCGACTGCCCCGACGCCGGGGATGTAACGAAACAGTTCGTCAGCGGATGCGACGCCTGCTGTGGCGATCTCTTCTCGGCCAATGACGCTGACCGGCAATGCGCCGGTGGTGGATGTGCCACGAATTTGCGAGCCTACGACCACAACTTCTTCAATTTCTTCACCGGCTGCCGGCCGACTGGCCTGCGCATTGGCTGCGGTCGAATACCCTGTGGCCAGTAACCCCGCCAGACACAGACGAAGCACATGACTGGCCCTAGGTGTCAATATCTGCCGAATTTTCCCCTGACGCATTTTCTAATCCCCCACACGACTGAACTTCGACCTGCCACGCGGCAAGCCACAAAAACTTTGCTTTAGTTATCTAGAC
>JBBKWC010000041.1:0-136280 GCA_037968735.1 Woeseiaceae bacterium | reverse complement strand
ATCCTCACCGTCAGCAAAAAATCGCACCCTGGCCCGCCGCTTCAGGCTGACGTGTTCCCTGATTGTGCCGCGAAGCATCGGGTAAGCGGCTTCCAGCGCATCCAGTATCCGCCGCTGTGTGACTGGCGTTTCGACCTCAACGCCAAGCTCGCGTTCACAGCCTGCCAGGGTCTGTAAATGATGTGGCAGGACGACCCGGATCATGCGAGGGTCTGCGCTTCCACGGACAGTACGGCGGGCAGGTCACGCACGATTGGCGCCCAACTGTCGCCGCTGTCGTTTGAGGCATAAACCTGCCCGCCGGTCGTGCCAAAGTAAATGCCACAGGGATCGGCCGTATCCACCGCCATCGCGTCACGCAGCACGTTGACGTAACAATGTTCCTGCGGCAGTCCTTTCGTCAGCGCTTCCCATTTTTCGCCACCCGACCGACTGCGATAAACACGCAATTTGCCTTCGGGCGGGTAGTGCAGTGAGTCGCTCAGGATAGGCACGACGTAGATGGTTTCAGGATCGTGAGCATGCACGGCGATCGGGAAGCCAAAATCGCTGGGCAGATTGCCGCTCACTTCACGCCAGTTATCGCCGCCGTCGTCACTGCGCATGACGTCCCAGTGTTTCTGCATGAACAAGGTATCTGGATTCGACGGATGGATCGCAATGCGGTGTACGCAATGGCCGACCTCTGCCGTCGGGTCAGGAATGTAATCCGAATGCAGTCCCTGGTTAATGGGCTTCCACGTGTCGCCGCCGTCGTCAGAACGAAATGCACCTGCAGCTGATATGGCGCAAAAAATTCGATCCTTGTTTCGCGGATCAATGACGATTGTGTGCAGACACATGCCGCCGGCGCCCGGCGCCCAGTTAGCGCCAGTCTCGTGGCCTCGCAGGCCCGCGAGCTCTTTCCAGGTGACGCCGCCGTCCGTCGTCTTGAATAAGGCCGCATCCTCGACGCCGGCGTAGCAGGTGTCGAGGTCTTCGTGAGACGGTTCCAGATGCCAGACGCGCGCGAATTCCCAGGGATGCTGCGTGCCGTCGTACCACTGATGCGTCGTCAGCGGCTTGCCCGTCTTTTCTGACGTGTCGTAGACGAACATGTTGCTCTCACCCTGCGGCATGCCCGCTGCAGCTGCGTTTTCGACCTTACTGTCTGAACCTGGCTGCAGCCACGACTTGCCGCCGTCGTCCGAGCGCTGAATGATCTGGCCGAACCAGCTCGAGGTTTGCGACGCGTAAATGCGCTCCGGATCCACACTCGACCCTTTCATGTGATAAATCTCCCAGCCACCGAAGTGTGGGCCGTCCACCGACCACTTCTTACGGTTGGCGTCGGAGGTCAGGATAAAAGCGCCCTTGCGGGTGCCGACCAGAATGCGAATGGCAGTCATGATGCTTCTCCTGTTTCGGGGCGCGGCAGCGTCCGGGTTTATTGTGATCCCAACTGCAAAAAATTTCACTTGCGGCTTCGCCGCGGTCAGTCGCCGATATATTTTGCAAATAGGGTTCTGGCCACCGCCGCATCGTCCGTTCCCTTGACAATGGCCCGGCCATCCGGGAACAGACTGATTTCGAAGCGCTCCGCGCCACTACCTACATTGGCCCGCAGCATATATTCATTGACCTTGATATCGCCGTGTCCCTCCAGACGGGCCGCGATTGTCGGCAAATCGACGCCTGCGGAAGGTCGCCAGTGACGCAACTGAACGGCGTCACGCCCGCAAAGCGACGTCGCACTCGACCCGGCTTTACCCTCCAGATAGTCAAACTGGCGATGTTTGCAGCAGGGGCAGTCGCCTTTTTCCCGGGCGTTGCTGACTTTTAGCTGATGTATGTCGTTGGTCCACAAGTCCAGATTGAGCAGGGTCCTGCTCACCTGCTGATAATTGCCCGTTAAAATCTTGAGCGTCTCCGCCACCTGATAATTGGCGACGATGGCGACCGCAGAACTGAGCACGCCAACGGTGTCGCAGGTGGGACTTGCACCCGGCGGCGGCGCTTCTTCAAAAAGGCATCGAAAGCAGGGTGTTGCCAGGCTTACGCCTGACTTTTCCCAGCGAGAGCTTCCCGTCGTATGCGGCAGTATGGGAAAGGCCATGCCCGTCGTGCCGACTGCCGCACCGTAAACGTACGGTACGCCATCGCGCACCGCGAGGTCGTTCGCCAGATACCTTGTCGTAAAGTTATCCAACCCGTCAACAAGTACATCGGCGCCCTCGGTGTGGCGTGCAATGTTGGTGTGATTGATGTCGTCGACGACAGCCGTGACGACGATGTCGGAATTAATTCGGCCAAGCTTGCGTTTCGCCGCCACGGCTTTAGGGATGCCGTCTGCAACGTCCTGCTCGTCGAACAGCACCTGCCGCTGCAGGTTCGTTATCTCCAGGTAGTCACGGTCGATAATGATCAGGTGGCCGACGCCGGCGCGCGCAAGCATGTCGGCAGCAACACTGCCGAGTGCGCCACAGCCGAGAATCGCTACGGTCGAATTCTGCAGGCGCCGCTGGCCGGACTCGCCGAAACCAGGCAGCAACATCTGGCGGTGATAGCGGGCGAGATCGTCATTCATCGTCGGACATTAGCATGCGGAACAGACGTCGCTCCACGTTAAGACTTGTAGTTGCCGGCACAGGCGACGACCATAGGACCACTGGCGGCAACGGATCTAACGTCCCTGACACGAGTTTCCCTATGAACGGCAAAAGTTGCACGGTTACTCTCACTGCGCTCATGTTGCTGACGACATCGGTGCTGGCGCAGGGCGGTAAAGAGGGCATCGATGTCGCGCGGACGCTGTTTGAGGCGCACCATATCGACGCCACACTGGTGCTTGCTTCGCACGACGGGCAGCAGATGTCTGTCTACAATCCGGCCCGCGCCGAAACGCGTTTCCTGGCTGCCTCAACATTCAAGATCCCGAATACGCTTATCGCCCTTGACGCCGGGGTCGTCGCCTCGCGCGACAGTCAGTTCATCTGGGATGGGAAAGACAGAGGGCTGCCTTTCTGGAATCGCGACCATACGCTCGCTACTGCCATCCAATATTCCTGCGTCTGGTGTTATCAGGAAATCGCCCGCGAAGTGGGCCGGGAAAAATATGTCAGGGAACTCGCGCGCCTGGACTATGGCAGCCAGACCGTTGGCGATACGATTGATAGGTTCTGGCTGAACGGCGAGTTGACGATCTCAGCAGTGGAACAGGTGAGGTTCCTGCGCGACCTCGTTAGCTACAAGCTGCCGTACCGTCGCGACCATATCGACCTGCTGAAAGACATCCTGCTGGTAGAGGAAGGCGAGAGTTATCGAATTTACGCGAAATCAGGCTGGAGCGGATCGGCGGTTACGCCACAGGTCGGCTGGTACGTGGGATTCATGGAAACCAGCGCGGTCACCTGGTTATTTGCGATGAATATGCAGGTAAACGATGAATCGCAGCTCCCGCTGCGTATCGAAATTACCACGGCGTCTTTAAAAGCGCTGCTGGCCGATCATTAAGCCGGCCGTCGTCGCGGCGTCGTTCGGTTAGAATGACATTTCTTTCTTGCCCAGGCAGTCAATCAATGTCATCCGCAATCCGCTCTTTATTCGCCACCGCAATTCTGCTTCTGGCTACGACCGTAAACGCCCAGCTCGATACTGATGCGGGTCCGATTGTCTACGGCCATCATCATATCAATGCAACGGATCTTGCTGAGCACAAGCGATTCTGGGTCGACACGCTAGGTGGCGCGCCGCTCAGCTTTGGCAGCAGCGAAGTCATCAGCTTCCCCGGTGTGCTGGTATTTTTGCGGGAGCAGGCGGCGACCGGCGGCACCAAGGGCACAACGGTGAATCATATTGGATTTACTGTGCCAGACCTCGGCGAGTTGCTGGCACGCATGGCAGCGGCTGGCTATCCGGACGTCACGCGTGCCGAGGTGCCGGCCTCCTATCAGGTCGAAGAGGGCATTGCCTACAACGAGGTGCAGGACGCCTATCTTGCGTTCATCATGGCGCCTGACGACGTGAAGATCGAATTCATTGAAGATAAATCGCAACGGAGTGCTGCCAAGCTGCACCACATTCACTTTGCGACGCAGAAGGTCGACGACATGAAAGCGTGGTATGTCGATACCTTCGCGGCGGTGCCTGGCATGCGCGGCAACTTCGAAGCAGCCGACCTGCCCGGCGTCAACCTCACTTATTCGCCGTCGGACGAGGCGCTCGCAGCGACCAAAGGCCGTGGTCTTGATCACATCGGATTCGAAGTGCAGGGTTTGCAGGCATTTTGCGAAGCACTTGCGGCGCGCGGCATTGAGTTCGACGTCCCCTACCGTGAACTGGAGGGCCGTGACCTCGCAATTGCGTTTTTCACCGACCCGTTTGGCACCTATATAGAGCTAACCGAAGGCCTGGACAACATCCGCTAACTGTCCTATGCGCGATACGCTTTTCTACCTTGAGCCAGACAGTCAGCTGAATCTGCAGACGCAGATTCGGCAAAAGTTGGTCGGCGGGATCCTAAACGGCGTGTTTCCGCCGGGCAGCCGCCTGCCATCTTCGAGAAAGCTGGCGCAACAGCTGGATGTCTCGCGTAATACCGTCGTTGCCGTGTACCAGGAATTACTGGCTGATGGATACATCCTCAGTCGTCAGCGCAGTGGCTTTTTCGTCAGTGATGCTGTGTCCGACAAACCGACAAGGGCCGGCAATTCGTCAAATTTCGACCTCACGGCAAGGCTGCTGGTGTGGCGTAATCGTTTCAAGCATGCGCGAATTTCTGAATCCGATGCGCATGACCTGCCGAACTGGAACGCCTACCCATATCCGTTCATCGACGGCAAATTCGATTCGAGCCTGTTTCCGCTGACGGAATGGCGCGAGGCCAGCAAGCTGGCGCTAGGCGCGGCCGCGGTTAGCGAGTGGTCTACCGGCAACGGCGATGCAGACGACCCCATGCTGATCGAGGAAATCAGGACGAAGTTCCTGACTCAACGTGGCATCCAGGCGGGCCCTGACGAGGTGCTCGTGACGCTTGGCACGCAGAACAGTCTCTATCTGATCAGTCAGCTGCTCGCGGACAAGACTGCCGTTGTCGGCTTGGAAGAGCCTGGCAACTTTCGTATGCGTAGTCTGCTTAAAGACCTGGGAGCCGAGATAAGGCCACAACGTGTCGATGAAAACGGCATGGTAGTGAGCGAACGTCTCGCACACTGCGACTGGGTGTACGTGACGCCCAGTCACCAGATTCCCACCGCAGTCGCAATGCCGGTGAACAGGCGGCAGGACCTGTTAAGCGCGGCTACGCAGCACAATTTCCTGATTGTCGAAGATGATTACGAATGTGAGCTCAGCTACGCAGCTCATCCGCAACCTGCATTGCGGAGCATGGACGGCGAAGATCGCGTTATTTACGTGGCGGAACTGGCGAAAGTACTGGCGCCCGGCATCAGGCTCGGATTTATTGTCGCCAATGCGGCATTCATCCGTCGCGCCCGCGAACTGCGCAGGACCCTGTTTTCGCATCCGCCACTGCACAATCAGCGCCTTGCTGCGTGGTTTCTATCTCTCGGTTATTACGATGCAATGATGACGCGCCTTGGCAAGACGCTTCGCAGCCGTCGTCTTGAGCTTCGCGATGCGTTGTCCAACATGCGGGGCGTGCCGCTGCAGATTTCACCCGAAGTGGGCGGCACGACCTACTGGGTCAAAGCGCCGCGTCAGTTCAATGTCGACTATTTCGTGCAGGAAGCCGCGGAGCACGGCATATTGCTCGAGCCGGTCAGCCACTACTATCAGGACAGCAGCTACGCAGAAAACTGTTTCCGCATGGGCGTCACCAGTATTCCGCAAAAGAATATCGTCCCGGGCGTCAGGCGACTGGTGGAATTAATCCGGCATCTCGTTCGTGGTCAGGTCGAACAGCTGGATTCGGCCAGCGGTGACTGGATGCGCGGAGAAGCCTTGCTGCGGATAATGGCAGGCGCAGTCATTTACTACGAAGAAGTGTATGGAACCGTTTGTACGATTACGCTGCATGCCGACGGCAGGATGACCGGGCAGATGGGTTCGGATTGCAGCGATTCTGACGTCGGCACCTGGCGCGTCGATGGCGACAGGTTCTATCGACGTTGGGAACGCTGGAATTACGCTGCCGAATCCGGCTATTTCATCGTTATGGACGGCGAACGAATCAAGTATTTCAATGCCGACCGGCAAATTGTGGACTCTGCACGTATAGAGACGGCAGACGCCGGCCACTAACTGGACCACTCTACAGCCCCCAACTGGACCTATGCCTGCATGCGGCAACTGCGTAGTGTCGCTTTGATTAACCGAGGCGACTATGAGCAGAATTGCGATCGCCGGCCTGCAGCTCGAAGGGCCGAATGGCGACAACACAGCGTTAATGGAGGCGGAAATCGATGCCGCCGTGCGCCGTTTCCCGTGGCTCGACATGGTGGTCGCGTCTGAATTAAACGCTTGCGGTACCAGCGCAACGGCTGCGGAGGAAATGCCAGGTCCACGCGAGCGGCAGTTTCAGGACATCGCACGGCACCACAAGATCTGGCTCGTACCTGGCTCGATGTTCGAGAAGGCTGGCGGCAAGGTCTATAACACCGTGCCCGTGATCAACCCGGAGGGCGAGGTCGTTGTTCGCTACCGGAAGATGTTTCCCTGGAATCCCTATGAAGTGGACACGACGGCAGGTCACGAGCCAGTCGTGTTCGATGTGCCCGGCGTTGGGCGCTTCGGGGTTTCCAATTGCTATGACATGTGGTTTCCGGAAACGACCAGGGCGCTGACCAGCATGGGTGCGGAGGTCATTCTGCATCCCAGTCTTACCAGCACCATTGACCGCAAAGCAGAACATCACATCATTTGTGCCAGCGCGGCTATGTTTCAGTGTTATTTTTTCGACGTGAACCTTGGTCCGACAGTCGGTGTCGGGCAATCCATGGTGGCAGGTCCCGGCGGCGAAGTGCTTGTCGCTGCGGGAAGCGGCCGCGAAATTTTTCCGCTGAAACTCGACCTCGATCATGTCCGCGATGTCAGGGACACCGGTTGGAATTGCCTCACCCAGAACCTGAAAGCCTATCGCGACAGCAACATAGAATTTTCCAGTTTCAATAACGGCGTGACGACGGAGTACCTCGAATCGCTGGGCCCACTTGCCCTGCCGACCCGCGCCACGTCAGGAAAAACGAACACTCCATTGAGGAACAAGTGACATGACGACCAAACGTATATTTCGCAGAACGCCTATCGCGCTCGCGGTCGGAACCATCATCGCCGGTTCGGGTGTTCCGGCTATGGCGCAGCAATCCGGCGGTGGTCTCGAGGAAATTATCGTGACCGCGACGCGCCGGTCGACATCCATTCAGGACGTGCCTTACAACATAACTGCAATCAGTGGAGAAGAGCTCGAAGGCGCGTTGATTACGGACCAGTCAGACCTTATGCGCGCGGTGCCAGGTGTTGCCGTCGTCGACCGTGGCTATCGCAACGCCGGGGTGATTAACGGCATCATGATCCGAGGCCTGAATGTCGATGGCGCTGCACTGGGCGACTATTCTCTCTCGGCGGTGCCGACAGTGTCGACCTACGTCAACGATACGCCCCTGTATGCCAATTTCGTACTGCGCGATATCGAGCGCGTCGAAGTACTGCGCGGTCCGCAGGGCACACTTTATGGCTCGGGTTCTCTGGGTGGCACCGTCCGCTATATCACGCGTGACCCGAAGTTTGATGAAACCTCGGGTTCGATTAATCTCGTTGGCAGCCAGGTCGACGGGTCAGACGGCACCGGCTGGAGCGCTGACGTCGTTGCCAACATTGGCTTGAGCGACGTGGCCGCCTTGCGCCTGAATATCGGTCATATGGATTATCCTGGCATCACCGATTACGCAAACGTCTATGAACTGGATAGCAACGGCATTCCTGTAGCGCCCAACGGCGTGTTAGACCCGGCTGCCAGTTATCGTCGCGTCAAAGATGCCGATACCGTGGACATAGACTACGGCAAGTTGACGTTACTCTATCAACCGAACGACGAGTTTCGGCTGAGCGCCTCTTACCAGGCGCAAAGCGATGAGATCGGCGGGCGACGTCAGGAAACGGTTGGCATGGACGGTTTCGGCAGGACCTATCAGCGCTATGAAAACGGTTCGATACAGCTTGAGCCCTCTTCTCGCGACGTCGACCTCGCATCGCTTGAAATGGAGTTCGATCTTGGCTTCGCAACGTTAACTTCCAGTACCTCACACTACGACCACAGTGGCGACAGTGTCAGCGAAAACACAGGCTTCTATGCACAGGCCGGGTTTCTGGCGTTCTACTACAATTTCCCGCGTCCGATGGCCTCTGCTGTAAGAACCTACGGTGACGAGGCGTTCGTGCAGGAAATTCGGCTGGTTTCGACGACAGACGAACCTGTCCAGTACGTCCTCGGCGCCTATTATCAGGATCAGGATCTGTCCTCGACACAGCAAAGCTTCCTGCCGGGATTCAAGCAATGGTGGGATGCTTTTCTGCCCGCTTTTGCCTCGGCCGTCACCGGCGACAAGGACTTCGACTATTCTCGCGCAGAGACCTACAAGGATCTGTCGCTGTTCGGGGAAGTCACCTGGAATTTTTCCGATACCGTCCAGACAACGCTCGGTATGAGGTATTTCGACAACGAGTTCACGAATTCCACGTTCGTTGATCTGCCTCTTTACGCGGGTCTGTTTCCGCCGGAGAACAGTTACTTCGAGGTCAGCGACGACGATATTCTGTTCAAGCTGAATGCGTCGTGGGATTTTTCCGATTCGTCGACCGTGTACGGCACAGTCTCCGAAGGGTACCGCCGCGGCGGCGCGAACGCCGTGCCAACCACCGGTACCTTTGCCGAGAATCCGGGCTGGCTGCGCTACGACTCGGACTCCGTCATCAACTATGAAATTGGCATAAAGAGCACACTCGAACGCATGCGCGTGTCGGCAGCAGCGTTCTACGTTGACTGGAATAATCCGCAGGTCAACACAGCAACGCCGTTCTGGGGCTTCTTCTCCGTGGCCAATGGCGGCAGGGCCAGCAGTAAGGGACTTGAGCTCGAGATCGACGGCTACGTTAACGAGAACTTCGAGTACCGGTTCGGTTATGCCTATGTCAGCGCGGAACTGGAAGAAGCGGTTGTACGTCCCGATGGCTCGGGGATAGCCCTGGCGCTGGCGGGAACCCGGTTGCCCGGTACCGCCGAACATACGCTTAATGCGACCGGCATCTTCACCAGAGATCTGGCCGGAGACAGACAGTGGGTGACTCGCATTCAGGGTTACTACCAGTCGGACACCCGCAATGCGATCAACAATACCTCGACATTCAATGTAGAGCTGGACGCGTTTACACTGGTCGACGTGTCGACGACGCTGCTGTTCTCCAACTGGGATGCCACCCTGTTCGTGCGCAATGTTGGTAACGAGCGAGGCGTTACCGGGCTGTTCACGGAGGCGTATATGGGCACGGCACCCGCCAGTGGCTACTTCGGCAACGGCAACAAACAGTTCCTGTCGCTGCCAAGGACCATCGGCGTGTCGCTCAACTATCGCTTCTGATGTGAGCCGTGAAGGCGAGTCAGGTGCCGAATACCGGACTGCTCTGCTAACGATCAGGAAGCTGTTGGCAGAGCGTCGCGCCGGAGAGGCTGCTGAACTTTGCCGCAAACTTGTCAGCGGCAACGATACGTCTGTCGAACCCCTGCTGCTGCTTGCTCGCGCTCTGCAGCAGCAGGGTCATTTCGATGCAATGCTGGCGCTGGCAGAGCGTGCACTGGCGCTGGACGGCAGGCATCGCGGCGCTGAACTGCAGTTCGTCGAAGCCTGCATTTACTGCGGACTGCACGATCGCGCGACGCTTCGGTTGAATAATATGGAAGCACGGGCGCAAAATGATGCCGGATTGTTGCAGCATGTCGCGGCGCTTTACGCGCACAACGCCAGCCACGCGGATGCGCATCGCTGCTATCAACGTGCCCTTGAACTGCAACCGGACGATAGCCGGACCCTGTACAACTTTGCGGCATCCTGTGTCGCTGTGGGAGACATTGACGCCGCGGAGAGCGCCTATTCCAGGGTGATCGGCGCCAATCCGGCTGACCACGATGCGTGGCAGAACCGCTCGGTGCTGCGCCGGCAGTCAACCGAAGACAATCACATCGAGGGGCTGCAACAAGCGCTGGCTAGCCTGCCCACCGGTGCCGCCGGCGAAGCCCCACTGTGCTACGCGCTGGCAAAGGAGCATGAGGACCTAGGCGCCTACAAGGTGAGCTTCGACTTTCTGTCGCGAGGCGCGCATAGCCGCCGTCGTCGTCTGCGCTATAACGTGCAGACCGATATCGATGTCATGCAGAAGATCACAGAAACTTTCGATACCGCATACGCATCGCAGCCAGCGGCGAAAGCGCCACTCGGTCCCATATTCGTGCTGGGCCTGCCGCGGAGCGGCACAACCCTTGTCGATCGCATATTGAGCAGCCACAGCGAGGTCGAAAGTCTCGGTGAAATTAATGATTTTGCCCTGACACTGACGAGGCTTGGCAGATCGACGGAAAAAAATGCGTTACTCGAAGCGTCAGCCAGCATCAGTCCGGAAAATCTGGGCGCTGCTTATTTGCAAAGCGTCGCCAGCTACGGCGGCAGCAGTCAGTATTTCATCGACAAGACACCCGCCAACTTTCTGTACATCGGACTCATCGCGAAAGCACTGCCCGGCGCGCACATCATTCATGTTCATCGTCACCCGGTTGACAGCTGCCTTGGCATGTATCGCACCCTGTTTCGCATGGGTTACCCGTTTTCATACGATCTGGACGATGTCGGGCGCTATTACGCAGCGTATTCACAACTCATGCAGCACTGGTATGCAGTATTTCCGGAGCGAGTGTTTGACGTGTCCTACGAAGCGTTGGTCAACGATCAGGACGGTGTTACCCGAAATCTGCTTGCGCATTGCGGATTAAACTTTGAAGAGGCGTGTCTCGCTTTCGACAGGAACAAGGCGCCGGTGGCCACGGCAAGTGCAGCCCAGGTGCGCAGACCACTGTATCGTGATGCGGTGAATCGCTGGCGTCGGTACGAAAATGAACTGGCGCCGCTCATCGTTCGCCTGCAGGCAGACGGCATTGAGATATAAATTTGCTGCGATACTTTTCTGTTTTGCAGGTTGCGGTGTCATCCCACCGGAGCGAGGCATGGTGAACGCGCCACTCTCAGCAGAATTCCTGTTCGGGGACGATTCGATGCAGCGGCCGGTCAACATGGCGCAGTTCACGCCTCCGCCGCTTCAGTCAGAGCATCCCCGTCGGCAGAATGGCACGCTCAGCTGGTCGTCAACGCTGGCCGCGGGTTTTGAAGTTCACGAGGACCGCTTCGACTACCGGCGCGCCGCAGGAGAATCACTGCTCACGTTTCCTGCCGCCAGCCTCGAATGGCTGCAGGTCGATGGTTTTGTTGTTCCGCGTGCAGAGAGTGTGCTGAGCCTGGATCATCCGGACTGGGAGATCGCCTTTCAGCCGGGTCGCGCCTGGCCATCGCTGCAGCAGCGCTACACTCGTTTTTCTGTGCCATTCGCGCTGATTGAACGCAACGCTAACTGCACGCACAACGGTGTATTGACGTGGATCGCGACGGCGGATGGCAAGGTCTCACGGGCTGCGTACCAGATTTCCAGCGAGACCTGTCCGTACCTGAAGTTCGATATGTGGGGCCTCCTCAATGTAACGCTGCAGGATGCCGCGGCCCGTGCCGAAGACGACAAACTTGTTACGGCGTTCAGGGAAAGCCGGCAGGCGCGATTGCCCATCGCGACCTTTGCTGCGCTGCAATCGGCTTACCCGGAGATCGATCACCAGCAATTTGGCGCCGTTGCCAACGTCAATCCGGCCGATACCACGGTCTACGGATTCGTCACCGACGGCGTGCACTATCGCAGCGATTGCCCGACCCGCTTCGGCGCCTACCCGTTTTGTGATGAACTGTTGCTGCCGTCTTATTCAACCGCCAAGTCTATTTTTGCCGGGCTTGCGCTGATGCGACTCGAAGCGTTATTGCCGGGAGCCGCCGAAGCCAGCATCGCCGCACTGATTCCTGAATGCGCTACCGGCTGGAAAGACGTATCGATTGGCAATGCACTCGACATGGCCACAGGTCACTACGTGTCGTCAGGCAGCGAAGCGGATGAAGCGTTGCCCGAGCACGTGCAGTTTCTCTATGCAGACGATCACGATGCCAGGATTCGATTTGCGTGCCAATTCTTTCCGAAAAAATCGCCGCCGGGAGAAGTCTGGGTATACCACAGCTCCGACACCTACCTGGCAGGCACCGCAATGCGGGCATTGCTGGCACGCGGAGAGAACTCACCGGACTTGTACCAGTCGCTCATCGTCAGCCCGATCTGGGACGTGTTGTCACTCGGCCAGGCCATCCGCAGCACCCGACACAGTTACGATTCCCGCGCGCAGCCACTCACGGGGTGGGGACTCTTCTATCAGTCGGACGACATCGCACGGATTGGAAACTGGCTGGTGCATGGCGCGCCACTGCCAACGTCGTCGCGGATTGATCGCAACATGCTGGCAGCAGCCATGCAGAACAATGCAAGCAATCGCGGCCTGGAAGCGGGTGCTGACAATATCCGCTACAACAAAGGTTTCTGGGGGCTGGACATCGCACCGTTCATCAACTGCACAAAGCCGGTGTGGGTGCCGTTCATGTCCGGCCACGGCGGGATCTCTGTCGTGCTTTTTCCGAATCGTACGGTCTACTATCATTTCTCTGATGGATACGTACACCGCTGGCGTGAAGCAGCTGTTCAGTCAAACAAAATCAGGAGTATGTGTCTGTGAACGAACCCGGCGAGACGAATCGCTTACGGGTCACGCCAGATGGCGCGGCGGCTCGTATTTTTCTGGCGTTTCTGGCCACTGCAGGCCTGTTTTACGCAAACATCATGCCGGCGATCGTTGACGGCCTTATCAAGGGTCTCGGCTTCACCGTACAGGACGCCGGTTTCGTCGGTTCCGCAAATGTCTATGGTGCTGCAGCCGGCGCACTCATTATCGTGTTCGTGGTGAAACGCATCCAGTGGCGTCGGACTGCCTACTTATTGTTGGCAACGCTCATCGCTATGGATCTCGTTTCCATGCTCGTCTCGACTCCGGCGCTGATGATTCCGACGCGCTTCGTGCACGGCGTGGTGGGCGGAGCGCTGGTTGGCATTGCTTTTTCCGTCATTGCACGGGCGAGCAAGCCTGATCGGACCTTCGGTGTTTTACTCGTAGTGCAGTTCGGCCTCGGCGGACTGGGAAACCTGTTCCTACCACGACTCGTGCCACTATTCGGTACCGATGCGTTGTTTCTTTCATTGATCGCGTTCAGCGCCGCAACCCTGGCCATGGTGCCATTTCTTGCAGCGTATCCCTTGCCCCGCGCGGTAAGCGGCGGTGCCACGACGATAGCAGCAAAGATTGCCGTCATACCCCTGGTGCTGACGTTGCTCGCAATCTTTCTCTTCCAGGCGGCGAACATGGGTCTGTTCGCCTTTATCATCGGCCTCGCCCAGCAGGCATCACTCGAACTCGGCTTTATTACCTGGACACTTGCCTTGTCGGGATGGGTCGGCATCATTGGCGCGTTGCTCGTGGTCGTTATGCACACGAACTACGGCCGTACGCGACCACTGGCAGTCGCCCTCATACTCACAATTGCAGGATTCTGGGCACTGCATTACAGCAGCAATGCCAGCTTATTCCTGATCGCAAACTGTGCCATGGGTATTACCTGGGCGTTCGTCATTCCGTACCTTCTGGGACTGGCGGCAGATTTTGACAAGACGGGTCAGATGGCGGCGCTCGGCGGCTTCGCCTCAAAGATGGGACTCGCCAGCGGACCGCTGGTTGGCGGCCTGATACTGGCGGCAGCCGAGAACTACGCATTGCTGATCAACGTCGGCATTGTCGCGTTGCTCGCCAGCATGGTGGCAGGCGTTCTGCCTGCCTTGCGACAGGATGCCATTTTGGTCGCGCAGCGCAGCAGTAGCTGATCACGTATCCAGTCGCGTCTATTTACCGTGAACCCGGTCACGGGGTTTGAGGTCCAATTGAGATATACCTAGTTTCGAAGCAGATCGTAGTGGGAGGTATGCTCATGACTGATCGCGGCGCTGGTGAAACCGTGTTGGCGGTTCGAAACCTGCAGGACTATTTTCGCACCTCAATCGATGAGGTGATTGCACGGCAACGCGTCGATCTCGATCCGCACGCCGCGCACTACGTTGTTAACCTCCTCACCTTGTACTCCCGCTCCGATAAACTTTACGCGAATGACGGCGAAACCTATGGCGTCAGACCGCTTGCTCTAATGCTTGCAGATGCGGCGGATGCGGAAAATACCGAACAACGTAACAATGTGCTGCAACGCATAGGCGACGTAGCCCTGTTCGTCGCCGGTTTTTTCGCCGACAGCCTGGCAAAAAAAGCGGTCGACATCGATTACTACATTCACATGGGTGGCAACGCTTACAGCTCGCTGTCCGACGAAGTCGGTGGCACGGTTCGCGGCAATACGTTCGCCCATATCTACCGTGAGCTGGCAATGAAGTTCCAGGTACTTGTTGATGTCCTGAACGAGATGAGCCAAAGCGCACGGCCCAACGCAGCGCTGGACCTTTGCCGAACGCACGAAGTCTGGCGCAAGACCGGAAGTCGGCGTGCAGAGCAACTGCTACGTCAACACGGTGTTGTTCCGTTGTTCGACACACAGCCATTTCGTCGTCATTAGCATGCTCGATGAATTGCAGCAGCAACTGCTCGATACTTATCAGGTCGGGATCGGTCACGATGTGCGGGACTATCTGATCACTGACCAGCAGCTAGCCAGGGTGATCGGCGGTGACGCGATGCTGTCCGGTACGAGCGAAACGCTGCTCATGCAGGAAGACGAAGCGGGCTTGGCCATGTCTCTGTTCCTGGACGAAAATGTTCTTGGCCGTCTTGAATCGGCAAAGCCGCTGCAGAAACTCGATGCCAGCCATCTTGACGATCTCTGCAAGGTCATTGAGGGTCTGAGTCATTTCAATTGCATGGCATTCAAAGCGGCTCAGAATCGCCAGGTATCCCTGCTTGAATTGGAACTGCAGGCAGAAATCGACAAGTTCGTTGGCATCAGCCAGCTGGCCATGGAGCAGGGCGCCGACGCGGTACTTCAGGGCCTCCACTGCGCCCTGTTTGACCAGGTTAGCTATCTGAGCGAGCTTGACGACGAGCAGCTGAGTCGCTATCGGGATGCCAACCAGTATGCGGCGAGATTCTGCCGCCGGCTGCGAAAACCCCTGCAGCAAAAGGACGAACGGGCGCTGACCGAGTTGCGGTCATTCTATCGACTGCAGTTCTCTGAAAAAATCAGCCATATTCACGCCGGTGCGTGGATGCCGGGGTAACGCTAGCTTGCCCACTGAGCGCCAAGTCCTTTCTCCTGTTCCGCCAGCCCGACTATAATCGCCGGCATTTCGCGCACAGGAGGCAATCGCGTGTCGTCACAGTTAGAATGCCCGGGGGATTTTTCAAGTGGATGAAATCATGTATGACCACAGCACAGTCGTCATCGCGCTGATTCTGTTTTTGTCGTTGCTCGCAGCAACTGAGATGGCATTTAGAATCGGCCGGAGATTCGTTGAAGTTACGCCAGAATCGACGAAATCCCAGATTTCTGCGATACAGGGATCAATTCTCGGCGTGCTGGCGCTGTTACTCGGCTTCACCTTTTCGCTATCGTTGCAACGCTATGACACGAGGAGTCAGGCAGTGATCAGCGAGGCCAACGCCATCGGCACGGCGATGCTCCGCACAGAATTGCTGCCCGCCGATATGCGGTCTGGGATGGCGGAGCGTATGCAGCGTTATCTTGAGCTGCGCATTCTGGGGAGCAGCATATCGCTCGATCACGTGGACGAGCGCCGGGCAGTCCTTCTTCAGTCGAATGAAGTCACCCACGAAATGTGGCGGCTGGCAGCGCAAGCAGCCGAGGAAAATCCCAACCCGGTGACGACAGGACTGTTCATACAGTCATTGAACGAAGTTATCGACAGCTACGGCTCACGAGACGCGGCGCTGAATCGACACGTCCCGGAGGCTGTGCTGTTCCTGCTTTTCGGCACCTTGATATTGACTGCCAGCCTGGTGGGCTATAGCTCAGGCGTAGCAGGCCACCGTGCGTCGTTTCCGACGTACATTCTGTTCATGCTAATTGTGCTAATGGTGTTCATCGTGATCGATCTCGACCGACCGCGCCGCGGTCTCATCGAAGTCTCGCAACAAAGCATGCTTGATCTGCAGGCTGCAACTGCTGTCGAGCGGCAGCGTAACTGAGGCAAGCAGGAAGGAAGCCCGGCAGTTCGCCGGGCGTCAAAAGAGCAAAAGACTGTGTTGGTGTCCGCAGTCAGCCCGATGCCGCCAGAGCCTGATCGATGTCTGCCAGAATATCGTCGATGTGCTCTATGCCGATGCACAGCCGAATCATATCCGGCGATACGCCGGCCGATTTCAGTTCACTCTCGGAAAGTTGCCGGTGAGTGGTCGACGCGGGATGGGCCGCCAGCGATTTTACATCGCCAATATTGACCAGCCGCAGGAAAAGTTTCAGCGCATCATAGAATTTGACGCCAGCATCAAAACCCCCCTTGATGCCAAAAGTGAGTAGCGCCGAAGGTTTGCCATCGGTGTACTTCATCGCCAGGTCGTAATAGGGAGATTCCGGCAGGCCGGCGAAATTTACCCACTCAACGTGCGGATGCGCCTGCAGGTGCTTGGCCACTACCAGGGCATTGTCGCAATGTCGCTCCATTCTGAGAGGCAGGGTAGCCAGCCCCTGCAGAATAAGAAAAGCATTCATCGGGCTCAACGCGGAGCCTGTGTTACGCAGGGGCACCGTGCGGGCGCGGCCGATATAGGCTGCCGGACCGAGCGCCTCGGTATAGACGACGCCGTGATAGGAATCCTCGGGTTCGGTCAGCATGTGGAATTTGCTGGCGTATTCCGTCCAGGGGAATGCACCGCTGTCGACAATCACGCCACCCAGTGAATTACCGTGCCCGCCCATGTACTTGGTCAGCGCTTCGACCACAATATCTGCGCCCCAGCGTATCGGCTTGATCAGCGCCGGCGTCGCAACTGTGTTATCGACAATCAGTGGCACGCCGTGTTCGTGGGCCATGGCGGCGATGGCTTCGATGTCGACAATGTTGCCTGCCGGATTGCCGATAGACTCGCAAAAAACGGCAGTTGTCTTGTCGTCAATCAGTTTCGCCATTGCAGCGGCTGAATCATCATCTGCAAAACGAACTTCGATGCCAAGTTTCGGCAGCATGTGCTTGAAGAGGGTGTAAGTGCCGCCATACAGCAGCGGCACCGTGACTATGTTGTTGCCGCGCTCGGCGATATTGAGAATGGAGTAGTTGACGGCCGCACTGCCGGCGCTCAGGCACAAGCCGGCGATACCTGCCTCCAGTTCTGCACAGCGTTTTTCCAGCACGTCGCAGGTGGGATTCATGATGCGCGTGTAGATATTGCCTTCGACCTCGAGGTTGAACAGATCTGCGCCGTGTTTGGCATTCTCGAATTCGTAGGCGATGGTTTGATATATTGGTACCGCGACGGCTTTTGTCGCTGGGTCGGACTTGAAGCCTGCGTGTATGGCCAGCGTCTCGTCTTTCACAATCGCTTCCCCTTTTTGATTTTAGATGCTGTGATCATGCTTGCTTTAATTGTCGATGGCTCAGGTGTCGTCGATGCCGTCCGCATATTCCGCCGGCACGATCAGTTCTTCCATTGCGGGTAAAATCTGCCGCATCATTGTTTCACCTTTCTCGCTTTCGATGAGGCCGACAAGAATATAGTCGCGCCATTTCGTGCCCCGCACCATAACAGCATCGGCATGCCACTGTTTCCAGGTTCCCGACTTGCGATACATGCGTGCATCAGGCGCGCGCGCCTCAATCTGCGACACGAACTTGTGGTGCAGATGCGGGTCGACAAGATCCTTGAGCATCTGTGCTGACCGTTTGGCGTTGATCAGCCTGCCGGTATCCAGAAGATAAAAAAATCTTGCTACCTGCGTAACCGTGGCACCATGCGAAATGTTATGCATGGGATCGCCGATACGGGTTCCGGAACTCGCGTAGCGTTTGCCGACCCACAGGCCGCCGCCACGTTTTTCATCGTAGAAACCGTACCGCGGGTCTTTCAGCGTATTCTGGATTTTTTTCATGGTGACCCTGTCGATGAGGCGGGTTGCTGCCGAGTTGCTCGAGACACGAATCATATCCGCGAGATCTTTATGGATCTCATCGCTTTCCTGCAGCGATCCGTCTTCGAAAGATGCATACACGGTCAGCAAAATCGCAATTTTCGGCAAACTCGCCGCATACATCATGTGGTTGCCGTTCACTCGGGCAAAACGTGGTTGTTCGCCGCTCAGGTCAACCAGCGCGACTGACATTTTCTTGCGTCGTATCAGGCGGGCCCACTCCGGATCGGCGTTCAGGCGTTGTTCCATTGCCTTCTGCAGACCGGCATCGACGTTCGCGTACAGCGGTTCCCACTGCGCGGCAGATGGCTGGATGGAAATCAGTGCCAGCAGGCAGCTGACTGCGGCAGCTCGAAAAAATGTATGCATGTAAGCCTCGAAAATGTCAGGTAGCGGGATGCGGGTTCGGTGTTGCGGCCGTTTTTTTCCATCGTTCATGTTCCCGATGGAGGTAAGTGCTGATCGAGATCCAGACCAGCACAAGCAGGATATTGATAATGACGAAACCCGTATTGGTCAAGTGAAATATTCGCGTGCCGATCAGGATAGTCAGGGCTGCCATGCCGTCGCCGAGCCGGACAAAGAGGGTATCCACCGTCGGCTTGGCCTGGTAGAGCATCTCCTTGGTCGTCGGCAACCACAGCATGTGGCGTGCCGTGTTGTGAATAGAGTAGGAACTCGAATTCTCCACCACCTTTAGAATCTTGATCAGGCCAAGCATGGGCACGAAGGCCATCGAGGCATACGCCGCGAGAGAAATGAATGGCGTCGTATAGAGCAATGCCTGCATCCCGCCGGCACTCAGGATCCGGGATACGACGAAGGACTGCAGCAATAAGGTCACCAGGTTGATCCAGAAGTAGAAGTCGCCATAAAACGCGGTAGTGGCTTCATTAACTGCCCGATTGAACGCGGCGGGGTCGTCGCGGAGTCCCGCCAGATCCTCGACGATGGATTCCTGCACGATGCTGAAAAGAATATTGTCGCCACTGGTTACGACCCAGGTAAACACCATAATCATCACGGCGGTAAGCGTCAGATAACGGTGTTTCAGGATCAGATTGTAGGGCCCCTCACTGGACGGTGCTGCCGGTTCATTCCAGCGTTCTTTTGTCCACGCAGAAGGGTCTCCGTAAGTCCCCCGCCGGTCTGTCCAGGCCGCCAGTGCCAGTGCAACGCTCAATGGCAGCAAAGCGATGAGAATAAGATCAAACGCTTCCAGCGATGGCAGCTTGACGAGTTTCTCTCCCAGCCAGGATCCCAGTGTGGAACCGAGCGCTGCACCAATGGCAATAATCGGGAACAATCTCGCACCGCGCTCGGGCCCGTAAATATCCGTACTGAAAGCCCAGAATTGCGCGACCAGGATCACGCTGAATATGCCGACGAACAGATAGAATAGGATGCCGGTGAGCGGTACGTTCGCCAGCAACAGGTTTGGCTGTGTGAGCCAGAACCCGACAAGGACGACAGCAAAAGCGCCGCCTACCCTGACAATCAGGTCGCGGCGGTTCCATTTCGCAGCCAGCCGCGCATACAGGGGCAGGATCGCAATGAGCAGAATACTTTGAGCAAACGCCGAGTAAGCCTTGATCTCAAGTTTGGTCAATCCGCCGATGTCGGTGACCGCAAGCCAGCCTTCACGCACTGGCTTGATAAGGTAGTAGGCCGCAAGAATGAGAAAAATATTGCTGATCAGAATGACGCAGGTAACGCCTTCACGCGGTCTGACGTCCGCGAATATTCTGAGCACCCGCTCAAACCGCGAGTGCGCTTCCTGTTCGGCGGCACCGCTAGCCATCAAAAAGTACCGAACGATTCAAGATTGAGATATCCGCAAGGAGGAGTGCTTCTGCTGCTGTTACTGGCGGGGTTCGTTAATGCTGCGCCGCTTGATCAGCCTGCACCCGACGTTGTGGCCGAAGCGCGGCGTATTGTACATGAAATGATTGTCGATCCACGCGGACCCTATTCACGTATTCGATGGTTCTGTACTGACGGCACGACCCAGCCGCCGGTACCGTATGCCTGCCGAGATCACGGTGGCGGCCGCCAGCATGCTGAGTACTCCGCCAAGCGCCAGCGCCTCGCAGAGCTCGGCTGGTCGGTCGGAACAATCTACGCATCCTTGAGCGTTGAAGAACTCCTTAATTCTGCAGACAGGGAGCAACGGCTGCGGCAACTGGCGCTTGAGCAGTACCTGCTGGACATCGACAATGGCTGGGTGCTGCAAAGTGCGCTTGGTTATCGCGGCAGGGTTCAGATCGAAGATGAGGAATCGTCTGGCCGGGCGCTGCTGTTACGCTTGTTGACCGATCCGGTTTGGGTGGAAAACAATTTCCTGCTGGCGCGGGAAAGTGCGCGCGTTATTCCGCACGGCGAAGAGACGGATCTCGCCCGCGCCGTGCGCCGCGACGCGATAGAGCTGGCACAACTGGACCCCGACGGCGAGCGCTGGCGCGCAGAGATTCATTCCAAACCCAGCGCCGGTACCGCCGCGCGACTGAGAACCTGGTTACGCGGGAGGCAGCGTCCGGGTGTTGCAGAGTTAGGCAATCGCCTCGCGGATCAGCTGGATCTGCTGTATGGCCCCACCGGTAGACGCGAGCGTATTGACACGGCGCTCAATGCACTGCGTTCGCCTGCCGTCGGCGCGAACTGGCGGCAGGCGGTCCAGGATGCAACGGCGCTGCCGGGCGCCGAACGTATTGCAGCGATGTGCTCAGCGCTGGCCGACGCCAGAGGTACGGTACTGGCAGCCATGCCGGCGAAAGGCAGACTTGCGCTGATCGATGCCATGCAGGGACTGGAGACAGAGGTCCAGCTCACCTACCGGGATCTGGTCGGACGTGCCGTGCTGACACGCGGTCAAACGCTGGCAGTCAGTCGGGCGCTGGTCGACTGTGCCTATGGCTCGGGACTACTGTCGCCGACAGAACTTGGCCCCCTTGCACAGCGCCTGGAATTGCATCGACAAGAATCTGTTTCGCTGGCTGATTATGAAAAGGCGATTGCCCATTTGAAACGTGCGCCTGCCTGGGCGGTCGCGACGATCCGTTACACCTTTGCCGAGGCGCTGACACGTTACACGGCACTCGATCAGCGCGCAGCACGGTTCAGCGATGATTTGATTCGCAGCTCGCCGATGTGGGTGCTCGGCGACACGCTCAAGACCCTGACAAAAGATGCCGACAGACTGTCGGGCAGTCTGATTGAACTTAACGGACAGCAGGTCGCCGCGGCTGTCGCACTCAATAGCGGCGTCGCCCGGGGCAATCTCCGGATATTCGAAACGATTGAAGAGGTCGAGGGAGCCAGCATCGATGCCTCCGACGTGGTCGTACTGCCGGAGACGATTGCCGAGCTTTCACCGGTGGCCGGGATCCTGACCCTGGGTGAGGGAAATGCGCTGTCGCATGTGCAGTTACTCGCGCGCAATTTCGGTATTCCCAATGTGGCGGTCGATCAGTCAGTAGTAGACCTTATCCGTGAACTGGAGAACATGCCGGTCATCCTGGTTGCCGACAGCGAAGGAAACGTAATTCTTCGCGCATACGATGAAGCAGTAGCCGCGATGTTCGCGAGCACGACAGACCGCGATGTCTCAGAACCGCCGCGGATCGAAGTGCCCATGCCGAATCTGGGTGCCAAACGCATTCTGCCGCTGACCGACGTCGGCCGTGACCTCTCCGGCCGGGTAATCGGTCCGAAAGCGGCCAATCTCGGCGAGCTCAACCGGCTGTTTCCAGGCCGCGTTGCCCCTGCGGTTGCCATTCCGTTCGGCGTTTACGATATGCACCTTCAGGAAGCCGGACTGATGCAGAGAATCCGCGAGGCATTTGCCGCGGAAGCGGCAGGCGAGCTCAGTAAATCCGCATTCGATGAGACGCTGGCGATCGTGCGTCGGCAAATTGCCGCCCTGCAATTGTCACCGGCAACGCGTGCCGAAGTGGCAGCGGAGATGCAGGCTGCATTCGGCGACCCGGGTACTTACGGCGTCTTCGTTCGTTCCGACACCAACGTCGAGGATCTGCCTCAGTTTACGGGTGCCGGGCTTAACGAAACGGTGCCCAATGTCGTTGGACTGAATCAGCAACTCGCTGCAGTGCCGCGGGTATGGTCGTCGGTATTCAGTCCTCGCGCGCTGGCCTGGCGCTCAAGCGTACTGTCGAATCCGGAGCGGGTGTACGCGTCAGTCCTGCTGATGAAAAGTGTGCCGGCGACAAAGTCCGGCGTGCTCGTGACAGCTAACCTGTTCGAGCGCGGCGTTCCGGCGCTGACTGCCTCTGTGGCCTGGGGCGTTGGCGGTGCCGTAGCGGGAGAGCCGGCGGCGAGCCTGGTTATTTATCCGGACGGACATGAGGTATTTTCCGAGGCGAAGTCGCCTTATCAGCGGCGTATTGCTGAGACCGGCGGCGTCACCTGGGTGCCTGCAGCAGCAGGTCCGGTGCTGGGCGCAGAGGAAGTTGAGGCACTGCGTGAACTGGCGGCGGAGGTGAACGAAAAATACGCGGCTGTCTATGATGAGAACGGTAAGCAGCGGCCCTGGGATATTGAATTCGGCTTCGTGGAAGGCGAGTTGACCTTGTTTCAGATCAGGCCGCTGGTCGAGCGCACCACGCAAAATGCGAGCGCGGTCATTCGCCGGCTGACGCCCCGGATCGCAGCCAGTGCCGACAGGAATCAGATCGTAATGCTTGATATATCGCCAGGTACGTAAACGCCATGTCAAAACTACTACCGCTAGGCTGCTGCATGGCAGCATTCATTCTGGCCCAGGACCTTGCTGCCTATCCGCTGGATGACGAGAGTCACTCGGGTATACGTCGGCTCGAAGGATACCTGCTGGCTGAACAGGGCTCCGGTGCGAAACTGGCGTCCGGTCAGCTTTGGTCGGCAGGCGAGATCAAGCTCAGCCTGCTCGGTTACGACGGGCCTGATTTCGATAAGCTGCCGGAGGACGAGGCGCTGGCCACGTTTCTGGCCGACAACCTGCGCCGCCGTGATCAAAGCTACAGCATGGTGCTGATTGATTATTCCGACCCGAAGCATTTGCGCTGGGCCGGTTTACGCCCTGACGTCAAACAGAACGCGGGCAGCGTTGGCAAGATGCTGTGCATGGCCGGACTTTTTCACGCACTGGCAGAAGCTTTTCCCGACACAGCAGACAGGGCACGGGTGCTGCGTGAAGTCGAGTCTCCGGCCGGGCGCTGGGTCAGCAATGAAATTCACAAGGTGCCGAAATGGAATGCAGCGGAACAGCGCAACCAGTTCTCCGTCATTAATCAGGGCGACCGTTTCCGCTTAAGCGAATGGCTCGATCATGCCATTTCCGCCTCTGCCAACGGTGCCGGTTCCATCATCTGGCGGGAAGCGATGTTGATCAGTCACTTCGGTGCGTCCTATCCGCAGAGCGACGAGGCGAATGAACGCTTCTTTCGCGAAACACCGAAGAAGGACTTATCAGCTTTGGCTAGCGCCGTTATCCTGGAGCCGCTTAAAAATGCGGGAATCGACACGAGCAATATCCAGCAGGGTTCATTCTGGACGACCAATTCGAAGCAAATCGTGCCGGGCACCGTGTCATTTGCAACGGCGCGGGAGCTGGCCAGGCTCACGATGCGTATCGAGGAGGGCCGGCTTGTAGATCCCTGGTCGAGTCTGGAAATGAAAAAGTACATGTACCTGACCAAGCGCCGCTACCGTTACAGCTACGCTCCCGAACTTTCTCAATCAGCGGTTTTTTTTAAGAGTGGTTCGCTTTATTCCTGTCAGCCGGAGGAGGGCTTCGTCTGTGGCAAGTACATGGGCAACAAACGGAACCTGATGAACTCCGTCGCCATCGTGGAGAGCAAAGATTCGTCAGGGCCACATTACATCGCGTCGCTCATGTCCAATGTATTGAAGTTCAATTCGGCCTGGGATCACTCGCGAATTGCGGCAGCCGTGCATGAGACTATCCGTACGAATCGTCCACAATCGCTGCGGGAAAACGCGTCCGATAGAGAAGTGCAGGAAGCGGGGAAAAGCGAGTAGCGAATCACGCTTCCGCATTGGCAACGCTGGCATGCTGACGGTTATTGCGGGTTTCAGAAATTGCCCTGTGGAGTTCTCATGAAAGCGTCAAAAATTGCCTGTCTGGTTTCACTCTCGATGTGCGTGCTGTCCGCCTGTGCATCCGGCGGCTCGTCCTCAATGCGAGGCCACGAAGTGCGGGTACGCTACGCAGAGGTCATCGACGTCGAACGCGTCAAGATGCCCTCCAACGCGCCTGCCGGCGCAGTGCTTGGCGGCTTCACCGGCCTGGTGCTGGCACGCAACGGTTCCGGAACACGGCAGATTGCAAGTGGCATCGGCGGGGCAGCACTTGGCGGGCTCGCAACCGCAGCGCTGGAAGGCGATCGCCTCGGCTACAGCTACAAGCTGGAGTTTGCAGACGATACGCAAACGCGATTTATTACTGAGAAAGGGTTTCTGCAGCCCGGTGACTGCGTTGCCGTGGAACGTGGTGAGTATGCGAACCTGCGCCGCGTAGCCAGCACGCTTTGCACCAATGGGCCGTCACGCGTCGTGGACCAAACTCATATACGGGATGCACAGCAGTGTCACGACGCGAAAGAACAATTACTGGCTGCAAGTTCCGACGCAGAGATCGAAACAGCATCGCGGAAAGTGTCCATTATCTGTCATTACTAAGATCGCTCTTTCGGCTCACGGTGCGGCTACCGTTGTTCCGGTCTGTAGCGCAACGCCAGTTGAAATGAAACGTCAGGCGCAGACTCTGCCTGTATGTCTTCGGCAACCGCCAGGCTGAGTTTCAGCACCGGCGACAGCCTGATGTCACCGCCAACGGCAATGGTAGCCGAGGGCTCACCCAGTATCTCGATCGCGGAATCGTAGAGTGCGCTGCGGAGCATTGTTTGCAGGCGCAACGTGACGATATCGCCGAGCGCATAGCTTAAACCTGCCGAAAACTGGCCAACGAAAGACCTGTAACGGTCGGCAAGTACGTCGGGTTTGCCGAGATAGATGGCATTCGCGTGAAGGAACCCGCCCATTCTGTCCATTCCCCACAGTGCACGCGCGTCTCGCGAAATGCCGATGCTGACGTCGGTACTGCCACTGCCCTCAAGTCTGTCGCTGCTTCCTGTTGGAACCTTGATACTGACTCGCAGTGCCGTTGTGGACTGCGCCCGTTGCGCGAGTTGCCAGCCCGCCAGCAGTCTGAGGTCGCCGATGCCGCCTGTGCTGTCCACGAGCTCGGCACGCTGCCCGGATACATCGCTATAACTGATTTCCAGCACATCTTCGGCGCGCTGCGGGCGGAAGCCTTCCGGTAATCCGAAGAAACCGTGCCAGCTGCTGATGAATGAATCCAGTTGTCCGGGCGAATGCCAGATGTAAGGAATATCGATGCCGAACTCCGCTTTGCCACTTTTGCGAAAGCGATAGTTCAGCGCCAGTCGCGTCGTTTCGCCATCCAGAATCAGACTTTCGCCATTCGACCCTGCGAGGATCGAATGGCTGGCAGTACTACTCGACAATGACAGCGAATAAGACTCAGGCGGAAGCAGGTCGGCCCCAGCAACACTGTCCGGTAAATTAACGACACCGGCCAGCCCGCCCTGATCGACGTCTGGCAAGTTGTCTGCGCCAGCCTGGCTCGCCACCAGTACGCCAGCGGCAACGACAATGAAGCGTGCCATTGCATGGCGAAATCGCTTACACGATGCCGGTCCGGCTGCAGGTTGCAAAAATTTGCCTAATAATGTCGCTGAACTGCGCGTCGGGCGCGGCAGGCTCGTTGCAAATTGGAGAAGGGACATGCGACTGATCGGCTCCACAGCTTGGCGCACGATTATAACGGCTTATCCTGCCGGAATTTGCCTGCTGCTGGCAGTCTTTGCGCCATTCCCGATAACTTGTTTGCAAAGTGTTCACGAGGTCAGATTTGCCAACCGTATCAGTGTCGAGGGCACGTCTGCTAAAGTACCGCGGCTTTAGCCGGCACCCTCGGGCGCCACCTTCTTGCCATCACGCGAGCCGAATTTGGCGCTTCATACGGATTGTCGATGCATAGTGTAGACCTGCTGATTCTAAGTTGTATCCTCGCTGGCGGCTTTGCCTGCCACTGGTTTGCGTGGCGGGTGAAGCTGCCGTCAATCCTGTTTTTGTTATTGACGGGCGTCATCGTCGGACCTGTGCTGTGTTGGCTAAACCCTGACGAACTCTTCGGCGATCTTCTTGAGCCGATCGTTTCGCTGGCGGTAGCGGTCATTCTTTATGAAGGCGCGATGACCTTGAAGCTGGCCGAAATCCGCGGTCATGGTGCTGTCGTACGCAATCTCGTTTCAATCGGCGTGGTCATCACCTGGGCAATCGCGACACTGGCGGCTTACTGGTTCCTGGGCTGGGATCCATACCTTGCAGCGCTGTTCGGTGCCATTGTTACCGTCAGCGGCCCGACCGTCATTCTGCCGCTATTGCGCACCATCCGTCCGACCACGGCGCTGTCGAACATTCTTCGCTGGGAAGGAATTCTGGTTGACCCACTCGGCGCCATCCTCGCAGTACTGGTGTTCAATTTTATCGTCGTCGCGCAAACTGCCGCGACGACAGGCCAGATATTCTCGACACTCGGACTGATCGTACTCGTAGGTTTCGGCCTGGGCGCTTTTACCGGGCACTTATTCGGCGTCATCCTGCGCAAGCACTGGCTCCCGGACTTCCTGCGCGACTATGCGGCCCTCGCGTTTGTGATTCTGGCGTTTGGCGTTGCGGAAACCGTGGAATCCGAATCCGGTTTGCTGGCCGTTACCGTGATGGGCGTCTGGCAAGCCAACATGCGGGACCTGGATCTTGAAGATATCCTCGATTTCAAGGAAAGCCTCACCTTGGTTCTGGTCGCCGGACTGTTCATTGTGCTGGCGGCACGCGTTGATTTAGGCAGCCTGGTAGCGCTGGGTGGCGGCTCGATTGCCGTACTGCTCGCGCTGCAATTTCTGGCAGGCCCGCTGCGTGCATTTGTTTGTTCCATAGGCAGTGACCTGAGCTTTGCTGAGCGAGCCTATCTCGGCTGGATATTTCCGCGTGGCATTGTTGCGGCAGCAGTGTCCGCGCTGTTCGCCCTGCGGCTGGAGAGCCTGAACTTCCCGGGCGCGACCGATCTGGTGCCGATGGTGTTTATCATCATCGTTGGCACGGTCGTCGTGCAGAGTTTGTCCGGCGCGTCGCTCGCCCGCTGGCTTAAAGTCAAAAACCCCGATCCGACAGGCGTGCTGATCATTGGCGCAAATCCTGTCGCTCTCGGCTATGCCACAGCGCTGCAGGAGGCAGGTCATCGGGTACTGGTTGCCTCGATGGGCTGGGATGGCATCAAGAAGGCACGCATGGCCGGACTGCGGGTGTTCTATGGCAGCCCGGTATCTGGTTATGCAGAGCGTCATCTCGATCTTATGGGGCTCGGCCATTTGCTGGCAATGTCGCATCGCCCCGACCTGAATGAACTGGCCTGCGTGCGCTACCGCTATGAGTTTGGCCGGGAAGCCGTGTTCACGGTGCAGCAACACAAGGAAGCGCCGCATGAAAAGCACCAGATCACCGGCGAGACAGGTGGCCGGGTCCTGTTCGGCGGGGAAACGGCAATGGACGAGTTACAGGAAATGATGAAAGGCGATTTCAAGACCAAGACCAGCGAAATTACCGAAGCGTTCAGTTACGCGGCGTATAAGGAAAAGTATCCGGATCGCCTTGTCATTTTCATTACCCGTGAAGACCGTCGTATCCAGTTTCCAGTGGCTGAGGAAGATACCAAAATTGCCGAAGGCTCGCGGGTAACTGCGCTGGTGCCTGCTGGCAGCGACTAGCGGCGAGCAGGGCTAACGCTGCAGGATTCCGCTGCTGTCGCTATGGTGAGTCAGGTTGAATCGTATCGACCTTGAGCGGTGACTTGAAGATGACCTCACGATGTGGATAGGGAATGCCGACACCGTGTTCCTTGAAGGTATCCCACAGTGCGATGAGCACCTGGCCGCGGATATTGGTTAGCCCCTGTTGCGGGTCCGATATCCAGAAGCGCAGTTTGAAGTTCAATGAGGAGTCACCGAATTCAGTCAGCCAGCATACAGGCTGATTGCGTGAGGTCTCGACCCGGCCGACGGCAGCAGTCGCCGCAATGGCCAGCCGAATCACTTCATGCGGATCGGCGTCGTAGGAAACGCCGAAATCGACGTCAAGGCGCACGAACTTGTCCGAGAACGACCAGTTAATGACCTCGCGAGTGATGAAATCCTCATTCGGGATCAGGAACTCCCTGCCGTCTCGGGTAATCACCGATACAAAGCGCGCCCTGAGTTCACGGATCCAGCCAAAAGTCTCCCCCAGTGTGATCGTGTCACCGGGTTTAATGGACTGGTCCATCAGAATGATGATGCCCGAGATAAAATTGGACACCACCTTCTGCAGGCCGAAGCCAATGCCGACGCCAACGGCACCTGAGAGAACGGTCAGCGCTGTAAGATCGAGCCCAATGCCGGAGATCGCAATGAGCGCTGCGAGAACGATCAGTGAAATTCGTACGATCTTGCCGAGCAGAACCCGCAGCGAAGGCGTCAGTTCGTCTACCCGCTGAATGCGCCGGTCGATAAAATTGCCCGCCGAGAATCCCAGCCACAGCATCGTGCCGATGACCAGCACTGCCTGCATAATGCTGAGGGCAGACACGCGGACATTGCCGACGCCAAAACCGGCACCATCAAGCAATGCCGCCACGTCATCGACAGCACCGAGAATCAGTGCTGCTACGTACAGCCATGCGAGGTAGGCGAACAACTTGCGTAACGCGAGGCTGCGGATGGAATAGGAAATGATGGAAATCAGCAGCCACGCACCGGAAAGCAGCATCGCGCTATAGATAATATAGTTGCTTGCCGGCCAGCCAATCAGAATGGAAATGACGTAAGCAACGGTCAGCAGGATGAAAAAGAACAGCCAGTTAAAGCGCCGGAGAAAGGCGACGACGACGCGAAGCAGTCCGGGCATGCCCTTGATCTTTCTAGCCTGAATTTCCAGAAGCGGTTCCAGGCGGCGGGCCAACAGGTGGGCAACGAGGTAGAACACAATCAGGATGCCGAATTGCACCAGCACGTCCGGGCGTTGCAGAAACGCGTACGCAAGCGCTGCGTATTCCAATGCGACTGTGCTAATACGTTCCAAGTGTCAGCGCCCCCTGAAAAGTCCGTTCATCGTAACGCGCATTTATTCACGCATCGTCGTCGTCGGCCAGGTCACGTTTGAACTTACGACCCCAGTGCAAGGTGAAATAGGTGATAACAGATAACAGGATGGCGATCTCGTGACGGTCGCTGGCGACCGCTATGCCGATAAGACCCGTTGTCCAGATACTGGCGGCGGTGGCTGTACCGGAGACCCTGCCACTGCTTTTCAGAATTGCCCCGCCTCCAATGAAGCCAATGCCCGTGATTAGCCCCTGCAAGACTCGTGCGTTGGCGTCGGGCGAATCAAGAATGGCAAAGCCCACAAGCGTGTAACCGCAGGCGGCCACTGCCACCAGCGGGAATGTTCGTAACCCCGCGCTTCTGCTGGACGATTCGCGATCAAAAGCAACCGGTAATGCCAGCACATAAGCCACACCAAGATGCACGAGATTGAACCAGATGAGATTCCAATCAAGCGGAATCATAGCCACGCTGAATCCTGCCCGTGATATTGCGCATGAAGCACCCTGGCGAAGTTTGCAGACAGTATTTGCGTTATCAACTTAAAGGGTCCATGTGTCGTTAGCGTTAAATTCTATGCATGGCATCGAATGAAAAGCTCTATCAGCCGGTGATCATCAGCCGAGTAGGTTACGTGGGCCGCGATTATAGCTCAATGCGCCCGCTACGGGCCCGGCTCTCGCCACTACCACCTGTCCCGGCAGATTGCTGTCGTTGACGGTCTCGATTATATTGGCAAAAAAAAGGGGGCGGATCATTGCCGCACGAAATCCCATCCGATAAAAGCTACACCATCGCCGTGTGTCTCTCCGCAATCTTTGGTGTCGTCGGCATCCAGCACTTCTACCTTGAGCGCTGGTTCGAGGCATTTGTGGATCTGGCACTTTTTATTGCCACGATCTATCTTTTTGCAACCGGCAAGCCGCTGTGGGGCATTGTCACCGGCGCGATCGATGCGCTGCACACACTCATTGTCACGATCATGCTTCTCGTCGGTGCGTTCAGAGACGGCAAGGGGCGGCTCATTTGTTATCCCGGCCAGAAACTGGCTCCCAGCAACGGAGATTCCACATGAATGAAGCAGGCCCGAACGATCCGGTTACACCCGTCAGCGATAAGGGCTTTGTGCCGACCGTGTTACTGTGTTTTTTTCTCGGTGTGCTTGGTGTCCACCGCTTTTACGTCGGCAAAATTGGCACCGGGATATTGCAGCTCTTAACACTGGGTGGCTTGGGAATATGGGCGCTGGTCGACTTCATTATTATTGTTACCGGTTCATTCAAAGATAAGCAGGGTCGCTACGTTAAAGCATCCAACTAGTCCTTAAGGGTCCGGCTTCATCGGTCGTCAATAGCGGATAGCACTTCCACGGGCAAAGGGGTTGTTTCACCCATGGTCCAGTTCTGCTCGCGAGTCAGAGCCTCAAGATACGCAATGCGCTTGTTCAGGTTTGGGTGGCTGGAAAGAAGCTCGGGTGTGTCTACCTGTGTGGGTAAGGCAGACAGATTTTTGAACGGGTCGGTCGCCCCGCCTACGTGACCGTAGTGGCGATGTACCGCTTCAAGAGCCAGGTGATCCGCTTTTTCTTCCTGTTCGCGGGTGTAGGAATTCAGCAGCAGGTCGCTGACTGTATTCAGCGATGTACTGTCGAAGCCGCCCCCCGTCATTGCCGACAAGGTCAGAGCGATCAGCATTCCGCGACCTGCACTTAGCAGCGGATCGCGATTTTTCGCATGGGCAATTTCATGTGCCAGAATCAATGCGAGGCCGTTTTCGCTATCGATCTCCGCAATTAATCCCTCGAAGACGTACAGGTGAGCGCCGAGAGTGGCGAACGCATTGACAGTATTGCCTTCCACCACTCGAATATCGATGTGCAACGAATGGTCCAGATCGAGTTGCGCCGCCAGCTTTTCCGCCAGCTGGGACACGTAGGTCTGGAGCAGGGCGTCGCCGTCATGCAGCACACTCGACTCTGCCACTTCTATATACGGGCGGACAAACCGGCGCTCTGCTTCATGACTGACTAGAACCAGCCAGCGGTCGGCCGTCAAAATGGCCAGCAGAACAAGCGCGGCAAACAGCGTCGTTGCCACAGCGAGCCCCAGAAGAAAACGTCGAATGCGAAGATTTTCTTTACCGGCTATCTGGTGGACATAATCTGCCAAATCGGGTCCCGATTTGCTGCGTGTTTGGTCGAGACTGTCAGCTCGCAGCGTAAAAGAAAAGTTTTCACAAGAACCTGTCGCCCGTACCAGGGTGCAGCCGAACGGATATTCGACAGGCGCTAAAGACTTTGTCCCGGTGGCCGCTAAGAAAGTGAGTCTCCAGCAAACAATAAGCGGCGCATCATTGCGCTGACGAGCAATAATCAGACTGCGGTCAAGCCTTTCAGCAGGTGCGGGCCGCAATGCGTGAAGGGCATCAGCATGACAGCAACAGTAGCGGACACGGCAGGCCAACTCGTAAATTCCGTCAGCTCGCTACCGCCGTTGCCCGGCACGGCGCAGGAAATACTCGCCTGTTTCGGTGATGCTTTTATTGATGCCGACAAAGTCACCGCAGTGGTGGAAGGTGATCCCGGAATCTGTGCGCGGCTGCTGGGACTCTCGAATTCTGCCTATTTCGGACTCGCGGAACCGGTTAACCACATTGGCGAGGCGATCTCCCGGGTGCTCGGTGTCGATACCGTCCGTTCGCTGGTACTTGCCATGGCGATCCAGCGTTCTTTTCAAAGCCACCGTTGTCCGGCGTTTGACTGCACGCGCTTTTGGCGGCAGGCGCTCAAGACTGCCGAGTGCTGCAAGAAAGTCGCTGCCATCGATCCCGAGGCCGACGAATCGGTGCGCGATCTCGCATACTCAGCCGGTCTTTGTCATAACCTGGGCCTGATGGCGCTAGCGCATCTCGAGCCCGTCAGAACGAGCGCCGTACTGAAGGCGCATGCCGCCGATGAAAACCAGGACTTAAGCGCGCAATTCATGCAGGAATTTGGCCTGGATCATCGGGTTCTGACCGCAGAACTGGCACGCAACTGGGCGCTTCCGGAAGCGATGGTCGCCGCCTACGAGTCGAGAGCATATTCCGACCTGCAGGCAGAACACCGGCTCGCCATCGTCGTCGCAATCGGCGCATTAACGGTCAAGAATGCGGAACAGGAGCAGGCGACCGAGCACCCGGCCGCGCTTCGCCGCCTCGCAGTCGAATTCGGCGCAGAGCCACAGGTTCTGCAGGATCTGGCTCATCTCGGAGACAGGCAGGTGGCGAGGGTCGAATCCCTGGCTGGCAACATGGCCGGTTAGGCTTCCGCCAGCCTGCAGCCCCTCAGCATGAAGTGAATGCGCGCCGACTTTCTCCCTGAAAGGCGTACAATTTTTTCCTCAGGTACCCCCACAGGCAACGCGCTGCAACCGGTTTTCGCGGCCATCGAGGTCTAATGAGCGGAATGCACAGGGAATTTCGCAATGGCGATTTATCCGGATGATAAAAGGCTTGTAAAACAGTTACTTGACGGTGACGAGCACGCTTTCGACAGTTTTTTCGAAGACAATTTCGCGCGCGTTTATCGTTTCGTTGTCGCCCGCATGCCGGATGATCCGGATGCTGCCCGCGACCTGACTCAGGTCACCCTGACCAAGGCTATTCGCCACTTGCACAGCTATCGCGCCGAATCTGCCTTATTCACCTGGCTTTGCGCGATCTGCCGCAACGAACTGTCCGACTGGATGGCGCGCCACAGCCGCTACCGCGAGCATATTGTGCTGACAGAGGACTGCCCGGAAGTGCAGGCGGCTGTGGACTCCTTTCACGCGTCTGACGAATCATCGCCGGAGCGGCAGTATCAGCGCCGCGAATCGATGCGGCTCATCCAGGTGGCGCTGGATCGCCTGCCGGCTAATTACGGCAATGTGCTCGAATGGAAATATGTCGAGGGCTGGTCGGTGAAGGAAATTGCGGCGCAACTCGACCTTGGCGCAGAGGCGACCCAGTCGCTGCTCGCCAGGGCAAAGAGAGCGTTTGCGGAAGTCTATTCCACGATGGCAAACAGCATAGATGACAACGACGCCGGCGTCGTACGGAGATGACTGACGTGAACGACAAGATTTCATTGCAAAGCGATGACGCCGTTGAGCAGCTGCTTGGCAGCGCAACGCCCAGACCGGTCCCGCCGGTCGCAGAAGCAAGCGCCGTTCGTGCCGCCGTCAAAAGCGAGTGGCGCATCATCACCGGGAAAAGGCGCACCCGCCGCAGGTTTGTGTCACTGGGCCTTGCAGCCTCTGTCATGCTGGTGGCGTTCTTGTCGCTCAATCTTTTGCGGGTAAATGGTGTGCAGGAGCTGACGGTCGCCGCCATTGGCAAGAGTTTTGGTGCCATTTACGTTCTGGGTGAGAACGCCGAACTCATGGAAGGCAACAATCTGACAGCAGTCACCGCCGGCCAGACCCTTGTTACCGATGATCATTCGGGTATCGGGCTTGCCTGGGGGCGGGGTGGCTCACTGCGCATCGACGCGAACACGCGTGTCGCATTTGTAGCGGGCGATGAGATCTATCTGCGGCAGGGTCGGGTGTACTTCGATTCCAGGCCGACAATGACGACGAACGGGTTCGGTTCCAGCCGCGAACCTCATTTGAAAATCCGTACGGACCATGGAGAGGTTCGCCACATCGGCACCCAGTTCATGGCTGCTGCAACCGCAGACAGCGTGACGGTCAGCGTGCGTGACGGCGAAGTGCTCGTTATTGCGGATGGTCAGAGGGAGAACGCGGTGCCCGGCGAGCAGCTCACGTTGACTGAAGGACGACGTCCTGTCCGCCTGAACGTGCACGGATGGGGAGAGGCGTGGCAATGGGTAGAAGATATTTCGCCGGGCGTCGTACTCGACGATCGAACGGTCGAAGAGTTCCTGCGTTGGGTGAGCCACGAGACCGGACTGCAGTTGCGCTTTTCCGATGCTGCGGCTGAGGCGCAGGCCAATGTTGAAATGATGCGCGGCACGGTGGACACCAGCCCGCGCCAGGCACTGAAGCTTTTCATGCAGACGACAGACCTGGGCTGGCGGATCGATGACGGCGTCATCTACGTCGGCAAGAAGTAACGGCTCTTGATGCGCAGAAACTGGCTGCTGCTCGCCTGGCTTTGCGTTGCGGCGGCCGCCGCCGCAGACGGACCGGTCGCACCCTTTGCCGGCCGGCACCTTGCCGAGGTCATTGATGATTTCCGTGCTGCTGGTGTTCCTTTTGCCTACAGCACGGGACTGGTTACCGAAGACATGATCGTTACGACAGAACCGGCTGCGACCGATGCGGTGAACCTGGTTCGTGAAATTCTGCTGCCGTACGGACTTACCTTACGGACTGAAGCAGGCGTACATCTGGTGGTGCGGCTGGATCACAGTGTTTCGGCAAGCGGCGAGATCCTGTTAGTCATCGCCGGATCTGACGGAAGCCGGCCCCACATAAGCGCAAGTCCGCAGCTCCACGAGGCTAATGAACTTGCAGCAGGTGTGTATCAGTATGCTGCGGTGCCCGCGGGACCTTATCGATTTTCGATCGAGGCACACGGTTTCGCACGGCTCGCGCGACTGGTCGTCGTTTCACCCGGAATGACCACGGTCGTCAACGTCGCATTAACTGCAACGCAGCCGGATATTGAAATGATCACCGTCTCTGCCAGTCGCTACGAGATCTCAAGGGACATCGCGGCGTCGCAGTTTTTGCTGGACCGGCGCAGCATTCAGAGCATGCCGGACCTGAGTGACGATCCGTTGCGGATTACTCAGAGGTTGCCGGGCGCCGCCGCCAGCGGAGCCTCCGCGCGCACGCATTTTCGCGGCGGAAATACCGATGAAGTTGGCATCATGCTGAACGGCCAGTGGCTTTTCGATCCGTACCACATTCGTGACTACCAGAATATATTCAGCGCTATCGATTCACGTGCGATCTCCGGTGTTGAGGTGTACACCGGCGGATTTCCCGCGCGCTACGGCGACAGAATGAGCGGCCTTGTTCTAATGGAGTCGATGGACACCGACAAACCCCGGCATACCGAGATCGGTCTCAGCGTGTTCAATACTTCCGTGTTGACGACCGGCGTCGAAGACAAGTTGAAGTGGCTCATCTCTGCGCGCAGAGGCAATCTTGATCTCGTTATCGATCCAAAACTCGGTGAACCGTCGTACTACGATGTGTTCGCAGAGCTTGCTTACGATATTAACCCGTCGACAAGCGTATCAGTGAACGCTCTGCACGCAGACGATCGCGTTCGCGTCATACTCGAAACGGATCCTGCCGAACTCGAATGGGTTTCCAGCAAGACCACCAATTCGCAGTTATGGCTGCAGCTAAAAAATCGCTGGAGTGATTCGCTCAGCAGCAGCACGGTTGTCTCAGCGATGCATTACGACAATCTTCGTCAGGGTTCGACCAACGATATCGACAAGATCGTGGCTACGGTTAACGACGACAGGCAAATTCAGCAGTTTGCAATTCGTCAGGACTGGACCTGGAACTCGTCGCAGAAGCATCTGCTGCAGTGGGGCCTGCAAGGTATGTACAACGATGCCGTGTACGACTATGCGGGGGAGGCGCAGTATTTCGGTGTCCCCGCCATATTCGAGGGACAGCAGCCTGCAGCGCAACGGGAGGCACGGAGTTCACCGCACGGTGGTAGTTTCGCCATGTATGTTTCTGATCGCTGGCGCCTGACCGGGCAGACTACGCTGGAGTGGGGGCTTCGCTGGGACGATCAGACTTACACCGGCTTGAGTGACGATGCCCAGATAAGCCCCAGACTGAATGTGCTGCACGCGCTCAGTCCGCAGACGGAAGTGCGACTGACCTGGGGCCGCTATCATCAGTCGCAGGGCATTCAGGAATTACAGATCGAAGATGGGGTGACGAATTTCTGGCCGGCACAGCGCTCGGATCATATCATCGCCGGTGTACGTCATTTGTTCTCCGCTGACATTGCGCTGCGCGTTGAAGCATTTCACAAGGACATGAGCCGGGTGCGACCGCGTTTCGAAAATCTTTATGATCCGCTGGGCCTCATTCCTGAATTCCAGCCTGACCGGGTAGCGCTTTTCCCGCAAAGTGCCAGTTCATCCGGTATAGAGATATCGATCGATCAAACGATCGGCCGCTTCGATTGGTGGGCGTCTTACACCCTGTCGAAGGCAAGCGATCGCATTGACGGCCGGGATGAATTACGTAGCTGGGACCAGCGGCATGCCATTCAGGCGGGTGTCACCTGGAGTAATGAGCAATGGACGGCAAGCGCGGCTGCCAGTATGCACACGGGCTGGCCGGCAACCGGCCTTACCCTGCAACAGACCGGCCTGGATGCCGATGGCGATCCGACTTTCGTGCTCATTCCCCAATCGAGAAACGCCGAGCGTCATGCCGATTTTGCCAGTCTGGACTTTCGCCTTAGCCGTACCGTCGACGTCCGCCGGGGTTCTCTGCTGGCCTTCATCGAAGTGTCGAATGCGCTGAATCGTCGTAATGCCTGTTGCCGGGACTGGGATCTGATGAGCAACTCCGCCGGTGAAGAAGTGCTTGAGCACGGCCAGGATTACTGGCTGCCGCTGCTTCCTGCCATCGGCATTCTGTGGGAGTTCTGAGCCTGCATCACCCGCCGGGCGAGCACCTGCAGCGCCAAACAGCCATGTGGGATCGACCACAGGCCGCGATTGCCTGCTGTTTTTTCTGGTCGCATTCACAGTAACAACGCCGGTACTTTCAGCGAGTCCGTCGCGCGCCGGTAAACCTTGAGATGATCCGCTGCAGAGCGGTAGCGGCCGAACTCGTCTTCGCAAAAGTCGCTGCGGCTGATATCGCCGATGACGTCAATGTCTGCCCACGGTGCGAACGCGCGCACGATTTCTGCCTGACCCCGGTCGCTGCAGATCACGCCGGCGGCGCGCCTGTACGCGGATCGCATCAGCGGATGACTGCCAGGGGGGTCGGCGGAGCGATGGGTCAGCACATAAGGTATTGAGCGCGTCAACTTCAGTAGCAGACCTGCCTGCGCATCCTCGTCTTCGTGAATGTGGACGACATCCACCAGCGGCAAGAGACACGATGCCATCAGCGTTGAATTCGTTGCCGGCCCCGCTGTCACCTTTTCGCACACCGCAACCCGCCGCAGCAGCGCACTATTGCAGGCGACGACATGCTGGCTCACCCCCTGCAGCGACAGACTTTCCACCAGGCTGACGAAGTGCTCGCCCGTGCCGTTAAACGACGTTGCCAGATTGATGTGACCGATATGCACCATCAGGATCCCCTTGGACTGCCTGATTAGACGGTCCGGGTGGCGGATGTCGGTCGGTTCCACATCCCCGGGATATGTGCTTGACTAGCGTTTTCGCCCGTAACAACAGGCAGCGTCGGCAAACTTATGTTTGATAGTCTTAAAATTCATTGGCTGCAACGCAGCGACGACTTTATCCCGCACGCCGATGAGCTGTAGTCAGCGCCCTGGTCATTTGCCTTGATTCCTATTCGTGATGACAATCCGGCCATCCTGACGCCCTACGCAACCTATGCGATTGTGGCGCTCAACGTGGCCTCCTGGGTGCTGCTGCAGGGCATCGGTGCGGAACCGTCGCTTGGCAGTTCCGTGTGCCGCTTCGGCCTCATACCGGGCGAGTTGTTGCAACTCGTTCCTGCCGGCACCCGATTGCCAATCGGACCTGCAAACGTTTGCGTGATCACCGACGCGTCGGCGTGGTACACGACTATTACATCGATGTTTATGCACGGCGGCTGGCTGCACATCATCGGCAATATGTGGTTCCTGTGGATCTTCGGCAACAACGTCGAGGACGCAATGGGTCATACGCGCTTCGTCATCTTTTATCTGCTGTGCGGTCTGGCTGCCGCGGCTGCCCAGATTGCCGCTGATCCGGGCTCGGCCATTCCAATGGTCGGTGCATCAGGCGCCATCGGCGGCGTCATGGGTGCCTACATACTGCTTTATCCGCGGGTGCATGTGCACATGCTGTTTATCCTCGTCATTTACGTGACAACGTTCGCCGTGCCCGCCTGGGTCATGCTCGGTTACTGGTTTTTTGTGCAGCTCGTCAGCGGCGTCGGTACGATGGGCAACGAGGACGGCGGCGTCGCATTCTGGGCGCACGTCGGTGGCTTCGTTGCCGGCGGCGTGCTCGTTTATCTGTTTCGCGACAAGGCGCTTTTGGCCAGGCACCCGTACCATGGCTGGAAAAAACAGCAGTCGCCGACGCAAAACTGGCATCGAGTCGGGCGCAAGTAGATGAAACTGTCCTTTGCCTTGGTGCTCATTTGTCTGCCCGGTTTCCTCCGCGCTGAAGAGGCACTGGTCGCTGTCGCGACCAACTTCACCATGATCGCCGAAGAGCTGGTCACAGCCTTCGAAGCGGCGCATCCGCATAGCGTACGGATCGCCAGCGGCTCCACAGGCAAGCTTTACGCACAGATACTGAACGGTGCGCCGTTTGATGCGTTGCTGGCCGCGGACGAATTGCGACCACAACTGCTTGAGGCGTCGGACTACGGCGTGGCCGGTAGCCGTTTCACCTACGCGACAGGACGGCTCGTACTGTGGAGCGCGGACAAGTCGATGCTGCTTGCCGACTTCGTGACCAGCTTGCTGCAACCGCGTCTGCGGCATATAGCAATGGCGAATCCGGATCTGGCGCCCTATGGCCTTGCTGCGCAAGAGACGCTTGAGTCGCTGGGCTTGATCGAGAAACTCGCCGATCGCATCGTGCTGGGCGAGAATGTCGGCCAGACCTACGCGTTAGTTGCCACCGGCAATGCGCAGGCGGGTTTTGTTGCGATGTCGTATGTGCGGAGTGAGCGACAGCGGCGAGGCGCTTACCTCGAAGTTCCTGCGGAACTGCATTCTCCCTTGCATCAGGATGCCTTGTTGCTGCGTCATGGCGTGGATAATGCTGCGGCAACAGCCTTTCTGGATTTTCTGCAGAGTGAATCTGTCAGGACAATGCTGCAAGACCGGGGCTACGAGTGATGCCTGACCTCGGACCGCTGTGGCTGTCGCTGGCGCTCGCCGGCGTGACGACCGTCATATTGCTGTTTCTCGGCACGCCGCTCGCGTGGTGGCTCGCAACAACAAGGTCGCGCTTCCGGCCGGGGATCGAGGCGGTAACCGCATTGCCTCTGGTATTACCACCCACCGTACTCGGCTTTTATTTCCTGATTGCCCTGGGACCGGCCTCACCCGTCGGCTCGTTCTGGATAAAAATCACGGGAGATGCACTGACATTCTCGTTTGCCGGGCTGGTCATCGCGTCCATTTTTTATTCGCTGCCGTTCATGGTGCAACCACTGCAGAACGCGTTTGAAGCAGTTGGCAAAGCACCCATGGAGGCCGCAGCAAGTTTGCGTGCGGGTCGGCTCGACGCCTTCTTTTCCGTTGCCCTGCCATTGTCCGCACGCGGCTTTATCTCAGCCAGTGTGCTCACATTCGCCCATACAATCGGTGAATTCGGCGTCGTGCTGATGGTCGGCGGCAACATACCGGGAAAGACGCGCGTGATCTCGATTGCCATCTATGAACATGTAGAAACCCTCAATTATCGGGATGCGCACATTCTCTCCGCCGGTTTGATTCTGTTCTCGTTCGTCGTTTTGCTAATGGTGTACACACTGCGCCGCGCGAGCCGCCCGCATGTCTGAGGTTTCGCAGCTCGACCTTGATGTAAGTGTCAGCTATCCGGGCTTCAGTCTCGAGGTGCGAGAAAACATAGACCTCACCGGTGTCGTCGGTTTATTCGGACCGAGTGGTAGCGGTAAAAGCAGTTTGTTGCGCGTGATTGCCGGGCTCGAACCGCGCGCAAGTGGTTCGGTGAAGTTTGCGGAGACTTGCTGGCAGGACAGTGACTCTGGCCGTTTTATGCCAGCGCATCGACGCCCGGTCGGATACGTATTCCAGGATGCCCGCCTGTTTCCCCATCTTTCCGTCCACGGCAATCTGGACTACGCCTTGCGGCGCTGCGGTTCAGACCAGCCCGCCATCAGCGACAACGAAGTGATCGAGACCTTTAATCTGCACAATATCCTGCACCGGGACGTGCATTCCCTGTCGGGGGGAGAGCGTCAGCGCGTTGCCATTGCAAGGACCTTGCTGACTCAGCCACGCCTCCTGCTGCTCGACGAACCTCTGGCCGCGCTGGACGTCAACCGCAAGTCCGACATCCTTCCCTATCTCGAATCGCTGCCGAGACGTTTCGACATTCCCGCGATATATGTCAGTCACTCCGCCAGCGAAATGGCTCGCCTTGCGGACACGGTGGTGGTTCTTCAGGATGGCCGCGTGACCGCTATCGGCAGCGCCAATCGAATTCTTGGCAGAGAAGAACTCGCGTTGTCCGCGCTCCCCTTCGAAGCCGTATCCATTCTGCAGGTTCGCGTCGCCCGGCACCTGTCGGATATGCATCTCACCGAGGTCGAGTACCAGGGGCAGGCGCTGACGGTGCCGGAATTAAACGGCACCTTGGTAAACGATTCGGTGCGATTGTTGATACGTGCCGGAGACGTGGCCATTGCGCTGGAGGAGCCGCGAAGCATCAGTGTGCGCAACGTACTGTCGGGCACGATAGTCAGTATCGACGCGCTTGCCGACAGCGCGTTTGCGATGCTTTCTCTGGACATCAGCGGCAGTCAGATCAAGGCGCAGCTGACGCAGCACGCCGTCGACGAACTCGGACTGGCAGCTGGCATGTCAGTCTTCGCATTGTTGAAAACCGCGTCGTTCGACCGCAGTGCTTAATTGTCCGGCGCGGATTGATCTGTAGCGACATCTTGAAATCAATACGATTCGCTCTTGCTTGGCGATCGCCCGCGGGGTGGGCTTCTACAGGTGCTAACGAATAATGTAGGAGCGGGCCCCCGGCCGCGATCGCCCGCAGGGCGCGTTCCAGGAGCCGGACTGGCAGTGAAACCTTGGGCGAGTGCCCCGCTTATCGCGACGGCGGGCTCTCGGCGTCTTCAGTACCCATCTCTTCAGGTTCGGGCATGGGCAGCTCGGCGGGCTGAGGTCCTTGTTTCGAATGCTCCTTCAGCGCCTTCGCATCTTCCTTGGTGATCTTGTGGAACATGCCCAGCCCGCAGGCATTTCCCTCACGCATGCCGAACGGATCATCGTAGAGGACCCTGATCATGTCGATCTTGCACAGCCTGCCCATGGACGTTTTGTAGGAGAAGCGGTCTTCGGACGCCAGTCCGCCACAGCGCCGCGGCAGGATATTGTGATAAACCACATCACCGCGGGTATAAAAGAGGATGTTGCGGTCGTCTACGATGTCCGTCGTGCGAACTTCGCGGAGACTGATACAGTCCACGCTGCCATCGTCGTAGACCGGTTCTTCTTCCTGGGCCGCGACCGTCATCGCCACCGGTGCAATCAACATCGAAAGCATGATTTTTTGCATGTGCCTGTTCATTGTGGTCTCACCTTAATAATCACAGAACGCCTTGAAGAGTTAGAACTATGACATCAATTTTAAGTTCCCGGTTCCTTTTCCGCTGATGCCTGCCGACGCGACCTTGCATTACTTTCATGACCCCATGTGTTCCTGGTGCTGGGGTTTCAGGCCGGTATCCGGGCAGCTGTTTCTGCATCTGCCAGCGGGCGTTCGGCTTAGAAAAACTGTCGGCGGCCTTGCCCCTGACAGCGACATCCCTATGCCTCCTGGGTTGCAGGAAAAGCTACAGGCGACGTGGCACCGCATTCATGACCAGCTGGGGACGGAGTTCAATTTTGATTTCTGGACCACGGCCAAGCCCAGACGCTCAACCTATCCAGCCTGCCGCGCTGTCCTCGCCGCGGAGCAGCAGGGACGGTATGACGACATGGTGTATGCCATCCAGCAGGCCTACTACCTGCGCGCAATGAACCCGTCCGACACGCTGACCCTGGAAGCACTCGCCGCAGAGTTAGCACTCGACGCAACCGCGTTCGCCAGCGACCTGCGCTCGGAGCACATCGAGGCCCGCCTGCAAAAAGAGATCGCGTTTTACCGCGCTTACTCGTCGTCAGGTTTTCCCTCGCTCGTATTGGAACGGGAAGGCGAACGGGCGGATATAACGCTCGACTATCAGGATCATCGTCCGATGATCAAGCAGATTCTGGGCCTGCGATCATGATCCCAGCCGGTAACGCAGTTTGATGACGAACTGATCGCCCAGCGGATCGTTCCAGCTGCTCTGAAACAGGTCGCTGAACCCCGTCAGGTCAGGGCGTTGCCGGTCGCCCTTCGTATAAACGATGTACAGATCTGAGAGCGGCGCAATCTGCCACCGGTAACGGACCTGGAAATTCAATTGCGAAATACTGAAGTCATCGCTGTCACCCGGCGGCTTCGAACCCTCGACCAGTCGCGTATCCGTCAGCGGCAAGGTGTAAAAACGGTCTTCCTCGGCGCGTATGCCGACCCATTGCATGGACAGGCGCAGCTGCTGCCGTGCGGTCGGGAAATATTCGACGTTGAATTCCGGACGCCACTGCTCGGCAGAAAATGCCGTGAAGTTCTGGTCTTCCTGATGCAGCGTCCAGCCTTCACGCTCTTCACGCTCGACATCCAGCATGACACTCAGGTTGTGGCGCGGCCGCCAGGTCATTCCCAGTCTGGTCTTGAATGTACGACCATAGACATACTCGCCGTTGTAACCGAGCTCACCCTCGAAGCTGAATGACTTCGACGGATCCGTCTTGAAATTCAGATTTGTAAATGATCTACCCTGGATCTCGAAGGTGCCGTTGCCGAAACTGTTGCGATCCTCGAACCGTTGCGGGAAATAGCCGTAAAAGCCACCGATAGTCGTAAGGTTATTGAGCGTTACAGATCCCCGCGTCGCAATCGCGTTATTGGTCCGATAGCCGTCACCGTTTACTTCGTAACGGACGAAGGGTGAAATCCGGAAATTGCGCACTTTGCTGAGGCCAGACTTGATCCACTCGAATTCGTAGCGAAAATCGGTGATGTCGTTGCGTATCTGGAAGCCCAGATCGTTAACGTCAATCGTGTCGTCCAGGACAGTCGTACTGAACTGATGTTTCAATCCCTGGCGCTGGGTGTACAGCAATTCTGCGGTACCGCCAAATCCGGCACCATCCTCGTCGCGATCGGAGTACAGCAGTTGTCCATCAAGTTTCCACTTGCCGCTGGTGGTGAGATAGTGAAAATCGCTGCCATGCACGATGGCGTCCGCATCGGGATGGGCGACCACCGTTGTGATCCAGCCGAGGCCGCGATAGGCGGCCCCAACGCTGTCTTCATACAGGAATCGCACTGCGCCGAAGTCTCTGCCTTCCTGCAGGTAGGTGAGATTGTCATCGGCCGTGTATAGCGTCTCGTCCTCGACGGCGGCAAGGAAGCCGTAGCGCACTGCGCCGAACTGTCCGGTCGCCTTGGCAGCGCCAATGATCTCCGCGTGGCGTGATTCTTCACGCGCAGAAAGCTCCACGTCGTCTGCTAAATCCAGCTCACGTGGCCGACCGCCGATGCGGCGTGTGTTTACAACGCTGATTGGCCGTTGTCCGGGACCGCCGCCGCTATCCGACAAACTGAAGATTTCCTGACCTTCCTGGAAGAACAGGCGCTTCTCGGGAAAAAACGTTTCATTGGCCGTCAAATTGACCACCACGTCGTCCGATTCCACAGAGCCGAAGTCGGGATTGACCGTGGCACTTAGCTGGAAGTTGGTGGAAGGACGCCAGAACACATCCATGCCGGCCTTGAATTCATCATCGTCCGTCACCCGGTCGAACGTGCCGGAAGCGTAGGGGAAAAGGCTCCATTGCTGCCGTGGGTCTACTTCTTCGAGCTCAAGCGGCTGAAATCGACTGATGAAGCGGGTTTGCGTGCTGGGCAGGCCCGGCCACCCCCAGCGCTCATTAAGGTGTGCGACATTTCGGCTGACGTACAGGCCGATGCGTCGTATGCCGTCCTGTTTGGGCATCGCCATTTGCGACCAGGGAATGTAGAACTCGGCCGACCAGCCTTTTGCAGTGCGCTGTGTCGCGCCATACCAGGCGCCGTCCCAGTCACGACCATACTGGCGTTCCGGCAGTAGCGTGCCGTCCATTTCACTGTCGCCGAGCGACAGGTTCATCCAGTAACCGTAACGGCCGTCGCCGGAGGTATCGAGCGTAAAGCCAACGTTGTCGCGGCTGACGTCAAATGCGTCGCGGGGCGTGAAGCGTTCGACGATCGTGTCCGCGGGCTGCTCAAGATCAAACGATACATAAATGCCGCGTTCGGTATAAAAGAGCCTCAAGTCACTCGAGTAAGGCGTGCCAGCGAGCGTGTCCGGTTCAATAACCCGCAGTGTTCCGATCGGTGCAATCTCTGCCCAGGCCTGCTCATCGAGGTGGCCGTCGATATCGATCTCCAGATCGGCATGCAGTACGCGGAGCAGGCGAATCGGCACCCCGCTGTCGATACCGATTTCCACGGCTTCCGGCACATCGGCTCCGGCGCGAATGGCAGTCAGCAGCAAGATTGTGCTGAACAGTTTCTGTCGCAACGTTAATACTCCAGTTTTTTGTCGCGGCGATACGCGCGGCGTGGCGAAGCCTGTTGAAAAAGGCCTCATGCGCTGGCATTCCCCCGGGTTAAGTGACCCGACAAACGCGGCGTCAGTTCCATGCAGGCAGAATATTAGCAGAACCTAATCCGGCAAAAGCGTGACGCCGCCGGAATAAGCGCCGATGGATGCCTCAGAAGCGCCGTTCCTGTCGCTCGATATAAGCGTCGAACAATCCTTCGTCGTACAGTTCACGATAAAAGGAGTCCGGATCGCAAAGAGACGGGAAGACAATCTGCTCGTCGTCGGCGCGCCGCCAGCGGGCACGCTTCACCGGCGGCTCATGATAATTCTGTTCATCGTAGAGCGTCATTACGCCGACCAGCAGGCTGTTCTCATCGATACGGTAGGTTTCGACGACGCGCGCATTTTCCGACACCGGATCGCCCATCCATTCGCGGACACCCGGCTGCAGATGCGTGGTTTCGACAACGAGCGTGTCCCCCTGCCATTGCCCTGAAGAAAAGCCAAGCGGATACCAGTCGGTGTATTCAGGAGGCCGGCGATCGTCGAGATAGATCCGCCGCACCTCTGCGCCGAGAATCATCGTAATCTTCTTCGCCGACTGGAAAATCTCGGGGTCGTTGCCGCGAAATCCCCAGCCATTGACGAGACCGGCAGACAGGCAGCGCTGACCGGGCAGGTCTGTGCGAACATCGAAGCCTGCTTTCCACGCCCTGGCGCCGGCAGTGAGATCTGCCGTCCAGCGCCGCAGGCCCGGCGTCGCCATCACCCAGCGGCCCGACAGATCGACAGGACCTGCCTCGGTGTCACTGACCCGTGGGACGTGCGGCACGGCCTGCCAGGTGCCGGTCGGGGCCGGGCAGGCGAGCGGCAGTTTCTCGCAAAGCTCGCGGACGTCGGGCGGCACTTCATCTTCCGGACCGTAATGACCCGAAATTTCACCAGCCACAAGCGTGCCGTGCAAATAGCGTTCGAATGGCATGCCCGTGGCGGTGCGATCGTCGACGCCCATTTCGATAGTCTCGCCATCGATGCTCAGGCGCACCGGTCCGCCCTCGACATGGGCTTTAAGTCCGCTGTCCGTCTCGCGGATTTTCAACCGGCCCTCGAGCGTATTGCGGCCTTCCTTTAGCGTGAGGTCCCAGTCGCCAACAAAAGCGTCATCGTTGGCCAATGCGGCGCCGGCGAGCAGCAGGCAGCACAGCGTGCAGGCGGGGGAGCGCATCAGTTGCCCACCTTGTTTTCGAGTATCGAGCCATCCTCGCGGGTAATGGTCCTGATGAACATTTTCGGCGAGCCATCGTAAGTCGGGTCACCGCTCATCGTTATGCGTTCGCCGGGTTTCAGCGTATCGCGCTGCCAGCCCCGCCGGCGCAGCGAGGTGGGATTGTGACCGTGCGTATTCCAGACGACTTTTTCGCCATCCTCGCCGGTGACTTCAACAAATACGCGAATATGCGGGGACTTGAACCAGATTTCCGTAACCACCCCTTCGATAGTGATTGAGTCTTCGATGTCGTACACCGCGAATACGGAGTGATGCGCCGCGGCCAATGCCGACACGATGAGTAACAGGGTGCAGCTTGCCAATCTCATGCTGATTCTCTCCTCTGGATTTTTTTAACGGCACCTTGCAGACGCCTCAGGGATTCTGAATGTTGTCCGGGCTTATGCCTTCCCGAGTCAGGCAGGTCCAGGTAGCCGGTCGTGCATATACCCGTTCTGCATGTGCGCGCCAGGCAGGCATGTCAGCGACGTGTGGCACGATGTCCCGGCGCTGGCTCCAGATCCAGAAGACCAGCAAATAGGGATCGACCACACTGTAGTCATCACCCAGCGCAAATTCCCGCCCGCAAAGCCGGCGGTCGACCTCCAGCAGTGTTTTCCTGAGCGTTCTGGCACCCAGTTCCTGAAGTTCCGGATGCAGCCGCTCGTCACTGATCAGGGTGGCTGGCTTGAACAGGGGTTTGTAGGCGATGTGCACGGCGGACGAAAGGAAGTTCATCCACTCGTGCGCACGTGCCCGCTGCAGCGCCTGGCTTAGCTTTGGCAGCCCCTTGCCCGCTGTATCGGCAACGTAGGTCAGGATGGCATGCGTTTCGGTCAGCACTTCCTTGCCGATAGCCAAGGCCGGAATTTTGCCCCAGGGATTGATCTCAAGATACGGCTGATCCAGATGCTCACGCTGCCGGATGCGAACGAGGCGTGCTTCATACGGCAGACCAGACTCCTCCAGTGCAATATGGCACGCCGTCGAGCAGGCCCTGGGACTGGTGTACAGAATCATTGCAGACACGTGGGAAACTCCAATGCAGAGGGCCACAATCTGCCACGCCCGCGGTACTGAGACAACGCAGCCGGCTGGATTGCATCGCCCGCCACTTTGCCGTTAACTCTTCGGCTCAAGCTTAAGCTGCCATTCTGCACTGCTATGAAACGAGATCTACGGCTGCTGCTGGCGTTGACTTTACTGGCCGCGACTTCGGCCGCAGCGCAAACTGCGGGCGGACCCGAAGCGGAGCTGCATCTCGCGCGGCTGGTGTATACCAGTAACCAGGGCGAGCGCGCGTGGCGGCCGTGGTGGGCGATCGACTATCCTGAGGCTGAATTTCATCTGACGCGAGGTCTAGCGAGGCTGACGCGCCTCGACGTCGCCAACGACAGCGTACATTTGCGACTCACTGACGAGGAGATCTTCGATTACCCGTGGCTGTTTGCCCAGCAGGCCGGCCGCTGGCGCCTGACGGCTGCGGAAATCGCCGGATTGCGGGAGTACGTCGGCCGCGGTGGTTTCGTTGTCATAGACGATTTCCACGGTCCTTATGATTGGCAGGTCATGAGCAGTGCGCTGCAGCAGGCGTTCCCCGACTGGCCTATTCAGTCTCTTGGCGAGGATCACCCGCTCATGAGCGTCCTTTACGATCTGGACCAGGGCATCCAGATTCCGGGACGCCGCCATCTGTACCGGGCCGGCAACGGGGAGATCGCCGCGCGGCTGAACGGACCGGCAGAGTGGCACGGCATCCAGGATGATGAGGGAAGGCTCGTTGTCGCCATCAACTTCAACATGGACCTGGGCGATGCCTTCGAGCATGCTGATGACCCGGTTTATCCACTGCCAATGACCTCGCTGGCGTATCGTTTTGCGGTGAACTACGTCATCTATGCGATGACACACTAGAACGCGTCTCATGAATGATCATGACTGGCTGCGACGACAACGACCTTTTTGCAAGCCAAGGCGGCGTTATCGCCCGCATGGCGGGCTCCTACAGCACTAATAAATATTGTAGGCGCGGCCCAAGGCCGCGAAACCTCTAGCGCATACCCCCGCACTCGGCTGAGCCTCATCCAACGCTGTCAGATGCCAGCTTTTCCAGCAGACGTGCGGCGGATTATTTCGAACGCGGTGCGTCCCTGCAGGACGTCTATCGCCGCGTGCAGCAGGATCGGCAGCCACAGTGCGCCGCTCAGCAGATAAAGCAGCACGAACAGCGCCCCGACCAGAGTCACTTTCGGCAAATTTTCCGCCCCCTGATAGGCGTGGGCGAGCCCGAAGCCGATGGCGGCAATGCTGGCTGCGGCCCACAGTGGCAGGAGCTGCTGCAAATACCAGATCAGGAAGCCACGCCACAGGGTTTCCTCCACAATGCCGGCGGTTAGCGCCAGCCCGTAAAATCCCAACAATTCACGGCGATTCCGCGGGAGGATGATGGCAATGTTGCCGAACGAGGCAGATAACTTCTGCAGTTCGCCTGAGGACGCGCGCATCACCTCTCGTAATTGCAGGCCGAGAAACGTGAGGCCGGCGGCAGTTACGAGCAGTGCCAGCAGTGCACCGCTCTGGCTTAAGGCGCCGAATCCAAGCGATGCCCAACTGCGCCCGTTTACCATCCATAACAGCAGGCAAAGGCCGAATAGCACCCATTGTGTCATCGCTGCTGCTGCATAGAGCGCAGGCCGCCTGACCTGTTCGCCGCCGGCAACGCGAATCAGCAGGCGTTTAAAACTGACATAACCTGCATAGGGATGACCTATCATCACTATCAGTGCGAACAAGTGGTCTGCAAGTGTCATGGCAATGTCTTTTGCTTCCCCGCAGGTGGCCGGCGCGGCCGGCTGGCACAGCGTGGCCAGCATGTCACTCAGGAGCAATAGTGGCCAGCATCGATGCTGATGCCGTGTCGACTCAATCCGATTGAATTTATTTGCGCCGTACGGTCTGTAATATAGCGGGACCTCTAAAGGAATCATTCTGTATGCCGAACCTCGCCAGGAGGGCATCGACCATTGTTGCTGTCGTCATCGCCATTGCGGCAGCGAGCGTCCGCGGCCAGGGCATAGCTCCCGCCCCCGCAGAAACGCGTCCCGCTCGCGAGGCGCCGGGTGAATTCCAGTTTGTCAGACTTGCTTACTCTTCGAACAACGTCTATGGCAGCAGCGGCTGGGGCCGGCGCCAGGCCTGGCAGACTGACTGGCCTGACGCGGAGCACCATTTCGTCAAGGGTATCTCCAGGCTGACCCGGGTGGCGGCAGCCGAGCAGGGCCGCATCCTAACGCCGCTGGACGAAGAGATTTACGACTATCCCTGGATCTACGCGGTCGAAGTCGGTAAATGGTATTTGAATGACTCGGAAGCGGCGCGAATGCGCGAGTACCTGTTGCGCGGCGGATTCCTCATGGTCGACGACTTCCATGGCAGCTGGGAATGGGCGGCGTTCATCGCGTCGATGGAGCGGGTATTCCCCGACAGGCCCATTATCGAAATACCCGAGAGCGACGAAGCCTTTCACGTGATCTACGATCTGGATCAGCGCATTCAGATTCCTTCGCGGATGTTCATTTATTCCGGCGTGACCTACGAGCAGGACGGCTATACGCCGCACTGGCGCGGAATATACGACGACGACGGCCGGCTGATGGTCGCCATCAACTTCAACATGGACATCGGCGACGCCTGGGAACACGCCGACTGGCCGGACTATCCGGAAAACATGACGGCTCTCGCCTATCGTTTCGGCATCAACTACGTCATTTATGCGATGACCCACTAAGGATGCCAATTATTGTTTGAAACCCTTTTCAAATATTCGCGCGCGGACTACGCCCGAAGCGAGCTGATTTTCGCCGGAGAATGGCCGCTGCTGCTCATCGCCGGACTGGCGTTGCTGGCAGTCGTCTCTATTGTCGTCATGTTGGTTTGGCGTCGCGGTAATGCCAGCGTTTTTCAACTCGCCACGATTGCGACGCTGCAGATTGCCATGGTGGCCGTCGTGCTCGCGCTGCTCATGCAACCGACGCTCACTACGGAGCGGCTGCGCGATGGCGACAACGCGATCGCTTTGGTGGTTGATAATTCGGCGAGCATGGCCTATGGCGCACCTGCATCCCGATTCAGCGAGGCACTGTCCGCACTGTCCGGGATCGTCCCTGATGGAGGAGCCGACAGCGGCGATTTTTCTATCCGTCACTATGCGTTTTCGGATACCGCCCGACCGCTTGACAGTTTTTCCGGCGTGACGGCAGAGGGCAACGCCACAGCGATAGCCGACGCGCTGCGCGTCATTTTGTCGGAAGCACAGTTCAGTTCACTCGCGGCCGTCGTACTGAGTTCCGACGGTGCGGATACCAGCGGCGGACTGACAGCAGAGCAGCTTGCTGAACTGGCCGCGTTCGGTATACCGGTGCACACCATCAGCGTAGGCCAGAGCAGCATTCCCGAGGATATCGAACTGGAGGAACTGGCCATTCCGGAGAAGGCATTGCCAGGCTCTACCATTGTTGCGCGCGTGACGGTGCGCCACGATGCTCCCGGGACCGCACAGGTCAAGGTTTATGACGACGATGAACTGTTGCAGATTGTTCCCTTGGCGCTTGCTGCCGATGTCACGACAACGACTTCCTTTATAGAAGTTGACTTGCAGAAAGCCGGTCCACATCAACTGCGTTTTACGGTTGAAGGCGAAGACGCCGAACCCGAGTCGCGCAACAATTCACGCGCGCGCCTGGTGAATGTAGCAAGTGAAAAATACCGGATTCTTTATTTCGAAGGCGAGCCGCGCTGGGAATACAAGTTCCTGCGGCGTGCTGTCAATAACGATGAAGATCTTTCCATCGCAACTCTGTTGCGCGTCAGCCCGAACAAGTTTTACCGCCAGGGTATCGATTCACCCGAACAGCTGGAAGATGGCTTCCCCACGGACCGGAATACCTTGTTTGCTTACAACGCGCTGATTATCGGCAGTGTTGAGGCGGCCTCTCTGAGCGCCGCACAGCAGTCGCTGATTCGCGATTTCGTGAGCGAGCGAGGCGGCAGTCTGTTGATGCTGGCGGGACCAAACGGACTGGGCAACGGCGGTTGGGGCCAGTCCGCGATCGCCGACGTGCTGCCGGCGAGGTTGCCGCCGTCAAGCGCCGATTCATTTCATCGCAGGAAAGCCGACGTGTCACTGACTCCCCAGGGCGCTGGCAGCCAGTTGCTGCGCTTTGCTGCGGAGTCGGCTGACAACCGTGCCGCCTGGCTAGAGCTGCCACAAATTGCAGATTATCAGCTCGTCGGCAATCTCAAGCCGGCGACGATTACCTTGCTGAATGTGGATACCGGTGAAGGGCTTTTGCCGCTGCTGATGACGCAGCCATTCGGTCGCGGTCACGCGTGGATTCTTGCTTCGGGTGGCACCTGGCGCTGGCAGATGAGCATGCCGCTGGAAGATCAGAAGCACGAAACGTTCTGGCGCCAGTTATTGCGCGAGCTCGTCGCGAGCGCGCCGCAGACAATTTCGTTAACGGCAAGCGCCACCGGCGGTAACGCCGCGATGCAGCTGCGGGCAGAATTCCGCGATGAAGCGTTTCAGCCGATGAACGATGTCGGCGTCACCCTCATCGCATCCCACGACAACGGTGAATCGGTGACGCTTTCGATGCAGCCCGACGAACGGGAAGCCGGCGTCTTCGGCGCCCGCTTATTGCCAGCGGAATCCGGCACCTGGTATTTCGAAGCCGTCGCCGAACGCGACGGTGAGCCGGTTGCTGTAGCACGCAGCAGTATGCTGCACGAATCCGGCCAGTCCGAGCATTTTGGTTTTCGCAGTAACCCGGATCTGCTGCGGCGGATTTCGGAGGCGACAGGCGGCGGCTATTTCACACCAGAGAATCTGGCCGCTTTGCCGGACATGCTGCGCTATTCCAGTTCAGGCATTACGGAAACTGAATACAGGCGGATATGGGATGCACCGGCATTTTTCCTGTTGCTGCTGCTGTTGAAAAGCGGCGAATGGCTGTTGCGGCGCCGCTGGAGTTCCGTATGAGTCATTGCGCTGCTTTCCCTGATTGTCATCGCCGTCAATTTCCGCTGCGTGGCTTGCGATCGTGGCGCTGCCGAATGCTGGCGACGGTTGTTGCTGCGGCGTTGTTCATGCCCGCGTTCGCCTCCGCAGCGCTTCAGGTCGTCGTCGTTGAAGGACTGGGTGGAGACGCGCGTTATACGGAACAGTTCGCGGAGCAGGTCGGCAAGATTGAGTCTGCTTCGCGTTCGCTGACAAAGCAAAACGCCATTCGCGTGTTCCGTGGCGCCGATGCGAATCGTGAACAGATCCTGGAACATTTTGCTGCGCTTGCCGGCCAGATACAGGCCAGCGATACGCTCGCGCTGTTTTTGATCGGCCATGGCAGCTATGACGATCACGAATATAAATTCAATATTCCCGGGCCGGACATCACCGGCGAAGATCTTCTGGAACGCCTGAGCGCTATTCCCTCCGGTAGTCAGCTCGTTGTAATACCCGGTAGCGCCAGTGGTGCGATTCGCGAACGGCTGATGGCCGATAATCGAACGCTTATTCTCGGTACCCGCAGCGGTGCTGAGCGCCACGCGACGCGTTTTGGCAACTATTTCGCCGCTGCTCTGGAAGACAATTCCGCCGACCTGGACAAGAATCGCGTTGTAACGGCAGAAGAGGCGTTTCGCTACGCGGAGCGCCTGGTGACCGACTACTTTGAAAGGAATGGTCAACTCGCGACCGAGCACCCGCGCCTGGAGGGCAGTCAGGCAGGGCGCTTTTCGCTGGCGCGACTGGGCACGGCGCAGCCGCAAAGGACGGACGCAGAACTTACACGCCTTATCGCGCGCCGCGACGAACTTAACGCGGCGATCGATAGTCTGCGTCTGCGGCGCGAATCCTTAAGTGCCGACAGCTACCAGACAGAGCTGCTCGGCAGCATGCTGGAACTGGCGACCCTGGAAGAACAGATCGAACAGCGCGAGGCGGAACTGAACGATGCAAACTGAATGCACCCGCGTCGCACGATCGCGCGCAGGGCGCGCTCCTACAGTGAAGCAGAGTCCCTCCTCAGGCATTCGACCGAATGGCCAAAATACAGATCTGTTGACGTCCGGATCCGGTCGCACAAGGTCATCCCGGTGTAGGAGCGCGCCCTGCGCGCGATCAATCACAGAGAAGGCGAGTCCCAATGCGGCCATATATCCGCATGGCCAAACTCCGAATCTGTTGACGTCCGGATCCGGTCGAACAAGGTCATCCTCCTGCAGGAACGCCCCCAGCGCGCGAACAGGCGCCGGCTTGGCGCACGTCATGCTACTCGCGTTGCTCGCCCTCGCACCGCAATTTTCGGACGCGCGTGACATTCACTACGGCGCGGTAAAACATGAGGGGTTGCTCGAGTGCGACAGGATCCACTGGCGTGGACGTGTTGACGAGTCGTCGGCTTGCTACCGCGCCTTGCTCACCGCTGATGTGCCGCTCGCGATACGTGCGGAGGCAGCCTGGGCGCTAGCTGATCTTCAGCTTGCAAACCGCTTGTTCAAGGAGGCGGTAGCCGCGGCGCCCGAAGACGCTGCAATTCGCGTTCGCTGGGGCGACCTGTTTGCTGACAGTCACCAGGACAGCGAAGCCATGAATCTGTACCGCGAAGCGCTGGGCATCAATCCCGCCAGCGCATTTGCCATGCTGGGCGCGGCGCGCGTGCTGGTAGGTGGTTTCGACGATGAGGCTAATATTTATCTCGAGCCTTTGCTGACGGATGCAAAGCGCGATGCCGGAGCGCGGGCCAACGCGTTCCTGATCATCGCCCGCGTAGCGCTGGAAAATGGCAATCGCGATCAGGCAGACGACGCCCTCACCAAGGCTGCCGATCTGCTGGCGCAGGCGAACTGGCCGCCGCTCGAACTGTATTCGCTGCGCGCGGCAGCAGACTTGCTGGATAACATTACAGCCAGCGGATTTACCGAACAGTCGCTGGCCTACAACCCGCGATACGGCGGAATTTATGCAACGCCGGCCCATTTCTACGTCATCACACGCCGTTACCGCGAAGCCATCGATCTTTATCAGAAGGCAGTCGATGTAGAACCCGGTCTGGCTACGGCGCACGAAGAACTCGGCGTGAACCTGCTGCGCGACAATCAGATGAGCCGCGCGCGCAAACACCTGGAAATTGCTTATCAGAAGGATCCGTTCAGCCCGAAAGCGGTGAACACGCTGCGCTTGCTGGACTCGTTCGATAACTTTCGCGTCATAAACGATCCCGCCGAGCCAGAAGCAGGCGTGCTGCCGATCATCTTCCGGCTACACAAGGATGAGGCTGCGGTAATTCTTCCCTACGCGGCGAAGCTAACCCGCGACAGCATCGCGGAGTTTACGACGCGCTACGGCTTCACGCTGGCGGAGCCGGTGGTTATCGAAATGTATCCTGATCACGAAGACTTCGCCGTGCGCACCGCGGGCATGCCCGGTCTCGGTATCCTTGGTGCGACTTTCGGCTATGTGGTCGCCATGGACTCGCCCTCAGGCCGGCCGCCGGATCAGTTCCAGTGGGGTACGACCTTGTGGCATGAAATGGCACACGTGTTCACGCTGGAGGCTAGCAATCATCTCGTGCCGCGCTGGTTCAGCGAGGGTATATCGGTGTTTGAGGAATGGCGCAGCGGGCCGAATCCCGGTGTTCGTATCCCGATGTCGGTTTACAACGCAATGAAAGAGGATCGCTTTCTGCCCGTCGCGGATCTCGACGAAGGCTTCATTCGTCCCAGCTACGACGAGCAGGTGATCGTTTCCTATATGCAGGCGGGATTGGTCTGCCAGTACATAGACCGACAGTACGGCGTGGCAAAACTGCGTGAACTGCTTGGGGCATTTCGTGACGGCGAGCAAACCGCTGCGGCGATTGAGGCCGTCCTCGGCATCACGCCAGGACGATTTGACAGGGACTTCGCTACGTTCGTCGAGCAGGAGCACGGCGCCATCGTCGCTAACCTCGAGCAATGGCAAGAGAACCAGCAGTCGATCGCCAGGGCGATCGAAGCGGAAGACTGGCAAAGTGCCGCCTCGCTCGCGGAGGAATTGATCGCAATCCAGCCCCTGTACGTTGAGACAGACAGCCCCTATCTCGCGCTGGCACGCGCGCGCCAGGAATCGGGTGACCGGGCCGAGGCAACGCGCGCGCTGACGACATTCTGGGAGAACGGCGGTTACGACCCGGCGGCATTGAAGCGGCTGGCAGGCTGGCTTGCAGAAGCGGGACAGCAGCAACAGGCCATCGGCGTTTACACGACCGTCAATCTCGTCGATCCACTCGATGAGGAATTGCATGGCCTGTTCGGCGACCTGTTGCTGGACAGCGGTGATGCCGCCGCGGCACTGCGGGAGTACGAAGTGCTGCAGGCGCTTGATCCGCTGGATAAAGCATCGGCGTGGTACCGGCTTGCTGCGGCAAACCACGCGCTAGGCCAACCCGCACTGTCGCAGCGGCAGCTGCTGCAGGCACTGGAGATGGCGCCCAACTATCGCCCGGCGCAACGACTCTTACTGCAAATCATGCGTAACGCCGAGGGCAGCGCACAATAATCCACTACCGGTTCCAACGACACGAGTGATATATGGCAACGAAACAGGAAGAACTATTCGAATCTGACGAAGTGCGCGATCTTGTCAGCAGTTTTCAGAGCGCGACCGGACAGCTGCGCGAGGAGGTGGGCAAAGTCATCATCGGCCAGTCCCACGTCGTCGAGCATCTGCTCATTACTTTGCTGGTTGGCGGGCATTGCCTTATCACAGGTATGCCAGGCACTGCCAAGACCTTGCTCGTCAAGACCTTGGCCGATGCCCTGGGCCTCACCTTCAAGCGCATTCAGTTCACGCCTGATCTGATGCCGACCGATGTAACCGGCACCGATATTATTGAGGAAGATACGGCGACGGGACACCGCTCGTGGACCTTCGTGCAGGGTCCCATTTTTACCAACGTGCTGCTTGCCGACGAAATCAACCGCACCCCGCCGAAGACGCAGGCCGCACTGCTCGAAGCCATGCAGGAGCGTTCCGTCACGGTGCGCGGTGAGCACCATGAACTCTCGCCACCGTTCTTTGTGCTGGCCACGCAGAATCCTATCGAACTCGAAGGCACCTATCCGTTGCCGGAAGCGCAGCTTGATCGATTCCTGTTCAACGTGCTGCTCGATTACCTGAGTGCCGACGAGGAACTGGATGTCGTCAATCGCTTCACTACGCGCGTAGACATGCCCGCGATCACGCCTTGCACGACCGCCGATGAAATTGTGCGCTTCCAGTGGCTGGTAAGGCAGATACCGGTGGCAGAGGAAATCAATCGCTACATTGTCGATCTCGTCCGCGCCACGCGGCCTGGCGAGGACATTGCGCCTGATGTTGTCAAGCGTTACGTCAACTTTGGCGCCAGCGTCAGGGCAACCATGTTTATCAATCTCGCCGCCAAAGCCAGCGCGCTGCTGAACGGGCGTTACCACGTGACGAAAGAAGACGTACGAGCGCTGGCGTTGCCGGTACTGCGGCATCGCGTACTGTGCAACTACTTCGCCGAGTCCGACGGCATGACCGTGGACGATGTGCTGTCCGGCATGCTCGACTCGCTGGGAAAGTAGCACTTGCCACTCTCACCCAGTCAGCAGACGGCCAGGGACCTCCTGCGTCCCGAGGTGCTTGCCGGAATGAAAAACCTGGATCTCGTGGCGCGCTCCGTGGTGGAGGGCGTGCTGATCGGGCTGCACCGTTCGCCGCGCTTCGGCTTCAGTCAGGAGTTTGCTGAATACCGTGCTTACAACGAGGGCGACGATCCGCGGTTCATCGACTGGAACGTGTTTGCGCGCACGGAAAAAACCTACATCAAGCGATTTCTGGGCGATACCAATTCGCACCTGATGGTGTTGCTCGATGCCAGCGCTTCCATGAATTTCGGCGGTCCGCCGCTCACCAAGCTTCGCTACGCGCAGTTCCTTGGCGCCAGCCTGGCATTTCTCGCCGCGCGGCAGCACGACGCCGTCGGCTGCATGGTGTTTGACGATGAAGTGCGGGATTATCGCCAGCCGTCCAGCCGATCCGGCAAACTGCAGGGCGTGTTGCACTGTCTTGATGGTGCCACGGCGTCTACCGGCACGTCGTATGCGAAACCGTTCGAAAAATTCCGCGAGACAGTGACGCGTCGCGGCCTGGTCGCCGTCATTTCCGATTTCTACAGCGACATCGAGTCTTTGCTTGCCGGGGTACGGCCGCTGGCGTGGCACGGTCAGGACGTCGTCCTTTTTCAGGTCCTGGATGAGGCGGAGCTCGATCCCAGTTTTGATACCAACGTTCTGCTGGAGGACATGGAGACCGGCCAGGCCGTTGAGGTCGCACCTCAATTCATGCGCGAACAGTATCCACAGCGTATTCGGGAGCACGTTGAGGCTCTCAGCAAGGCGGCCGCCGGCATTGGCGCGGACCACGTGCTGGTCAACACCAGCGATTCACTGGACAAAGCGTTGCGCAACTACCTGCTGTTTCGCCAGAGGAGAAAATAATGAGTCTCCTGGCGCCACTTTTTCTGCTGGGGCTGGCGGCAATTGCGCTGCCGCTGTGGCTGCATCGGCTGCAGACACAGAGCTCGGACCGCAAGCCCTTCAGTTCCGCGATGTTGCTGGAAACTGCAAAACAACAGGTGCACGTACGAAGGAAGCTGAAGTACATCGCGCTGCTCTGCTTGCGGGTCCTGCTGCTGGCCCTGGTCGCACTGGCGTTTGCCAAACCGTTTCTCGAGCGCGAGCCTGATGTGGTCACTTCTACGGATGCCGGCACTCACATTGTCCTCGTCGACACGTCGGCGTCGATGCAGACAGCCGGCGTCTTCGAGCAGGCAAAAGCGGAAGCCCGCCGTGCAATTTCAGACGCACCGGCCGACGCACTGCTGCAGGTCGTAGCTGCGGACCGCGCCTTGCGAGTCGCCAGCGAATTAGGAACCGACAAATCAGCTCACGTCGCGGCAATTGCCGCCTTGCAGGCCAGCGACTTGCGCCTCGACTATGGCGAGGCGATGACGGCCGTAGAGCGGCTGTCTGCCGGACTGCCGCAGCCTGTCACTCTGCACTTCGTCAGTGACTTTCAGGCGAGTGGTATGCCCTCCCGGTTCGCGGATCTCATACCGGCAGGCGTGTCGCAAATGCTGCCGCATGTCACGGGCACCGGTGAGCCTGTCAACTGGTCGTTCGAATATGTTCGCAGCACGGCCGACGGCATGGACGCAGGTCTCAGAGCTTATGGCGATCGCGAACGGGTCGCGGACGTTGCGCTTATCGCCAATGACAGCGTGATTGATACGCAAAGTCTTAGCGGCACTGGCCCGCACAATCTGCAGTTTGCCGCGCCGGTCTATGCAGAGGGTGAAAACCGGATCACGCTACGTATTACCGCCGATGATGATCTCGCCGTCGATAATCGCTGGTTCCATGTGATTGACAATGAGCCCCCGATGGCAATCCCCATCGTCACGACAGACGTTGCCGGGCTGCCGATGATCTATCTGTCCGCAGCGCTTGAATCTTCCGGCGAGTACAAGGTGGAACCTGTCGTTGCGGATGATTTCGATGTCCGCATACTGGGACGATACCGATGGCTGGTCGTCGATGACATCGGCGCCGTGGGACCGGCACTGGAAAACGCACTAGTTGCCTATCTGGAAAACGGTGGCAATCTGCTCGCGTTTGCAGGAGACCGTGCCGCAGGTCTTGATCGCTTGCCGGTTTCCGCGCACCGCCTGGACGCTGCGTCGCCCGGCTTGCAGGACGGTGACTTCCTGACTGTCAGTCAGCTGGACAGCCGCCACCCTGTGCTCACCCAAACGGAGGGCTGGCAGAGCGTGACGATTTCACGAAGTCTGTCACTACAGGCTGGCGCCGATGACCAGGTACTCATGCGATTAAGTAATAATGAGCCGTTCCTGCTCGAACGTCGCGTTGGCAAGGGCAGGCTGATGCTGTTGCCCGCCAGCCTCGACAATCGCTGGAACGATCTGCCAGTGCGCCCGGTGTTCGTCAGCTTCATTATCGAGGCAGGCCGCTACCTGTCGGGCTTAAGCCAGATCGAGAAGACCTACACTGCAGGCGCAAGCCTGCCGCTTGGCGCAGCGAGTGGCACGTCCGGTCAGGTCATTGATCCGGATGGCAACAATGTGCTGTCACTCGCGGACACGACCCGCGATCAGCAAATAAAATTGGATAAACCAGGTTTCTACGAGGTCTACACTTCCCAGGGCCAAACCGTTGTGGCAGTGAATGTCGATCCGCGTGAATCGGATCCGCTGAAAGTCAGCCAGGAGACCTTGGATCGCTGGCAGGCGGCGACCGCCGGGCAGACGCCCTCGGGCACGTTGACCTACCGTGCCGAACAAACGGAAACGGTGGCGCTCTGGCACTGGGTGTTACTCATTCTGGGTTTGGTCGTCATTGCCGAGTCGGTTCTGGGTAATATGCATCTGACGGCTCGTCGAATGGAGCGCGCATGAGTTCAACGTCACGATTTACCGATTATCTGGATCAATTCCGGCTGCGCTTGAAGCGTCTTGCGACAGCACGCGGGCTGGCCATGCTTGCCGCTGCCGCACTCCTGATCACCGTTACTGCAGTCTACTTGGCAGTCCGGCAGGGCTTCCCGGCCGACATTGTTGTCACTGCGCGCGTGCTGCTGCTTGCTGTGCTGGGCGGTATTGTCTATCGATTCATCGTGCTGCCAAAGCGTGGCATAGACCGGGACCCATCCAACGCGATCGAAGCACGCACGCCGGCCTTTGGCGGTCGTGTGCGCACCTGGTTTGAAATCGAGGGCAAAGCTAATCCCCTGGCTGACCTGCTGGCAGAGGACACACTGAAAGTCGCGCGTCTGCATCCGCCGGAGGCGGAGGTCAGAAAAAAGGAATTTACACTTGCTTACAGCATGACCGCGCTTGCCGTTGCAGCACTCTTGTTTCTTGCGCTCGCCGGTCCGGGCAACTATGCATACGGCGTCCGCCATCTCTGGTTTGGCTGGGCCTTTGACAATCTGCTGCCGCCACAAAGCATCGAAGTGCTGCCGGGTAACGACGGCATTCGGAAAGGCGGCACCTTGAACGTACGCGCGCGCATGCAGGGGTTCGATCCTGAGGCGGCCAGTGTGCACGCGCGATTCGGCGACGCGGAGTGGCAAAGTGTGCCGATGTCGGATCTGAATGAAGGTTTCGAATTCACGTTCTACTCCGTACGCGAGCCGCTGGAGTATTACGTGTCGGCCGCGAACGTCCGCAGCGAGACCTTCGAAGTCAGAGTCGTGGATCTGCCGGTCGTGGAGAAGCTCACGCTGACCTACCGTTATCCGGAGTGGACCGGGAAGGAGCCGAACGTCGAGGATCCGGGCGGTGATGTCAGGGCAATTGGAGACACCACTGTCGAGGTCCGCATTGCCGCCGACCGGCCGATGACGGCGGGAGATCTTGTTATTAACGATCAGGTCGTCGCGCTGGAGCTGGACGGCAACGGCGCGACGGCAAGCTTTACTGTGCAGGAGGACGGCCAGTATTTCGTTGCGGCCCGCGTCGGTGGCGAGCAAATTCGGCTGACGGATGATTATTTCGTGACTTTGCTCGACGATGCGCTGCCACAAATTGAATTTGCGAGACCTGGCCGCGACTGGAGCGCCAGCAGCATTGAAGAGGTTACGGCAAGCGTACACGCGCGCGATGACTTCAAACTTGAATCGCTCGAGCTGCGTTACTCCGTCAATGGGGGTGAGTGGCAGGAAGTTCTGCTGCCGGTGGACACGGATGCGGCACAGATCGACCACGTTTTTTTCCTTGAGTCGATGTCCGAGTTCGTCGACAGCGAAGGTTTGGCACCGGGGGATCTCATCGCGTACTACGCGGTTGCCGAAGATCGTGTCAATTCAGCACGCACCGATATTTTCTTTATCGACGTGCAGCCTTTCGATCGCCGCTACTCACAGTCGCAACAAGCTGGCGGGCAGGGCGGACAACAGGGTCAGCAGCAAAACGAAATCTCCAGTCGACAGCGGGAAATCATCGTCTCGACATGGAATCTTATTCGCGAACAGCAGGAAGGCAGACGCAACGATCCGGCCTACGTCACCGATAATTCGGCGCTACTTGCCCGGGTCCAGGCGACGCTCCGGGAGCAGGTCGAAACGCTGGCCGAACGAACGCAGGCACGCCAGCTTACGGCGTCAACAGAAGATATTGCACGGTTTGTAGAACATCTCGAACTGGCCGCCGAGGCAATGGGGCCGGCGGCGGCGCGTCTCAATGAAATGGCACTGGACGACGCCATACTGCCGGAGCAGGAAGCGTTGCAGCACCTGCTCGCAGCGGAAGCGGTGTTTACCGATATCAACGTTTCAATGTCAGCGAACAATCGCGGCGGCGGCGGTGGTCAGGCAGGCCGGGATCTTGCCGAAATGTTCGAGCTCGAAATGGACCTCGAAAAGAACCAGTACGAAACCGGCAGTCGCGCGTCTCCCGAAGCACCGCAACAGGCGCTGCAGGAAGCCGCCGATGAACTCGCGGAGCTGGCGCGGAGACAGGAGCAACTCGCGCGCAATATGAACCGCAATCAGCAGGCTACCCCTGCTGAGCGCTGGCAGCAGGAGATGTTGCGGCGAGATGTCGAGGAATTGCGCGAGCGCCTCGAACGCATGCAGGCCAAGCGTGACGCCAGTCAGTCCCAGGGTCAGCAAAGTGCCGAGGGTCAGGCGGGGCAATCCGGTGAGCAGAGCGGCGAACCTTCAGGGCAGCAATCGGGACAGCAGTCCGCGACACAGGCGGCGAACTCGGCGGAGGGCGAGCGCCAGATGAACGAATTGCAGCGACGGCTTGATAGCGCAGTGCGTGCCATGAACGATGCCGATGAAGCGATGAAAAACGGTGCTGGCCCGGACGACGTACAGCGCGCTGCCGACGAAGCCCAGCGGCAGCTGGAAGGCGCGCGTGCCCAGGCCAGCGAGGAAATCCAGCGCGCCATGCAGGCATCACTAGCTGATCTCGAGCAGCGCGCCGACAGTCTCCATCAGGATCAGGAGGCGATGGAACAAAAGCTGCAGGAAGCCATACGCGGTGTCAGCGTTGGCAGGAACCAGTCCAACCGGCTTGAAAGCGGCATGTCCATACTCGAGGAATACGCAATGGCGGAAGAAAAGCGCCAATTGCAAAGCGAGTTGCAGAAGCTCGATCAGGACGCGCGCAACACTGCCCAGCAAATTGCCGAGAGCCAGCCAGGGGCGGCCGGACAGTTGCGCGAAGCGCTGGAAAAACTTCGGGAGTCTGAAATCGAATCGCGCATGTCAGTCGCTGCCGCGTACATCGAACAAGGTGAAGCTGTCTACGTCGCTGCGAGCGAAAGCGCGGTCACCGAAGCCTTGCGCGAGTTTAAAACTGACATAGAACGTGCCGGCGCTATGGCGGCGGGCGGTGCGGGCCAGCAGGCCGGCAGAGGGGAGCAACGCGACGGACTTGCCGAAGCGCTTGCGGAAGCGCGGGCGCTGCGCCGTGAATTGCAGCAACTGGCCGATGGGAATCCCGGTCAGCCGGACCCTTCCAGGCCAAACGCCGGGCAGCCTGACAGCGGACAGACGAACGCGGGGGGCGCGCCAAGCAACACGGGTCGCGATGATTTGCAGCGCTCCACAGGCGTCAGAGTGGCGGATCTTGATACCGACCGTGATGTTGGGCGGCGCGCGGATGATTTGTCACAGGACGTAATCGGGCTGTTCCGCGATTTTCGATCGCTGGGCGTTGCCGTTCGCGACATAGAAGAGTTGCAGCGTCTGGCAAGCGATATTCGTGCGCAGGATTTCAGCGGTAATCCCGCGCTGCTGGAGGAAGAGGCGCGGCGCGCCCTGGCGACCGTTGAGCAGCTCGAGCTTGCGCTGTCACGAGCGGCGCGGCAGAACGATGCCACCGTACGCCTGAGCGCTGGTGAGGAAATTCCCGCAGCGCATCGCGACATCATTGCCGATTATTATCGCCGTCTGGGCCAGACTGAAGCTGAACAGGAGTAATCTGTTCTCTAAAGAATGATCGCCAGCAGGGCGGGCTCCTGTGTCGCTAACAGCGTGGGAGCGAGCCCGGCTCGCGATTAACGGCCGGGCATAGCCGCAAAAAAATTATTATCCGGGGAATTCAAAAATGAAAAAATTGCTACACGCGGCCATCTTGGCGCTGCTCTGCAGCGGCACGCTTTCCGCACAGGAAACCGGCGACCGTCGCGTCCTGACGATCGACGATTTGCTTTCAATCGGGTCGGTTGATGAGCCCGAAATCAGCCATGATGGCAGGTGGATCGCCTATACCGTGAAGCGGGTCGACCAGGAAGAAGACGAATCCTCTACCCAGCTGTTCATGGTGTCGAAATCCGGCGGCGACGTGTTGCAGATGAGCGGCGATGACTACCCCGCAGCGATGCCGCGCTTCAGTCCGGACGGCGGTATGCTGGCGTTTCTCGCGGCTAAAGGTGACGAAGAAGAACCCGTGACCCAGGTCTGGACGCTGGATCTCCGTGGCGGTGAGGCGCGCCAGTACACGGATGTAAAGCAGGAGATCAGCGATTTTGCCTGGTCGCCGGACGGCAGGCAGATGCTTTTGGTCATGAAAGACAAATCTGCGCTGGATCTCGCAAAGGAACAGGCTGAGGCAGCGGGAGAGGAGCCGAAGCCTCTGCCGTACGTCATCGACCGTCTGCAGTTCAAGCGCGACGGTCAGCCATACCTTGACCGTAGTCGCGACCATCTCTACATCATGGGCGAACGCCAGTCCGTTCCTCGTCAGGTGACGTTCGGCGACTTCGACGATGAAGCTGCTGTCTGGAGCCCGGACGGCAGGGCTGTCGCTTTCGTCAGTAACCGCAGCGAGGAACCGGACGCCAGCGAGAACAGAGATATCTGGATTGTCGACGCCGTGGACGCCGCCGCCCAGCCGCGACGCGTGACGAGCAACGAAGGAGCCGACTATGCGCCGGCGTGGAGCCCTGATGGCAAGCAGATTGCCTATGTCACGGTTACCGAGCCGGATCTGATCTGGTACGCAACGAATCACCTTGCCGTCATATCCGTCGATGGCGATGAGCAACGGGTGCTGACCGCTGACATGGATCGCAACGTGTCGTCACCGTCGTTCACTGCCGATGGCAGCGCCATCATGTTCATGCTCGAGGACAGTGCCGAGCAGCATCTGGCGACCTTCGATCTGGGAACTGCGGCTGTGAGCCGGCCGATTGAAGGCAATCTGGTAGTGCAGAATTATTCCCAGTCCGCCAACGGTGACATCGCCGTAATGGTGACTATGCCGCACCTGCCGGCCGAGCTTTTTCTGCTCAGCAATGATTCACTAAAACCGCTGACGAAGACCAATGCCGCTTTGCTCGATGAGCTCGAGCTTGCCGAAGTGGCAAACGTGACTTTCAGCAGCCGCGACGGCACCGAGGTCGAGGGGTTCATCTTTACGCCACCCGCGTACGAAGAGGGTACCCGTTACCCGACCATACTCCGCCTGCATGGCGGCCCGGTGGCGCAGTACGACTTCAGCTTTAACGAGGAAGCACAGTTGCTCGCCGCCCATGGCTACGTGGTCGTCATTGCGAACCCGCGCGGCTCGAGTGGTTACGGGCAGGACTTTTCCGCGGCACTGTTCGCCAACTGGGGCGTTCCCGATTTCGAGGACGTCATGGCCGCCGTTGATTACGCCGTCGCAGAAGGATACGCCGATCCCGAGCGGCTGGGCGTAGGCGGCTGGTCGTACGGCGGTATCCTGACCAATTACGTCATCACGAAAACGGACCGCTTCGAGGCCGCCATCACCGGCGCCAGTGAGGTAAATTTCCAGGCGAACTATGGCCACGATCACTACCAGTATGCCTGGGAGAAAGAGCTGGGTTTACCGTGGGAAACACCTGAAGTGTGGCAGAAAATTTCACCATGGGAGAACGTCGACAAGGTGGTGACGCCGACACTCGTGATGGGCGGTAAGGACGACTGGAATGTCCCGATTCAGAATTCGGAGCAGCTATACCAGGCACTCAAACGGCGCGGCGTTCCGACGCAGCTGGTGGTCTACCCGGACGAATCTCACGGTATTTCCCGGCCGAGTTTCAGGAAGGATCGCTGGCAGCGCTATCTCGAATGGTACGACCAGTACGTACGGGGGCGGTAGCGAGGCGCGATGCAGCCGGCCGGACAATGCGCTTGTGTTGGCGGATTCTTTAGCGGCCGCGAGGCTTGAAAATATTTCTGACGATGTGCATGGCAATGCGCGGGTTTTCTCGCAGACGTCGCATCGAATAGGCGTACCACCGTTCGCCAAATGGCACATATACTCTCAGTGGATGGCCTTTTGCAACGAGCCTGCTGCGCAGGTCCTCAGCCACGCCCAGCAACATCTGAAACTCGTAACGATCCTTCTCGACGTTTAATCGTGTGAGTGCCTGCTCCGCGTGCTCGATGAGCAGCGGGTCATGCGTTGCAATGCAGACGCGCTCGGCGCCGCCGTGAAGGAGCATTTCCAAAAGCTCCATAAACGCTTGCTGGATATCTTTATCATCGACATAAGCAATGTCTGCCGGCTCGGCGTAGATTCCCTTGCACAGCCGCACGTTCGCGAGGTTGTCATGCAGTAGTGCTCGCACGTCTACTCTGCTTCTGTGCAGACGTGCCTGAATGACGACGCCCACATTGTTCTCCGTTTCCCTCAGTTGGCGATACAACGCCAGCGTGGCGGAAGTTACGCTGGCATCCTCCATGTCGATGCGCACAAAGTTTTCGAGGCCAGCAGCTTGCGCCAGCAGAGAACGCATGATCTTTACACACAGTTCAGGATCGAATCGCAGCCCCAGATCTGAAAGCTTCACCGAAGCATTGCATTTAAGTTGCCGTACCTCAATGAGATCAAATGCTGCCCGGTAAATATCGGCCGCGGTCTGAACCTCTAGCTCGCTGTTACTGTCCTCGCCGAGAACGTCGACCGTTGCCAGACAACCCTGAGCGTTCAGGTCTTGCACGCAGTCCGCAGCGCTCTCAAGGCTGGTGCCGGCAATGTAGCGCTGCGAAAGTTTCCACACGAGCGACTCAGGTACGAGCGCGAGAGGCGCCACCAGCATTTTACGCAGTGAAGGAATCACTGCAGCTCACGATAGCGAGCACTGAAGAACAAGAGCGGATCTCCTTCTGCGGCGCTGTAACGAATGACTTCCCCGATAATGATGTGATGGTCGCCACATTCGTGAACCTGGTTGGTCCTGCATTCGAAGCTTGCGAGTACATCAGGTAGCAGCGGACTGCCATGCTCCGAGAGTGCAAACGGAATGTTGTCGAACAAGGTGTGATCCGACCTTGCGAAATGCGCCGACAAGGCTTTCTGGCTGGCGCCCAGAACGTTGATGGCGAAATAGTCCGCGCTCAGAAATGACTTTAACGAGTTTGAAACCTTCGCGATGTTCCATAGCACGAGCGGCGGTTCGAGCGACACCGAACTGAAACTGTTTGCCGTAATCCCGCGCGGCTCGCCCTCCTTGTTGGTGCAGGTGACGACGGTGACGCCGGTGGCAAATTTTCCGAGGCTATGGCGAAACGCTCTGCTGTCGATCTTACTCATCGCGTGTTCTTGACAATGCCGAGTGGGTCATTAAGATGTTAATGATTCATATGTTAACGGAACCATCCGACGATGGCAACGCAGGAATTCAGTCGTTCGCTGCCCATGATGCTATACCGGGCGCTGGATGCCGTCATGCCGAGATTTCGCGCAATTTTCAATAAGTTTGGCCTCACCGAGCAACAATGGCGGGTACTTCGTGTGCTTTGGGAGCACGACGATATCGCATTCCGCGACCTGGCCGAGGTGACTCTGATTCCACCACCCAGCCTGGTCGGCGTGATCGACCGGCTGGCCAGACAATCACTGGTGGCGCGGCGCCGATCCGAATCTGACCGACGCAAGGTATTCATCCATGCCACGGCCAAAGGCCGGGCGTTGCACAAGAAAGTCCGCCCGCACGTCGATGCGGCCTACGCCGAACTTCGTGAGTCAATTGATCGCGATGAATGGGCGAGTCTGCTCCTGAGCCTTGATCGTATCGGCTCGTCGAAGGCCGTCGAGAGCGAAGCAAGACGCGTGGTCAACGAGTGAATTATGTCGATGAGGAACATGAATAATGAGTAATCCTTCAATGCCGGCTGGTAACGGTGTCCGCAACGGCGAGCAGTACCTCTCTGGTCTCCGTGACGGGAGAGACATCTGGCTGCACGGCGAAAAGGTCAAGGATGTCACGACCTGCCCGGGTCTTGCGCGTGGAGCTCATACTCTTGCTGGATTTCTCGACCGCCAATGCGACGAGCGTTATCGCGATACGGTGACCTACGAGGACAACGGCAAACGTTATGCCACTTCTTTTCTGATACCAAGGTCCAGGGAAGATGTGCTTAAGCGCGGCGATTCGGCCTACGAATGGGCGACCTGGTCAAACGGCATGTTTGGTCGGACGCCGGACTATAAAAACGCTTCTGTCATGGCTTTCGCCGCCGGCTCTGATTTCCTCAGGGAAGGGCGGCCGGAATTTGCCAAAAACATGGACAACTACTACGAATTCGTGAGATCGAACGACAAGGTGCTGACGCATACCCTGGTGAATCCGGTATTCAATTTCGCCCAGGCCAAGGAAGGAAAGTACAGCGAGAAGGTCGCGCTGCAGGTCATTGGGGAAACGGATGCCGGCATTGTCGTCAATGGGGCCAGGTTGCTTGCGACACTCGGCCCCCTGGCGGACGAAATCGAAGTATTTCCGTCCACGCTACTCAAGGCTTCGGAAGAAAACCTGCCGTATGCATTTGCCTTTTCAATCCCGGTCAATACCGACGGTGTACGCATGATCTGCCGCGATTCCTATGACCATGGCAAGTCGACGTTCGACGCACCGCTGGCAGCCAGATTTGAAGAAATGGACGCGGTGATTACTTTCGACAACGTCCTTGTACCCTGGGAGAGGGTCTTCATGTACCGCGAACCGCTGCTGTGCAATCGCGCGTTCGCCGAGACCAACGCCGTGGTGCACATGATGCATCAGGTTGTCTGCGGCAAACTGGCCAAGGCCGAGTTCATTGTTGGCCTGCTCTGTGCCATGGCCAGCGCAACCGGCAAAGACAAGGATATGAACGTCAAAGGACAGATAGCGGAAGCCATGTTCATGACCGAGACCCTGCGTGCATTTCGCTTCCAGGCTGAAGCAAGGGCGGAAAAAGACCAGTATGGTGTTTTCGTGCCCGAGCGTCGTCCGCTTGATACGTCCAGAAACCTGTTTCCAAAGATGTACCCCAGGCTGATCGAGCTGATTCAGCAGCTAGGTTCCAGTTCGCTGATGGCAACGCCAACAGAAGCTGACCTCGGCAACGAACTGGCCGAAGACGTCGCACGCTACTTCCAGACCGTCAACCTTGACAGCAAAGATCGCATCGCGCTTTTTAGACTGGCTCACGATGTCGCCGTGTCCGGTTTCGGCAACCGGCAGGTACTGTACGAGCGTTTCTTCTTTGGTCCGCCGAATATCATGGCATCCATCTACTACGATCTTTACAACAAGGACGACATGCTGGCGCGTGTTGATGAGCTCCTGCATCGGCAATGAAGTTTTGCTCAGAATGCGGCGGCGCCGTGGCATTGCAGCCGGTTCCGGACGACTCTCGGGAACGCTTTGTTTGCAGCGGCTGCGGTAAGACCCACTATCAGAATCCCTGCGTGCTGGTCGCAACCTACGTGTGTTGCGGCGAAAAGATACTCTGGCTGAAGCGGGGTATCGCCCCTGCGGCCGGCAAGTGGGCGCTGCCTGGCGGCTTCATGGAAAATCAGGAAACGCCCGAGGCCGCCGCCAGCCGGGAGCTGCGAGAGGAAACTGGCGTAGACATTGACCCCGCAGAGATGTTGCTGGTCAGCGTCAGTTCTATTCTGAACATGGCGCAGACCCACCTGGTCTTTCGCTGCCACGTCGACACCTTGCCAGTAACCCGGACGACCGTCGAAGCGAGTGCGGTCGGCTGGTTCACTGAGAATGATCTGCCGTGGCAAGACATGGCATTCCCTTCAATCGAGCCGCATGTCAGGCAGATCTATCGCTGGCTACGCAAAGGCAGCTATGGTATTCGGGTTGGCTTCATCGACCGGTCTGGCAGTCAATACCGGATCTATCCTCTCGCTGACTGTTGAGTGGTTTGCCCATCCAGCTGCGGTATCGTCCGTCGGCGCGGTGCCACGTGTTTCCAGTGGATGGCTTACCCGGCGCTGCCCGCGTCCTCTTCTGCAGCGGCGAGCGTGTGGTAGAACTGTGACAGCAATGTGTAAAGTGTTTCGAGCCTGTCTCTGCCAAACTCGGCTTCGATGTTTGCGTACAGTGATTCAGAATACGGGGCGACCCTGTCGAACGCTGCACGACCTTTACGTGTGAGGGAGAAAACCGCGCGTCGCTGATCCCTGGCGTCACTTCGCCTCGTCACCAGATTTTCGCCTTCCAGATACTGCAAAATTCTGGTCAGGCTGGGTGCAAGCAGGAAGCTGTGCCGTGCCAATTCGGTTGCATCTATCCCTGCATAATCTGACAACGCCCGGATAACCCGCCATTGCTGCTCGGTAAAGCCGTGATCCCGGAGCATCGGCCGGAAGCGAGACATTGCGGCTTCCCGCGCTTTCAGCAATTCCATCGGCAGGGAGCGTCGAAAATCGCGTAACAGCTCCGATTTGCACGGGTCGGCGGCGTCCACAAACGTCAGACCGTTTCCGTCTCGACCGCATTCTGCAGAATGCCGATACCCGGCACTTCGACTTCGACGACGTCGCCGTCCCGCAGATATTTCGGCGGATCAAATCGCGCACCGGCGCCATTCGGTGTGCCCGTCGCAATGACATCGCCGGGTTTCAGCCGATAGAACGTAGACAGGTAGCTGATCAGATAGCGAAACGGAAACATCAGGTTGGCGGTGGTGTCGTTTTGCCGTTCTTCGCCATTGACGCGGGTCATGACTCTGAGTTCGCTCATCGGATCGAGTTCGTCGGGAGTGACTATCCACGGTCCCAGCGAGCCGGAACGTTCGAAGTTTTTACCCTGAGTGACGTTAAATTTCGCGTGACGGAGAAAATCGCGCAGCGACCCTTCATTCATGATGGTGAGACCGGCGACGTGCTCGTGCGCGTCGTTTTCCGCGATTCTGCGCCCTTCCTTGCCAATGACGATTACGATTTCACCCTCGTAATCCAGCTGATCCGATTCCGGCGGATCCATCAATGGCTGCTCATGTCCGGTTAGTGACTCTCGCGTGCGCATGAAGACGCTCGGGTATTTCGGTGCACTGCTGTCGTCCTTGTACTCCGCGTTACGATTAGCGTAGTTGACGCCGATACAAATAATTTTTTCGGGATTTGGCACAGGTGGCAGGAACGTCAGATCCGCTGCGGCAAAATCCGCTGCCGATTTCGCTGCTTCGCTGGCGAGCCGGGCCAGTTTGTCGGTCCGAATTGCCTCGCGCAGATCGCTGATATCTGCGTGGCGAATGCCCAGGTCTACGACGCCGCTTTCTGTGACCGCGCCGAAACTGGCCTTGCCCGCGTGCCGGAAGCTCAGAAACCTCATGCCGCCGCTCCCTTTTCCAGCAGGCCAGCACGTTGCAAAACGCCGTCCAGCCGTTTCTCCAGTTCGGGTGTCGCCGGCAGCATAGGCAGGCGATGCTCATTGGCAGGCATAAGGCCCAGACGTTTCATCATGTATTTCATGGGAATCGGATTTGTATCGAAAAACACCGCCTGGTTGATTTCCAGCAAGCGTTGATGAAGCTCACGACCCTTTGCAAGGTCACTCGCCCAGACCGCTTCGCACATTTCTCTGAGAATGCCGGGGCGAAGGTTGCCGACCGCGTTCATCAGGCCGCAAGCGCCGATGGTCATCATCGGGAATGAGAGTTCCTCGAGGCCGACAAAAATCTTGAAGTCGTCGCCGAACGTGGCAAGGCATTCCGTCACGAAGCCTAAATCGTTCACGGCGTGTTTCATGCCGACGAAGGTGGCCGATCTTTCTTTTAGTTCCTTCATCGTGTCGAGCGTGACATTAATCGCCGTTCGTCCTGGAATGTGATAGATCATCCAGGGCGTGTCGTGTTGCTCGGAGAGTTTAAGGTAATACTCGATCAGCCCGCGCTGCGGCGGCCTGATGTAGTAGGGGGTAACGATCAAGAGGGCATCTGCCCCGGCGCTCGCCGCGTGACGCGTCAATATTTCAGTTTCCGCCAGGGATTGAGAGCCGGTTGCGGCGATCACCGGCACCTTGCCGTTTGTTGTTTTCAATGCAAGGTCGACGAGCCGGTTGCGTTCTTCGAGAGTCAAGGTAGAAGGCTCGGCTGTCGTTCCATTGACAAGAATTCCGTGCGAACCCTCGCGGACCTGATATTCCACTAAACCGGCATAGGCGTCGAAATCCACCGCGCCATTCCTGAATGGCGTGATGATCGGCGGTATAGAGCCGCGGATGTTTTCCAGACTGGCCATGATTTACCTCACGTATCGACAAACGCAGCTTGACGTTTTCCCGGCTGGCAGTATACTTAACATGTTAACTTAATTCAACGCTCGCAAGAAAAATCCTTATGCCTCACCAGATCATTGAATATTCAGCAAATCTCGACGCGAAGCTAGACATGCGCGACCTGGTAATGCACCTGCATAACGCCGCTGCCGGCATCGACGGACTGCCACTCGGCGGCCTCCGCACACGGGCCGCCCGCCGAGAGAACTACCGTGTCGCCGATGGCCACGTGGACAATGCTTTCGTGCATCTCACGTTGAAGCTGGGGCATGGGCGAACGGTCGAGAAAAGGCAGGAGTTCGGTTCAGTATTGTTTGCAGCTTTGTGTGACTTTCTGCAACCGGTATCGTCTTCATCGCCACTCGCCATCTCATTTGAGATCCAGGAGATTGACCCGACGTTGACCTGGAAGAAAAACAATCTTCGCGACTATATGAGCAAGCGCGAGTCCTGACACAGCTTACCGGCGCCCCCGGAAGGAAACCCGATGTCTCAAGATTTTGCACACAATTGCCGGGATGCGGACACGCTATTGCAGCGATTTCGCGACAACACCTTGCCCCATTTCATCAACGGCAGCCATGACGGCGGCAGATCCGGCGAGACATTTGATAATGTGACGCCGATCGACAACACGGTTATCGGCAAGGTCGCTTCGGGAAATGCTGCGGATATCGATGTCGCCTGCAGAGCAGCGGAGGCGGCATTCGAAGCCTGGCGCCACATGCCGGGTAAAGATCGCAAGATTCTGTTGCACAAAGTGGCGGACGGTATCGAGGCGCGCGCGCGCGATCTCGCGCTGGTCGAAAGTTACGATTCAGGCCAGGCCATGCGATTCATGAGCAAAGCGGCCATTCGCGGCGCTGCAAATTTTCGCTTCTTTGGCGACATGGCGCCGGCGGCACGAGACGGGCAGGCGCTCCCGGCCGAAGAGCACGTCAACTATACGATACGCCAGCCGATCGGCCCTGTCGGCGTTATCACGCCGTGGAATACGCCGTTCATGCTGTCGACCTGGAAGATCGCACCGGCACTTGCGGCAGGCTGCACGGTCGTCCACAAACCTGCAGAGTGGTCGCCATATACGGCAATGATGTTAGCGGAAATCGCTCATGAAGCCGGCCTGCCCGACGGCGTACTGAACTGCGTCCAGGGCCTTGGTGAATCCGCAGGCAAGAGCCTGACCGAACATCCCGCCATCAAAGCCATAGCCTTTGTTGGTGAAACGACCACCGGCAGCCACATCATGCGCCAGGGTGCGGCCACACTGAAACGCGTGCATTTCGAACTCGGCGGTAAAAATCCGGTCATCGTCTTCGACGATGCGGACCTCGATCGCGCTCTGGATGCGGTGGTGTTTATGATCTACAGCCTGAACGGTGAACGCTGCACGTCGTCCAGTCGCCTGCTGGTTCAGGACTCCATCAAGGATGAATTCACGGCCCGACTGGCCGAACGTGTAAAGCGATTGAAGGTTGGTCACCCGCTGGATCCGGCAACGGAGGTCGGCCCGCTCGTTCACGAACGGCATTTCAAGAAAGTATGCAGCTACTTTGATGTCGCGATAGAAGACGGCGCAAAGGTCGCTGCCGGCGGCAAAGCAAAACCGATTGATGGCAAAGGCAACTATGTCGAACCCACGCTCTTTGTCGACGCCAGCAATGATATGCGCATCGCGCAGCAGGAAATCTTTGGACCGGTACTGACGGTAATACCGTTCACGGACGAAGCCGATGCCGTCAGGATTGCCAACACTATTGAATATGGTCTTGCTGGTTACGTGTGGACCAACGATATCGGCCGCGGCCACCGTATTGCACGGGACCTCGACGCGGGTATGATCTGGATAAATTCCGAGAACAATCGCCACTTGCCTGCACCATTTGGTGGTATGAAAGCGAGCGGAATCGGGCGGGACGGCGGTGACTACAGCTTCGAGTTTTACATGGAAACGAAAAATATTTGCATTGCGATGGGCACGCACCGTATTCCTCAGTTGGGCAAGGGATGAGTCTTTACCATCTGCAGAAATTCCTCTACGAACTGAATCGCGACGATGCGGCACAACAACGCTTTCGGCAGGACGCAGACGCAGCGATGGCGCCTTATGACCTGACAGAGGAAGAGCAGGGTGCACTCACGCAAGGGGACATCGGGCTGCTGTATGTGCTTGGCGTCAACGGCCAGATTTTGATGCACTTTGCAGCGTTCCTCGGCATTGAATGGTTTGATTATCTGGATCTGATGCGTAAAGGCACGGAAGTTCATGGTCCCGTGCGAGCCGGTGTCTATACGATGACCGGCGGTGGCGAGAGTTTCGCGCAGGAAGGTAAAAAGCAATGAGCCTCGTCTACGCCGGTGTACTGAGTCACGCACCGGGAATAACCGGACGGGCACACCTTGCCAGGAATACGGAGAAACGCGACGAATTCTACGCGCATCTCCGTGCGCAACGTCAGGAACTAAAAGCAAGCGGCGCCGAGGCGATTATTGTCATCGCCGCGGAACACTTTGCTAATTTTTTCATGAACAATATGCCGGCTTTTTGCGTCGGCACAGGCGAACGTTACGCCGGCCCTATTGAAGACCCGGAGTGGTTGAAGATTGCAAAGGCCACTGTCCCGGGTGCGCCTGAACTGGGCACACGCCTGGTGCGCGAGATCATGCAAACGGTGGATGTAGCGTATGCAGAAGAATGGAAATTTGATCATGGCATCATGGTGCCGCTGCATTTTCTTACCCCAGACTATCAGCTGCCTGTTATTCCGGTGAACATCAACTGCCAGGGCCCGCCGCTAACGCCGTTGCACCGGGCATGGGCGTTCGGCGAAGCAATCCGCCGCGCTTGTGATGCCGTGCCGGAAAAAATTGCGTTGGTTGGCACCGGCGGCATTTCCCACTGGCCGGCAACCCCTGACTCCGGAAAAATAAACGAGGCCTGGGATCGCCAATTTCTCGAGCGACTGATGCGTCAGGACAAGGAAGCATTGCTGTCTTATTCCGACGAGGATACCTATCGCGAGGCAGGGCAGGGCGGCTTTGAGATTCGCACCTTTATCGCCGCTGCAGCAGCGGCGCGAGGGGCGGGCACATTGCAGTTTTATACGGCAGAGCTGCCGATATTTGCGGTGGGTTGCACTGTCGCAAAGTTCGCTATCCATTAATCCGACCCTGGCGCATTCGAGCGTCGCACAAATTGCGCGACTGAGACGCCTCTCAAGGAGAAATTTCGATGCCCCACATGCGACCACTAGCGTCAGAAGACGTACCCGCGGACATCCGCGAACGCTTCGAGCACTACCGTCAGACGCGCGGCTTTACCCCCAACAGTATTCAGACGATGGCGCGCCGACCGAATATCGTCCGGGCTTTTATGCAGTTGAATCAGGCGGTGCTCTACGAGGGCACTGTTGCCGAAGAGCTGAAGATGCTGATCAGCCTCATCGCCAGTCAGGCTGCGGGCTGTCGTTACTGTCAGGCACACATGGCAAATCTGGCAAAAATCTATCATGCGTCCGAGGATAAAATTGCGCGCGTGTGGGAATTCGAAGCGGCAGATTGCTTCAGCGACGCGGAACGTGCAGCCTTGCGGCTGGCCTATAAGGGGGCACTTTCTCCGGCCCAGACAACGGAGGAGGATTTCGCGGCGGCCGCCCTCTATTTCGATGAGGAGCAGATTGTCGAGATCGTTGCATCGATTGCGTTGTTCGGTTTTCTCAATCGCTGGAACGATACGATGGCGACAGAACTCGAATCTCTCCCTGCGGCCGTTGCAGAAGAGACGCTCGGACAGGGCTATGGTTGGCAGATCGGCAAACACGCCGGCGGATAAGGCAACACAATGACGATTGCTGCAGCTACCAGCGCCACGCTTTCCCACGACGTCATCGATCGGGGTGGCGTCACGGCGCAGCAACTGCTGGTCGTTGTCCTGTGCATGATTTTCAACATGCTGGACGGGTTCGATATCACCGCTATGGCCATCGTCGCCAACGATGTGTCCAGCGAACTTCAGCTGACGCCGGACAAACTCGGCTGGATTTTCAGCTTTGCGCTGGCGGGCATGATGGCAGGGGCGATGTTTCTTGCGCCCGTTTCGGACATCATCGGTCGGCGCAAACTGATCATCATCGCTGTGGCGCTGGTCGGTGTTTCTATACTATTCACGGCTGCCGCAACGACCCTGCCGGAATTCATCATGTTGCGGTTCGTGAGTGGCGTGGGCGCCGGCGCAATGCTGGCGAGCCAGGCCGCGCTGGCGTCTGAATACAGCCCGGACAAGTACAAGTCGCTTGCCGTCGCCGCCGTTACGGCGGGCTATCCGCTTGGCGCCACGATGACGTCGGTGATCGCAAATCAGATCATGCCGGAGTTCGGCTGGCGTGGCATGTTCTGGTTCGGCGGGGCGGTCACGGTTGCAATGGTGTTTGTCGCCTGGCTGCTGATACCGGAATCCCTGAAGTATCTTTTCGAGCGTCGTCCTGCCGATGCACTGCAGCGAATCAATCGAATTCTGAAAAAGCTGAAAAAGGAAACGATCAGCGAAATGCCGGTCGTGCTGGAAGACGAAGCGGCGGCTCGTGGTGGCATGTTCAGCGGCATGTGGCAACTCGTTGCGCACGCAGAGCACAGAACCAAGACGCTGACTTTGTGGACTGCCTTTTTGCTTTGTTTCAGCACACTCTACTTTCTGATGAGCTGGATTCCCAAGCTGATGGAAGACTCGGGGTACGCACCGGCTGTTGGGCGGCAGGCATTTCTGCTGTTCAATCTTGGCGGCGTGCTGGGTATCTTTGTGGTGGGTTGGCTGTCGACGAAGTTCAGACTGACCAACATGATCTTCTATATGTCCGTGGCGGCCGGCATCGCCATGGTGGCCTTCGCCCTCGTGCCGAAACATCTGAACCTGTTGCTGGGTCTGACATTTCTTATCGGCGTATTGCAGCAGGGCGGCTTTACCGGTCTTTATGCGGTAGCGGCAAAAGCCTATCCAACCAACATTCGTAGTACGGGCATTGGCTGGGCCATCGGTCTCGGGCGATTGGGTGCCGTGATTGGTCCAGCCGCTGCGGGCTATTTCATCGCTGCCGGACTCGACATGTCCGCAAACTACATTATTTTTGCGGTGCCGATGGCCATCGGCGGCTATATCGCCTTTCGCCTGCATATCGACTAAGCAACGGCAACTGCTGCGATGGGTGCTGGACTTCAGAGCACCTGTCGTTCCGCCATTAGAGTGCTTTCTTTGAGCGCGGTGCGAGCCAGGCGGTTTCTGACGTACCAGACGAATGACAACGCCGTAATTTTCATCACCAGCGCATAGACCAGGGTTGCGATCGCAAGCTCCGGCGATTTTAGAAACGTCAGGCTGACGAACAGGGCCATGGACAGGTTCTGCACCCCTACCTCGAAGGTAATACTAGCCATTTGCGCGAATGGCAGCTGCATCAGCCGACCTATGCCATACCCCAGTGACATGGCCGTCACATTGATCGCTGTCATCAATACACCGGCTGTCCATATATTGGCGACGATGGTGTCCCACGCCGTCACAGTGCCAATGACGACGATGACGAGTAAAGCGATCAGCGTGATGAGCCTGAGCGGCTCAATGGCACGCTTGGCCAGCGCCGGCCTGAGCCGGCGGATACTCATGCCGATTGCCACGGGAACGATCGTGAGTTTGGCCAGTGCCCACATCATCTGACCTGCAGGTATCGCCGGTATGGCGTTCTGCTCAAGATGCAGATCAAGCGCCAGCAAGGTCAGAAAAGGGACGGAGAAAACGGTTATAACGCTTGCAACTGCCGTCAGGCCGATCGACAGCGCAATATCCGCCCTGCTCGCAAATACGTAAGCGTTGGACGTAATGCCGCCGGGGCAGGCTGCGAGAATAATGGCGCCAGCGGCAATAACCGGCGGACTGTTAAATAGAAAGCCGTAGCCGATAGCGATGGCCGGTAGCAGAAGTAGCTGCGCTGACAGACCGGCGAGCAGTGCTTTGGGTTTACGTATGACGGCAGCCAGCTCGCTGACGGTCAATGACAGGCCCATCGCAACCATCACTGTGAAGAGAAAGATGGGAACGAATTTGGTGTAAAAGGTTTCCAGGAATTCCACGGTGAATGTTACGCCACAGTCAGTGAGGAACCAGCATGCCACGTAAGGCTTAGCATGCCCAATGCCAGGAAATGTTTAGCGATCTATTCCGGCAATGCGAGCGCAATCAGCTCGCCGGCACGATTAGGAGCGCCCGCCGCCACGACAATGAACTGTCTGCCCTCGATGGCATAAGTCATTGGAACGCCGCTTTGGCGAAGGCCGAGCTCAATCTCTGCGAGAATCTCGCCACTGCGCTTGTCGTGCGCACGAAATTTGCTGCCGCCCTCAGTCGCGACGTAAAGGCCGGCACCTTCACCGGCGAACAGCAATGATCGGGTCACCAACAGTCCGGCACGGTCATCATGGCCGGTGCGCGGAAGTGCGACACCCTGCAGTTTCTCGTGATCGCGCACACGCGCCGGCGTATCACCGTTGGCTGTCATCCAGAGAATTTTTCCGGTACGAAGATTGATGGCGGTAATCCGGCCCCAGGGCGGCTTCGACAGGGGCAGGCCAAAGGGGAGTGCCGGCTCTTCGCGATGCAATACATATTGCATATTCGTACGATCCGGATCGCTGACGAGGCCCATCGCGCCGACCGTAGACGTTGATGAGACGAACAGAATGTCCTCTTCCGGATCGGCGACCGCGCCCTGCCAATTGGCGCCGCCCGCTGCGGCGGGTCCGAACAGCGTTCCCTTGTTCGTTGCCGAATACAGACTGGGAGGCGTGTAGATTGGCCCCAGTGTGTACTCACTCGCGATGCGCCGAGCCTCGGCATTAATCTCCGGCGTCAGGTCGTTCAGCGAATCAGGAGTAACACCCTGTGGTTCGAACGGCTCCGGCAGGGAGGGGAAGGGTTGGGTAGCAGCGGAAATTTCATTTGGCACCTTACTGATCGCGACCGCACGTTCCTCTATCGGCCACACGGGTACACCGCTACGGCGATCGAAAACAAACGTGAACCCCTGCTTGGTAATCTGGGCAACGGCAGGAATCTCGGCACCGTCCACTTCGATGTCGATGAGTACCGGCGGCGCAGGCAGATCGTAATCCCAGATGCCGTGATGCACGGTCTGGAAATGCCACACGCGTTCCCCGGTTTTTGCATCCAGGCAGACGAGACTTTGTGAATAGAGATTGTTCCCTGGCCGGTGGCCGCCGTAATAATCACCGGTAGGTGCCTCCACCGGGAGATAGATGAGCCCCAGTTCCGGATCCGCGGACATCGGCGCCCAGACGCCGACGTTTCCGGTGTACTGCCACGAATCCTTCTCCCAGGTTTCGTGACCGGGTTCGCCGGGTTGCGGAATGGTGTGAAAAATCCAGCGGCGTTCTCCGGTCTCGGCGTCGTAAGCGGTGACGTGACCCGCCGGCATTTCTTTCGTCGGCGGCGCGCCACCGGCCGGAAATGCAGAACCCACAATAACGAGATCCCCGACCACCAGTGGCGGCGAACTCGCGCCGATCCGTGCTTGCTCGGCATCGATATCCTGGTCAATGTTCTGCTTCAGGTCGACGATGCCCGCATTGCCGAACGACGCGCGTGGCTGACCGTTGCGGGCGTCAAGCGCGATCAGGTGATAGCCCGGTGATATCACGAAAATCGTTTGCTCATCGCCATCGCGTCGGTAAGCGACGCCGCGCCCGGGTCCTTTCCGCGGCGCGTTGTCACCTCGGGTACCCTCATCAATGCGGTACATCCACAGTGTTTCACCGTTGCGTGCATCGATCGCGACCACCGCACGACGAATCCCGGCGGTGGCAAAGAGGATTCCGTCCGCCATGAGCGGTGTTGTTTGCAGGTTTGGCCAGGGCGTCGGACCGAAGTTATCCGAACGCCAGCGCCACGCGATCGCAAGGTCCGCCACGTTGTCGCGATTGATCAGCTCCAGCGGCGCGTAGTTGAGGCTGCCGGCGTCACCGCGATGGTGTGTCCATTCTACCATTTCGCCACCGTCTCCAACGGACAGTGGCAGGGGCTCGATATTCGCGCTTCGCGCTGAGTTCATTCGCTGTTCGCGAAGCGTGGCAATGTCGGCCGGCAAGTCTTCTGGCCCAGCCGCGTAGCCGTTCTGATACAGCGTGTAGGCGATCAGGTCTGCATAGGTGCTTGCCGCTAAACCCGCCGGCCGGGTGACCGGCATTGTTTGCCGGGTGACGGCAAACAGTTCGGCTACGTCCCGGTCCTGCCAGGACGACATGAAAGCTTGTCCGGCCAGCGCCGGACCTGCTTCGCCGCCCTCCAGATCGGCACCGTGACAAGCGGCGCACTGAAGCGTGTAGGCCTCGCGGCCGCGAGCGGCCTGCGCCAGCGAATAGTAGCCGCCAGTAGTGTCGGTTTGCGCCCAGGCGCAGGCCGGCATCAGCAGCAATACAGTGAGCAAGCGATGCGGGATTCCCATGCGGGCGATAGTACAAAAATTTTCGCCGCGGCGTTGCAGTCACGTCGCCGTCTGCTGGCTGTCGGCCAAAACGGACCGTAGCCCTAGTACGGTTCAGCCTCGATGGGATTACTCATGCGACCGAGTCCATCTATTTCGACATCAGTCACCGAATACTCCCGCAAATCCACACCGAGATTACCTTTCGGAAATTTGTCGGTGCCTTTGACGGCAGTACCGCAGTGCACACAATCGCCGGGTTCCATGGTGAACCAGATAGTGGCTTCAGAAAGCACCCGTTCGACGGAAAAGAAATAGTTTGACGTAGAGTCATCAGCGTACAGTTCGCCGTCAATGTAGCCGCGCACGCGCATGTTGTTGGGATCGCTGATTTCGTCAGCTGTCGTCAACCACGGACCCATTGATGCAAAGGTGTCTGCCGCCTTCGAGCGAGCGTGATAGATAAAATAGATATAGTTATCGTTTTCGAAACGGTGCCGCCATTCCATGTGGTGCGGGAAAATCAGCTCAGGCTTCTGATTGAGCGCAATCGAATCTTCGCCAAACTTTATGCCGCTCGCCGTGCAGTCATTCGTCAGTGTATAGCCAAAGACATGATCCAGAATTTTGTCTTCGCTGACGTCCTTTGCTTCGCTCTTGAACATGACGACAGGCTCCGGCTCCGGAATGGTCCGTCCGTGGCGCGTCAGAATTTTGATCGGTTTCATGTGTCCGGTGAGCGCAGATCGCGCTTTGGTGAAAAACATCGGGCTCTTCATCGGGCGGTAGGCCACCTTGTTCAGCCGATTGTTATTGACCGCGCAGCCGAGAATCTTGGAGGCACGCGGATTGGGCGCCATCCAGTCTGCATCGGTCAGTTCGATCAGTTTGCCGTTGCCGGAAACTCCCGCGTCGATGGCCTTCTGTGCCTGCTCGAGAGCCGCGTCCCCTCCGTTGATGAGCTCTTCCATGGTCGCAGCAGCCAGGGCCACTGCATGGGTATCATCAACCCGTCCGATAACGGTCTCTTTGCCGTCTGCTCGAATGGTTCCAAGTTTCATCTGCTTCTCCTTCACGATTGGCACTGGCAACGTCGCGATCCAGTGTGCCACCCGAGCGTCGTCAGGCAATAAGCTGTTGCGCAGTGCGATATACTTTCGTGTCGCCTTACAGAGGTCGGGGAACTATCAACAACGAAAGGTCATCTGGATTTGGCTCGCCGCATGAATGATTCGGACAACACGAAAACGGGAAAGTCATCCACGGTTCACAGCGTCGTTGTCGCAGCGAAGCTGCTGGAATTTCTCGCGGAGAGCGGCAGACCGCAGCGCGTAACCGACATCGCTCTGTTTCTCGACATGACCAAGGCGCGCGTGTCGCGCCATCTGAGCACGCTCAGTGATCTGGGTATGGTCGCGAAGATGCCGGACAAAAGCGGCTATCGTCTTGGGCCGACATTGTTCCGGCTATCCAATGCCGCCCTCGATCAATACGAGATCACGAACATTGCCTACCGGTACATGACGGTATTGCGCAATCAGATCCACGAAGCCCTGTTGTTGGCGATTCCTGCGGGTGGGGACGCGCTCGTCGTATCCACTATCGCCAGCGGCAAGCCGCTGTCACCGCAACTCGTCAGAGGCACACGCTGGAGTATTCCAACGTCACCTACCGCGTCAGTAATCCTTGCTTTTTCCCCGGAATTTGTCAGGGAGCGGGTGCTCGCGCGGCGCGCGGAACGCGAGCCGGATCGCGAAGTGGTGCTGGACCCGGTCGCGCAGCGCAAGGAGTTCGCTTTAATCCGCAAACGTTTTTACGCGTTCAGCGATGATCCGCACGACGCTGGTTTCTCAGTCGTTTCTGCGCCGATATTTGACCACACCGAGCGCCTGGAGGCAGCGCTGACGGTGGTAATGAATCGCCGGCCCGGTGCCGTCAATCAGGAAATGCGTTACCTCCGGCCGCTGAAAGAAACCGCCATTGAAATTTCGCGGGCGCTGGGGTCTGTGAAAATGGCTGAGCAGATCGGCGCGACCCTCTAGAAATTGGCGTCAGCGTACCTTTAAAACAATAAAGCGCTGGCAGCCGCCGTGTTGTTCCTCAAAAACGAACTCTGATTCCACGACTGCGGCGATGTGTTTGTTGCACATCGCTCAACAAGTCATCATTTGGCGAACCAGACGACTATACTCGTCGGCCAATATCCACATCACTATCTGTATGCGTTTTATTTCCTTCCAGTCAGAAGGCCAGATACGGCCGGGCATCCTGATCGACGACGATAACGCGCTTGATTTGCGGTGCGCGGCGGAGCGGCAGGGCAGTCAGGTCTACCGCTCTGTGCTCGCGGTTATCGAGGCTGGCGATGACGGCCTGCAAGCGGTGGCCAGGCTACTCGAAAATCCGGTCGATTCGGCCGTGCGGGCCTTGAGCGATCTGCATTTGCTTGCGCCGCTGCCGCTGCCGCAGCAAATTCGCGACTTCGCCAATTACGAACAGCATTGCCTTGCCGCCATGGATGCTTCCATGCGTCTGCGTGCGGAGAACGAAGCCGATCCCGAGGCGGCCTACGAGCGAATGAAGGAAAGCGGCGCTTATCGACTGCCGCCGATCTGGTATGACATTCCGCTCTATTACAAAGGCAATCGCTTCGCCACCAATGGCCATGAGGGCATCGTTGAATGGCCGCCGTTCGCCAACAATCTGGACTATGAGCTCGAACTGGCAGCCGTGATTGGAAAAAAAGGCAAGGACATTCGGGCAGCTGATGCGCTACAGCACATTTTCGGCTACACGATTTTCAACGATTTCAGCGCGCGCGACATTCAGGCACGGTGGGAAGGACAATTCCGCATGGGACCTGCCAAGGGCAAGGATTTCGATACCAGCAATTCCTTCGGCCCCTGTCTCGTGACGCGCGATGAGATTGCGGATCCTTACGCGCTGCAGATGTCGGTAAAAGTCAACGGAGAACGGCGTGGCGGTGGCACTTCCGGTGGCTCACAGCACAGTTTTGAGCGCTGTATCGAGCAGGTGAGCCGCTCAGAAACGATTTATCCGGGTGAAATTTTCGGTCTTGGAACGATTGCCACTGGCTGCGGTTTTGAATCGCTACGATGGCTTAACGACGGCGATACCGTTGAACTTGAAATAGAAAGCATTGGCGTGCTCAGGAACACGCTGCGCAAACTGGTCTCACAAACGAACTGAGTTTCCGGGTGGAAAAAACGTAATGAGCAAAATGACCGGCGGACAAGCCGTTGTAGAATCGCTGATTGCCAATGGCATTGATACGGTGTTCGGCCTGCCGGGCGCTCAGCTCGATCCCATATTTGCCGCCTTGCATGACCGCCAGGACAAGATTCGCGTCATGCACACTCGCCACGAGCAGGGTGCTGCTTACATGGCGTTCGGTTATGCGGAGGCCAGCGGCAGAATTGGCACCCTGTTGGTCGTTCCCGGTCCCGGGCTCTTAAACGCCAGCGCCGCCATCGTCACCGGCTATGCCTGCAATACACCGATGCTGAATCTTGTGGGGCAAGGTCGTTCGCCGTTAATCGGCAAGGGCTTTGGCGTGCTGCACGAGATCCCGGATCAGCTGGATACCGCGCGCGGACTTGTCAAATGGGCCGACCGCGTGACCCATGCCAGCGAAATACCGGCGAAGATGGCCGAAGCCATCGGCAAGATACGCGATCATCGTCCACGACCGGTCTACCTGGAATTTCCTTTCGATATTTCGAAAGAAGCCGCAGAAGTGCCAGACATGGTGGTTGCACCGGCAGAGCAGCGGACGCCGCCTGTTGACACGGATCATGTCGAGGCAGCGGCAAAGTCACTGGCTGGCGCCAAGCAGCCGCTCATTATGGTGGGCGGCGGCGGGCGAATGGCGGGAGAGGACATACTCGCCCTGGCCGAGACGCTGCAGGTGCCTGTCGCCATGACGCAAAATGCGCGCGGCACCATCGATGGCCGTCACCCACTCGCCTTCACGCCCGTGGGCGCGCATCACTGGTGGCAAAAAGCGGATGTTGTCCTTGCGCTGGGCACCCGGCTTTTCCCGAGTGCCATTGCCTGGGGCAGGGACAAGGGCCTGAAGATCATCAAAGTCGATATCGATGCCAATGAGCTGCGCCGCCTCCCGCCGCCGCTGAATGGCATCCATGGCGATGTCGGGGAAGTGGTGCGTGCACTTCGCCTGTCTCTGGATAAGGTGCTGACCAAGCCGGTGCCCGATCGCCGTGATGCAATCGCGGCAGTGCGCGCCGACGTCGAAAAGGAGTTTGCCACGGTTCAGCCGCAGCGCGAACTGCTGGAGATCATTCGTCAGGAGATCGGTGAAGACGGGGTGCTTGTTTCTGATCTTACGCAGCTTTATTTCGCTGCGCAGGATGTCTTTCCCGTCTACAGACCACGAACCTATATTCATCCGAGCTATCAGGGAACGCTTGGCCACGCTGCGGCAACCTGCCTTGGTGCACAGGTGGCGGTTGGCGACCGGCCGGTGGTTGGGCTCGCAGGCGATGGCGGCTTCATGTTTACCGTTCAGGAGCTGGCGACGGCAGTGCAGCACAATATTCCCGCGACGTTCCTGGTCATGAACAATGGCATGTTCGAAAACGTGCAACGCATACTGAAAAACGACTATGGTAACCGTGTGATCTGCGCCGATCTGAAGAATCCGGATTTCGTCAAGCTGGCGGAGAGTTTTGGCATGCCGGGTCGGCGCGCCGCGACCCCGGGAGAGCTTCGCACGGCACTTAAAGATTCCATCGCCGAGGCCGGACCGACCCTGATCGAATACGCTGCAACGGAATTCCCCACCCCCTGGCCGCTACATTTTCGCCAGCAGGTTCGCGGCTTGTGACCGGTCGAGGCAGGTTTCACGGCGACATCATCGGAGTATCACAATGGCGGTAATTGACGTACATACCCATATGCTGACGCGGGAATATCTTGAGTTCCTCACCACGCACGGTGGGCCGACGTATGAGTTCAAGCCGACGCGCGCTGGTCAGGAAAGTATCTGGATGCACGGCGCGCCGTTCATGACTTTGATGCCGGAGATGTGGGACTACGAGGCGCGGATTCGAGACATGGACAAAGCCGGCGTGGATCTGGCGATCGTCTCACTGACGTGCCCGAACGCTTTTTTCGGCGATCAGGCAACGAGCGTTCGCGCAGCGACGATGGTGAATGAGTCGATGGCGGAGCAACAGCGATTGCGGCCTGATCGCATCGGCTGGTTTACGTCGTTGCCATGGCAGTTTGCTGACCTAGCCGTGCTCGAACTCGAGAGGACCTTGAAGCAGGGTGCAGCGGGCGTCATGGTCATCGCCAACATTGACGGTCAGAATCTGACTGATCCCGATTTTGCGCCCGTCTGGCAGGCCATCGACGACAAAGCATTGCCGGTGCTCGTGCATCCGACAGCGCCGCTCGGCACTGCGGACATGAGTCTTGACGAATACGGTCTCGTTCCCCCGATCGGCTTCATGATTGACACGACGCTAGCCATTGCGCGGATGATCCTGGACGGATTTTTCGACCGCTATCCGAATCTGAAGATTATCGCCTCGCATGGTGGCGGTACTTTGCCCTATCTCGCCGGGCGGCTAGATCGCTGCCACGAAAAAATTCCGGCGTGTTCGGACGTTATCAAAGAGAAGCCAAGCACCTATCTTGGGAGGATCTATTACGATTCCGTCGTTTATGCCGCAGACGCACTGGATCTTTGCCTCAAGGTTGCGGGCAGCAGCAACGTACTGTATGGCTCTGACTATCCGCATAATATCGGCGACATGAAAGGCTGCCTTGCGCGCGTGAATGCATTGCCGTCAGCGGTGGCGGCCAAGGTTCGGGACGGAAATGCGCGGCGAATTTTTAACCTTTGAATATCGAACACACTGACTAAAGAGCTAACGGGATATGGCAAAAATTGTATTGGGCATCGGCTGTGCGCACACGCCGCAACTGCACACGCCGGCAGATAAATGGGATATCCGGGCGCAACGGGACACCGAAGACGGTGTGGCCATGTGGTACAAGGGCGAGCGTCTGAAATACGCCGAGGTAGAAGAACAGCGACGGCATCTCAACCTGGCCGCGCAAACAGCTATGGAAATCCGCCAGCAACGGTTAACCAAGTCGTATCAGGCAATCGATCAGCTCAGCGAGATTTTTGCGACAGCCCGCCCGGATGTGACGGTGATATTCGGCAATGATCAGTCCGAACTTTTTCTCGATGACCTGAAACCCGCCTTCACTATCATGGGCTGTCCGGAATTCGAGAATATGCCTCGCACCGATGACCAGAAGGCCCGCCTGCCACCCGGCATTGCGCTCGCCGATGTCGGCCATCTCCCGGACAACGAGCGCAAGGTCTTTCCCGGCCATCCGGAGCTGGCGAAACATCTGACCGCTTATGCCATCGAAAACGATTTTGATGTCGCCTACTCAAACCGTCAGTTTCATCCGGATCCAAGCCGCGCCCAGGTCGGCGGCATGCCGCACTCCTATGGTTTTATCTATAAGCAGATCTTCCGCGACAACGTCACACCACACGTGCCTGTCGATAACAACACTTTCTTTCCGCCCAACCAACCACGCGCTCCGCGCTGTTTCGCGTTTGGCAAAGTCATTGGTGAGGCAATCCGGGCGTGGGACAAGGATCTTCGCGTGTGCGTCATCGCGACCGGCGGACTGAGTCATTTCGTGGTCGACGAAGAATTTGACAGAGACATCATGCAGGCGATGCAGCGCAATGACTTCGAGCATCTTTTGTCGTATCACGAGGGCTATTACCAGGCAGGCTCATCGGAAATCAAATCCTGGATCGCCGCAGGAGCCGCAATGGCTGGCTCGAATCTCGACGGCAATATTATCGACTATTACGCGTTGTACCGTACGCCTGGCGGAACCGGCAGTTCTGCAGCGTTCATGTACTGGCAATAAGCGGAAAATCTGATGGCAATTACCTCCAACAACGACGCGGCAAAATTCCTGCAGCGCAAACCGTCTCTATTGATCAATAACGAATGGGTTGCGGCAGACGGTGGCACCCTGGACGTGATTAATCCGGCAACCGAGGAGAAAATCGCGACGATTGCGGACGCAAGCAGTGCCGATATCGACCGCGCGGTTGCAGCAGCGCGGACAGCTTTTGACGACGGCGAATGGGGAAAGCTCGCTGGCAGCGATCGCGAGCGCCTGATGCATCGCCTGGCAGATCTCATCGACGAGAACAAGGAAGTGCTGGCCGAGCTCGAATATCTGGACAACGGCAAGCCGCGCAAGTTTTTCCTGGGCGGCGATGTACCTAATGCAGCGCGCAACTTCCGCTATTTTGCAGGCTGGGCAAGCAAAATATATGGCCAGACTGCCGAGAGTTCGTACGGTCGAGACCTCTTTATTTACACTCGCAAGGAAGCGGTTGGGGTAGCTGGGATGATTACGCCCTGGAACGTGCCTATTGCCATGGCAGCGTGGAAACTCGCACCCGCACTCGCTGCTGGTTGCGCCTGTGTGCTGAAACCTGCCGAAGAGACCTCACTGTCTGCGCTCAAACTAGGCGAGCTGCTTGTCGAAGCCGGATTTCCTCCCGGAGCTGTCAACATCGTCACGGGAGACGGCGCTACTGCTGGTGCGGCGCTGGCGGCGCACGACGATGTCGATAAGATCGCGTTCACCGGGTCCACTCGTGTCGGCAAGTTAATCGTGAATGCGGCAACCGGAAACCTGAAAAAAGTGTCACTTGAACTGGGCGGCAAATCCCCGACCCTGGTTTTTCCTGATGCGAATCTCAAGAAGGCCATTCCTGCCTGTGCGATGAGCATATTTTTCAATGCAGGGCAGATCTGTGCGGCGGGCTCGAGGCTTTACGTGCACGAAGCGGTGTTTGACGAGGTGCTGGAAGGCATCGTCAGGTTCGCGAAAGATCTTAAAGTCGGCCCGGGAGACGATCCGGATTCCGTCATGGGGCCCCTGGTCAACGCCACCCAGCTCAAATCTGTTTCAGCGTATGTCGACATAGGTCGTAACGAAGGCGCAGAAGTTGTGACTGGCGGCGAGCGCCTCTTCGACAAGGGGTATTTTTACGCGCCTACCGTTCTGATCAACGCCGGCGACGATACGCGAGTGGCACGCGAGGAGATTTTCGGTCCGGTTCTTGTGGCACAGCCTTTCGCTGATACTGAGGAAGTTATCGCGAGGGCAAACGACTCGCAGTATGGCTTGTTCGCCCGCGCCTGGACGCAGGATCTGGCGCTGGCTCACAAGCTTGCCGCGCGCTTCCACGCCGGCAACGTAGCTATCAACGGCGGTTCACCACCGGATCCAAATCTTCCATTCGGTGGTTACAAGCAGTCTGGCTGGGGGCGTGAACTGGGTCGTGAAGGGATGGAACTGTACCTGCAGACGAAATCGGTGCAGATCGCTGTTTAGTGGCACCGGTTCTGGTGAGGAGCGGCGGCTCGGTTTCAGCCTGCTGCGGATAGCGGCGATAAGTAAATTATGAGAACAGGGGGAGGACGCCGTGTTTGAAACGCTCGAAAACAGTGCGATGGCGATTTGGGTAGGAGAGTCTTTGTGGGGATATCCCATTATGCTGTCATTGCACGTTGTCGGGCTGGCGGTCGTGGTGGGAATTTTTGTGATGCGCGACCTGCGCCTGCTTGGATTCTTTCAGGGAATCAGCTTTGAATCGCTCAACAGCCTGCGAAATCTTGGCTGGAGTGGCTTCGTGCTCAACGCCATTTCCGGTGTTTTCCTGTTCTCGTCGCAAGCAACCGTCTTCATTGAGAGCACGCCGTTCCTGTCTAAAATCTCAATGATATTTCTCGCGGCCATTTGCGCGGCGATCATCCAGAACAAGCTGCGTGACGAAGCGGTCCAGTGGGACGAGAGCGGCAGGGCAGTGGGATCGGTGAGGATGCTTGCCAGGTTGTCTATCTTGCTGTGGATGGGCGCCATCATTTCCGGTCGCCTGATCGCCTACCTGTAGAAGACGGGGAGAGAATAATGGAAAGTTTCGTTCAGGCTGTCGAAGGCAGCGCCCTCAATCAGTGGGTCATCGGTTCTGCATGGACCTGGCCGATCATGGAAACTCTGCACTTCATTGGTCTCTCACTTTTACTCGGTGCGTTACTCATCATCGATCTTCGCATGGCGGGATTTTTCCGCCGCATCAATATTGTCGCTACGCACAAGTTGTTGCCGTGGGTATTCGCCGGCTTCGGCATTAACCTCATCACCGGCTTTCTTTTTGTTATGGGAGATCCGGCTCGCTACACGGCAAACGTAGGCTTTCGCTGGAAGATGGTTCTGCTGCTGGTTGCCGGGGCAAACGCCTTATGGTTCTGGTTCAGGATTAATCCGCTGGTGAAATCCTGGGAGCCGCATGGTGACACGCCGCTGGAAGCGAAAACGATCGCGATCGTGTCACTTGCCGTATGGTTTGGTGTCCTGCTGCTCGGTCGTCTTATCCCCTACGTCGGAACAGGCTGACGCGCGGCGGCGGTTTTTGTCCTGATTCGATGACACGTTCCGGGGACTGGGCTTGATGCATGGCTATTGACCAATATTCCGCCTTCGCCAGCAAAAACTACCGCAAGTACCTCTACGGCAATGTTTTCTCGGTGCTGGGCGTCTGGATTCAACGGCTGGCGCTCGGCTGGCATGCGTGGCAACTGAGCGGGTCAGCGCTCGTCGTTGGTCTGGTGGCCGCAGCGCAATTTCTGCCCCTGGTGCTGCTTACGCCTTTTTTCGGTGTGCTGGTCGATCAGGTAAGCACACGCGCAGCGGCCGTTGTCATGCACGTCATTCTTGCGCTGATCGCGGCCTGGCTTGGCGTGCTGACTTTAAGCGGTCACATGTCTGTTGAATGGTTGTTGTCACTGGCGTTACTACATGGCATTGCGAACAGCGCGTACTCGCCGGTGCGTTTGTCGCTCATTCCGGATCTCGTTCGCAAAGAACAGTTTCCAAGCGCCGTAGCCATAGCGTCCATGGTGTTTAACTTGTCACGTTTTGTCGGTCCGGGCATTGCGGGGGCGGTCGTGGCGCTGTACGGCCTGGGCTCGGCGTACCTGATTAATGCAGTGACCTACCTGCCGGTCATTTATGTACTTTGCATTATTCGAATTGAAGAACATGCGCCTGACCCCGGAGCCAAAAAACCCTATCTCGCCCAGCTCGTGGAAGGCTTGCGGTACACGCGGGATCACGCGCCCATACGCCAGGTTATCCTGCTTGCGGGCGTCAGTAATTTCTTTGGCCGCGGAATACTCGAACTAATGCCTGCGTTTGCCGCACTCATTTTCGAGGGCGGCAGCGCCGTGCTCGCGGTGCTAATGGCGTCGACCGGTGTAGGTGCCATACTGGCGAGCCTTCTGTTCTCCTCGCGCCGGTTCCGGTCTCAGCTGCACATGCTCGTCGTCATCGGATCGATAGGCGTAGGACTGTCACTCATCCTCTTCGGTCTTGTCAGCACGCTCGCGGTCGGCGTTGTCGTCGTCGCCCTGATGGGTTTCTTCGCGAGCCTGGTGTCTATCGGCTCGCAGACCGAGGTACAGATGCTCGTCGAGAATCGGCTACGTGGTCGGGTACTGAGTTTGTGGACACTCGTTATCATGGGAGGCCCTGCGATTGGCAGCGTTGTCGCCGGTGCCATGGCGGGGACCATCGGTCCGACTTACATGTCCATGACTTTCGCATTCAGTTGCCTGGCGATGCTAACACTCGTCGGTGTGAAAAAGCCTGCCGCCCATCCGTTGAACGGCGAGCTCTGAAATACGGGTCTGGTCGGCGTCAATTATTCTGCTGCCATGGCCGTATCAGCTGTTAGTAAATGCTTTCATTCGTCTTGTTCAGTCACCACGGCTTTACCCGGCCAAAGCATGCGTGCAATAGTATCATCATCATGAAACATCAGATGTTTAAGCGCGCCGGCAATATGCAGCAGGGCGAGCCAGAGCAGCATCAATGCGCCCGTGGCATGAAACGTCCAGACGATCTCCCGTAATGCAGGCGATGCCGCAAGCGGACTTTCAATGCTCAGTAATTGAAATACGACAATCGGCTTGTCGGCAAGCCATATCAACAGAGGACCGGAAATCAGCATCAGCAGCACAATCGCCAGCATCGTGTAATGCACTGACATTGCGATGACGTGTGTGCGACGGGTCTGGCCGCGCAATTGCGGATGCCTGGAGCGCAGCCGCCAGAATATTCTGAACAGCAACAATAGCCAGACGCTGGCGGCGATAGAAACATGCAATGCACGCCGCGATACAACGACGGTTTCTGATTCTCCGTCAGGTATGCTGTTGCCGATGATCCACAGGGCAATGATCGCGATGGCGGTCAGCCAATGCAGCAGAATGGATATCCAGCCGTAATGGGAGGCGCTGTCCAAAAAATCGGGAGGCGTTTGCCTGGGCAAATTATCCTGTAGCATTGGCACCCGGTGAAAACTTCGCTGAACCCGGAATTGGACCACATGAGCTGTAATTTTTCGACCTGCTGTTGCGACGAGCGACCTTCACCCTGGGCGGACAAACCATCGGCCGGAAGATATGGAGCCGAATGTTGATCAAAGCCAGTCATCACAACCGAGTCGCCTTAGCAAAGCAGGGGCTTCTCTGGCTAATTGCTGCCTGTTTGCTATCGCTAATCGCGGGTGTGGCGTTTGCGCACGGTGTCGCGGACGGCGATGCCGATTTTCTTGAGCGCAATCCTGGCCGTGCGGTCGTCGCATTCATTTACCTTGGTGCGAAGCACATGTTCACCGGCTACGATCACCTGTTGTACCTCGCCGGCGTCATATTTTTCCTGTATCGATCTCGCGATATTGCGCTTTACGTGACCTTGTTCGCAGTAGGCCATAGTGTCACCTTGCTCGCCGGGGTACTGGGCGGCATCAGCGTCAACGTCTACCTTATCGATGCACTGATTGGCCTGTCGGTCGTGTACAAAGCCTTCGAGAATCTTGGCGGCTTCAAAAGATTTCTGGGATTTCAGCCGAACCCACGCGTCGCCGTGTTCTGCTTCGGTCTGGCGCATGGCTTCGGACTGGCGACCAAGTTGCAGGCACTCACTTTATCGGGCGAGGGGCTGGTCGCGAACATCCTGAGTTTTAATGTTGGCGTTGAAATCGGCCAGTTACTCGCGCTGGCCGTACTGCTGGTGATCATTAATACCTGGCGCGCGAGTGGCAATTTCATGCGTCACGCGACGACATTCAACGTGACCTTGATGTTCGCCGGTTTTCTGCTGGCCGACTATCAGCTCGCGGGATATTTCCTGGAGCGTTCCGGCTGACGACGCGCTTACTGGTAAGCGCGCATCAACTCTTCAATGCCCTCGTAGAAACCCCTGACTTCGAGCGTGATCTGAACAGGCTGTTCTTCGATATTCATCCAGTACCAGCCATGGTGTCCGTCGAAGGGAGCAACCAGTGAACCGGATGCTTTGGGATCTTCGCTTTCCGCGTAGCGAACGTAGTAACGCTCAGGGTAGGCGGGGTTTCCGTCGGGATCGGCGTGAAAGTCGGTGTACACCGTGTTCCCTTTCGTGAGGCGCCAGGAATAGACGAAAGCGTCTCCCTGTTTCATAAAGGCCTTGTATTCGACATGCTCGAATTCATCGATATCGATGACAATCGTGTCGCTACGAAACGGCGCCGCGTGAGAGCGTGAAAACGGATCAGCAAGAACTTCCGGTTCGTAGTAATCGAAATCCTCTTCTGCCGGAATGGGGGGGAAGGAGCCGCTGACAATCGTCGGTGTAGCATCGATTTCCGGGGCGGCAGCACGGCCCATGGCCGTCAGTCCCAGTGCCTGACCGGCACCGGTAGGATCAACGCCGTATTCCGCAGGCAGCACAAACAGCACGGTCACCACCAGCGCCAGCAAAAATGTCAGGATGGCGCTTTTCAACAGCATACGTCGCGACGGGGCGGGTGGTGTCAGGGTGTCATCCGGATCAGCCATGTGTGTGACTCACTTTCAGGGGTTTCTCTGAATTGTAACGGATAGGGAAACCGTTGCAGCAGTAATTGCCATCCTGTCTGGCTCTCCGTTACCTTGGGTGTTCCAGGTTCTTGCGGCGGCAAACCCTTGCTGCTTCAACTCCATTCAGCTTACGGTAGGGTGAGCCCGTCCGTATCGCTGGCCGCAACAAAGTCGCTGCATTTCGACCGGGTTTCGTTACAGTAGATTTTTGGCGCGCGGTCAGTAGTGCGACAAGCAATCCGGGAGCGGCCATGGCGGTAACGGATACCGTTTTCATCAATGAATTCAGACAAAACTGGCGGGTGCTGGTCGTCGCATTCGTCTGCTTGCTGGTGGCATTTAGTGCACCTGCATTCGCGATGCCGTTTCTTTATTCTTCCGTCATTGACGAGTTTGGCTGGACTCGTGAACAGGCGACCTGGCTTGCCAGTGCGAAGTATCTGACCGGTTCAATTGTCGCCATTGCCGTCGGCCGCTTCATCGATGTCCTGGGCGTGCGCAACGTGCTGATCGGCGTCTCGGTCATTGGCGGATTCGCCCTGGTGAGTTTCCTGTGGGTATCGAACCTTGCCACTTACTACCTGGCTGGCGTTCTGCTGGGCATTGCGAGCCCGGGCACGATCGTTGCCATCAAGGTACTCATTTCACGCACCTTCCACGCCTCGCAGGGGACTGCCATGGGGCTCGCCATGCTCGGCACTAGCATCGGGTCAGTTATCGTGCCCTTCGCCATCACGTTTCTGATTGGCGCCTATGGCTGGCGCGTCGCCACGGCGCTGATGAGTTCCGGCGTCTGGCTGCTGGCGCTCCCGCTGATGGTTTTCTTCCTCACGGACAAGTCCTTCGAGAGCGTCGAGAACCTGGCATCCGGAAAAAAGCACAAATCGTCCGCACTGACCTGGGTGTTTGCGAAAGCACTGATGAGTCAGAAAAGATTCTGGCTCATTGCGGCCGCAGTGTTTGCAGCGGCGTTTGTCGATCAGGCTTTCATCCAGCACCAGGTACTTTATCTAAAGGATGACCTCGGCATGACCGCCACCGTCGTTGCCACCGGCATCAGCGTAATGGGCCTGGTCGGTATTGCCAGTCGGCCGCTCGTCGGCGCGATTTTCGACAAGCTGTCGACCCGGGGCGTATCGCTGACCTACCTGATGCTCACGATTTCCTGTCTGCTCGCGCTGGCGGCTCTGAACCCGTTCCTGTTCGGCGCCTTCATCGTGTTTCGCGCCATTGCTCACTCAGCCGTGCTGCTTGATACAACGGTGCTCGCAAAGCACACCTTCGGCTTGACCGACATTGGCATACTGCTCGGCGTTTACACCGCCGTGGTCAATCTGGGCTTTTTCGCCGGCCCCTGGTTCTTGGGCTACATGTTCGATACGACCGGGTCCTACGTAACGCCGTTTCTGGTCTGTGCTGTCATCAGCGTGTTCGCGGCCGTCGTTTTGCTTCCTCTCAAGCCCGAATACTGGCTCGCGATGCGTGCCCGCATTCGTGCTGGCGAACCGGCGGAAATTCGTACCTAGGCCGGAGAACCGCATTGATTTCCGAGCGACGCATAATGTTTCGATTGCCGCTGGCGCTGTTACTTTTACTGGGCGCTGCACCGACGCCGGCGCATCACTCTCACGCAAGCCTGAATAGCGACGACGTGCGGGTTTTCGAGGGCGTTGTCACTCGCTATAGCTGGCGTTCGCCCCACATTTACATTCGCGTCGACGTGAAAAAAGCCGACGGCCAGGTACAGGAGTATCTGATTGAGGCGCTCAACCCACCGGCGATGGCCGCCCTCGGCTGGGCAAAAGATACTTTCAAGCCGGGTGATGCCATCATCTGGGAAGGGGCGCACGACAGGGATAAGAGCCGCGGCTACGCAGGCGTCGACTGGGCCGAGACACCTGATGGAACCCTGCTGCTTGCCGGTGCCACCGATTATCGCAAGGCTCAGCGTGCGCAGGATGCCGCGCTGGAAAACCATGATGTGCCACCCGTTCGCGAGATCGGCAGCGGCAACTGGACTCGTGTCGGTGAAGACGGCGGCATGTTTCCGCCCATCAGGCACCCCGCCACAGACTGGCCGCTGACCGAGGCGGCCGCCGCGGCCGTCGCCAACTGGTCCGAAGACGACAACCCCATCAATGCGTGCATGTACGGGGGTCCACCGCGAAATATTCTCTCATTATCGAATTTCCAGTGGTCACGTCCTGACCAGAACACCATTGTCATCGACAGAGACATGTGGACGGAGCCCCGCATCATTCACCTTGCACACGACGCGCCGAAAGGAGAGCCGTCCAGCTACGGCCATTCGATTGGCCGGTTTGACGGGGGCGAGCTGAATATCTCCACTGATAATTTCACGGCAGAGGTCTGGGGCATGTACACCGGCATCGATTCGACTGCGCAAAAGACGCTGCAGGAACGGTACTGGTTATCCGATGATGGTGTGCGGCTGAACGTTGAGTTCACGGTTGCAGATCCTGGCGTCCTGACCGAACCCTTCACGACGACGCACCAGTGGAAACGCGTCCCCGATCGGGCCCTCGTCAAAGCCGAGTGCTCGGTGGAAACGGCCTGGATGTACAAGACGGCCGGATACACGCCGGAAGAGAGCGGTATCAGCGATCAGGTCGCGGCTGCGATCCAGCGGGAATCAGGCGCCGCACCGCAGACCGCCGGAGCCGTTGCGGCAGAGCGTGAGGGCCGCAAGGCTAATCCGCTGTTGTTTCTGTTTGCGGCCATCGTGTCGCTGCTGATCGTGTGGCGGGTAATCAAGCGTTGATTAGGGACATGTCAGTATCAGTTGTCAGGAAGTGTGCGCTAGTGCTATACGCTACACTTCGATGTGCAATCCCGATCACGGCTTAAACCATGGCTGCTCCCTGCGGTCTGATGGAGGGCCGGACATGGGCGCATGCCCACCAATCACCTTTTTAATCCTGTTGGAGAAACCATGAAGAATGTAATTCGGTCATTGACCGCCGTAACCGCCCTGACATTGTCGCTGGGTGCCTATGCTGAACTGGCCGACATGCCTGCAGGCGAATATGCGCTGGACAAATCCCACGGTTACATCACCTTCTCTTACAACCATCTGGGCTTCTCAACACCCCACGTTGGTTTTCGTGACTTTGACGTCGAACTCGATCTGGACAGCAGCGATATCGAGAACAGCAAGGTTAACGTCATGATCGACGCCACGAGTGTCGATAGTCGTGTCGACGAGTTCAATGGCCACCTCAATGGCGAAAATTTCTTTGATACAGCCACGTATCCGGAAATCACTTTCGTTTCTACAGACATTGAATCGACGGGCGACAACACTTTCGACCTGATGGGCGATCTGACCATTAAAGGGCAGACGCATCCCGTAACGTTGAATGCGACTTTGCAGAAAGCGGCTAACCACCCCATGCGTAAGGTGCCGACCATCGGCGTTACTGCGGAAGGCACTGTAAGCCGCACCGCATTCGATCTGTCGCGCGCCGTTCCGGCGATCAGTGATGAAGTCAACATTCGCATTTCGGTAGAGCTGCCACAAAAAACAGACGAGTAATATATTTGCATTTCGTTTGCTGTATCGGCCGGTCGTGCACTTAACGCGACCGGCCGATGTTGTTTATAGTGCCGGCTCCGCGTAGATTGCTGTATCAATAATAACGAGACGGGGATACACCCATGACCAGACTGATGTCCCGCGTTGGGCCGGGCATGATGCTTGCGGCCACGGCGGTCGGCGTATCCCATCTGGTTTATTCGACACAAGCGGGCGGTGTCTACGGCCTGTCCCTTTCGTGGCTCATTGTGCTCATCGTGGTGCTGAAGTATCCGGCATTTCGCTTTGCTGTGGACTATGCCAGCGCGACTGGAGAAAGTCTGGTGACGGCTTACGCCAGCATCGGCCGGATAGCACTGGCCTGGCTGGCCGTCGGATTCTTCGTCGACATGTTCATTGCTACCGGGGCCGTCGCAATGGTTGCCGCGGGACTTGTCATCAGCGTATTCGATCTTCCTTTTTCCGGTCCGCAAGTCGCCGTCGCGATGATGGTGCTCTCCGCGATTTTATTGCTGAACGGTAAATATTCGAAAGCCGAGGGCATTGTTAAAGTACTGGTGATGGTGTTTTCATTGCTGGCCATTGCGGCCACCCTGATTGCACTGCCGCTGATCGGTAGTAACGGCCGCGCAGTTTTCGCAGTGCTGACACCTGATCGCTCGCTGGCCCTGTTCGTCATTGCGATGGCGGGCTGGATGCCAATGCCGACCAATGGGGCGATCATGTATTCACAGTGGATTTGCGAGAAACGCAAGCTGCTCGGCGACGCCTTTGACCATCGCGTTGCATTGAGTGATTTTCGCGTCGGCTATGGTCTGACTGTGGTGCTTGCCCTGTCATTCGTCGCCATGGGTACCGCTGTGCTTTTCGACACGGACCGGGTTGTGCCGGCAACCGCCGCCGGGTTTGCCAGCGAACTGTTTGGCATCTTCACAACCGTCATTGGCGAGTGGGTATACCCGTTAATTGCGACCGCAGGCATTGCTGTCATCTGGTCGACCCAGATTGCGCTGATGGACGCCTGTCCTCGCGTCACCGACCGTCTCTTTGACGTCATTGCCGGCCGGCCCGCTGATGCGCCATCCCGCTACACGCGGTTTCTCATCGCACAGGTAATCGGCGTGACGATCATGCTGCTGTTCCTGATGCAGAATTTCACCACGTTCCTGTACTTTGCCACCAGCACGGGCTTCATCGCGAGCCCCGCCATTGCGTATTACAACTACCGTGCCGTAACGCGGCCGGACATCCCGCCGCAGTATCGCCCGTCGGCGCCAATGATCGTCTATAGCTGGATCGGCATCGTATTTCTATCGGCTTTTGCGGCCGCGTTCTTATGGACCAGCCTGGGATAGCACATTGACTGAGCGAATGACCGGCGGCGAGGCAATGATCCGCGCTGCCATCGCCAACGGGACCGATACGATATTCGGCCTGCCCGGAGCGCAGATCTATCCGATGTTCGATGCCCTTTATCGGCATCCGGAAATCCGTGCCGTTATCAGCAGGCACGAACAGGGCGCCGCGTACATGGCCTACGGTTACGCCAAGGCGACCGGCCGTCCTGGTGTTTTCGCGGTCGTACCAGGCCCTGGCGTTCTGAACGCGAGCGCGGCGCTTTGCACCGCTGCCGGATCAAATGCACCGGTCCTCTGCCTGACCGGCCAGATCATGTCGCAGTTTCTCGGTCGGGGCAGGGGTCATCTGCACGAGCTCAGGGACCAGCAGGGCACCTTGGCGACGATCATCAAACATACCGAGCATATCGCCGATCCGGCAACGGCATCTGCACAGGTGAATGCCGCATTTCGCCAGATGCAGAGCGGCCGGCCCGGTCCGGCTTCGGTGGAGATGTGCTGGGACACGATGGCGAAAGAATGGGACGTCGACATACAGCCAGGTGTCGAGAGTATCGACAAGCCGACGCCGGACGCTGCTGCCATTCGCGCTGCGGCGAAGCTCGTTGCCGGCGCACGCAAGATCATGATCATGTGTGGAGGCGGTGCGCAGCACGCCAGCAAGGAAGTCACCGAACTCGCGGAGCTGCTGGGCGCATCAGTGACTGCATTCCGCAGCGGTCGCGGCGTCGTTGCCGAAGATCACCCCTCAGGCACCTCTGCGGCGGCGGCCAGGTTGCTGTGGGACGAGACGGATCTGCTGATTGGTATCGGCTCACGCCTCGAACTGCAGTACATGCGCTGGGGTTCCATGCGAGAGTACTTCGACAGGCCGCCGGCTGGCGGTGCAAAAGTCATTCGTATTGATATTGATGCAGAAGAGATGCAGCGTTTCAAACCGGATGTAGCCATCGTTGCTGACGCTGCCGATGGTACCCGCGAGCTGATCGAACGCATTACCGCTGAAGGCTTTCACCACGGCAGTCTCGACAGGATTGCAGCAGCCAAGGCGCAGGCGCGGCGCAACATCGAAGAGATTCAGCCACAAATGGCCTATCTCGATACGATACGTGAGGTGATGCCACGCGATGGCTTTTTCGTCGAAGAGCTGTGCCAGGTCGGCTTTACCTCCAACTTCGGGTTCGAGGTGTATGAGCCGCGTACCTATGTGTCGTCCGGCTATCAGGGAACTCTGGGTTTTGGCTTCCCGACCGCCATCGGCGTCAAGACTGCGATGCCGGACAGCGCCGTGATTTCTGTCACCGGTGATGGTGGCTTTCTGTTTGGCATGCCGGAACTTGCGAGTGCGGTGCAGCAGAACATCGGTCTCGTGACCATCGTCTTCAACAATCGCTCATTCGGCAATGTGCGTCGCGACCAGCAACTGCACTACCAGTCGCATCTCATTGGCGCCGACCTCGAAAATCCTGACATGGTGCAACTGGCGGAAGCGTTCGGCGCAGATGCTTATCGGGTGAATTCTCCCGAAACCCTGAAGCCTGTGTTAGCGAAAGCCATCGACAATGATCGTCCTGCGATTATTGAAGTCACTATAGAACGAGGTTCCGAGGCCAGCCCCTGGAAATACATCATGGGCTAGCAAGCCACTGAAAATCACGCGCACTCGCCTGAGTCTTTTTCAGTGGCTTGCTGGTGCCAAGTCGATGCGCGAGGGATATCTCTGCCGCTACTCGCAGCTCGCGATTTCCTGCTCCCACCAGCGCGACAGCACGCGGTTGTACTCGCTCACGTAGTCACGGCCGGCTTCAATCTCGGCGCGCGCCGCTGCATCGAGCTCATCCAGTCCAACCTGTAGCGTAAAGTCGCTGCGTTCTGTGTGGCATTGCAGCACATCATCAACGCCGGGAAATTCGATGGAATTTGCGGCTTGCAGTCCAATGAGGCGCGCATGGCCGTCCGCGTACTCCCGGGCGATGCGAGCCAGGTGTTCGTCTTCCTGCAGCCAGCCTCGTAGCTGTTCGGCCGGCGGTTGTGATACATCGGTCGCGCCGACGGCGGCCGGGATAGTTGCCGGATTCAGTGCCATGCGATCCATGCTGAGGATATCTTTCGGCCAGATATAGTTACCACGCCGCATCATAACGACGCGACCGTCAGGATATATGAGCTGATGGCCGCGCAGGGTGTTCTTCTTGAACTTGTCGGGCCAGCCAATGAAGGTCACTGAATCACCGCGCTTCAGACCGCGCAGCGCGTCGGCGAATCCCAGACGTTCTGCATCGCGTGGATCCTCCGTCGATAAAGTCCACTTTTCCACTGACCCGTCATCGGCTTTGACATCGACGCGGTACACGCTGTGCGGATAGCCAAAACGCGCACTGGTCAGCGTACCGCTGATCGTGACTTCGGTCTTGCCATCGTAGTTGAGTACCGTGTGATGTGCTGATGCGGTACAAGCGAAGCTCAGGACAGACGCAACCATGCTGCTGCCGAACATAAGTCGTTTGATCATTTTGTCACCTCAGAAACGCCGACGGGATCGCTCGAAATACATATCCAGCAAATCCTCGTTATACATTTGCCGAAAGAACGAGTCGGGATCACATTCGTTCGGATAGATTGTCGTGTCCGGATTTCGCGTCCATGCCCTGCGGCGAATAGGTGGCCGCCGGTAGTTCTCCGGATCGTGCAGTGTAATGAGCGCGGACAATGTATTGCCGTCTTCGCTCATTGAATATTGTTCTTCCAGCCGCGCATTTTCCGAAACAGGCTCACCACGAAAATCGCGCGTGTTAGCAGACAATTTTCCCGTATCCACAACCAGAGTGCTGCCTTTCCAGCGCGCGGTCGAAAAACCCATGCCGGAATGTGGATAGAATTCCGGGGGCTGTCGATCGTCAAGGAAAATTCTCCTGACCTCGCTGTCGAATTCGTAAATAAACGTCAGCCGGCCGGCGTTCTGCAGAATTTCGAAAGGATAGGCGCCCCACGCCACCATGGCGGTAATGCCGGGAGACACGCAGCGAACGTTGGGCTGGTCATAATGCATCAGGTAGCCGTCAAGCCAGGTGGTGGCAGCGGCCGTCAGGTCCATGGAATATTTGCGAATATCGTGGCCGGGCGCGGGCGTCCAGATGCCGCTTAAGTCAACGGGTAACGGTTCTTCCGGCAGTGCCGTGTCACTGTGTCGATTGGCGGACCAGGTGCCGGGAGTCGCATTTACCTTCGCATTACTTTCAATGCTGAAATTCCCTTCCAGGCGATCGCCGTTGAGCTCGCCGTTAAGCCGCATGAAATAGACAAAACCGCGAATGTCGCGAGTATCGATATCAACCGTAATGCTCTCGTCAGTGACGGATACCGGCGCCGGTCCACCTTCAACGTAGGCGCGCCAGCTGTCGCCCTCCCGTTCGAGCTGCAAGAGGCCGAGTAGCGGCGCGCCTTCCGATCGCAGTTCCAGCATCCAGTCGCCTTCCATGGCCGGATTTGCCACAGCACTGCCTGCCGCCAGCGCCACGCACAGCGGCAGCAGCAGGTAGCCCGCCGTGCTAATAGCTGTGGCCAAGGGTGCTACCGTCGGGCAGTTCAATACTGATGAGCGAGAGCAAATGGCGCCCGTCTCGTCCTGCATAGCCTTCCACCCTGACCTTGTCGCCTTCGCTGATGGTGCTTTCGGTCCAGCCGCGGCGTACCAGAAGAGTCGGGCTGCTGGTGCGGACATCCCAGGCCGTGATGACGCCGTTTTCATCGACCGCGTCTATGTAATAGCGCACGTGCGGATTGCGGAACCAGACTTCGCGGACCGTACCTTCGATCACGAGCGTCGTATCATCGAGGAATTCCGCGGCGAACGAGTGATGGGCGTGCGCGCCGCATGCCGTTGCCAGAATTGCCAGCATGCCCGCCAGGCGAATTATGCTCATGGTGCTCCCTGAATCTGCTGTAGATGAAGACACTTTCCTGCCCTTCTTTATTACCAGCGATTGTTTATTACCAGCGATTGCCGGTGACAAGGCTTAATCGACCGTGTTCGCCTCGACGTGCACGACTACGTCGACAAATTGGCCAACCCAGTCGGTGTCTGCCCACTCGCCGAGGCCGAGATTCAATGCCGTGCGATCGAGTCTGGCGTTGCCGTCCAGCACGTAGCGTCCGTCATTGTCAGATACCGAAAACTGCAGTTCAGCCGGGTAAGCTGCATTCTTGATCACAATGCTGCCGTGCGCCACAAAACGTCCGGCGGAATCCGTGCTGAAGCTCGTCGCGCGATAAAATGCCTGCGGGAAGTTGCTGGCGTCGAACCAGTCCATGTCCGTAATGGTGTCATCGCGATCCTTGTCGCCGCTTGCCACCGAGCGTACTTCAACGGTTACGTCGAAGGAGCCCGCCGCCGGCCGATCCGGATCGAAGCGAAGCTCCGCCGTCCACTGCTGCCATTCTCCAGAAAACGTCGCACCGGCCTGATCACCGGTAAAGCGTATGTAACTATTCGGGTAGTCAATGTCCCACAGCGCAATATCGCCGGATCTATCCGCTGTCGCAGTGACGGTTTGCGCTGAGGCGTCGACCGCGCCTGCCGTGACGTCGATCGCCGCCGCACGGGCCGGACTGACACCGACGTTGGACAAGGTCCAGTATCCGCCGGCGATGACGACGGCGAAAATGCCAATGCTGATGGGAGATGAGATTCTTCTGAGGGCACCGTCGCGGTTAACAAATGCATGTTTCAGGCCCGCTGCGATATGCACGGCAGCGACGACGAACAGCACTTTGGCAAGCGTCTCGTGAACACTTTCGAATAACTCCTTCAGCTCAGGATTGGCGCCGACCAGGTCCGGCAACTGGACAAGATTGAACCAGCTCACTGAATAGGCAGATGCAGACGACATGAGCCAGCCGCTCACCGGCATCAGAAAGAGCAGTGTGTACAGGGTCCAGTGACTGAGTCGCGAGGCCAGCGTCTGCCAGCGGGGCATGGGTAGCGGTGCAGGCGGCGGATGCAATCTTCGCCAGATGATACGGATGACGGCCAAAAGCAGTATCGTTATCCCAACGGACTTGTGATTGGCCAGCAGCGCGAGCTGCTTCAGCGGTGCACCGGCATCGTCCGCTCGCTCAGCAAGCTTCGCCAGGATGAATTGCAAAACGATCATCCCGGCAATCCACCAATGGAGGATTTTTGCAACGGGATGGTAGTGCTGGGTTTGCGTCGCCATGTTAATTCACTGCTCTGGTCAGTAATACAAGCATGCTTTAGCCGTGCCGTGAATGACAGTGGTCTGCATGCACTGCGTTTCAGGAATCAGTTGCGAACAGGTTCAGGCGAGAAGCGCAGATCGTCGCTCGCCCACCACCAGAAGGCCGGCAGCGGCTTAACGTCAGGCCAGCGCTGATCCAGGGTATCGCCATCGTACAAACGGCCGTTTTGCACAATACTGTCGATATCGACGCTGTGACGAATATTCTCGAGTGGATTGGCATTCAGAATGACCATATCGGCAAGTTTGCCGGATTCGATCGATCCGAGATCCTGGTCAATGCCGATAATTCTGGCGCCATCGATGGTGGCTGCACGCAGCACTTCGGCAGGCGTCATGCCCCCCATCGCATAGCCCCACATCTCCCAGTGGAAGCCCAGGCCCTGCAGTTCTCCGTGGGCACCCACGCCAATCAGGCCGCCGGCCCGCTGGATCTTTGCGGCCTGCGCTGCCGCTTGCCGGAAGTCAAACTCGCTGTCGCGCTGCCAGCCGGGGCGTCGCTGCGTCAGCTCATCGAGGCGATTGTGCGGATAAAAGCGCTGCAGCTTCGGGTCATTATGAATCTCCATACGACTGAAAAAATACTCGCGCAGGGATTCGGCGTTGTACTGCACGATCAGTGTCGGTGTGTAGGCAGTTTTCGTACGCGCATACAATTCGACGACATCGTCATAAATCGGCGAGTCAGGCAGCGTGTGTTCGTTGCCATGCATGCCGTCGATCGCATGCGTCAGGTTCATCATCTGGTCGGCGCCCCCTTCAGTGGTGGGCATTAAGCCGAGTTCCTTGCTGGCAAGAACAACCCACTGCCGCTGCTTGCGATTGCCAACGAGGTAGGACTTGATGTTGTGAGTCTGGTAGTGATCGCTGTAGCGACGCAAATAGGCGAGGGTGGCGTCGTAGGACTGAAAATCATTGTCGCCGAAGATGCCACGCGCCGTCATGAACGCGCGCTGGCCGACAGATTGCCCGGTTTCGATAAAGTCACGATAGGCCAGATACTCTTTATAAGCCGTCTGTACGTCCAGGCCCGCCGTCACGCCATAAGCGAGGCTCGCTGCAAGCGTCCAGTTCTGCGGCTCTAAAACGTCAGCCGTGCGAAATTCCCAATGCGCATGCGTATCGATAAAACCGGGGACGATAAACTTACCGCTCATGTCGACGATGTTGACGTTGTCCGGCACTTCAAAACTGCCACGATCGCCGAGTGCGGCAATGCGATTGCCATCAATCAATATGTCCTGATTGTCGAGAACGGTGTCCATGTCGGCAGTGTCGGCGGCAGACATGGTAATGACGCCGGCGCCGCGCAAAAGCAGCGCGCCGACGGGTGTGTTCCGCGGCACCTTGACCTCGAACGCGAGTGCCCTGACAGCTGCATGTGACTCCTTCAGCACAAAGGGCTCATCTTCACTGTCGTTTTCATCATCTTCATCGTCATCATCGGCCGCGCTGGCATCGAAGAATGCAACGCTGTCCAGCGGACGCTGATAGAACGTATGGCCAATCGCCCACCAGACTGAGCGGCCGCCATCTGACCAGCCGAGGAAATCTGCACCGGTGTCAGTCAGCCGAACAGCCGGCAGGCTGGGTTCCCGGACGTCAACCGTTGGGGGTTTCCCACCTGTCTGCGTCAGTTTCACCAGCCACGCCTGTTTGCCGAGAAACGCCAGCGCATGACGTCCGTCAGGACTTATGTGCAGCGATTCCGCCTTCGGTGGTTCCTCATCACGACGATTGCCTCGCGGCCCCGTCACGATGAGTTCGACGCGACGATCCGTGCCGTCCACCTGAATGGAGAAAAGTTCGCCATCGCCACTCAGGTAAACACGCTCGCCGTCCTCCCTGAAATGCGGGTAGCGTGCGCTGTCTGCCGAAACGATCACCGTCTGCGCGCCGCCGGTGGCCGGCAGTGAAATGAGCTCCAGAGGTATACCGATGCCGGTGAATTCGCTGAAGGTCTGATGGCGCATATATTCATTGCCGCGCATTGCATAAAGCTGCTCGCCGTCCGGGCTGTAAACGAGGTCGGTGTAAAATGCGCTCGTTTCTGTCAGCTGTTCGGGCCGGCCGGCACCGTTCGAGCGCGTCCGCCAGATGTGTCCGCCGTCATTCATCGACCAGGTAACGTAAGCAATCCAGCGCCCGTCAGGTGACCAGACTGGCTTGAATTCCCAGGCGTCGCCGCTGGTGAGCCGCCTGGGTGTTTCGCCGCCCTCCGTCGCGCGCAGGTAAATTTTTGTCAGCACCGAGGTGGCGATCTGACGCCCGTCGGGGGACAACCTTGGATCGTGGATGAGGGTCGCCGTGAGCTCGCCCTGCGGTACCCGATAGGGCGCCGTCAGATCGGGACCGACTTCGAGCTCAACATCCGCCGTAAACGGGATTTCCTGTCGCGTGCCGGAAGCGACATCAACTGACCAGATCTTTCCCGAGGCGTTGAAGAGTAAGGATTCGCCATCGGCGGTGAACGTGTAACCCGGCATCGCGTCACGGCTGGACGGCCGGAAATTCTCTTGCCCGTCGCGCTGCACCGGATAGGCGAGCCAGCGATCCTCACCCGTTTGCAGATTGCGCAGCCGAAATCCGGTTTGTGCTTCGAAACGGGTTGCATAGACAAGCAGGGTGCCGTCGGGGGACAGCACCGGTCGGACTGCGCCGCCCTCCGCTCGCGTTATAACGTCGATCCTGCCTGTCTCCCGGTCATAGCGACTGATCTGCGCGACGGGAAAACTTTCGACGGGGCCGTTGCTCTCCGCTTCCTCTGCAAAGTACACGTGCTTGCCGTCCGCTGACGCCACCGCGCCAACACCCCAGAAGTCGGCTTCATCTTCCTCTCCATCGGTCTTCAGGGTGACGCCGCTGCCGCCATCAATGTGAAACATAAGAAATTCGGTTTTTTCTGCCGTGCGCGTCACGACCAGGTACTCGCTGTCAGGCGTCCACGCCGGGGAAATAATGCCCCATTGTTTTTCGCTGGAGAGTTTCCTCTCGCCGCTGCCATCGGGCCTGATGATCCACAGGTTGACCGAGCCGCTGCGATCGCTGACGAAAGCGACCCATTGACCATCCGGTGAGACCACCGGCTGACTGTCATAACCGAGCCCGCTCGTAATTCGGCTCGCCCGGCCGCCGGACAGCGGTAAGGTATACAAGTCGCCCAGCAGATCGAATACGATAGTTTCACCGTCGGGGGTGGTAGTGAGCGACAGCCACGAACCTTCACTGACGGAAAACGACAGCGTGTCTGTCTTGCCTTCGAGCGGCAGGTCAGGATCGTCGTCCGCTGCCGTGCCGATAGCCGGTGCGATGAGGATAATGACGCCGGTCAGGACGAATAGCAGCCGCATTGTTGCGGGAATGATTGCGGTCATGTTGGTCGCCTTTGGAGTCATGCGCTCAGCCGGGGTGCGCTGCGGATTGTAGCAACTGAGCCGCTGAGCAGCGACGCGCACGGAAGCTCCCGGGATCGGCAGGTCGAAGGTGCAGCATGCAACTGAAGAGGTAGAAGGATGAGACTGGTGCTCCTGAGTTTGTTGTCGCTGGGTCTGGCTGTGCTGCTGGCACCGCCGGACGCGCTTGCCGACCGGTGGCCGGATGGTGCCCGCGTCGCCGTCGCGCTTACGTTTGATCTCGACGCCGATACGCTCTGGTGGACAGATTCTGACACCGCGAGTGGTGACCCGGGGAGCGTGTCGCAGGGCGTCTATGGCCCTGACGTAGCGCTGCCAAAAATACTGGACCTGCTGGAGCGGCATGGCGTCAAAGCCACTTTTTTCGTGCCAGCGTGGGTTGCCGAGAATTACCCTGCGGCACTCCGCTCAATCGCCGCAGCGGGTCATGAGATCGGTGCCCACGGCGATCGCCATGTTTCGGCTGTGCAGCTGACGGCGGAAGAGGAGCGCCGCGTACTGCAGAAGAGCATGCAGGTTCTGCAAGGATTCGCGGGCAAGCCGCTGGCCGGTTACAGGGCACCGTCATGGGCCATCAGTCAGGCCTCGCTGGAACTCGCAGCCGAGCACAAATTCGTCTACTCCAGCAACCTGATGGATGCAGACCTGCCCTACCTGCACGACTCGCCGCAGGGTCTGGTCGAACTGCCTGTGTCCTGGGTGCTGGATGACGCGCCTTATTTCTGGTTTGACGAGTCATCCTGGGACAAAAAAATACATTCGGCGGCAGACGTAATGGCGATCTGGAAAGAGGAATTCAGTGCTGCGCATGCAAGCGAAGGCTACCTGATGCTGACGATGCATCCGCAGATAATCGGCCGCCCGGCAAGAATCCGTATGCTTGATGCATTCTTGAGCTGGATGAAAAACTACCACGGTGTCTGGCTGACAAATGGCGTCAGCATTGCGGAACATGTCCGGCAGAATCCAGTTGAATTCGCCCGTTGAATGGAGCGTTGAGCTATGTCCACCGGGAATCAGTTTTCGAGATAGAGCGACATTGCATCACTCGAATGATTCTCAAAGGTGTTTCCCTGTCTGACAACAAACAGCGCTGCGATGTTGTTTCGCACTGCAAACCGCAGTCCTTCCTCATGTCCCATGACGAGCAAGGCAGTGGCCATGCCGTCTGCTTCGGCGGCACTTTGGCTCACGATGGTCACCGACGCAGTACTGTGCGTCACCGGCGCACCGCTGCGTCCGTCGATGGTGTGCGAGTAGCGAACAGAACCTACTTCGAAGTAATTCCGGTAGTCGCCCGACGTCGCCACTGCCACTTCGGTCAAACGCAAAACCGCCTGTACCGCGCCGCCGCTGCTGTCCGGCATCTCAACCGCGATGCGCCATTTTTCGCCCTGGCGATTTCTGCCTGCAGCACGTATCTCGCCACCGATTTCGACGAGGAAATCAGGGATGCCGTTTTGCATCAACATTGCACTAATTAAATCAACCGCCAGTCCTTTGGCGTACGCGGACAAGTCTATCTGTAAGTCTGGCTGCATTTTCTGCAAGCGCTTATTGCCGCAATCAGTCTGCAGTTTGCGAAAGCCGCTGGCTTGAAGCGCCACTTCGATGTCTGCCCGCGGTGGCGCTACGCTGATGGGCGCATCCGGGCCGAACCCCCAAAGATTGACGATGCTGCCAAGGGTGATGTCGAACGCGCCATTCGTCCGCTCTGCCAGAAGCAGCGCATCTGCAACTGCCACGCACAGCGAGTCGCTGACCGGGAACCAGTTTGTCGATGCGAAGCGATTGAAAGAGGACAGGGTTGACTGTGGGTCGTAGGTGGACATTTGCGCGTTGACCTCATCCAGCAATGCGGCAATGTCTGCGGCCAGCGTTGCTGAGGGGCGCCCGGCCGTCGTCACAACGCTGACGGTATAGCGGGTACCCATCGTCGACCCGGCAAGTTCCGTCTGCACGCGTGCATCCTGTGAGCAGGAAGTCAGGCACATCAGCAGCGCCGCAATTATCGCTGTCCGCATTGTTAGGGGATTCGCCGATTGGCCACATTGGCTGGGCAGTTTTCTAGCGATGGAAATGATCCTCCGGCAACGGCGCGACGCAGCACGCCGGCATTTTGCCGCCAAACACCTCTCTGCCGCACCGATGCATGAAAAATCCTGTTATTCACCTGAGTGACGCATAATACTAGAAGCTGTCTCACAGACGATCGCTGCAATGACTACTGTGGGGACACGCGTTTGAAGGTGGGCAAGCGCGCTTGTTTCCCGAAAATTTCTCCAAGGAGTTCCTGATGACCGATGCCCGAGCGCTGATCTGCCTGCTGTTGTTTTCCGCTACCGCGCTGGCGGATGTCGAGCTCGGCGGCACGGGCGCAACTTGTGCTGAGGATCCTGCCTGCATCAACCGGCTGCATCCGGCAATACCGCCGGCAGCCCGCGCCCGCCCGGGTGAACGCATTGTGATGCGTGGCCGGGACGCCGCCGATATCGATCTGGATCCCGCCGGGTATGCGATTGCCGAATCCAGCCCGCGCGAGGGATTTGGCGTCGTCCATCCACTGATTGGGCCTGTCTATATCGAAGGTGCGCGCGTGGGCGATGTGCTCGCCGTTACGATCGAGAACATCGAGCCCGGACCGGTCGGCTGGACCAGTGCGTCTGCATTCGGCTTTGCCGGGGACGCTGTTGGCAGTGAAAACCGCTTCATCGTGTGGCGGCTGAACAAAGATTATGCCGAAAGCGGCGCTTTGCCCGGTGTGCGTATTCCAAACGGCAGTTTTCCCGGTGTTGTCACCACTTTACCCGGCCCGACTGAGCTGCAAGACATGCTGAACAGGGAGCAACAGCTTGCCGCCGCCGGCGGGGCTGTTTTTCCGCCGGATGCGGAACTCGCGGAGCCCTCGTCACTTTGCGGCGAAGAGGGAACACATGCGGGCGAATGTCTGCGCACCATTCCGCCCCGCGAGAACGGAGGGAATATGGACATTCGCTACCTGCGACAAGGCGCCACGGTTTATCTGCCCTGCATGATCGACGGCTGTGGGCTGGCAATCGGCGATTTTCATTATGCGCAGGGTGACGGTGAAGTGTCGGGCACTGCCATTGAGATGGACGCCGATATTACAGTCACAACGAAGATTCTGGTCAATGCGCCCGATCTGACGCACGGCCCCCATTTCGAAGGCCCCGCCGCGTTGCTTGCCATCCCCTCAACGCGATTCTATGCCACCACCGGCTACCCGCTGAAGAAGGCGGGCGTCGTGCCGCGTGATATCGCCTATCTCGCCGATGAGAAGATTGGCGAGCTAAGCAATTTGTCCAAGGACCTCAATCTCGCTGCAGAAAATGCGCTGGTGGCAATGGTCGACTATATCGTCGGCCGCTATGGCTATGATCGTACCCAGGCTTATCTCATTGCCAGTGTCGCCGTGGACCTGCGCATTGCGCAGCTCGTCGACGTGCCAAATGTGGGCGTGACGGCCATCCTGCCACTGGATATTTTTGTCAAAGAATAGTCGCGGGAACAGTATTTCTCGCAGCCTTAGTGCCGCTGCCGCTAAGGCATTTCGCGCTGTAGGAGCCCGCCCCAATCCGCCTGAAATGCCAATAGATTCGCTGCTGGCCAGTGCGGAATGATCTTCAGAGACGTGCCGAAAATAATGCTGGCTCGCTCTTGCAACGCGATCGCCCGCGGGGCGGGCTCCTACAGTGCTGTCCAGCATTAGCACGGGCCCGCCCTGCGGGCGATGCCGCATCCCGCTACGGCAACTTGGCGATGACCTCGGCGCGCACCTTAAGCGGATCGTCGAGCACCTGCCTGCGAGCTTCGCCCACTTCCTGGGCGGAGTAAGGCGCAAAATTGTTCGGCAGGGTGTTTGCATTAAATTCTGCCAGCACCCAATTCAGCACGGCGGCCAGTCGTACATCGTCCATTGCTGTCTGCGAGACGCCAGGCACCCGCACGACGTACGCGCGCCCCTCAGGCGTCGCCAGCAGCTTGCCCAAGGTGTCGTGCAGTGACGGCACTTCCGGCGGAACGCCTGCGCCGTTGGCCAGATGACAGCCGCGGCAGTAAAGCAGATAGTCAGTTCGCGGATCGGCGACCGCACTGCCAAGAAGCGCAATCAGGAAAACCGATGCGAGAATACGGCGCACTATCGTGGTCTGCGAGCTGCTAGCGGTTCTGGGAAGTTTCGCCAAGCACCAGCGCCACGGTACAGTGATAGGTCCGATGCTCGGTACCGAAACACCACAGGACGCTGCCGCTGTTCGATGGAAAATACACCGGCTTGTCACGCTCGGTATTGTGGCAGTTGCAGCGCCGACAAACAGACTTGCCGCAGCAGTCGTTATAGGAGATGAGATAGTCGCGGTCGTCGACCGGATTCCGGCAGGTTCCGACCCAGGTGATGGGCGAGGGTTCGGCGCCAGGCGGGCAGGACGTGACGGTGCCGCCGCAGCAGGTACAAAGCGTTCCGCTCAGCGCGCAATACCGCCAGTATTCACAGGATTTCGCATCGCCGATTTCGCTGACCCTTTCCTGCGCGAGGGAGCGCGCCACAGGTAGCAAAGGTAGCGCCGCGGCGCTTGCAAACAGCATGCCGATTCGCGACAGAAAATGCCGTCGGGAAATAAGGCGGGCAAGTTTCAGGGTTTGTGCCCTGGCCGTCTCATCCATCCAGTAATAACTTCGCTCGACGAGGTTTGTTTTTGTCATGACGCTTTTTCCCTCACTGCGTGTTCCTGTCCGACATATTCCTGAAGCGTTGCGACGCCGCTGTCCATCGCTTCAATCAGGCTTTCCAGGTGTTCCCGGGTATTCACCAGCCCCTTGCTCTGCAAGGTTCCATCAGCACCAATCAGAACGGCAAACGGGAGCTTGCTGACTTCGTAGCGCATGCCAAGTTTTTCCGACAGCACATAGTGATACTTGTCGAGTGCCAGATCCTTTGCATAGGCCTGATGCTGCTCGATGCGGTCGCCGTCGCTCGCAAATACGAGCCGCATGCGTTTGCGCTCTGTGCCGGCCAGCGATTTTGCCGTGGGTACGAGTGATTTACACACCGGACAGGTCGGCGAAATAAACATGATCATGGTATGCAGCCGTGCCCGGCTTGCGCCGCCTACGGTCACGGTCTCGCCCCGCAGATCCGTGAGCGACAGCGCTTCCGTGAGTTCGCCGACCTTCGGGCCACTGGTAGGCATCAGTGCACCGGCGGGCGCGACGCGTTCGTGCAGAATGCCAACCTGTCGCGCAAGCGCCAGCACGACTAATGCCAGCAGGACAACAATGACCCAGAGAACCACGTTCGAAACAAGCAGCACCTCAGGCATGCTTTTTTCTCCAGGTATTGATTGCAGCGCCGTTTGCAAGCAACTGGTTTGCGGCTGCATAGAGTAAAAAGATAGCCAGCAGCGCAGCGCTCAGAATCACGAAGTCTGAAATTTGTAGCGAGCGTGCGGTATGTGGCAGCAACGCTATGGCAGCTGCCGTCAGCAGGATCAGGTTGCGATAGATAAGGCCCTGTGAGAGAAACTGCTCGCTGCCACGCCTGCCCGCAAAGCTGCAGCCGCAATCGAAATGCACCCGGCCGCGTGCGAGATTGATGCCGATGGCTGCGCTGTAAATTGTCAGCACGCCTGCACTGACGACGGCAGTTGCCGATTGCAGCCAGCTGACAAAGAGCCAGCTGAACCCAAGCAGGACTTCGCCAAGTGGCAGCAGGAAAGCGACAGGGGCAATCAGCTGCTCAGGCAGCAAGCGATATTCGCGAAGCGTATCGCGAAAACCTGTGCTGTCCTTAAGCTTATGCACGCCGGCGAATAAAAACATGAGCCCGAGGCCGATGCTGATAATGCGCGGAATGAGTGGATCAAGGGTCACGATAGGCTCTTCAAAAGTCCTCGAGAACGCGTGTACCCGGCGCTTCGATGCTGCGCTGATAGGTGAATTCAAGCGCGTCGTAGACGTGCGTTTCGTTTTCGTCGTCGCCGACGATCAGCAGGGGTTCTACTTCCTGGGTCACGAGAACTGACAGGACGGGTACCTCGAATTCAATCCTGCCGATGCGGCGTTTGCTGCCGATATCAAACACCCAGATTTCGCTACCCCCGTCATGATGTGTGTACGGCTCGCCCTGATGCATCGCGACATACAGCAGACCCAGCTTTTGATGCACTGACGCCAGTTGGAAGCCGCCGGGGCGCCAGTCGTCTTCAGCGTCCTGACGGGTCACGATATTCCACGCATCGCTGACGTTGATGTTGTTCGCGGTAACGCTGACGTCGAACGCTTCGCCTTCATGAGTCAACAGCAGCCAGCCGGCTGCGGTTTTCAGCGGCCTGTCAAACACCGGGTCCACTTGAACATCGAAAAACTTTCCGCTGCGTGCACGCGAGGCTTCGCCACCGTTTGCATCTAACCGGATCAGTTGCAAGGTGCCGTCGCCGCAGATCATAAGGAAGCCATTGTCGGATACAGGCATGATCAGCGCACAACCGGGTGTCGAAAGTTCAACGGCAAAGCTGCGGTCTTCGACATTGACGATGGAAACGGACTGCGCCGGCGTCATGTTAAACAGTCCCACGTGTTTGCCGTCACTCATCAGAGCGATGTATTCACGAAACGGCAGGACCGCAATCTTTTTCGGAATTTCCACTTCGGCGACGGGCGAAAGATTTTCGTAATCGTAGATGGTCAGGACATCGGTACGTTCACCGTGAACACCGCGAGCGTAGTAAGATTCGGCGGCGTATATTTCCCGCCTGCCCGGATGTGGTTGTACCGCCGGCGTGTGGTTAGACAGCGAAATCAGACCGTGCATGTCGCCGGTCGAAGCGTCGAAAATGTAGCCACCCTCCCGGCTGCTCGAAATGAACCAGTTTGTTCCTGGCTCCGCCATTGTCTCAACCGTAACGTTTTGCGGTGAAATCTGTGCATGCACGAACGTTGCGGATGACAGTACAAGAATGACCGCATAGGTGATGACGCGCATTGTTCTCATCCTCCGTTTCCGGTGAATCAATTTTTGTTCTCGACGTCCCTGGCGGAGTCTAGCATGAACCTCAAATCCGGATGTCCGCGGCCTTCCGGAAATGGCAGAATTGCAAGCATGAAAATGAAAGTTGTCATTGGCGTTCTGATCGTCATCGCCGTCGTCTTGCTCGTGGTGTTCAAATCCCCTTTCGACTTCGACGGGTCACAGCTTACTGAGGTGCAAGTGCCGGATCCGGCAATTGAGGCGCGCTATGAAGCCTGCTATGCAGAAAAAGACCATGAGATTCACAGTCGCGCGTTTGCCACCATCGATAATCCCGACGTGCAACGCGAGTATATAACCGCGAACCGCGCAATTGCCCGTGAGGAATGCCGCGCCGAATTTCCACGGACCCTTATCAGCGAATAGCAAGCCGGACGGTCCTGGCTGTTGGGGCTCAAGCGGCGTTTCCCGGCGCTTGTTGTCCGGTCGCCAGTGGCTTTGTGCCAGTCTCTGCGACGTTGGTGAGTACACCGGTCCTGGCTTCAAAAGCCAGCGAACAGCCGCTGGTGTTCCGCGATGATACGCGCAGTTTCTGCCGGTTCCGGATTCGTCGACCAGTCGCCAATCTTGAACGTGCCCCCGAGCAGCAAGACGTCAGAACGCGAAAACATGTAAAGGTTGCCGCTGCCACCACCAATAGTCAGGTAGTCAACATCCGGGTCCGGCGGCATGAAGACGAGCTGTCCTTTCGCCGGCGTCAGTTCTGTATCGCCGAACAGCTTCCCGGCACCAAGGCCGGTGCAGTTAAAAATCACCGGCTCCGGCAGATTCAAAAGTTCAGTTTTGTCCTCGAAAAAGCGGATGACAAAGCGGCCCCCGGCCTGATGCACGTCTTCGGTCAGGCGCCTTAAAAACGTGCCCGGCTCCACCATCATTGTCATGCTGGCTTCCGCATAGCGGGTCGGAAACGGATGCTCGCCCGGTCCCAGCAGATGTTCGTAAGGGTAAAGGTGGGCAAACTCCGACTCACGCTCACCAGGCTCGTTCACAGGATGATAGAGCTCCAGCCAGCGGATGCCGTAATCCTGCCCGCCAAGGTTGGTATGTGCATGATGTGAAATTCGTGCCACGAACTGCAATTGCGACTTGAAGACAGCAGACGATACGTCGGGATCGTGAACGCTGGCAGGGCCCCACTCACCGCCGGCAATATTCGACGTGGTGTGCCGGGCCATGTCGCGCGTATAAAGCGTGACTTTCCAGCCGGCATCCTGCAACAGCCGCGCGCTCGTCAGGCCCATGACGCCGCTGCCGATGACGGCCGCGTGACGATGCTCCATGCCCAGCGTCTCTCTCACGGCCAGCGCCGAAGAACCCCATGACAGGGTGATACCCGCACCGCCATGCCCATAGTTGTGCACAATGGTCTTATCGCCGAGCTTCTCACTGCGTACGACGAAGCCGGACGGACGGTATGGCCGGTGCCCGACAACTTCGCGAATAATGTTTTCAGTCGCGATGCGCGGCGCGACCCAGGGCTTGCGGGAATAATGCCGCTGGTACGGTGCCCCTCGCGTCAGCACGGCAGGGGCACAGGCGCTGGCAGAAACGGCCAGTGCGGCTGCCCCCATGGTTTGCAGCACACTGCGACGCGAATGCCGAGCTTTGCGATGCATGACGATTCCCCCGAATTTCGTTGTCCCGGAGAGTAGTGGGCGGGTCGTGTAAACGCAATTTCAGCAGTAATCAATCCACTGACCGTGAGACTATTCTCGAACGGGTACATCAACTACAGTGACGACCAGCAGCATACCCGGAGAGACCAGATGAAAAACAAGATCACACGGCGGGACTTCCTGAACGGTACCCAGGTGGCAATCGGCGCCTCGCTCATCACTCCCTGGACAGAAGTGTTTGGCGCAGCGGGCGGCGAGTTTGCCCTGGGCCAGAACTACTACCCGCCCTCGAAAACCGGCATGCGAGGCAGCCACGACGGCTCCTGGGAAACCATGCATGCCCGCGTTGCCGGCGGCAAATGGCTGCCGAGCGCTGCCGAAGATAACTACGACCTCGTCGTCGTGGGTGGCGGCATCAGCGGACTGACTGCAGCCTACTATTTTCGCAAGGAAAATCCGGCCGCCCGGATTCTGGTACTGGACAACCACGATGACTTCGGCGGCCACGCGAAGCGCAACGAGTTTACTGTCAATGGCGACACGCACATCGCCTACGGTGGTACCGAATCCATCGATACGCCGTCGGGCTATTCCGACATCGCGAAAGAATTGCTGCGTGACATCGGTGTTGTTACCGAGCGCTTTTACGACTACTACGATCAGGATCTGTATTCGTCGATGAACCTCGACTACGCCATTTCCTACGATCAGAAGACCTACGGCAAACAAAAGACGGTCGTCGGCTACGGCACCCTGCCGTGGGCAGAATTTGCGGCGCAGACGCCGATGTCGGATAAAGGCAAAGCCGACCTCACACGCGCGTTCACCGAGCAACGTGACTATCTTCCCGGGATGTCGCGGGAGGAAAAAGTTTTGCTTCTCAGCCGGACCAGCTATCGCGATTATCTCAAGAATTACGTTAAGGTCGACGATCAGGTGCTCGAAATGTATCAGCGCTGGGGGATGAGCTACTGGTGCGTTGGCATGGACGAAGTGCCGGCAGTGCAGATTTCGGGATACGGCGACGGTGGTGGATTGCCGGGCTTGGAATTCACCTTGCCGCGCCTCGGCGGACGCGGCGACGAACCTTACATTTTTCACTTCCCGGATGGCAACGCGTCAATCGCGAGGCTGCTGGTCAGAAAACTGATTCCAGAGGCCTTGCCGGGCAAGACGATGGAAGACAGCGTGCTTGCACGGCTTGACTACTCGCAACTTGATCAGACCGACGCGGATGTGAAAATTCGCCTCAATAGCACGGTTGTCAACACGGCGCATACGGCGGACGGCAGGGCAGTAGATGTCGTTTACGTTCATGACGGCAAGGCGCATACGGTGCGCAGCAGCAAATGCATTCTTGCCTGCTACAACAGCGCTATCCCCTATATTTGTGACGAGCTGCCCGAAGCGCAGAAAGCGGGTCTGGCATATAACGTCAAGGTGCCGCTGACCTACACAAAAGTCATGGTGAAGAACTGGCGGTCATTCGCAGAACTCGGCATTAAATATGTCTTTTATACAAACGATTTTTTCAAGCAGGTAGAGCTGGATTACCCGGTGTCCATGGGTGGCTACGAATTTGGCAAAAATCCGGATGAGCCAATGGCCTTGCACATGTGTTACGTGCCTTATTTCGACGACATCCAGGGCCCGGACCAGTGGCGGGCAGGGCGGCGCAAGCTGCTGGAGACGCCGTTTTCGGAGTTCGAGCACCATGTGCGTGATCAGCTCGATCAGGCCCTTGCCGGCGGCGGATTCGACGCGGAGCGGGACATAAACGCCATCACGGTGAATCGTTGGCCACACGGTTATTCCTACGGATCGCATTTGCTATGGGAGCCGCATTACGCCTCGGAGGAAGACAAGCCGTGGGTAAAAGGACGCAAACCCTTCGGCCGCATCACGATAGCGAATTCGGATGCCGGTGCGGCGGCCAACACCGATTCGGCCATAAAGGAAGGTTACCGCGCCGTTCGCGAGTCATTGCGCAGCTAGTGGATCGCCCGCAGGGCGGGCTCCCAATCCTCCCGCAATGTCGATACGCGGACTGACGTTGGGTGAGGATTGATCTTTAGCGCAGAGATTTGATTTGGGTATTGCCCGCGTGGCGGGCTCCTACATTTGAATAGCAATTGTGGGAGCGGCGCCTGGCCGCGATCGCCCGCAGGGCGGGCTCCTACAGTGCTGACTATCGTTGCAGGGGCGGCAGAATTTTACTCGGTCAGTGATCGGTACAGCGTGTCTGTCATGCTTTCCGTCGTGATGAAGTCCCACGACCAGTCGTCATAGACTGATAAGGGATTATCTGTCTGTATTTGTGCTTTCGTCTTGCCGGCATCAACTGCATTGCGTACCCGGCTTTCGGCATCGACCAGCATGTCCAGCGCGATTTGCAGGTCGCGCTTGTTCGCCAATGGCCCATGACCAGGAATAATGCGCGTGTCTTCATCGGCCATGGCGAGCAGCGCTTTCTGTCCGGCAATAAAGCCCGCTACGCTGCCGCCGCCGTCCAGGTCAATAAAGGGAAACATGCCGTTGAACATGACATCACCTGTGTGAATGATGTTGACCTCCGGGAAATAAATGGCCGAATCACCATTGGTGTGTGCGTTTGGTAAATGAAACACTTGCGCCGTATGACCGTTCAGATGAAACGAGACGGAATCATCGAAGGTGATTTCCGGAATGCCCGCCGCGTCAGCTTCGTCATTGGCCAACAGCGCTTTGCGGAGATTATCGTGGCCAAAAACCGTCGCGCCTTTCCGGTGGAGCGCCGCATTGGCGCCGGTATGATCGCCATGTGCATGGGTGTTGATCAGAAAACTGACTGAGGCGCCAGCGATTTTTTCCACGGCGGCGATGGTCATCGCAGAAAAGTTTTCCAGCCCGTCATCGATGAGAACTACGCCATCCTCGCCAGACAGCAGGCCGAGATTGCCGCCGGCAAAACCGCCCTGACCTTCAAGCATGAAAAGGCCCGGCTCAAGTTCAGTAGACGCCCAGGAAACTCCTGCGTCCTGAGCATTTGCGGCAGCAGAGAAGAGCATCATGACAATCAGCAATGAGCGCTTTGAATTCATTGTTTACTTCCTTATGTTCAGTCGAGCTACGATACAGCAGCCTATGGAACGCGGCAATTTTCCGACCTAGTTCTCACAATCAGGGCAAAGTCAGAGACAGCGGCAGTGCTTGAGAGTCGTTTCACAGACAGACAGGCACCCGCAGAACGATGATTGCGTTTCAGAAGCAACGCTGGCCCGCCGATGTCCACTCGACCCGACAACGTCATCGCTTTTCCCCTGCACCGTCGCCGCCAGTTCAGCGGCTGTCCGAACTGTGGCAGACGCGACGACGTATGGCAGATCGGACGTCTTCTTTGGGCTTACTGTGAAGACCATGAAGTCCGCTGGGTAGTCGCGGATTTCAACGGCGTCACCAATGCGACGATCAATCGTCGCGACTTGCGAAAAGGTCTGGAGTTTCTGTCCAGTTTCGACGAGATTTCCTGCTAGCGAACAGGTCTTCTAGGAAACAGTCTCCGGGCTGAGGCAGTTCATGGTTCAGTAATTATGGTTCAATAACGCGCTATCAGCGCCGTTATGAGATCAGACCATGAGAACCCCGGGTCGCGTACGCAACATTCTGCTTAGCACCCGTCCGCGACTCCTTCCGCCTGCTGCTGCCTGGCGCGGGGCTGCTGCCGCGATTTATCTTTTCGCGACGGTGGTGTCGGTCGCGTTCTTCACGATTTACATCCTGCAGGATTTCGCCTGGCAGAAACTGCCTGCCTTCGCGGTCCGGACAGGCACGCCGATAATGCTGGGCGCGGCGGCGCTTATCGCCATTGCTATCCTCAACCGCTTGCCACTGGTATACCGCCTGCCACTGCTGGTGTTTGCACCGATGGCACTTCTTGCCATCACCACCGGTGACGATGATGAAAGCGCGGCATTCGCCGCCGTGGTATTGCTGATCCTGACGTTCGCCGGCGGCGGAATTGGCGTACTTCGTCAGGAAGGCTGGCGGCCGCGTCAGCAAATCGGGGCGCTCATGGTGCTTACGATGGGCGTCATTGCAGCAACAACTCTGCTGATTGTGATTTTTGCGCCGAATGAAGCCGCCAATCCTCTGCGCACCGCCGAGCGCATGGACAATCGCACATTGCCGCTGGCCAATCCCGGGCAGCGAGGCGACTACACCGTGCAAACGCTGAGCTACGGCAGTGGCGCAGACCGGCACCGGGAAATGTTCGCGGACGGTGTAAGCCTGGTCTCTCGTCGTGTCGATGGCTCACGACTGATCGATAACTGGGAAGGCATTTCCGGCTGGCTGCGCACGAGCTACTGGGGCTTCGATGCAACGGCGCTGCCGTTACAGGCGCGCGTCTGGTATCCGGCAGGCGAGGGGCCGTTTCCGCTGGTCCTGATCGTGCACGGCAACCACCGCATGGAGGACTACTCCGATCCGGGCTACGCGTACCTGGGCGAACTGTTTGCCAGCCGCGGCATCATCCTTGCGTCTGTTGATGAAAATTTTCTCAACTCGACGATGTCCGCATCGGTTGATATTCGGGCAGACCGCCCCGGCCTTGAGGAAGAAAACGATGCCCGCGGCTGGTTGCTGCTGGAACACTTGCGACAGTGGCGCGACTGGAACCTGGCGCCGGGAAATCCGTTTCACGACAAGGTAGACATTGAGCGCATCGCACTAATAGGGCATTCGCGCGGCGGCGAGGCCGTGGGTATTGCCGCCGCCTTCAATTCACTGCAAAGGTATCCGGACGATGCCAGCGTGGCATTCGATTTTAATTTCAACCTTCGCGGCGTCATCGCCATTGCGCCGGTTTACGGACAATACAAGCCGCGCAACCGCTACACGCCGGTTCGGGGTGTCAACTACTTCACCATCCACGGCGACATGGACGGCGACGTGCAGTCGTTTGAAGGCATGGCGCAATATTCGCGCGTGAGCTTCGGCGACGGTCCCTTCAGGTTCCGCTCAGGGCTGTACGTGCTGGGTGCAAATCACGGGCAGTTCAATACCCGTTGGAAAAACCTGGATACCAGTTTGTTTAATGCCTGGACCTTGGATCTCTACGGCATCATGGACGGCGAAGCGCAGCGCGACGTGGCCAGAGTGTATTTCAGTGCTTTTCTCGAGATTGTGCTGCGCGACCGGTTTGAATACCTGCCCATGTTCAAAGACGCCCGGTATGCGGCCGACTGGCTGCCGGAAACTCACTTCATCAATCAGTACGCAAGCTCTGTTGACCTGCCGCTTGCCGCTTTCGAGGAGGACCTCGATCCGGTAACCATGAGCACCACCGGGGGTCGTATGACGACGCTTAATCTCAGCAAATGGCATGAAATCGGCAACGAACTTAAGTATGACGACCTGGATACGCATTCCGCCGTTTTTGCCTGGGACGAGCGCTTCACGGAAGGCACTGCCCGGGTCGACTTCACGTTTCCGCCGCTGGCCGCCGGCCAAGGAAGCGTCATCACTGCATCGCTGGCAGACGCAGGCGAGTCCAGCCTGCCTGACAGTTTTGCCGATGATTCGGCTGCCGAAAAATCTCCGGACAACAGGGAAGACGGCCCGCTGGACTGGACTATCATGCTCACAGATCGGCAGGGTGAAAGCGTTGCGCTGCCATTGAGTCATGATGCGCCACTCTATCCGCAGGTAAAAGCGTTGCCATACCGCGCCGACTTCCTCGACAACGCGGATCCGTCTGAAGTGATTTTCCGGCATTTCGAATTCGCCGTGCGCGATTTCGCAGTGGCGAATGCCGCATTCGATCCGGGTACACTCGTCGGCGTCAGTTTTGTCTTTAACCGCTCGACGAGGGGCGCCATTATCATGGATGATCTGTCACTTACGCTTAAACCGGTACATGAGCAAGGAGCCCCCGATGCCACTGCAGATAACTGACTGGGACGACGTCGAACTCGAGCAGGTAAATCCAAGCATGCGGCGGCGAATCGTCACTGGTGACGGCATGACGGTTGCGCGCATATGGTTCAAGGATGGCTTCCTGGTGCCAATGCACAGTCACCACAATGAACAGATTACCCAGGTGATCTCCGGCAGGATGAAATTCGTCTTCGGTGAAGACAGGGCGGAGACAGTGGAGGTGGCAGCGGGTGGCGTCATTGTCATTCCGGCGCATATGCCGCATGAAGCGTTGTGCATCGGGGATGTCGAAGAGATGGACATGTGGACGCCACGGCGGGAAGACTGGCTGAATGGCACCGATGCCTATCTGCGATGAGCGGGGGGTAGCTGTGCGGCGAGGCCTGGTTTGCGCCGGCAGTGTGCTGCTGCTCGCTTGCAGTGATGATCAGCCGGTTCCACCCGGTCAGTCATTGACCCCCGTCTGGGCCGTTCAGGGCGACGGCGATGTCAGCCCGTTCGACGGCAAGCAGGTCATCATCAGCGGCATCGTTACAGGAGATTTCCAGGACAACGACGCCAATCAGCAGGCCAACCTCGGCGGCTTTTTCGTCCAGGATGAGGTGCCCGATGGCGATCCGGCAACCTCTGATGGCATTTTCGTCTACGACGGACCCGGACAGACGACGGATGTGCTGGTGGGTTACCGGGTTCGCGTCGAGGGCACCGTGACCGAATTCTTTGGTGAAACGCAGTTAAAAGCGAGCACCGTGAAGCGCACCGGCATCGGTACTGTGACGCCAGCGGCACTCGAGTTCAGTACCGAACCATTGGCAAATGCCGACGACCGAATGATCGCAGATTTCGAGCGATTTGAAGGAATGTTGGTGAAAGTACCGGAGAATCTGTACGTCAGTGATCTTTCGGCACTGGAGCGCTATGGCGAGATCCTGCTGTCTCGTCGGCAACGGTTGCGCCAGTTTACCAACGGCCGGGCGCCTGATGTCGAGGGCTGGCAGACACATCAACAGGAAGTTGCCGTTTCAAGCCTGCTGCTGGACGACGGCATTGCGGCACAAAATCCGCTCCCGGAGCGCTTCCTCGCGGCAGGAAAAAGACCTGTCGTTCGCGCCGGCGACCTTGCCACCAATCTTATCGGCAATATCCGTTTCAGCCGCGGGAGTGGTGGCAGCGGACTGCAGGCTTACCGGCTTGAGCCTACGGTGGCCGCAAAATTTATGGATACAAACCCGCGCAGCGACGCGCCGCCGGAGCTGGGTGGCAGCCTCACCGTGGCCACCTTTAATGTATTGAACTACTTCACGTCATTGGACTCTGGTGCAGCCGTGTGCGGCCCGGCGCGCGCCGCCGATTGTCGAGGTGCTGACAGCGACGCGGAGTTCACGCGGCAACGGGCGAAAATCGCCAATGCAATCAGGCGACTGAATGCGGACATTGTCGGGATCATGGAAATTGAAAACAATGGCGGCGCCGCGATTGCTGACCTCGTGGATGCAATCAATGACGGCGAGGGAGACTGGGCGCACATTGACACTGGTGTCATTGGCAGCGATACGATTGCAGTCGGCCTGATCTATCGCACCACGGCCAGCACCCCGGTTGGTGATTTTTCCATCCTCGATACCGCGGTCGACAAGCGCTTTGATGACACGAAGAACCGGCCAGCGCTGGCGCAGACTTTTCGTCTCGCAGACGACAACGCAACGTTCACCGTGGTCATCAACCATTTAAAGTCGAAGGGCTCGGACTGCAACGACAGCGACGATCCTGACAGGCGGGACGGGCAGGGTAACTGCAACCAGACGAGAACGCGGGCCGTTCACGCCATGATCGACTGGCTGGCCCACGATCCCACCGGCAGTGGTGACCCGGATGTGCTGATCGTCGGCGACCTGAATGCGTACCTGATGGAAGACCCTGTCCGCACGCTGGAAGCGGCTGGGTTTGTCAATTTACTGCACGGCGATGACCCTGCCGGCGAGCACTATTCTTTTGTATTCGACGGTCAGGCAGGTGCGCTGGACCACGCGTTCGCCTCGCCAGCCCTTCTGCCCCAGGTGAGCGGCGCAGCAGCGTGGCATATCAACGCGGACGAAGCGCCGTTCATTGACTACAATCTGGAATTCGGCCGCTCGCCGGCGCTCTTCGAGGCGGCGTTGCCGTATCGTGCCTCGGATCACGATCCGGTGCTCATCGGTATCAATCCACTGTAAGGCAAAACCCAAGGTTTTATTATGAAAATAATCGCTGTACTGGCCGGCATGCTGGTCGTGACGCAACAGGCCGCGATGGCGGCAGACGATGCCCGTCATTTCAAGGCGGAGGACGTGTTTGAGCTAGAGTTCGCGAACGATCCCCGTATCTCGCCGGATGGTTCACAAATCGTCTACGAACGGCAGAGCAATGACGTCATGACGGACGGCAGCCGCAAAAGCCTGTGGATCGTGAACAGCGACGGCAGCAAACACCGGCCGCTGGTGTCGGGTACCCAAAGTGCGTCGTCGCCGCGCTGGTCGCCGGATGGAGAACGGATTGCCTATATAGAAGCCACGGATTCCGGCACCGGCCTGTACGTGCGCTGGCTGGACAGTGGCCAGACGGCGCTGCTTGCCAACCTGCAGAAATCGCCGGCACACCTTAGCTGGTCTCCGGACGGACGCTGGCTGGCGTTCGTCATGGCTGTCGACGCCGAATCCAGGCCGCTCGCCAAGGCACGTGACAAGCCAGAGGGCGCGGAATGGTCGGAGGCCGTCAAAGTCATCGACTCCGTGCAGTATCGATGGGACGGTCGTGGCTTTTTAGACCCCGCTTACGAGCACATTTTCGTACTGCCTGCCGACGGCGGCACGCCGCGGCAGATCAGCAGCGGCGACTTCAATCACGACGGCCCGCTATCCTGGTCCCCGGATGGCGAGCGACTGCTGTTTTCGGCCAATCGGCATGCGGACTGGGAACTGGAATCAGGCGAGGCCGATCTGTTCACGTTGAATGTGGTGGACGGGCAACTGACGCAGCTGACCGACCGGCAGGGCGGCGAACTTGCGCCGGTGTATTCCCCGGACGGTAATCACGTTGCGTTCGTGAACGACGACAATCGTATGATTCCGTATCGCAATGAAATCCTGCACGTGATGTCCGCCGATGGCAGCGACGACCGTCCGCTGACGAGTAGCATTGATTCTTCTGTCAGCGATCTGGCGTGGGCTGGCAATCGCGACATTTATTTCCTTTACGATGAACGTGCGGTGCGCAAGGTCGCCCGCGTTTCTTTGAACGGCGCCGTCACGCCCGTCGTCGAGGGCCTTGGAGGCACTTCGCTCGGACGACCTTACCTGAGCGGCAGTTTTACGGTATCGACGAATGGCACGGTGGCGTACACCAGCGGCGCGGACATGCGACCGGCAGAGCTTGCCGTTGCAGGTGGTCGCCGTGGTTCGACCGTCCTGACCGCACTCAACGACGATCTGCTGGATTCCCGCACCCTGGGTGCGGTGCAGGAGATCGTCTACGAATCCTCATTCGATGGTCAGGAAATACAGGGTTGGTATCTCACGCCACCGGACTACGAGCCTGGAAAGCGATACCCGCTCATTCTGGAAATTCACGGCGGGCCTCACCTTGCTTATGGACCCTATTTTTCAGTCGAGATGCAGCTCATGGCGGCGGCTGGCTACGTGGTTTTCTATGATAATCACAGGGGCAGCACCTCGTATGGCGAGGACTTTGCGTTGCTGCTGCAATACAAATATTCGAGCCCGGAAGATTTTGCCGACCACATGTCGGGCATAGAACGGCTGATCGATGAAGGCGTGGCCGACGCTGACAATCTGTACATCACCGGCGGGTCAGCCGGCGGCATCGCTGCTGCGTACGCGATCGGTCTCACTGACAGGTTCAAGGCGGCGGCCGTCGCCAAGCCGATCATCAACTGGCTCAGCAAAACCCTGACCGGCGACTCCTATGTCGGTCAGATTTCTCACCAGTTCCCCGGCATGCCGTGGGATGAACTGGAGCATTACTGGGCACGCTCACCGCTGTCGCTGGTCGGCAATATGGTGACGCCAACGATGCTGATTACCGGCGAAGAGGATTACCGAACGCCCATCTCGGAAACAGAACAGCTTTATCAGGCGCTGAAACTCAAAGGCGTGGACACGGTGATGGTCAGAGTGCCCGGGTCGCCACATGGCATCGCCGGGAAGCCGTCGCGACTGATCGCCAAGGTGGACAACATACTGGCGTGGTTCGCACGCTATCGCACGGACATTGATGGAGCGTCGAATGAATAGCGTGCGTCAAATTCTGTTACCCATCGCCATCCTGACGGTGGTACTCGGCTGCCAGCCTGAGGCGGAACCATTTCTGCCACAGTACGAGCAGATCGATCTCCTGATCGAGAACGGCCGGGTGCTGGATGGACTGGGCAACGAAGCCGTTGACGCTGATGTTGTCGTGGTCGGCGACCGCATCGTTTTTATTGGCGAGACCGGTTTTACCCTGGACGACTTTGGAACCCGCGTGGTGCGACGTGTCGACGCGGCGGGTCGTATCGTCGCGCCGGGGTTCATCGATCTGCATTCGCACGGTGATCCGCTGGAGACGCCGGCAATGGAAAGTTTCCTGGCGATGGGTGTGACCACGATTTCGCTGGGACAGGACGGGTCAAGCCCGGACACCCTGCCATTGTCAGACTGGCTGGCAGACGTTTCGGAGAAGGGCATCGGCGTCAATCTTGCCATGTTCGTCGGACATGGCACCTTGCGCGAGCAGTCGGGTATTGGCCTGGCCGCTCAGCCGGAACCCGAGGACCTGACGCGCATGCTCAAGATGCTGGACGATGCGCTTGAATACACCTTTGGTCTGACGACCGGGCTCGAATACAATCCCGGCCTGAATGCCAGCACAGCGGAGCTGCGTGCACTTGCTGCGGTGGTCGGCCGGAATGATCGTCTTGTCATGAGTCACATGCGTAACGAAGACGATGAAGCACTGGAAGCCTCGCTCGCAGAATTGCTCGAGCAGGGGGAAGACGCACGCGTGCATGTATCGCACCTGAAATCCGTTTACGGGCATGGCGACGAGCGCGCCGAGGAGATCCTGGCGATTCTCGATGATGCGCGTGCCGCCGGCATCAGTATCACGGCTGACATGTATCCGTATACGGCGAGTCACACCGGCATCAATATCGTGTTTCCGGTCTGGGCGAAAACGGCGGAACAATTCGAAGTTGCCAAGGCGACCCGTCGGCAGGAACTCGCTGACTATTTACGGGAGCGGGTCAATCGCCGCAACGGGCCGGAAGCAACGCTCTTCGGCACGGATCCGTGGACCGGTAAAACCTTGGCGGAAATCGCTCACGAAGAAGAAATGCCGTTCGAAGATGTTCTGATCGATATCATCGGTCCTGACGGGGGGTCTGCTGCTTACTTCGTCATGAATGACGCGCTGCAGTCGCGCCTGCTGCAGGATCCGAATATCGGCATTTGTTCCGATGGCAGTCCCACCGGATTTCACCCGCGCGGCCACGGTACCTTCGCACGGATTATCGAGACATACGTTGTCAAAGAAAAAGTACTGACCCTGGCAGAAGCCGTACAGAAAATGACGTCGTTTGCCGCGGGAATTCTCGGCATCGGTGATCGTGGTGTGCTCCAGGTGGGAAAGTTCGCGGACATCATTATTTTCGATCCGTTGAAAGTCCATGAAAACGCTACCTATCCAGATCCGCTGCAACGGTCCGATGGCTTCGACACGGTAATCATTAACGGCAAAGTGGCGAGGGACAAAGGGGCGGAGTCAGCCGGCCTGTTCGGCAAGGTACTCGCGCCGTGAAGCCAGCCAGGATCGTCGCAACCGACGGTAAGGTGCTGGTATTCGACTTTAGCCGCGGTGCAGAGCTGTGCAATACGCCGATTGCCGGCCTTGATGTGGCGACTTTCAGCGGGCTGATCGATCGCAGCATGAAGGATGCCGGGACGGCCTTCGCTTTCGGTCGCTACGCCGAACCACGCGAGCTTTACAGCAGCGAAAATTTTACCAGCGCCGACAGCGCTGAAACGCGCACCATACACATGGGTATCGATCTGTTCTGCGCCGCGGGAACGCCGGTATGCACGCCTGAGGACGGCACGGTCGCCTGTCTCGCCAACAACGACACCGAGCTCGACTATGGTCCGGTCATTATCCTGCGTCATGGAAGTTCCGGCGAAGATGAGTTTTTTACCCTTTATGGACATTTGTCTCTGGATTCACTATCCGCTTTGAAAGCCGGTGACCGTGTGAAGACGGGCCAGCAGATCGGCGCTGTAGGTGCGCCGCCTGTTAACGGCAACTGGCCGCCGCACCTGCATTTTCAGCTCATTCGCGACCTTCTGGATCTCGGCGTCGACTTTCCCGGGGTGGCATTGGAAAGCCAGCGCGAGTACTGGCTGGGTTTGTCACCGAGTCCGGCCGCCTACTTTCCGGAGGTCGACGCCGCTTTACTGGAATATTCGCACACGAGTTGAGATTACAATGCTATTCAGGTCCCGAGTAATCGAATGTCGCGATTATTTCGTTAGCACTGTAGGAGCGGCCCATGGCCGCGAATTTTCCTGGCACAAATGTAGCGCGCTGAAATTGCCTAGATAAACAACCCCATGACCAGGTACAGCGCGACACTGATCACGCCAACCACGATCGCATAGGGCATCTGCGTCTTGATATGGTCAATGTGGTCAGAAGCAGCACCCGTTGAGGCGAGAATCGACGTATCGGAAAGGGGCGAGCAGTGATCACCGAATACCCCGCCACCCGCAACTGCCGCGACCGATGCATAGACCACTGGCTCCAGCGTGCCGCCGGTAAAACTGAACGCCAGTGGAATCGCAATCGGCATCATGATCGCAAACGTGCCCCACGACGTGCCGGTAGAGAACGCGATGACACCGGCGATCAGAAACGTCAGCGTTGGCAGCAGGCCCGGGGTTAACCATGATTCGGTTTGCTCGACGATAAAAATTGCCGTGCCCATATTCCGCGACAGGTCGTTCAATGCATAAGCAAATGCCAGGATAATGATCGCCGGCATAATGCCTTTGATGCCCGCAGTTGCCGTCTGCATGATGTCAGACAGCGACGCGCCCTGAATGCGCATCACGATGCCGCCAACGACCGCTGCGGCCAGGAACGCCTCCATCGTCAGCGCTGAGCCAGTCATCACGAATGAGCCCACGGCGAGGAAAATAACGACCAGAACCGGCAGTAGGAAATTCCAGAACAGGCTGGTTTTAATCTCGGCAGCGGGCTCAATATTGGTCAGCTCTTCACTCATCAGCGGTTCCGCGCCGTCCCGCAGGACTTTTCCTTCGTTCTGCGCTCGTAGTTCTGCGGTTTTCATGGGCCCGAATTCGGGGACGATGCCCGTGACAATGAGACCGACCATCGCGACCGCGAGCAGCGCGTAGATGTTGTACGGAATCGCCGCGATGAAGACCTGCATCGCGTCGGCTGCATTCTCAACCGGACCCATGCCAATCAGCAGGCCGGCAATGAAAACAGCCCAGCCTGTGATTGGAATAATGACGCTGACCGGCGCCGAGGTTGAGTCAGCAATGTACGCGAGTTTCTCCCGCGAAATCTTGAAACGGTCGGACAAGGTACGCATCGTTGAACCGACAAACAGCGGACTGAAGTAGTCGCTGAAGAAGACGAACATGCCCATGAACCAGGCAACCAGCTGCACACGGGTCCGCGTCATCCGGCGCCGCTCGACAAATTCGCTGAAGTTGCGGATGGCGCCGGTGCGCTGGAAAAAAGCGATGGTGATGCCGATAAATAATTCGAGCAGAAAAATCCAGGAGAAAGCAGTGGTTCCCAGGGCATTTTTGAGCAGATTGGGAAACCCCATCAGGCCCTCGCCGAGAATGAGAACGCCGACCAGACATGCGAACGCCAGCGAGAACACCGTATTGCGGGTAACAAATGCCAGGACTATGGCTACAGTAGCCGGAATCAGCGACAACGCGCCGATAGTTTCTGTTTCTCCCACTGGCAATCCCCTCTTAACAGACCCGGCTTATTCGTGCCGCTTCGTCCCACCATTGCACAGTATGCCTGTTGTCAGCAGAATGCTCCGGTAAATGTCGCGGAGAAACCGCTTGATCACTACGGATGTCGTTATTGTCGGAGCAGGACCCTGTGGCCTGTTCCAGGTATTCGAGCTTGGCCTCCTTGGCGTGAGCGCTGAAGTTGTCGATTCCATTCGTCAGCCGGGCGGACAATGTACGGAGCTGTACCCGGACAAGCCGATCTACGACATTCCCGCGATCCCCCAATGTACCGGGAGTGAACTGACAGAAGCCTTACTCAAGCAGATCGAACCCTTCAACGCGGGCATGCACCTCGGGCAGGAAGTGCAGGTCGTGCGACGCGAGGAAGATGGCAGCTTTTATGTAGAAACGTCTACAGGGACTTCCTTCAATACCAAAGCTATCGTCATTGCAGCGGGCGTTGGCTCTTTCCAGCCGCGGCCCTTACGCGCGAGCAATGCTGATGACTTTACGAACATAAGCCTGCACTACCGGGTCCGCGTTCCGGCAGAGTTTCATGGCAAGAAACTCGTCATCCTGGGCGGCGGCGACTCCGCACTGGACTGGGTTCTGGATCTGGCCGGCAAGTCCAGTCACATTACGCTGGTGCATCGACGCGACGAGTATCGCGCCATGCCGGACTCGGTGCGCAGGATGAAACAACTGGTCGAGGACGGCGTGATCGTCGAAGTGCTGAATGCCAAAGCGACGGCATTGCACGGTGCCGATGGTCAGCTGACGTCCGTTTCTTTACAAACCAAGGACGGCGCCATGCTTGAAGTCAGCGCGGAGCAGGCCCTGGTATTCTTTGGCCTGGCGCCAAAACTCGGCCCGATTGCAACGTGGGGACTGGATATCAATCGCAAGACGATTAATGTCGACACCGAGAAGTTTCAGACATCCGAGCCGGGTATCTACGCCGTTGGCGATATCAATCATTACCCGGGCAAGAAAAAACTGATTCTCTGCGGTTTCCATGAGGCGGCGCTTGCTGCGTTCGCTATCAAGCAGCAGCTTGAGCCTGACAAAAAAGTGCATGTGCAGTACACGACGACCAGCCCGATTATGCACGAGCGGCTGGGCGTACCGGACTAGATAGATGACGAAAAGATTAGTCTTGCTGGCAACACTTGCCTTGCTGCTTTCCTCCTGCACCGCTGTCAAGACGATATCGTCCGCTTCGCTGACGGATGTCATTGCGACCAATGCTTTCTATTACTACGACGATGTGGATGAGGCCTGGTCATACTATCGGGACGTGCTCGGATTTGCGACGGTAGCGGATTACGGTTTTGCAAAAATCATGAGGCTGGCAAATTCCTCATACCTGACCCTTGTCCGGGCGAGCGAGGGAATGCATTCCGCAGCCGAACCCAAGACAGTAACCTTAAGCCTGGTGACAGATGAACTGACCTCCTGGCAGGCGCATCTCGTCAATGCCGGCGGCGGCAACACGATGCGCCAGGGCAGCAATCATTTCGTCGTGATGGACCCGGGCGGCTACGCATTGAAGTTCGTACGCTTCAACCCGCATCCTGCGATGGAAAGCTATGTGCCCGGGTTTGCGGCCGCGGTTCCCGTGGCCGCGAGTCCCGAAGACGCAGCGGGAAACCTGTCGGTGCGCGCAACCGTAACGACGGTTTATTTCGCTGCACTGACGGAAATCATCCCTTTCTATGAATCACTCTTCGGCATCTCGTCGGCAGGACAGATGGACGGTCACGCGCTCTATCAGTTTTCCGACAGTGGCTTTTTGCTCCTGAACGAGGGCGGTGACGAATTACATGTGCCGACCGAAAAGAACGGCGTAACGCTGTCTTTTCTGACGACCGACATCGAGGCGTGGTTTGAGAGGGCGGTAGCACAGCCAGGATTCAGGCTACGCACCGAAGAGATACTGAACGAGGGCGGCCTCGTGCGTGTGTTTGTTGGCTACGACCCGGCAGGTACGTTTCTCGAATGGGATACTTTTCTGCCTGTCGAAGGCAATGAGCGGCTCATGCATTACCTTCGGTAACCCGTACAGCGTTTTCGTCCGCTTGGCGGGCTCCTACAGTGCTAATCGACATCGTTGTAACGATTACGATATCGATGATGTGCCGGGTTTCAGGACCCTTCGCTGCAGCTCAATCCCAGTCTGGCAATCGCATCTTCAAATCCTGACAGATCGAAAGTAGCGGTCACCGGAGATTCCGAATACGGCGATACTTCTACCAGCAAATCCTTGCCGGTACTGGCAGCGGCAATCAGCTTCGCCGTGTCGTCCACCGACGGACTGAGGGTCTTTTCCTCAGAGCCATCGAGCTTCCATTTAAGCCAGGTGAAACGGCCATCGTCGACCTTGAATCCCACTTCCGTGCTGAAAGACGATATGAAGCGTTGCCAGTCGATGTGTGCAGTAACGCCGTTCCTGCCGGCCGCACAGCCAAACAGCAGCTCAGGCGTCACTTCGACGCCAGTGCTCTCGCCACGGACCGTGTTGCCGGCGCTCTGGCGAATGACAGTCATGCTGCCAGCGCCCGACGGGTCGGCGATCTCAGTGAACTCCCACTCGTTGTCCGGACCCGGCGCGCTGGCCACCGAGAGAACCGGCACTGTCACCAGCAATAAAATCCATTTACGCATCTTAAGTCTCCTATCGCGCCTTCGCGCCCTTGATGGCGCCCTCGATCAGGTTGAGCGCGGCTTTACGACTGACACCGTCAGGATCCGCGTTAAATGAGGGTGTAGACGCGATTCCAAGCGCCACCGTTTTGGGATTCTCGAACATCACCCCAATGGCGTTCGCGAGTGCGATGCTGCTGGGTCCGTCGGGAACAGCAAGGCCGTGACCGGGCACCTCGTCCGGTTCCAGTACGTCCATGTCGACATGCACATAGATAACGTCGACTTCATCCGCCAGCGCCTTGAACTGCTGACGGAAATTCGGCGAGATCTTACGAATATCCTCGACCGAGACCTGGCGCACCTCATATTCGCGAAAACGATCCGCCTCAAGCGGATCCAGGTCACGCACGCCACCCCACATGATGTGTTCCATCGGCAGAGGTTCGGTGAGACCCGTGGTACCGCGCAGATTATGCAGGGCATGGCCTGCCGCGACCGCAACCGGCATGCCGCCTAACATGCCGGACAGTGTCGTTTCCGGCACATTGAAATCGCCATGCGAATCGTAGAACACCAACCCAACTCGGCGCTCGTTGCCATCAAGGTCATATTTCAGCCCGGCCAACATACCAAGCAGATCGTTACAGTTGGCTTCGAGACCTATCGTGATACCGTCATCCCACAGCCCCTCCCGAACGACCTCTGCGAAGTTGGCGTTGGCAATCGCCATGCGATTCCACTCGCCATAGTTTTTTTCCTGCTCGGGTTTCAGCCTGACATCCTGAATCGGGCGAATCAGCTCGCCGCCCCATTCGGCGATCAGTCGTTCCAGGCCGGCAGCATGGATGTAGTCGGGATTCGTCGATAGTTCAGGCACATTTCTACCGCCACCGTAGGGGTTCTTGATCACGTCTACCTTGATGGTGTCAGCGGCAAACGACAGGGCAGGCAACAGCATCGCCAAAGCGGTCAGGAATAATGTTTTGCAACGCACGTTTTAATCTCCCTCTTTAAAACTACGAACGAATTGTGGCTGGTATATCCGGGCGCCGTGCAATTACGGGCTATCCGGATCTTCGAGCTGTGGGTAATCGATGCCCAGCTGCTCGAGATAGGTGTCGTATTGCAACGGGTCATAGTAAAACTCTCTGAGCTGTTCCTTATAGCCGTTCATGATTTCGACATTCTTCTCGATGGCTGGTTCATCTTCCTCGCTGATGAACGGTAAATAGGTTTCATTCGCGGTTTGTTCCTCACGGAAGTAACGCCATGCAGCGTCGCTGAGCGATTTATCCTGCAGCAGGTCCAGCATCGTGGCAGCCAATACCTTGGCGCCTGCCGTTGCGCCTTTGTGCGCAATCGGCGTGGCCATCGCCATGGCACTGGACCAGTGATGACCGGTGCGGCCCTTTATATTCGACGGAAAACGCATTGTCACCGTTGGCACGTTCCAGGACACATCACCGATGTCATCCGATCCCCCCGACTTCGGTTCCTCGGAAGGCTGACCTAACGGACTGACTTCTGTATTCAGTCCTTCGACTTCGTCCGCCTCCATGAATTCCTGAAATGCGCGTGCGTAAACCTGGTCGTCTTCCGACCACTCCGGCATTCCGACTGCACGGATGTTGTCGTACATTGCTTCTGCAATCGGCTTGTTGAAGTGTCGCGGATAGGCCGCACCGACGATGCGGCGGGAGACCGTAGTGTCGGTCATCATGGTGGCGCCCTCGGCAATTCGCTGCAAGGTCGCAAAATTTTCGCGTATTCCCTCCGCCGTTATCTCGCGAATGAAGTACCAGACAGTTGCTTTGGAAGGCACGACATTGGGCTGATCGCCGCCGTCGACGATCACATAGTGTGAGCGTTGCAGCGGGTGCAGATGTTCGCGGCGAAAATTCCAGGCGACGTTCATCAACTCCACGGCATCGAGCGCACTGCGACCTTTCCACGGATCGCCTGCGCCATGTGCGGCCACACCGTCGAAGGTGTATTCCACCGAAACGAGGCCCGTGCCGTCCGCCTGACCCCAGGTTACGACCAGCTCATCATCGACATGCGTAAACAGGACTGCGTCAACGTCCTTGAAGCGGCCGTCTCTCGCAAACCAGGCTTTCGTGGCAACGAGTTCCTCAGCGACACCCGGCCACAGAATTATCGTGCCCGGCATGTTTTCGCGTGCCATGATTTCCTTCACGGCCAGCGCTGCCGTGATATTGACCGCCTGTCCGGAGTTGTGACCTTCCCCGTGTCCTGGGGCGCCTTCGACCATTGGCTTGCGATACGCCACGCCGGGCATCTGCGAAGATTTTGGAATACCGTCGATATCGGAGCCGAGCGCAATCACGGGCTCGCCGCTGCCCCAGCTTGCCCACCACGCCGTCGGTATCCCGGAGACGCCCTGCTCAACCTCGAAGCCGTTTGCCTCCAGCACTTCCGTCAGGTAACGGCGCGTTTCCACCTCCTGAAAGCCGAGTTCCGAGAAAGAGAACAGGCTGTCGACAATTTCCTGCGTCAGCTTTTGCTTGTCGCCGACCATGCGAACGGCCTCGGCTTTGAGCCCTGTCAGCTCGGGCGGTGGCCCCTCGACGTCTATGGTTTCTTCCTGCGCCAGTACCGTGCATGCCAGCATCGAGATAGTCACGCCAAATGCGCGTAACGATAGTCGCCTCATGGTGTTCCCCTTCAGATCAGCGTTCGGCAGGACTATACCGCAGAGACAAGCCAATTGGTGCGAGCGCCCGGATTCGGCTAGGCTCGTTCCCCATGCTGCTTGAACTGAATTAATTTCAAAGGAAACTACGATGCCTAAATCCTTGCCAGCCCTGTTTTCTGTCCTTGCCGCCGCCTTGCTGCCGGCTGCTGTCAGCGCCCAGGATTTCGACGATGTTGTGATGAAGGTGCATGCCGTAGCCGGCAAGGTCAGCTACATCGAAGGACGTGGCGGTAACATCGGCCTGTTTATTGGCGAGGACGGCGTCTTTCTGATCGACGATCAATACGCGCCCCTGACCGAGCGTATCGTCGCTGCGGTTCGGGAACAATCGGACCTGCCGATACGCTTTCTGGTCAATACGCACATGCATCCGGATCATACCGGTGGCAATGAAAATTTCGGCCGCATGGGCACCCTGATTTTCGGCCACGACAATGTGCGCTCACAAATGGCAGCGGCGGACTATGCCGAGGAGCCCCCGCTCATTACCTTCAGCGACGACATGTCATTTCACATCAACGGCGAAACCGTGCGCGCCTTCAAGGTGCCGAATGCGCATACCAATGGCGATGTCTTCATCAAGTTTGAAGGCTCAAACGTCGTGCACACCGGTGACGTCTACCGCACGACTACGTATCCCTATATAGATATGAGCAACGGCGGCAGTTTCCTCGGCACGATCAAGGCGCTGGCTGTGCTGATGGACGTGTCTGATGAGGCGACGCGTATCGTACCCGGCCATGGTGTGGTGTCCAATGCCGCCGAGGTCAAAGTCGTGCATGACATGCTTAGGGTTATTAGCGACCGCGTGGAGCAGGCGATAGACGACGGCAAATCGTTACAGGAAGTCCAAAGCGCAGGTCTCACGACGGAATACGACCAGCGCTGGGGATCTACTGGCAGAATTGGCAGCGCGGAAGCACTGCTGGAAGCGGCTTACGCAGATTTGTCGGAATAGCGGATCGCCGGCGGGAGCGTCGTCAAGGCCGCGAATCGCCCGCAGGGCGGGCTCCTACAACGGAAACGACCGTCTGCAGGCGGTCTTGCGATTTCGAATCGCCCGCTGGGCGGGCTCCTACAGCACGAATGAAGCCCTGTAGGAGCGGCCCAAGGCCGCGAAATCGCCGTCTCGGCGAACCTATTACAGCTTGCGCCACACCCAGTCGTAACGGTCGCCGTTTGGCAGTGTGAAATAAATCACCAGCAGATCAGCACGCCACTCATACTTCAGG
>JBBKWC010000040.1:0-21852 GCA_037968735.1 Woeseiaceae bacterium | reverse complement strand
CCGCGAAATCGCCGTCTCGGCGAACCTATTACAGCTTGCGCCACACCCAGTCGTAACGGTCGCCGTTTGGCAGTGTGAAATAAATCACCAGCAGATCAGCACGCCACTCATACTTCAGGTTTGAAACGGTGCCGACTTCGGCCGGGTTCTCAGAAATATCGCGGTGCCAGGTCAGCGAGTTGCCATCCGTTTCATACCGGCCGCTGTGACCGTTTATGTCTAACCATGCTTCGAGGTAGGCGACACGTTCGGCGGAGGAGGCCAGATCATAGGCTTCGTCGGACAACACCTCGCGCTCCGGATTTATGGTCATCATGGCGTAGTGTCCGTCGGCAAATATCAGCAGGCCTTTGCGGTTAAGCGCTTCCGGCGACTCGCCGGTTCTGGTGTTGGTTAATGAAACGCGTTCGTAGCTGCCTTCAAGGCCGTCTGCGGCATGGGCTGTCGCGAACGCCAGCAGAGCGCAAATGAGAATTTTCTTCACGTTGATGCTCCGAATCAGTCGAGTTGGTGCAAGAAAGGGAGGACGGCGGCCAGAAACGCGTCCGTTTGTTCGAGTTGCGGTAAATGGCCCGACGCCTCGATGATTCTGAGCGTGGCGTTTTCGATGTCCGCGTTCAGCCGGGTAGCGTTGTCGGGAGAAAACACCTTGTCCTCGGCACCCCAGACAATGAGCACAGGCAAGGCGATTTGTCGCATTTCCTCATCGCTCACGTCGCCGCCCTCGGTCAGCATGTCGCCGATGGCGGCGGCAGATGCGATCCACATCGCGAACGCCTGTTCCACCCAGACGCTAGTGACCAGCGATTTATTCAGCACGCGACGTTCCAGAAGACCCCGGGTCGCGGCAAGGCTTGCACCCGTGGCAACCCGCCGGAAACGAAGCATGGCTTCGGACGGGACAGCCGCGAGGTCACGATCCGCGCTTCGATAGCCGGCGCCGTCGATCAGTACCAGTGCTGCTACATTCTGCGGGTGATGCACTGCGGTATAGCTTGCCGTATTCGCGCCCATTGCGTGTCCCACCAGCACAACGTCCTCGAGTTGCAGCGCTGCAATGAAGCCTGCAAGAAACTGCGACATGAGTGCGTTGTGGTATTGCACGCCGGGTTTGGCAGAACCATGGAAACCAAGCATGTCCATAACGATGACGTGGTGATTTTTACTCAGTGCTGGCAACACCGGCAGCCACTCGTTTTGCCCGCCCCACAGGCCGTGCAGCAGAATTAATGGCCGGCCCTGCCCGGCTTCGGCGTAATGAATGCGCTGCCCGAACACCGTCACTTCCCGGTCCTGCAGTGGCGCTGCCATGAGCTCAGAGCTCAGCAGGACAGCAAGTGCTGCAGCCATGAATAGTCTTGCCATGCCCATCTGTTGTTCCCCCGTTCCAATGACGCAATTTGGCCGCGATGGATTTTGCTACCGCCACTGCCAGGCGGCACAATGATGCGGCCAATCAACGGAGGCAGCAATGACCCGCCAATTTCTGACATGCCTGATATTCGGACTCGCTTTCACGTCGACGTTTGCCGAACCCCTGATACTGCCCATGCAGGAGCGCGCTGCAGTGATCGATCGCTGGCTGACGACGCGAGTACAAACGGTTTTGCCCGAACTCATGCGCCGCAGCGAGATCGACCTGTGGGTGATCGTTTCGCGCGAATATAACGAGGATCCGGTGATTCGCACTTTTTTGCCTTCCACCTGGCAATCAGCGCGCCGGACCACCATTCTGCTCATACATGACGCGGGCGAGGGACAGCCTTTGGAAACGCTTGCCGTGGCACGTTACGGCGTGGGCGACACGTTCGCGCAGGCCTGGGACAAGGAGCGCGACGGTGAACAGTGGGCACATCTCGCAAAGCTGATTGAAGCGCGCGACCCGCGCCGCATCGGGCTCAATTATTCAGAAAACTTTCCGCTGGCTGACGGCATTTCGCGAACCGAGTACGAGCGGTTTCTGCAAGCCCTGCCTGAACGACTGCACGAGCGCGTTGTGTCCGCGGAAGATCTCGCCATCGGCTGGCTGGAAACCCGCACGCCGGACGAAATGGCCGTCTATCCGCAGATCGTTCGCATCGCGCATGAGATCCTCGCCGAAGGACTGTCCGACAAGGTCATCCAGCCGGGCGTAACCACGACCCGCGACGTTCAGTGGTGGTATCGCGACCGGATTCGCGAACTGAAGCTAACCACCTGGTTCCATCCTTCGGTGGACATAGACCGTCCTGATGAGCCAGTTGTTGACATGAAGCAGTCGTTGGCGGCACGACACGACGAGGAAACGATCATGCCCGGCGATCTCTTGCACGTCGATTTCGGCATTACCTACCTGCGGCTGAACACCGATACCCAGCAGCATGCTTACGTGTTGCAACCCGGCGAAACTGATGCGCCGGAAGAACTCAAAGCGGCACTTGCGCGCGGTAATCGCCTGCAGGACATCCTCACCGGACAGTTTGCAGCGGGTAAGTCCGGTAACGAAATACTGGCCGGCACCCTGGCGCAGGCGAAACGCGAAGGCATCACTGCCTCCATCTACACCCATCCCATCGGTTTTCACGGCCACGCCGCGGGCCCGACAATCGGCCTGTGGGACCAGCAGGACGGTGTACCTGGTAACGGCGATTACCCGCTGTATCCGAATACTGCCCATTCGATCGAATTGTACGCCGAAAGCGACGTTGATTCCTGGGGTAAGTCCGTCCGCATTCGATTGGAAGAGGACGCCTACTTCGACGGCGAGAACACCTGGTACATCGACGGCCGGCAAACGGAATTTCTGCTGATTCCGCGTCAGCCGGCGGTGCAGTAATGCGGCCCGGCTTGCTGACATTGTCGTTTGTCGTCCTCGCCAGCGCGTCGCTGAGTGTTGCCCGCGCGGATCTCCGCGCGCTGATCTCTGAGGACGTTCTCGCGCAGATCGCCGCGGAAAGTTCCGGCGAAGCCGCGAAACGCAATCTCGACACCATTACCCTGCAGCACCGCATGCGGGCCAGTGGACAGTTCGATGCGGCAACGCGGCACATCGTCAGCATGCTGGAAACGTATGGCCTCGATGAGGTCGAGGTGCTCGAATATCCGGCGGACGGCGAAACGCTGTACGGCACGCAGAAAGCGCGGCCAGTCTGGGACGTAAACTCGGCTGAGTTGTGGGAAGTTCGCCGTGACGGGGACAAAGACATCCGTCTGCAGAGGCTGGCTGACTGGCAGTCAGTGCCGCTTAGCCTGGCGCAGGACAGCCTGTCCGGCGACGTTACGACGACGCTCGTCGACATCGGCGCCGGCACCTCGGACACCGACTATAAAGGCAAGAACATTCGCGGCAAACTGGTTCTGACGGAGAGCCAGCCAGAAGCTGTTGCAGATCGCGCGGTCGGTGAACTCGGCGCGGCAGGGATTATCTCCTACGCGCCAAATCAACGCTCAGCGTGGTGGAAGGAAGATGACCGTCTCGTACGCTGGGGACACCTGTCCAGCTTTCCGGACACGCCAACTTTCGGCTTTATGATCTCTTTGGGGGACGCGCGCAAACTGCAGGCGCGGCTGGCAGATGGCGAAGAGATCAGGCTTAAGGCCAGCGTTGATGCCAGTCACACCTCGGGCAGCTACCGCTTCGCGACGGCAGCCATTCGTGGAGCCGGCAAAGCCGCTGAACAGATTCATTTCACCTGTCACCTTGATCACCCGCGTCCCGGCGCCAACGACAATGCGTCGGGCTGTGTCTCCATTCTCGAAACTGCCAGAACATTGCATGCGCTTATCGACAGTGGCGTGCTGCCGCGCCCGGCAAGAACGATCCGTTTTCTCTGGCCCGCAGAAATTGAAGGCAGCATTATTTATCTAAGCCAGCACGATGATGTCGCCAGCATCAAAGCCAATATTCATATGGATATGGTCGGTGGCGGACCGGTGACGAAGTCCGTATTCCGTATTTCCGGCGGACCCATAAGCGTGCCCTCGTTCATCAGCGATCTGGGTCACGAGATTGGCAAGTTCGTGAACCACGAAACACTGTCCTTCGCGAATGGCGACGAGACGGCATTTCCGCTGAACGCGCCGGAAGGAGGCAAAGAGCCGCTGATGGCACTGATGGAAGGGCTGGACATGGGCAGCGACCATGACGTCTTCTTCGAAGGGACCTGGCGCATTCCCGGTCTTTATCTGCACGACTGGCCCGACCGTTACATTCACACCAACTACGATCAGGCGGCCAATATCGATCCGACCAAGTTGAAGCGTGCGGCTTTTATCGGCGCCGTCAGTGCCTGGTTTCTCGCGACGATGGACGATGAGCAGGTACCGGAACTAATAGCCTTGCTGCAACAGAACGCGCTTGCTCGCAGCGGTGAACTCCTTGAACGGCGTGGGCGACTGCAAGCACGGGATCAGCAGGCAGCGACCGAGGTGCACTTTGCCGTCGAGCGCCGCAAGGTACACAGCATTGAATCCTTTGCCACGCTTTCTGCAAGCCAGCACAGTGACGCCATGCAGTTCATCACAGCGCTGCAGGGGGTAGTGGCGTTAGCGGAGAGTGCGACGCCTGAAGTACTGTCGCAGAATGACACCGTCTATCAGCGCAACGCGGCTATCGAAGGGCCGATGGGCGCTTTCGGTTATTCGTTTCTGGCAGACCGGTTCGCGGGTGATTTGAGCGAGCTGCGTATTCGCAGCTACCGCGGCCTGTACGGCAGCGGCGGGCAGTATGCGTACGAGGCCCTGAATTTCGTCGATGGCGAACGAACGGTCAGCGAAATTCGTGACTGGCTGACGACGGAGCTGGGACCGATCCCGCTTGACGTCGTCGAAGAATACCTGGCAGCGCTCGAATCGATTGACGTGGTCGGTAAGAAAACAGACTAACCTAACGTCAAAAGAATCTGTGCAAGCACAAATGGTAAACAAGCACTGATAGGACCGGCCTCCGGCCGCGATCGCCCGCAGGGCGGGCTCCTACAAGCACATTGAAAGAATTTGTGTCAGTGCAGAAGGTGATTAGCACTGTAGGAGCGGCCCCCGGCCGCGATCGCCCGAAGGGCGGGCTCCTGCAGTGGAACTGAGCAATTCATGAGCGAGTCCTGGCCGTACATGTCGACTTGCGCCATCGGCCAGGACCCGTTCACACAATCCTCTTTAGTAGATGGAAGATGTCAGCCAGATGTCCATTCGTTCCGTACTTTTTTCATAATCCTCGTTGACATCACGATCGGTTTTGCCTTGTCCCTCAAGCGCGGCTTTCAATCCATAAAGCGACCAGACGTTGTGCGGGTGATCAGCAAGCTCCGTGCGGTACTCCGTTTCAGCTTCCGCGAAGCGACCTGCCTCTAAAAGCGCGTTGCCTAACCAGTGCCGGGCGGCGTAGGGGATAGGTTCCGGTTCGTCGTACGGCTGTTTGTCGTCCCATTCCGCTGCTTCCCTGAACTTCGCGATCGCGCCATCCAGATCACCGTCGGCTCGCAGGATTTCACCTTCGAGAATGGCAGCAGCCAGTCCCATCAGCTGGTCCGCTTTATGAAAACGGAACATCCCGTCTGAATTCTCTGCAAGCTTTTTAACTTTTGCCAGTCGCTGTCTTGCGCGCGCCGGATTCCCTTCGCGAAGCTCTGCATAGCCCTGCGCAAAATCGAAGAAGCCACCTTCGATTTCACCTTCTGGTCGTTTCGTCACTTTAAGGATTTCGTCAAAGCGTCCGAAACGCAGCAAGGTGAGTACCTCGTACATCGTATTGCCGTCTATCTTGGCGTAGTCACGACCCGCCTGGGTTGCGAGGCCGCCCTGGCCGTCCATGGAAGCCGCGAACAGCAACATGTGCAGATTGTGGTTGGGTGCGTAGGAGAAGCCCTGATTCTTTTTCGCCTTAAGGTCCGAATGCCAGGCTTTCAGATTGGCACGAACAGAATCTCCCCAGTAGCCAACCTCATTCCAGGTATGCGACGGCATGTGCTGAATATGACTGGCGACCGGTACCGAATCACTCAGGTAGGCCGCGCACTCAAGCGCTCGCTCCGGTTCCTGGCTGGATTCCGTTGCATGGATGTACAGGTGACAGGCGCCGGGATGGCGGATGTCTTCGTCCAGAACGTCGGTCAGCACGCCGTGCAGCCGAATGAGGTCCGGGTCGTCGACGTCCCGGTAACCGCGGCGTTCTTCGAGGAGAAACAAGGAGACAGCATAAACCACCGACACATCGTGATTGTCCGGATACTTTTCGTGAACCTTGAGCATCTCTTTCGCGAACGCTTCGTCGTCACGCCGCCGGTTATCAGGTGAATAATCTTCCGGATAACGAACTCTTGCGGCCATTATCAGGTCGCGTTCCAATTCGCTCGCGTTGCCGGCTGCGGCCACCGCTTTCTCGATGGCTTCATGTGCGTACGGCGCTTTCTCAGCGGTCATGCCTCCGTTCAGAAATGAGCCCAGCGCAAACGCTTCTCCCCAGTAGCAGATTGCGCAGTCGGGATCGAGCCGCCGTGCTTCTGCCATCGAGCGCGCTGCGTCATCGACATTGTAGGCAAAGCGCAGCTGCATTCCCTGGTTGAAATAGTTTTGCGCCATTGCATTGTCGGTGCTGATGTCCCACGTATAGGTGCCGAGCGCCGACGGGATGTAATCTACGGGCGCGCGGAAGGCATCAGGTCCGCTGTCGGAATTCATGTTCATCGCGCCATGGCCGCCCGACTGACGGCTTTCCATGCCGGTACACGACGCGATCAGTAAACAAGCGCACGTCAGATAAATCGTCTTTTTCATCACAAGGAAATCTCCCATCCTGATTTAAACGCGCAAACCGCGGGTACCGGCTGCGCCTGTTATTGTTGCTAAACCCGTTTCGTCAATTTGCAATCTGTTCCAGCAGTTTTTCCTTTGCCAGCAGGTCGTCGATCACCGCTTCCGGATAGCTCAGGAGCCGGCCGAAGCGGCGCGCAATTTCTTCGCGCGCTTTGCCGGCGTATTGATTCGAGGCAAGGAGCGCATCCTTGTCCCGTTTGAGCGCCTGGTAGCGTTCCAGCGTGTCACCGATATAGATCAGCAACACATGCTTGTCTTCGGCTACGTCGGCAGGGTAGAGATCGGTCACAATGAGTGCTGGCTCGCGCCAGATTTCTACCTCGTTGCGATCGGCAATGATGTGGACATCGTCCATCATGCCGTCCATTTCGTCGGGAGTGAGGACTTCGCTCAGCGCAAGTTGCTTAATGCCGAGGCGGACCACTTCGGAGAAGCCACCGATGATGCCGAGATTGTAGGAACGCGCATCAATCGACGGCGATTCATCCGCCGCGACGGCAATGCCGCCGAGTGACATGCAGCAGAAAGCAGACAAGATCCATTTCATAGTCGACCCGAACGATCAGCGAAAGCGCATAGGTTACCTGATTGCCATTGGGAATGGGGCCACCTCAACAGGGGACTGTCGCGCACAGCTGAGGTGCCGGCGCACGCTCGACATCGGGCGCCAGCCCCATTATCGTCTGCCCATTCAGGGGAGTCCGCGCGTCATGGTCGTGCAAGCGAAGAAAACAGCAGGCGTCATGGGCGGTATGGGCCCCGATGCCACTGTGGATTTCATGGCCAAGGTAATTGGCCTCACGCGAGCAGGGCGCGATCAGGATCACGTCCACATGATTGTCGACAATGATCCGGGCGTGCCCAACCGGCAGGCCGCGATCCGGAGCGGCAACGACGATGTCAGCGATCATCTGACCACGATGGCGTTACGACTCGAACAGGCTGGTGCCGACTTTCTGGTAATGGTCTGCAATACCGCGCACAGCTTTCTGGGCGGGGTCGAGGAAGCAACCCGCATTCCCTTTATCAGTATCATTGACGAGTCCGTCGCCGAGGTACAGCGAGTTGCGCCGCGGGGTCAGACGGTAGGCTTGATGGCCACTGACGGCTGCGTGGACACGGGTATCTACCAAGACGCCATCAGCGCGGCAGGCAGAGTAGCGTTGGTGCCTGAGGAGGCTGACCGGCAGGCGCTGATGTCCTTGATCAATGCAATCAAAGGTGGACACCGCGATACCGGCGTGCAAAAAGATATGCGTTCGATTGCCAAACGACTTGTCGATCGTGGCGCGGATACAATAATTGCCGGCTGTACCGAAATTCCACTCGTCTTTGACGGCAGCGGCTTCAACGTACCGGTTGTATCATCTACGGACGTGCTGGCCGAAAAAACCGTCGCACTGGCAACCGGCGCCGAAGCGCTGCCGGCAAAACGCTCATATATGAAAGGACCTTAACCGTGTTGTTATCCCGATTCCCGCGAGTTTCCCTCGCTCATCTCCCTACACCGCTGGAGCATCTCCCGCGGCTCAGCAAACATCTTGGCGGTCCGGAAATCTACGTCAAGCGCGACGACTGCACGGGCCTCGGTACCGGCGGCAACAAGACGCGCAAGCTGGAATTCCTGATTGCAGATGCCATGCAGAAAAACGCAGACGTCATCATTACCCAGGGCGCCGTGCAGTCAAATCACGCACGCCAGACGGCCGCCGCCGCCTGCAAGGTCGGCATGGAATGTGAGCTGGTGTTTGAGAAACGCGTGAAAGATGCTGATGACGCCTATAACAATTCCGGTAACGTCCTTCTCGACCGGATTTTTGGTGCGCGCATCAGTGAGGTTGAGAAAGGTTCGGACATGGAAGCAGCGATGCAGTCCATTGCCGACAGACTCAAAAAGAACGGCAAGACGCCGTACATCATTCCAGGTGGCGGATCGAACCCCATCGGCGCTCTTGGCTATGTCGATTGCGCGCTGGAATTTCTGTCACAGGCGAATCGACAGGGCATCGTCATCGACCACATTGTGCATGCGACAGGCAGTGCCGGCACGCAGGCGGGACTTGCGGTCGGTCTGAAAGCCAGCAATGCGAACATTCCCTTGCTTGGCATCGGTGTCAATGCGCCGCAGGACAAGCAGGAAGAAAAGGTCTGGAATCTGGCGGTCACCACGGCCGAATACGTTGGCGCGCCCGGTTGCGTGAAGCGCGAGGATATCGTTGCCAACTGTGATTATGTTGGTGAGGGTTACGGCGTGCCGACCGAACAGATGAACGACGCCGTCATGTTGCTGGCAAGGCTCGAGGGCCTGCTATTCGATCCGGTTTACAGCGGCAAAGGGCTTGCGGGCATGATCGACCAGATCAACAAGGGATATTTCAACAGCACTGACAGTATCGTTTTCGTCCATACCGGTGGAATCGCCGGCTTGTTCGGTTACAGTGCGCAGCTCAAACCCTGATACCTGAGCTTTGTCGGTTGATTCCTCATCACGGGTCATTAAACTGGCAGACCATTTGATTTAGCCTTGAATTTTGGTTGCGGAAGCAACCAGTTGTGGGGGATACCGTGGTTCAAAAACCGGTTCGCAAGTTGTTGCGACATTCATTAATGTGCGCCTGTATTTTTCTGGCGTTGACTGAGACACAGGCACAGGTTGGCGCCGGGGCGGCGCCGGTCGCAAGAGCGATCAAACTCGACACGCTGCCATTGCTTGACGGCGACGTGCTCAACGATCCCGCCTGGGCGAACGCGGAACCGATCACCGGTTTCTCGCAGGTAAGGCCGGACGAAGGCAGGCCGGCGACGCAGCGGACTGAGGTGTTCGTCGGCTTCAGCGACACTGCAATGCACGTTGCCGTGGTTGCTTACGACACCAATCCGGCCGCCATTCTCGCAACTGACAGCCGACGCGATTCCGATCTCGACGATACCGATGCATTTTTATTTATCGTGGATGGTCAGCTCGACCGGCAGAACGGCTACGTGTTTGGCACCAGCCCGGCCGGCATGCAGTTCGACGGACAGGTTACCAAGGAGGCAGGAGGGCAGTTCAGCTCCGGCGGCGGCGGCTTCAACCAGAACTGGGATGCTCCGTGGCGGGTCGAGGCGCAAACCGGTGACTACGGCTGGAGTGCCGAATTCGAAATTCCGCTGCAAACACTTCGCTATGGCAGCGACGACGAACAGTCGTGGGGATTCAACTTTCAACGCAACATTCGACGCAATTACGAAGTGGCTTACTGGGCGCCGATGTCGCGCGAACGCAATCTGTATCGCGTGTCCGACGCAGGCACGATTGAAGGCATTATCCTGCCGAAGCAGCGAAACCTGCTGGTCACACCTTACGTGCTCGGCAAAACGCAGACCGGCGGTGATCTCTCCAACCGTGAAACCGACACCGAAGCCGGCTTCGACATCAAGTATTCCATCACGCCCAGCCTGACCCTGGACGCCACGTACAACACCGACTTCGCGCAGGTGGAAGCGGATCAACAGCAAGTCAATCTCGATCGTTTCAGTCTGTTTTTCCCGGAAAAACGACCGTTCTTTCTGGAAAACGCCGGCCAGTTTTCAGTCGGTAATCCAAGTGAAGTAGAGCTGTTTTTCAGCCGTCGCATCGGCATCGGAGACGGCGGCGAGCGCCTGCCTATCGACGGCGGACTACGGCTTTCCGGCAAGGTCGGTTCAAGCACCAACATCGGACTGCTGCACATGGCGTCGGAGGGCGTCGCAGGATTTGCGCCAGCGAACGATTTTTCAGTTGCGCGAATCAACCAGGAACTACCGAACCGTTCGAGCATCGGCTTCCTGTACGTCAATCGCCAGGGCGATGGCACCCACCTGCGGTCGAAAGCGCTGGACGAAAATCAGACCATGGCCGTCGATGGTCGCTGGGGCATCGGTGACAACCTGCTGCTGCAGACCTGGATTGCCAAAACTGACACGCCGGGCCGAGATGGCAAGGATGACGCGTTCGCCGTCAAAGCGGACTACGATTCCGCGGAATGGGCTTATCGGCTGAACTACACGGAGGTCGGCGCGGACTTTAATCCCGAGGTGGGCTTTCTTTCTCGTACAGCCTACAAAAAAGCCGAAGCATTTCTGATGTACAAGATTCGCCCCGACGATCTCTGGGGCCTGTTTGAAATCCGCCCGCATATTTCGCACAACGACTATCGTGATTTCAGCGGCTTCAAGGAATCCGCACGAACGCATATCGATGCGCACTGGGAATTCAAGAATGGTTATCAAATCGAACTGGGTTCGAACCTCGTCTATGAGGGTGTAAAAGAACCGTTCAACATCGTACCCGGTGTCACCATTCAGCCGGGCACCTACGACGAGGCAGAAGCGCATTTTGTTGTGCGCACCAACCAGGCGGCACCATTCAGCCTGTTCCTTCGTGGCAACGCCGGCGGCGCATGGGGCGGCGACCGATTGCGGCTCGAACCGACGTTGCGCTACCGCATAGGCGATACCTTCAGTTCGGAGTTCTCGATCAATTACAACGACTTCGACCTGCCGGTTCCGGGCGGTGACTTTTCCGTGGCACTGACCCGGCTCAGGCTGTCCTATTCATTCACACCGAACATATTGTTGCAGGCTTTATTTCAGCACAACGATGTGAGCGACAACGTATCTACGAATATTCGGTTTTCCTGGTTGCGCTCAGCGAATTCCGGACTGTTTCTCGTTTACAACCAGATCGACGAACGTGGCTTGGGTGGGTTGCCGACCGGCCATGAATTCATCTTGAAATACAGCCATATTTTCGACGTGTTCAATTAGCAGGCGGTCAGCGACGGCCTGCTCAGGAGTTAACATGCGCATTGGTCTTCTGGCATCGATATTTGTATTGCTGGTATCCGGCATGGCCGGCGCACAGGAACGGCCGCGGGCACGTGAAGCCGGCCTCGTTGTCGGCGTGTTCCCGCCTGGTGCACTCAATGCGATCACGGATGTCGCCGGTGTCAGGGTAGGGCACGCCACCGTCATTGAAGGCGACGATATCCGCACCGGCGTCACGGCGATCATTCCCGCGCCGGGGAACCTCTACACCCATCCGATACCCGCATGGATTCATGTCGGCAACGGCTATGGCAAGCTGATCGGCGAAACGCAAGTGCGTGAGTTTGGCGAAATCGAAACGCCAATCCTGCTGACCTGCACGCTGTGTGTCTGGAGCGCCGCCAACGCGCTGAAAGAATGGGTATATGAGCAGCCGGGCATGGGTGAACACACGGTCAATCCCATCGTCGGTGAAACCAACGACGGCGGTGTGAGCAACATGTGGGCAAATCCCGTGCAGCGCGACGAAGTTTTTGCGGCACTTCGCAATGCATCCGATGGCCCGGTGGAAGAGGGCAGCGTTGGCGCGGGAACCGGTACTCAGGCGTTCGGCTGGAAAGGCGGTATCGGCACCAGCTCGCGCGTGCTGCCGGAAGCGTTCGGCGCTTACACCGTGGGTGTGCTGGTGCAAACCAATTACGGCGGCATATTGACGATGAACGGTGCGCCGGTGGGCCGCGAACTCAGTAATTACTCTTTTCGGCAGCAGCTGGACGACGCGGCTGTCGACGATAAACAGGAAGACGGCTCAATCATGCTGGTGGTCGCGACCGATGCGCCGCTGAACGCGCGCAGTCTGGACCGACTCGCAATGCGCGCCATTATGGGGCTAGCCCGCACGGGGTCGTTTGCCAGTAATGGTTCCGGTGACTACGTCATCGCTTTCTCGACAGACCCATCCGTGAGGCGGCCGCGGGAAAGTGACGCGCCGGTCAATACGCCATCCCTGGTCAACGCCTCGATGTCACCCTTGTTTGCGGCCGCCGCGGAAGCGACGGAAGAAGCAATTTACAATGCGATTTTTAAAGCGACGACTGTCACCAGTTCAAGAGGCACACTGGAGGCTATTCCGATAGAAGACCTTAACCGCGTGCTGAAGAAATACAACGCACTCGATTGGGACAAGACCGTCAACCCGCTCCGGGAGCGCTGATAGGTCATTGTTGGCTGCATTGCTTATCTCTGCTGTAGGAGCCCGCCGTGCGCGCGAATCGCAATTCTGTACATCGCGCTTAAGATCAATCCTCACCTGCCGTCAATTTTCTGATCATTATCGCAGGAGGATTGGAGAGCCCGCCGTGCGGGCGGTGCCCGCCCCGTGGGCGATCGACGTCGCTACTTGTAAACAGTTCCGCCGCGCATGACGAAACTGACCTGCTCCATCTGCTGTATGTCATCCAGTGGATTGCCGGGCACGGCGATGATGTCTGCCTGGTAGCCGGCCTTAAGTCGGCCATGCGAGTCACCGATCTCGAGGAAGTCCGCAGCGACACTGGTCGCTGACTTGATAGCTTCCATGGCTGGCATGCCCCCGGCCACCATCAATGCAAATTCCTGAGCATTATCCCCATGAGCGGAGACGCCGGTATCAGTGCCGAACACGATCTTGACACCGGTCTTGTAGGCTTCGGCGAACGTGTTCTGAATCAGCGGCCCGATCGCCGCGGCTTTGGGTCGCACGAGCTCGGGGAAAAAGCCGTCAATTTTTGATTTTTCCGCGACCCAGTTGCCGGCGATGATCGTCGGCACGTAGTACGTGCCGTGTTCTTTCATTAACGCCATAACTTCTTCTGTCATGTAGGTGCCGTGCTCGATGGATGCAACGCCGGCAATGATTGCGCGCTTCATCCCTTCCGCGCCATGGGCATGCGCCGCGACACGCATGCCGTAGTCTGTCGCCGTCTCCACGATGGCGCGCATTTCCTCGTCGGTGAACTGGGGATTCTGTCCATTCTTGGCGACACTCAGCACGCCGCCGGTGGCGGTAATTTTGATCCAGTCAGCGCCTTCTTTGTAACGCTGACGGACTGCCTTGCGCGCATCCTCGACCCCATTGACGACACCGTCCTTCGGGCCGGGGTCGGCTTCAAAGCGATTTGCCCAGCCATTGCTGGAGTCGCCGTGGCCGCCGGTGGAAGCCAGGCTGCTGCCTGATGAGAAAATTAGCGGTCCGGCAAGATCGCCGGCGGCAATCGCATTGCGCAGTGCGGCAGTAACGTTGTACGCGTCACCCAGATTACGCACGACGGTAAAGCCCGCTTCCAGGGTACGCATGGCATATTTCGCCGCATCGAAGGCGTAGTCCGCCTCGTTCAGGATGAACCGGTTAAGGTTGCTGTTGGCGGAGTATTCGCCGGTCAGATGCACGTGCAGGTCCATCAGCCCGGGCAACACCGTCGACTGTTTCATGTCGATGACCGTATCGCCGTCGGCCGGGGTCGAGTAGCCGTTCTCTATTGCAACGATAGTCTCGCCATCGATGCGAATAGTTTTTTCACTGCTCGCCGAACGGGCATCGCCGTCGATCAGCCGGCCGGCGTGAATCAGGGTTTCTGCCAGCGCTGTCGCGCTGAACAGGCAGCCGCTGATGGCGACAAGCGTCGCAGTAATCAATTGTTTCATAAGTATTTTCCCGCGTTGTCGTTTGCTTCTGCCCGGGCGGTCGAACGCCCGGCGGTGCAACGAATAGTAAACCAATTGCCAAGGAATGCGGCGATTATGAGAAGATACGGGCGCACGGTTTAAGCCAATAAAAACAAGACATTCGAGCAAAGGAGCGGCGTATGGCGGGGGCATCCGGACAGGGCGAACAGTGGTCATCGAGATGGGGGTTTCTGCTGGCCTCTGTGGGCTTCGCCGTCGGCATGGGCAACATCTGGCGGTTTCCTTACGTCCTGGGTGAAAACGGCGGCAGTGCGTTTCTGTTTATCTATCTTGCGTTTGCCTTAGGCATCGGGTTGCCGCTGCTCATTACCGAGATAACGATCGGACGGCGCGGCAAATCCAGCGCCACCGGCAGTTATCGTGCCGTCGCCGCCGCGTGTGGGCGCAGTTCAGTCTGGCAGCACGTCGGTACCCTGGGCATTTTCTGCGCGTTTGTCATCCTCTCTTACTACACCGTCATATCCGGCTGGACCCTCGACTATTTCGTCAAGGCAGCCAGCGGCACCCTGGAAGGCGTGGACGCCAACAGTTCCAGTGCACTCTTCAGTGAGTTGCTCGGCAACCCCTGGAAGCTTCTGTTCTGGAACACGGCCGTGCACCTTCTGGTGATCTTCGTAATTCGCCGTGGCGTGCAGGGGGGCATTGAAAGCGCGGTGAAGATCCTGATGCCGGCATTATTTGTGACGCTCATCGTCATGGTGATTTACGGCGTGGTGGCGGGAGACATGGCTCAGGCGATGACCTTTCTGCTGGAGCCCGACTTTTCCAAAGTGACGTTCAGTACCGCCATGATGGCGATTGGCCAGGCGTTTTTCTCCATCGGCATCGGCATGGGCTCGCTGGTTGTCTTTGGCGCGTACATGCCCAAAGATTTCTCGATCGTACGCTCTGCTACCGCCGTCATCCTGCTGGACACCGGCGTTGCCGTGGTCGCCGGGCTGGCAATTTTCCCGCTGGTGTTTCAGTACGGCCTGAACCCCGGCGATGGCGCCGGCCTGGTCTTTCAAACCCTGCCGCTGGCGTTCGGTCAGATGCCTGGCGGGCAGATCTTTGGCGCGATCTTTTTCGTGCTGTTGATTTCAGCGGCGCTGTCGTCCTGCATCGGTCTTGCAGAAGGCGTCGTTAACTGGGTGGAAGAGCAGTGGAATATCCCCCGGCAAAAGGGCATTTTGCTTGTGTCCGGCGCCGCCTGGCTGCTGGGCATATTGTCTATTCTGTCGCTGGGAACGTGGTCAGACTTCTATCCGCTGGAATTCATTCCTTCGTACGAAGGGAAAACAATCTTCGATGCGCTGGATCATCTGGCGGCCAATAACCTGTTGCTGATCGGTGGACTGATGTCGGCCGTCTTCTTTGGCTGGCTGGTGCCAAAAGCGCTGAAGCTGGATGAGCTCGACATACGGGACGGCATTCTGTTTGCTTCCTGGCGCTTTTTGATCCGCTTCATTATTCCGCCGATCCTGATTATCGTCCTGGCCGGCGTATTCCTGCGGCTGTGATATTGCGGCCCTTCCTGCTGCTCGCATTCCTGACTGGCGCCGCCGCAGCCGACGACGCGCGGCCGACAATGGCAAGCGTCCTCGAAGCCTCAGAGCCGGCCGACTGGCGGCCATTGCAGGACGACGATGTTCTTTATCTGCAGCTAGCCAGCGGCCGCGTCGTAGTGGAAATGGCACCGGCTTTTGCGCCTCAGCATGTCGCAAATGTTCGTCAGCTCGTTCGAGACAAATATTTCGACGGGCTGGCGATCGTCCGCTCCCAGGATAACTATGTGGCGCAATGGGGCGATCCCGAGAGTGAGACCGACGCGGCGCGGCCATTTGGCAAAGCCAGCGCGACTTTGCCCGCCGAATTTTTCCGTGATGCCAACGGCGTTCCCTTCCACCCGATCGACAGCCGCGATGCGTATGCCAAAGAGGTCGGTTTCGTGAACGGATTTCCGGCCGCCCGGGACAGCGCGACGGGCGACGTGTGGCTGCTGCATTGCTACGGCATGGTAGGCGTTGGCCGGGATACGGATGCCGACAGCGGCAACGGGTCGTCGCTCTATGTCGTTACCGGCCATGCGCCGAGACATCTGGATCGTAACGTCACATTGATTGGCAGGGTGATCGACGGCATGGAATTACTGACGACCCTGCCGCGAGGCACGGGCCCGCTCGGCTTCTATGAAAGCGCCGCGGAGCGAGTACCCCTGCGCCAGGTCCGGCTTGGCAGCGAACTGCCGAAAGACCAACGCCTGCAAGTCGAACGGCTGCGCACTGATACCGAAACCTTTGACAGACTCGTTGCGTCGCGGCGTTATCGCGCCGAGGACTGGTTTGCCAATCCTGTCGATGCCATCGAAGTCTGTAACGTTCCCTTGCCATCCCGTCCAACAGGCAGTTCAGTACCTTAGCGTTCTGCCCGGCGGAAGGCCTTGCGTACACTTGTCAGCGGTGGCGGACTTATTGGTCTCGCGACCGCGTATGCGCTGGGCTGGACGATGGCGAAGGGCTCGGGAAGCCTGCTCGCTGATCTGATGTGTAAACGCGAAACGGAGATTGATGCGCGGCCTTTTGCCTTCAATCGCCCGCGGGGCGGGCTACTACAGCACTAATAAACATTGTAGGTGCGACCCCAATCCGCCTGCGGGCCCGATAAATTGACGACTTAGTAAACGCGGATTGATCTTTAGCGCAGTGAACAACGTTGCGGCTCGCCCGCAGGGCGGGCTCCTACAGCACGAATAAACATTGTAGGAGCGGCCCCAGGCCGCGATTCATCTGGCGTGACCCCCACTCAGATCGTCGCAGTGATGCGGCCAAGCTTTTTGGTCAGCAACTCGTTCTCGCGGTAATCAATAGGAATGACGACCAGGCTCGGACCCTTTTCCTCGAACGCACTTTCCAGTACGCCGGCGAACGCGCTGCTGTCGCTGACATAGTGGCCATTCCAGCCAAAGGAATCGGCCAGTTTGAGCCAGTCGGGATTGCCGAAAGACAGATCTGTGTGCTTGCCGAATTCGTTCTGCTGTTTCCAGGCAATCAGTCCGTACTCATTATCGGCCCAAACGAGCACCACGATATCGGCGTTGATGCGACGGGCGGTCTCCATTTCCTGCACGTTCATCAGAAATCCTGCGTCGCCGGCGATCGCCAGTATGCGCCGATCGGGATGCACGATGTGGGCACCGATGGCGCCCGGCAGCGCGAACCCCATCGAGCAGAAGCCATTTGGAATGAGGCAGGTGTTCGGTTCGTGGCACTGGTAATGTCGTGCTATCCACATTTTGTGCGCGCCGACATCGGAAAGCACGATGTCGTGCGGTCCCATCACCTGACGCACATCCCAGAGCGCTTTTTGCGGCCGTATGCAGCCGGTCTGGTCATCGTCCTTGTATTCCGCGAAGTCGGCTGCCATCGCTTTCCTTGTCGCCCGCTGTTCGGCCAGATCAAATTCCAGCGGCTTCGCCGCGTCCACGCGCTCGTTCAACATCCACAGCATGTGGGCGAGATCGCCGATCATTTCCACCTGCGGGTGGTAGTGCTCGTCAATCTCCGCTGCCAGAAAGTCCGCGTGAATGATCTGCTTGTCGCGATTCGGGTTCCACAGCTGCGGATGATATTCGACCATGTCGAATCCGAGCGTGAGTACCAGGTCGGCATCGTCAATAACGCGCGAGACGCGGTCCTTGCTGCCAAGGCCCACCGTGTACAAACAGTATTCCGCATCCATGTCCACGCAGCCTTTCGCCATGAACGTGCTGATAACGCCGATACCGGTTTTCTCGCACAGTTGCCTGAGCTGCTTGCTGGCGCGTTTCCGGATGCAGCCATTGCCCGCAATAATCACGGGACGCTCTGCTTTTTTCAGTAACGCGAATGCTTCATCGACGATTTTGTCAGCCGGTACCGAGCGCCGGAAGCGACGTGGTTGCATGGGCGTCTTGTCGGTTTCTTCCTTGGCGATGTCTTCCGGCAATTCAATCAGCACCGCGCCCGGCTTCTCGGTTCGTGCAAGCCTGAAAGCCTTGCGCACGATTTCCGGAATAGTGTCCGGATTCAGCACGGTCGTTGCCCACTTTGTTACCGGGCGGAACATGCTGACGACATCCATGATCTGGTGCGATTCCTTGTGCAGGCGATCGGTCGATCCCTGTCCGGTCAGCACGAGCATCGGTGCACGATCCATGTTTGAATCGGCGACCCCTGTGATCAGGTTGGTAGCACCTGGCCCCAACGTGCCAAGTGCGCCTGCCGGATTGCCGGTCAGCCGACCGTATGCCTCGGCCATGAACGCGGCACCCTGCTCGTGTCGCGTCAGCACAAAATGAATCTGCTCCGACTGCTCGAGAGAGATCATGAAATCGGCATTTTCCTCGCCAGGAACGCCGAAGATGTATTCGATGCCCTCTGACTCGAGGCACTTTACCAGCAGATCGGATGCTTTCATGCTTGCTCCACGTTAAGCGCTCATCAGTTTGCGAGTCCGGCCTCGGCAAGCACCGTGATCAGTCCGATCTGGATACCGATATGACCATCCTTGTTCTGCCACCATTCTTCGGGGGCATGCGAATTGCCGCTGATGCCGCCACGACTCATCGTGACTGCCGGAATACCCTTGGATATTGGCAGGTTGGCGTCGGTGGAAGAGATGCGCAGCGACGGCTGGATGTCAAAAATGCTGGTGGCAGCCATGGCTCGCTGCACAAGCTCGGAATTGACGTCGCCCTTGGCCGCGGGTCGCGTGCCCACGCGCTCAACGTCGACGGTCAGTTCAGGGCCGTCGAGCCGGTCCCTGTTTTCTTCTTGCAGCGCCTGTTCGACGGCGGCTTTCAGCACCGCATCGATGTCGTCAAGTTTGCTTTGATCGCCGGAACGCATGTCGATCTCCATCCACGATTCGAAGGGAATCGAATTGATTGACGTACCGCCACCGATCACGCCGACGTTGTAGCTGGTTTTTTCTCCCTTCGTCGTGACAGAAGGTGCGTTTTCATCAAAAATCCTGATGGCTCTGCCGAGCGCGTGATGCGGATTGGCAAGACCAAACGCGCCCCAGGAATGACCGCCGGGACCGCGGAAAGTGACGCGGTAGCGATGCGAGCCGACGCCGCCGTAAACGATGCGTTCGGATTCCCCGCCATCGACGGCGATGAGTGAGTCGATTTTCTCGGCGCCGTCGCGGAACAGGTGCTTTACACCCCGCAAATCGCCAAGGCCTTCTTCGCCGACATTGCCAACGAACAGCACATCCGCCTCCGTCTCGATGCCAGTCTCCTGCATGGCGCGTAACACACCGAGAATGGTTACCAGGCCGCGCGTGTTGTCGCCAATGCCGGGGGCATACATTTTCTCGTCGTCAAAGCGGACCGTCACGTCAGTGTCAGCGGGAAACACGGTATCAAGATGTGCGGAGTAGGCGATGACACGGTCACCCTTCGTGCCCGGTCGGCGACCTACCGCGTTGCCAACGTCGTCGATGCTCACGTCGGTCAGACCGGCCTCTCTAAGCATTTCGGCGAAACGTTCGGCGCGCGCCTGCTCTTCAAAGGGTGGTGCCGGGATTTCCGTCAGTTCAATCAGATCGCGACGCGACTGCGGTTCAATCTCGACGATGTAATCCATCGCCTCCCTGACCCGCGGATTGTCACGAATGGTAGTGACTTCCTCCACGTACTTATTCTGAATGCGGGGTTCTGTCTGTTCCTGCGCGTTGGCAGTCGAGCACACTGCTGCCAGCGAGACAGCTATCAGGATCGCGATGCGTTTCATCGTGAGTTTCTCCAGGGTAATTGTTGAATTATTTAGTCGACGGCATCGAGCTTGACGTAGCCGACACCGCGCCTGAGTTCGATTTCCGTGCCGTAGGGCTCGGACAATCGCTGCAGATCAGCGATGATTTTCGCTCCCAGCTCCCGGTTCGCCAACAACGGACGGCCACGTACCTGGCGCGATTTGCCGTGCCCCAGATCAATGGGGTACAGCGCGATCTCGCTTAGGTTGCGGTTCGTGAAGGTGGGTACTGCAATGACGGCTTCCCATATCTCTGGCAGCGCCGGAAACCCCGTCGTATCGTTTTCGTAGCGAGAATCATTGAAGTCAGAGACATGCGCCGAGTTGTCCAGATCGAAGGAATCGTAGTTGTCCGCGGGCAAGCGCTGCAGTGTTTCATTCTGGAAAATGAAGTCGCCGAGACTGTAGAAAATCGGTTTACCCTGATGGATTTCGATGCCACGCAGGATATGGGGTCCGTGACCGACGAACACATCCGCACCGGCTTCAATCGTCGCCCTGGCAAAAACAGGAATAAAATCCGCGGACAGTTCACGACGGCCGCCGTGCTCGTGCGTGTGTATCGTGACAATAGTGAAGTCAGCGAGACGGCTGGCGTTATCGATGACGGCGATGATTTCGGCAACGTCGTCACTATTCGCTTCTCTTTGCACAGCGGCATCATCGCCGATGGCGAAGTTGCTGCCGAATGCGCGCAGATCGCCGGAAGTCTCGGTGTCATCGCCACGCATATTGCCATCCTGATCGACAAACTCGCCCAGCGAGTCGCCAGCGGCGCGTACCCTGTCATAGCTGTCCCGGGGTAACACATAGGTGGTTTTGTAGCGCAGCGGATTCAGTCCCGGGCGGGCGGGTACGTCGTCTCGCGAGCGTCCGGCACGCATGTGCGGACTGAAACTCGACGAAATTGAAATCAATGCAACACGCGCTTTGGGTGTTTCCAGAAACTTGGCCTCGCGTGCTTCCGCCAGACTGTTGCCGACGCCCGCGTGCACCAGTCCTGCTTCTTCTGCGTATTTCGTCGTCAGCTGCTGTCCCAGCACGCCGTAATCGCTGGTATGGTTGTTGGCGCGTGACACCATGTCGATGCCTGCCCAGACGAGATCGTTTGCCAGCGCCGGATCTGCACGCATCCAGGTGCCGCCACTCTCGGCCATGGGATAGGGCTCGTAGTCGTGAAACAGCATTTCCAGATTGGTGAAAGCCACGTCCGCTCCGCGGATAATTTCGATCATTTGCAGGAATTCGGGTTCATCGTAGACAGACAGCTTGCGAGTGATAATTGAGTCACCCGTCAGCGCCATGGTAAATGGCTCATCGGCGCTCCGATGTTGCGCGTTGGCATTCGTGCAAAATACAACCATGCACACCAGCACACTCATATGGCAGAAAATTTTTCTGAGCATTGAATTCCGGCCTCGCGATGAAGAAAGCGAACTGGAGCTTAGCAGAAATTGCTTTGCGCCTGCTCGGATCAGGAGCAGAACAAACTTTGTCCACAGGTCTGAATCGATTTCAAATCAGCTGCAAAATCAGGCTGGATAATAGGCGCGGGTTGCGTATCTCAGTGCCGGTGTTCCAGATCCCACAGATGCCCTACCGCCAGATGCCGATCCATACGTTCACCTTCCCAGCCGGTCACGCAGGTCTGGGCGTCAATGTGCAGATCTTCGAGCTGTTCCTTCAATCTGACGACGGCGTTTTCTTTCAGTGTGGGCAAATGATGGCTGTCCTGAATGTGTTGTCCCTGTTCATCCCGGAATACCACTTCACC
>JBBKWC010000039.1:0-81080 GCA_037968735.1 Woeseiaceae bacterium | reverse complement strand
GTGATCGAACCAGTAAGGGCATTATTCTCGCCGGCGGTGCAGGATCCCGTTTGCACCCGCTCACCTTATCGGTCAGCAAACAGCTCATGCCGGTGTATGACAAGCCGATGATTTACTACCCGCTATCGACGCTCATGTCGGCCGGCATTCGCGATGTGCTGGTCATCACGACACCGGACGACCAGGCGTCGTTTCAGCGCTTGCTGAAAGACGGCAGCCAGTGGGGCATATCGATCAGTTACGCTGTGCAGCCGGAGCCTGAGGGCCTGGCACAGGCATTTGTCATTGGGGAAACATTTATTGCGGGTGATAGCGTGAGCCTCATCCTGGGCGACAATATATTCTACGGACATGGTCTCGCCGCTCAACTAAGTTCAGCCGCTGAGAAAGACGGCGTTGCGACGGTATTTGCATACCATGTCAATGACCCTGAAAGATACGGCGTCGTACATTTCGACGACCAGGGCAGGGCGCTCGGTATCGAGGAAAAACCACAGCAACCGAAGTCACGGTACGCTGTGACCGGATTGTATTTTTATGATTCACGCGTCGTCGAAATGGCGCGGGGACTAAAACCATCGGCGCGCGGCGAACTGGAAATTACTGATATCAACAGGCAATACCTCGAATCGGGATCACTGGAAGTTGAGGTGATGGGCCGAGGCACGGCTTGGCTCGATACCGGAACCCACGACTCACTTATAGAAGCGGGCCAGTTCGTGCAGATCATTGAGCACCGTCAGGGGCTGAAGATCTGTTGCCCTGAAGAAATCGCGTTTAAGGCCGGCTATATTGACAGCGATCAGGTGCTCAATCTCGCCGGCCTGCTCGGCAAAAGCGGCTACGGAGATTACCTTCGAAGAATGTTGTCAGACACCACCTATTAGGCGTGCCATATGGAATTCACTGCGACTGAACTTGCTGACGTTGTATTGATCGACCCCGTTGTTCATGAGGATGAGCGCGGTTTCACTATGGAAACCTGGCGCGATGACCGCTACCGCGAGGCCGGCATCGATGCATCGTTTGTCCAGGCCGTGCACAGTCGTTCTGCCAGGAACACGCTTCGCGGGCTCCACTACCAGATCAGACAACCGCAGGGAAAACTCATCCGCGTGCTGACAGGAGAAGTCTTCGACGTCGCCGTCGACCTGCGAAGGTCTTCTCCAAGCTTTGGACGCTGGGTTGCAACCATTATCTCAGCCGGCAATCGACGGCTGATCTGGATTCCACCTGGCTTTGCTCATGGCTTTCAGGTGCTCAGCGAACACGCAGATATTGAATATCGCATGACCGATTATTTCGCGCCGGATCAGGCCAGGACCGTCATCTGGGACGATCCCGATCTCGATATCCGTTGGCCCGAGAGCGCCGGCGAGAAAAGGCGTCTGTCGCCAAAGGATCTTGAGGGACAGGCGCTCCGCAGCGCAGAACTCTATGCGTAGGATACTAGTCACCGGTGGTGCCGGCTTCATCGGCGCAAATTTCGTCCAGCACTGGCTTAGTCATCATGCTTCCGATCGTGTTGTGGTGCTCGATGCGCTTACCTATGCGGGCAATCCGTCGAATCTGGATGGCGTCCGTGACCAGCCGTCATTTCGTTTCGTGCACGGCGATATTTGCGACGCCTCCTTATTGCTGACCGTTATGCTTGAGGAAAAGATCGATACGATCGTGCATCTGGCTGCCGAATCGCATGTTGATCGGTCGATCCATTCCCCGGCCAAATTCATCAGTACGAACGTTGACGGTACCCATCAGTTGTTAATTGCCGCCCGCGAGCTTTGGCTGGAACGTGACGATGCACCTGTTGCGCACCGCTTCCACCACGTGTCGACGGATGAGGTTTACGGCTCATTGGCAGAAACTGACCTGCCATTTTCCGAGCGTACGCCTTATGCCCCAAACTCTCCGTATGCAGCAAGCAAAGCGGCGTCCGACCATCTCGTTCGTGCCTACCACCACACCTATGGGCTGGAGGTCACAACGAGTAACTGTTCCAATAACTACGGGCCGTTCCAGTTTCCTGAAAAACTGATTCCGCTGATGATTGTCAATTGTCTGACCGGTCAGCCATTGCCGATTTACGGGGATGGCTCGAATATTCGCGACTGGCTGTATGTCGAAGATCACTGCAGGGGGATTGAGCTGGTACTGACCGTCGGCATCGTTGGCGAGACCTATAACATCGGCGGCAGTAATGAATGCGCCAATATCGATATCGTGCACCTGATCTGCCGTACTATCGACAACGAATTCGCCACGAATCCCGGCTTAAAGGCCGCGTATCCGAACGCGCCTCCCGCAACAGGAGAAAGCTGTTTGTCACTCATCCGTTTTGTGAAGGACAGGGCCGGCCATGACTGGCGATACGCCATTGACGCCTCGAAAGCGGAACAGGAGTTGGGATTTAAGCCGCGGCATACTTTCGCTGCGGGACTGCAGCAAACGGTTAACTGGATGCTCGAGAACGAAGCCTGGTGGCGATCGGTGATGGACGGCAGCTACCGCGAATGGTTGGAGACGAACTATAGCTGAGGCAATTTGTTCGCGAGCGCACGCGGGCTTAACCAGCTTCCGTTGACGACGACACCGCGATAGTAGCTGGTCAACCCCGTCAGCATTCGACGCCTGACCCTCAGAGTCGGTATGCGGCGAAGTGTGATCAAATCTGCAAACGTGGCAACGATAAGCGGCGGCACCTTCAGAAATACGATCAGCAAATGAGTGAGTGGTTTCATCACGCCTTTGGCATGATTGCTCGCGTACACGTGCTTGGAGATGATGACTTCGACTTTGGTGAGCGCTTTGATCGCCACATTGATACGGCTGGATCCGCCGTGCGTGTGGACGATTTCAACGTTTGGCGTATAGGCGCAACGGAGTCCGAGATTATTTGCCCGTTTGCACAGATCTGCATCTTCGCCGTACATCCAGTAATCGCTGGACCAGCCGCCAATAGCCGCATAATCCACGCGGTCGATGAGCAGGCAGGAGCCGGTTACCCAGTCTGGATAGACAAGCTCTTTATAGTGCTTTCGCGGGTCTGGTTTGCTCCCCTGCATAAACAACCGTACGATCGCTTTCACTGATTTGCTCTGGTTCAGAAATCCGGGAAATTCGTCGAACACTTTCTGCGCGTGACCATTCGTTCCAATTTGGCGAGGCACGATGATTGCGGCGTCGGGATGCGCATCCTGTTCCGCCAACAGCGCGCGGATATCCGCACAGGAGGCCACGACATCCGGGTTCATGAACAGCAAGCGTTCCCCGCTGGAATGCGATACGCCGATGGCGGAACCGAAGCCGAAGCCGCTGTTTTGCGGATTAGGCACCAGCTTGGGCCACGACCAATTGCTGGCGAAGCGTTCCAGCGCCTGCGGTTCCGATTCATTGTCGACAACGATAATTTCCCAGTCCGCAGGAAATCCGGATTCCAGCGCCTGCAGCGCATTGTCGAGATGCTGCCACGATTTGTAGTTGACGACGATAATCGAAAGCTTCACGGCATGGCGCGCGCTGGCCGAAAGAATCGGGAAAGCACGTAAAAGATTAGTCCAGAGGCGATGATCGCCAATCCAAAAAGTCCCTCTACAGGCCGGTTTATCAATACGAACCAAAGCGTCCAGCCAGTAAGCGAAAGGTAGATGATGGGGGGTAAAGGGTAAAGGAATGTTCGATAGGGACGCGGCAAAGCGGGCTGTCTGTAGCGCAGCACGAATACGCCAAACACGGTGACGAAGCTGTTGAGTGCCAAAGTAAAGCCGGCGAACACAAGAATGGACTCGAAGCTTGACGTCAGGATGAACAGGATTGCGAGTGAAGATTGAAAATAGATGGCGAGGCTGGGAATGCCGTCGACGTTTGTTCTCGCCAGCAGTTTGAGTGCAGGAAAGTCTTCGCCAATAACCTGGAGAACTCTCGGACCCGCCATCGTCATTGCGCTGACTGTCGATATCAACAGCAACGCGAGAGCGACGCCCGCAAACTGACCGCCCAGTTCGCCAAATGCGAACCGAGCCGCGATAAATCCTATCTCCACCTGTCCTTGCATGGCTGCCACCGGTGCGGAATACATAAACGTGAAGTTCAGCGCGACGTAGAGGAGGGTGACGACCAGCGTTCCCGTCAGCAATATGATTGGCAGCGTTCGCTGAGGTTCATCAAGCTCACTGCTCAGATATGTGGCGGCGTTCCACCCCGTGTAAGCATAGCTGACATAGATCAGAGATACGGCGAACGCACTGCTGATGAGGAGTTCGCCATCTCCTGGAGCCGGAGAAAACTGCACCGGTTGTGGTATATCGATTGCAACGAGTGCAGCGATGCAGAAGCACACAATGACGGCCACTTTGAGGATGGTGAAAACTACCTGTATCGAGCCACTTTTGGTTCGTCGGCCGGCATGCACAATCGTGAGCACGGCGACGAGGACGATCGCCAGACCTTTTTCCCAGACAACAGAGACGTCAGTCGCAAACACTGAGGTTGCGTATGCAGCGAAAGTTATTGCCGCGAGCGCCGTGGGGCCGGCGAAACCTATCGTCGCAGACACCCAGCCAGAAACGAAGCCGGCCGCCGGATGGTATATGCGTGCCAGAAAGTTGTATTCACCGCCTGATCGCGGCAAGGCGGCGCCCAGCTCTGCGTAAGTCATTGCACCGCAGACTGCAATGACGCCGCCAAGCGTCCACAGCACCAGAATGACAAAGCCGGACTGAAGATCGAGAAGCTGGAATCCCAGGCTTGTGAATACCCCGGTGCCCACCATATTGGCGATAACGACCGCGGTAACCGTCGGGAGGCTGAACTTTTCGGCGGGCATGCGCGTCGGGCCTCGTAGAGCGACGGTCCGTCAGGTCGTCAGCGAAAAACGGTCCGCGTCCTCGTGGAAAGCGAAGCGTTGCCGAAATTCGTATAGTGCGTCGAGATCGAGGGTAGCCGTTGCAACGCCCGGCTGATCGCCAAGATCCGCAATATCATTACCCAGATAGTCGATTAAGGCGCTGCCGCCGGCATAGGGCAGATCGTTACCGTCTACACCGACACGATTTACGCCGGCAACAAAGCTCAGATTTTCGATAGCGCGGGCGCGCAGTAACGTTTGCCAGGCGTTGTGCCGCCGGCTGGGCCAGTTGGCGACGTAGATCAGCAGATCGTAGGAGTCCTCATTTCTGCTCCATACCGGAAACCTGAGGTCGTAGCAAATCATCGGGGAGATTCGAAAGCCGTTGATACAAAAAACCGCTTTCTTCATTCCCTGCGCGTAGTGACTGTGCTCGTCAGCAAGTCTGAACAAGTGGCGCTTGTCGTATTGTACAAGGATATCCGTATCGTCTGTGCAGATGAAACGATTATAGAAGCGGCCGTTCTCTACGATGATCAGGCTGCCACAGATGCGGCTGCCGGTCTCGGCAGCAAGGCCTTTCATCCATTGAATCGTCTCGCCATCCATTTCCTCGGCCAGTGCCGGCGCATCCATGGAAAAGCCGGTGCTGAACATCTCAGGGAGAACGATCAGATCGACTTTTTCAGCAATTGGCCGAGCCGCTTCTGTCAGCATGTCGCGATTGCGACGCGGGTTGTGCCAGGCCAAATCTGCCTGCACGATTGACAAGGTCAGAGTTTGCACAGGCGCTCCGCCGCTTTGACCAACATGTCGTCGTCTTTGGCAAAACAAAACCTGAGCAGTCTGGCGTTGTCAGGTTGCGCACAAAATACAGAGACCGGTATTGAGGCTACGCCGATTTCCCGCGCAAGTGTCTTCGCGTATGAAAGGTCGTTCTCATCGGTGATAGCGGAATAATCCAGAATCTGGAAGAACGTTCCCTGGGCGGGACGAAAGCTGAAGCGCGAGTCTCGTACCAAATCGCAGAAGCGGTCGCGTTTTTGCTCGTAGAAGACCGGCAGCTCGGCATAGTGCGCCGGCGCTGACGCCATATAATCGGCGATAGCGCATTGAATCGGCGTCACAACCGCGTAACACACCCACTGGTGAATTTTCCTGAATTCCTCCATGAGCGCTTTCGGTGCGACACAGTAGCCAACCTTCCACCCTGTCGCGTGATAAGTCTTGCCGAAAGACGACACGACGAAGGTTCGCTCCCACAGCAGGTCATTCTTGACCAGGCTTTCGTGTTGCTTTCCGTCGAATACAATGTGTTCGTATACCTCGTCTGAAAGCACCTTGATCGAGGTATCACTAAGGATGTCAGCCAGTACGGCGAGGTCTTCGGTAGCAAGAGTCACCCCGGTTGGATTGTGCGGAAAATTCACCACGATGAGTTTCGTGCGATTAGTAATGCTGTCACGTACCTGGTCCCAGTCGACGTGAAAATCGGGCTTCGCCGCCGTTGTGATCAGCGGTATGTGAATGGTCTTGCCGCCAGCCAAAGCCACCGCCGGTTCGTAGGAATCATAGGCCGGATCGAAAACGATGACCTCGTCCCCGGGATGAATGACGGTATGGATAACACTGAAGAGCCCTTCGGTCGCACCATCACAGACGGTAACTTCCGACGCCTCGTCGATCGTACGGCCATACAGGCGGCTGACCTTGTTCGCGATCTCCCGTCGTAAAGCGGGCATACCGGGCATCGGCGCGTACTGGTTCTGGCCGTGCGTAAGGTGATGGGTAACGCGCTCCAGCAGCGCTGCCGGCGGATCAAAACTCGGGAATCCCTGTGAAAGATTGATCGCGCCGGTTTCGTCAGCAATCGTGGTCATAACCGCGAAAATGCTGGTGCCGGTGCGTGGTAGTTTGCTCTGCATATAAAATGTCTGCCCGGTTCAGGAGAGAGGGGGGACAGTCCAGCCTTCCGGCAACGGTCCCTGATCTGCAATGATTTCGCGATGATGGCTCCAGGTGATCTGGATCGCCTCTGTTGTGCCTATACCGGCGCCGCGCGGGTCCCCGCCGGGCCCGAACCAGTGGTTTTGCGGCGCCCCCGTCGTACGGGCTCGAATTCCGCAGTAAGTGGTGCCATTGACCGTTGCACCCAGCACCGCATTCTGAAATTCAATATCTTTGCTGACGATTGCCGCCGTCAGGTGATGCGACATGCGTTCCAGCACTGCCAGCACCTTCGGCAGCTCACCGTCTGACCAACTGACAACAATCTGAAAAGGACCGAACAATTCCGAGGTAATGAGCTTAAAATGCTCGCCGGCGAACGCGTCAATGGGCACCCGGATGGCGGTGGCCTCCATGGCGCCATAGCAAGCCGGGATCTTGTGCCCTTGCAGGGGCTTGCCACCGAAAAGGAGTTCGGCACCCGGTACTTTCATAACCGCATCGATATGCGCCTGCATCTTTTCGTTTGTCCAGGTCAGCACCGGACCCAGCGACAGGTCGTCCAGCTTGCGGCGCGCGGCCAGTTCTTCGAGCCGCGGCAGGAGTTCCGGCAGCCAGTTGTTGTGTGCCAGTACAATGCTTTGCGCTGAGCATTTCTGCCCCGAGGCGTTGTATGCGTCCTCGTCGCATTGCCAGGCAACATAGTCGAGCCACTCCGCATGATAGTCCGGCCCGATTACCTTCCAGTCGAAGCCGGCGTCTTCGATTCGTACTGCCCCGCGCATCACTTGCGAGAGGTGCTCAGCGACGCCACTTGACCCTGTGAACTGCAGGAGCCGAATATGATTTTTTCCCTTTTCGATCAACTCCCCCATCTCACTGCCTTTGCAATGGATCATGTCGAGATCCGAGGGGTCGAGGCCTGCGTGCAGCAATAAGCGGACGAATTGCTCCAGCACCACACTCACTTTGGATTCCGGCTTGATCAGGGGTCTGTTACCCATGGCGAGCGCACCAACCAGCTGCAATGCGGGAATTTCAAGGGGAAAGTTGAACGGCGCAATAATGACGACACTGCCATACGGCCAACGGTAGCCCCTCGACTCCTGACCGTTATGGTTACCTGGATTGGAAAATCCGCGGGCAAGAAAACGTACGCCGTCCCCCGCCAGATTTTCGAGGAACACCCGTGTAACGGTGACTTCGCCACGGCTCTGTTCCCAGCTTTTCGGCATCACACGCTGGATGAGCTTCGTGAAGTACTCCTCCACCGCGGGTTCAGCAAGCAACGCCGCAGCTTTCGCGCAAACATCGCCAAGGTGCACATAGCGATGCGGATTTTTCAGCGGATTATGCATGCCGGACTTCGGGCAACGTTTCAGGCCATCAAGAAAAGGCAGAAAGTCACTTGTGCGCGGCTCCTTGACGAAGAAATCACCGTTCATAGGATCGACCAGTTCCGCATAGGTGCCGTCACCGTCATCCCATTGACCATTCACCAGGTTCTGCAACTTTCCGGGATTATTCGCCGTCATGCCGTCGAACGGATCGACGGTCAAAAATTCAGGCACTGGGCACATTCTGATCTCCTGGTTTAGATAGCTTCGCCGGACAAATTCGTGATTTGCGGCGGGCTTGCATTTCTCTTGGTACGGCCTTCGACTACGGGGAGACGACCTTTTCCGCCTGCCAGCTGCAAAATACCCGCAGTTTTCAGCAGCCTGGCAGGCTTTGTCTGCCGGAACCTGCCCGGCCTTACCTCCGCGGGCGACAGGATATCAATGTCTGCGCTTCGGGATCACCCCAATTTGCTGCGTTGTATCGCGGCGGCGATGCAGGGATAATCGCCGGCGGTCCGCGTCGGCTTCCCCGCGACGGCCACCCGTGAACCCCGTCAGGCCCGGAAGGGAGCAGCGGCAGCGGTGACGCCGGGTGCCGGGGTCTGGCTGGCGCGGGCCACTTTCAGCAGTCTGCCAGCCGCGGTCAGAGGCATGCTACGGCATGCCAGTTTGGTTACACTATCCGTTCTCTGAACAAACGGTCTCAACGGTTCGCATTGCTGCCTGCGGTGCCGGCGGCCAACTGAACTACCTATGAGCTATCTGGTACTCGCCCGCAAATGGCGACCAAAAAACTTTGCCGATACGGTGGGCCAGGAGCATGTCCTGAAAGCGCTCGGCAATGCGCTGGACACCGAACGCCTGCATCACGCTTACCTGTTTGCAGGGACACGCGGTGTTGGCAAAACGACCATAGCGCGCGTGCTTGCCAAAGCATTGAACTGCGAATCCGGCATCACATCCGCTCCCTGCGGGGAGTGCAGCGCCTGCCGGGAGATTGACGAGGGGCGTTTTGTTGACCTGATCGAAGTCGATGCGGCATCCAAGACGAAAGTCGACGATACCCGTGACCTTCTCGACAACGTTCAATATGCGCCGGCACGCGGCCGCTTCAAGGTGTATCTGATAGACGAAGTGCACATGCTCTCGAAGAGTTCCTTTAATGCGCTGTTAAAGACGCTGGAGGAGCCGCCGCCGCACGTCAAGTTCTTGCTGGCGACCACAGACCCCCAAAAGCTGCCGGTTACCGTGTTGTCGCGCTGTCTGCAATTCAATCTCAAGCGGCTGACACCAGCACTCATCACGGATCGTCTCGCCTACATTTGCGAGGCCGAATCGATTAAAGCAGAGGCAGCGGCTTTTGCGCTAATCGCCAGAGCAGCGGACGGCAGCCTTCGCGATGCGCTGAGTTTGCTCGATCAGGCGATTGCTTTTTGCGGCAGCGAAATTGTCGAAAAGAGCGTGGCAGTCATGCTTGGCACGATTGATCGCGAGCACGTCAGTCAATTGCTCGAACGGCTGGCTGCAGCGGACGCCCCGGGCCTGTTGCAAAAAGTCGCCGAAATGGACGAGCAATTTCCGGACTATGCAAGGCTGCTGGACGATATGGCCGGTCAGCTGCAGCGCATTGCCGTCTTCCAGGCCATCGGCAGCGCCGACTGTGACGACGTCGATGCCGCAATGCTTGTAAAGTTTGCGGAAGACTTAAGCGCAGAGGATGTGCAACTGTTCTACCAGATAGCAATTACGGGGAGACGCGATCTGCACCTCGCGCCGGACCCACGCAGCGGCGTGGAAATGACGCTGCTGCGTATGCTGGCATTCCAGCCCGGGGGCGAAGCGCGCCAACCAGAACGCTCCGCAAAAAAAAACCTGAGCCGTAAACAGGTCAGGTCACCGGCAGCAAAGCGTACGCCGAATGACAACAAAGCGGCAAAGGCTCTGACCGCGGTCAGCTGGCAGGAGCCCAACTGGTCTGAGTTGATCCCGAAGCTGGGTCTTACCGGCCTCAACAGACAGCTCGCCAGCAATTGTGCGTATCTGCGGCGCGATGAGAACACGATTCATCTCGGGCTGGATCACCGCTCCGACTCATACCTGACGCGGGAGCGGCAAGCTGCTCTGGCAAAAGCACTAAGTGCTTATTTCGGGGAGGCGCTCAAGATCGACATCGTGGTCGGACCACCGGAAAAAGAAACGCCGGTGCAGGAGGAGCTTCGCAAAGACGATGAGCTACATGCAGAGGCGCGTCGCGGTCTCGAGTCTGATCCTAACATTGCTGCGCTTAAGGATTTATTTGGTGCAGAGATCGTAGCCGATTCGGTAGAACCAATTAATAAATCAGCGTCACGAAACCAGGAGTAATGCTATGAAAGGTGGAATTGGCCAACTGATGAAACAGGCGCAGAAGATGCAGGCCGACATGCAAAAAGCGCAGGAGGAAATGGCGAAGCTCACAGTCGAGGGCGAATCCGGGGCGGGACTCGTCAAAATCGTCATGACCTGCAAGCATGAAATAGTGTCACTCGCGATAGACGATTCACTGGTCGGAGATGACAAGGAAATGCTTGAGGATCTGGTCACTGCCGCTTTCAACGATGCCGTCCGACGTGTCGAGAAAACAGTTCAGGAAAAGTTTTCCGGCATGACCTCAGGTTTGAGTCTTCCGCCGGGAATGAAGTTACCTTTCTAAGGGCTGCAACGGGATAGGAATGTCATATTCGCCCCTTCTAATGAGACTTATCGAAACCTTGCGGTGCATGCCCGGGGTTGGAAAGAAGTCTGCACAGCGTATTGCTTTTCATCTGTTGGAACGTGACAGAGCAGGCGCAGAAGAATTATCGAAAGCGCTTGCTCTGGCTGTGGACGGGATCGCTTACTGCAGGCAATGCCGCATGTTGACAGAACTTGAGTTGTGCAATATCTGCGCCGCGAGCGGCCGGGACGATAGTCTGGTCTGTGTCGTCGAATCGCCGGCGGATGTTATGGCCGTTGAAGATGCAACAGGTTACCGGGGCCACTATTTTGTGCTGATGGGCCACTTGTCACCCCTTGATGGCATCGGTCCGGACGAGCTTGGCATTGCGGCTTTGGGAGCAAGGCTTGAATCTGGCGGCGTCAGCGAACTCATCATTGCGACCAATCCAACAGTGGAAGGCGACGCGACAGCAAATTATCTTGCCGACCTTGCCGCCCGGTACGAGGTCGAAGCGAGTCGCATTGCACACGGTGTGCCACTTGGCGGTGAACTCGAGTACGTCGATGGCGGCACGCTGTCGCACGCTTTTTTCGGCCGACGCATCATCGATTAACGAGCAGTAAAAAATGAGGTAGCAGGGGTTATGAATGCAGCGGAATGTCTTTTTTGCCGGATTGCGGCGGGTGACCTTACAGCGGAAGTCGTGCTCGAGTCAGATACGCTCATCGCATTCCGGGATATTAATCCGCAGGCGCCTACCCACGTTGTCATCATTCCGAAAAAGCATATTGCAACGATAAACGCGCTACAGGACGAGGATGCTGGCCTGGTCGGTGAACTGTTCCTGGCAGCTCGCGATATTGCAGCGACCGAGGGCTTCGCTGAGCAAGGCTACCGGATTGCCATGAATTGCAATGCGGCAGCGGGACAGACCGTTTTTCATATTCATCTTCATCTGCTCGGGGGCCGCGATTTCCGCTGGCCGCCGGGCTAACCAGGACGGCGTGCCGACAGGTCGCGCGCCAGGCTCAGCATGCGCCGGAAACTTTCGTAGCGCCGCTCGCTAACCTGATGCTGGGCAACCGCCTCTTTGACCGCACAGCCAGGTTCCCGCATGTGCCTGCAGTTGGCAAACCTGCACTTCTGCCCCAGTTGTTCGATTTCCCGGAAGCCTTTAATGACCTCCGGCGCGCTCTCTATTGCCGGGGCATAGTCCCGGACGCCCGGCGTGTCAATGACATCACCCCCGTCGGGCAACGGCAGCAACACAGAATTTACAGTCGTGTGCCGCCCCTCTCCACGGCTTCTGGACAATGCGGCCGTCCGCTGTTCCGCGCCTCCGACCAGCTCGTTTATCACACTCGATTTGCCGACCCCGGACTGCCCGACGACGATGCTGGTGTGACCGCGTAACAATGCGGCGAGAGATGCGAGATTGTCACCGCTTTCAGCACTGCAGCGAATCACCGGGTACTCGCAGCGGTGGTCGTAGTCAGCCAGTATCTCTTCCGTGGCGGGGGCGAGTAATTCCAGATCCGTTTTGTTGAAAACCACGGCGGCTTTTGCATGCATGTTCTCGGCAGCTGCCAGGTATCTATCGACGATAAACCAGTCCGGTTTGGGTTCCGGGGCAGCCATGACGACGATCAGTCCCAGATTCGCGGCCAGCACTTCGCGGCGGCCGCGACTATCAGGCCTGGTCAACTCGTTCCGCCGCGCCGCGACGCCTGTGATAAGCCAGTCGGGCTCATCGGGAATAGCCTCGACGCTAACGGTGTCGCCACATACGGGTTTTATCGTCTTGCCCTTGATGCGAGCGTCAACATAGCGATCGCTGCTATCAAGCAACACCTGCATACGGCGGCTGAACGTCGCCGTAATCCGTCCGGTCAATTTGTCGTCGTGATCCACCGTGTGTTAGCGCCCCTGCGTACTGCTTAGACAGACCTGAGTATGCCGCTACATCGCGCGGCTTGCATCTCTCAACGCTGCTACAATCATGCTCGAATGCAAAGTAGCTGCCAGGAGTGGGAATGCCAGACGAACAAACTGCATTAGATGCGAAGTCGACTAACCTTATCTGGATCGACCTCGAGATGACCGGACTTGATACGACCCGCGATGAAATTATCGAAATAGCGACCATCGTTACTGATCTGCAACTGAATGAAATTGCTACCGGACCCGAAATGGTCATTCACCAGTCAGAACAGGCCATGGCCAATATGGACGCCTGGAACACACAGCACCACGGCGATTCCGGACTCACCGCTAAAGTGCTGGAAAGCCGTCTGAGTTGCCGGGACGCCGAAGTTCGGACACTGGCATTTTTAAGCACGCACGTGGCCGCCGGTGCATCACCGATTTGTGGCAACAGTATCTGTCAGGATCGTCGCTTCTTGGCGCGACTGATGCCCGAACTGGAAGCGTTTTTTCATTACCGAAATCTTGACGTCAGTACCCTCAAAATATTGGCGAACAGCTGGTATCCCGCAATTGCATCGGGCTATAAGAAAGCGTCCTCGCATCGCGCACTGGACGATATTCGCGATTCGATCGCGGAGTTACAGTATTACCGAAATGTCATGTTCATCCCGCCACCGGGGGACGGCAGATGACGGCAAAACCGGATGCACCCGCGACGCAACGGAATCGGGTCCCGATTCTGCAAGTTCTGCGCGACGAACTGTCCGGCGCTGAATCAGTTTTGGAAATTGGTTCAGGGACCGGCCAGCATGCCGTCTATTTCGCCAGTGAATTGCCGCATCTGCGCTGGCAGACAAGTGACAGAGACGAGAACATTGGTGGTATCAAACTGTGGGTGAACGATAGCGGTGTGCCGAATGTTCTGCCCCCCTTGGTTCTGGATGTTGAGGAAGTAACAGCAATTACTGGCCGCTACGATGCTGTCTTTTCCGCAAATACTGCGCACATTATGAGTTTCAGAGCCGTCGAAAAAATGTTTGCATTGGTTGGTAACATTCTGCTTGTTGATGGCAAATTCTGTCTGTACGGCCCGTTCAATATTGATGGTGCATTTACGAGCGACAGTAATCGGGCATTTGACGAATCATTACGGAGCCAGGACGAGAAGATGGGTATCCGGGACCTCGCAGCACTCGATCAGCTCGCACAAAGTCACGGGATGCAACGATCGGCACTCTATGCGATGCCGGCCAATAACATGCTGGCGGTGTGGCAAAAGTGAACAAGGAGAATGACTTGCTCACTGGCGGATGTCATTGCGGGAAAATTCAGTTCCAGGTTGAGACTTCTGCAGATCTTGAGCTTAGCGAATGCAACTGCAGCATCTGTTACATGAGTGGCTACCTGCATCTGATCGTCCCACGCGCGGCATTCCGGCTCCTTCGAGGCGAAAAGAATCTGATGACCTATCAGTTCAATACACGAATTGCCAAACACTATTTTTGCCGTTATTGCGGCGTCAAATCTTTCTACGTACCCCGTTCCCATCCGGAAGGCATCAGCGTCAACGCCCGCTGTATTGACCGTAATTCCATCCGGTCCACAACCGTTACTCAGTTCGACGGCGCTCACTGGGAGCAGAACGCTCACGGCTTGCGGCCGTTGCCCGGCTGACCATCGCCGTTCGCCGAAAGGTCACCGAAGAGCATGCAGAGTCTGGTACCGACAATCGGCTTGTCATATAGTGCGTCATCGTACTTTTCTGAAGCGATTCAATGTTGAAGCCAGTCATTTCCCGCCAATATCCGGTACTTTTCGCCGGACTTCTGATTTCTCTGTCGGCCATGTCCGCACCATCCTGGGTCAGCGACGAATTTGAGGTGTTGTTGCGAACCGGCCCGAGCACCAGCAACGCCATCGTGCTGATGGTGACTAGCGGAACGAAGCTCGAGGTTCTGGAAAGTGACGCCGAAAGCGGCTATTCAAGAGTCCGAACCGGTGGGGGTACCGAGGGCTGGGTACTGACCCGCTACCTGATGGACGAACCCTCGGCTCGCGAGCAGCTGCGTGTGCTCTCCGGGCAGTTGACCAGCGAGAGCGCCAAAGGCGCATCGATGAGCAACCAGCTCGCGGCAATCAAGACTGAACAGGATAATGCGACGCAGCAAATTGCGCAGCTCGAGCGGGAGCGGTCGGACTTGCGGTCGGAACTTGAGGAGATTCAGCAAAAAGCGGCGAATACGCTGGCGATCGATCGACAGAACAAGAGCCTGCAGCAACAGTTGACGGATGCAGAGATCAAGGCCAGCATTCTTGAAGAAGAAAATGACAAATTGTCCGGTCAGACGACCCGCAACTGGTTTATTACCGGCGCGCTGGTACTGTTCGTCGGAATGCTGATCGGACTTATACTGCCGAAAATGAAGTTTCAGAAACGATCACGATACGATCGATTCTGACAGACCCAGTCAGACGGCTTTACCAGCGAGAAACATCCAGGTTTCCACGACCGTGTCGGGATTCAGGGACATGCTTTCGATGCCTTCATCCAGCAGCCAGCGGGCGAGATCGGGGTGGTCTGACGGTCCCTGGCCGCAGATTCCAACGTACTTCCCTTTGGCCTTGCAGGCCTTGATGGTCATGGAGAGCAAAGCCTTCACGGCCTCATCGCGCTCGTCAAACAGGTCTGATATCAGAGCGGAGTCCCGATCAAGACCCAGCGTCAACTGTGTCATGTCATTCGAGCCAATAGACATGCCGTCAAAATGCTCGAGGTACTGGTCTGCGAGCAGGGCATTGGTGGGCAGCTCCGACATCATGATGACTTTCAGGTCGTCTTTACCGCGTTCCAGGCCGTTCTCCGCCAGTATGTCCATGACCTGCTTCGCCTGCTTAACTGTCCTGACGAAAGGAATCATGATCTGTACGTTCCGCAATCCCATGTCGTTGCGCACTTTGCGCAGGGCCTCGCATTCCAGATCGAAACAGGGCCGAAAAGAGGGGTCGACGTATCTTGCGGCGCCACGAAAACCAAGCATCGGATTTTCTTCATCCGGCTCGTATTTTTCGCCACCAATTAAATTCGCATATTCATTGGATTTGAAATCGGACATGCGAACGATGACCGGCTCGGGTGCGAAAGCCGCAGCGATCGTGGCAACCCCTTCAGCCAGTTTGTCGACAAAAAACCGGACAGGGTCGTCGTACCCTGACATTTGTTCGTCTACCGCCAGCCGGGTATCGTCATCCAGTTTGTCGTATTCCAGGAGGGCGTTCGGATGCACGCCGATCATCCGGTTTATAATGAATTCCAGACGCGCAAGTCCGACACCGCTATTCGGAATATTGGCGAAATCGAAGGCCCTGTCAGGGTTACCGACATTCATCATTATTTTAACGGGAATGTCCGGCAGGGCATCCAGCTCGATTTGCGATTCGACAAACTCCAGCTTGCCCTCGTACACGAAGCCTTCGTCACCTTCGGCGCAGCTGACCGTCACTTCGGCTCCTTCAGGGATGACAGACGTTGCGTCGCCGCAACCAACAACGGCGGGGATGCCCAATTCCCGGGCAATGATGGCAGCGTGACAAGTGCGGCCGCCACGATTGGTAACAATGGCGGCTGCGCGCTTCATGACAGGTTCCCAATCAGGGTCGGTCATATCCGACACCAGCACATCGCCGGTTTGCACACGCGCAATTTCACTGACGTCACGTATGATTCTCGCGCGACCCTGGCCAATTTTCTGTCCAATACTGCGCCCGACAGACAGCACCGTAGAGCGATTTTTCAGTGTGAAGCGATCAATCGTCCTGCCGCTCCTGCTTTGTACTGTTTCAGGACGCGCCTGCAAGATATATAACTTGCCATCAGTGCCGTCCTTGCCCCATTCGATATCCATGGGGCGCTTATAGTGCTTTTCGATAGTCACTGCCGTCTTGGCGAGTGCCACGATATCCCCATCTGACAACGAAAACCGTCTGCAGTCCTTCTCATCAACATCCACGGTGTCGACGGTCTTGCCAGGACGCGGGTCGTCACTGAAGACCATTTTTATCGCTTTGCTGCCGAGATTTTTCCTGAGTATCGGGAAGTGACCGCTGTCGAGCGCCGGCTTATAGACATAAAATTCATCCGGATTTACGGCGCCTTGAACGACAGTTTCGCCCAGACCATACGACGACGTAATAAAGACCGCGTCGCGGAAGCCAGTTTCAGTATCAAGGGTGAAGGTAACGCCCGCCGCTCCGATATCGCTGCGCACCATGTACTGCACGCCAACCGAGAGTGCCACCAGGGAATGATCGAATCCCTGATGAACCCTGTAGGCGATAGCCCGGTCGTTGAACAGCGACGCAAATACCTGATGCAGCGCATCAACGAGATGATCGAGCCCGCGAACATTCAGGAACGTTTCCTGCTGACCGGCAAAAGATGCGTCAGGCAAATCTTCCGCAGTTGCCGACGAGCGCACCGCGACAGAAATATCCCTGCCGTCGGCCATTTGCTTCCAGGCGTCGCTGATTTCGGACATAAGACGCGGCGGTAATTGCGTATCCATTATCCACTGCCGAACTTTTTTTCCGGCTGCGGACAGCGCGCCGATGTCGTCAACATCGAGATCGGACAACAAATCGTCGATTCTTCTGTCCAGACCATCTTTTCCCAGAAAATCACGATAAGCTGCAGAGGTTGTCGCAAAGCCACCGGGAACGTCCACTCCCAGATTTGCAAGGTTACTGATCATTTCGCCAAGCGAGGCGTTCTTACCGCCAACGGTTTCGACATCCTGCATGCCAAGCTGATTCAGCTCGATGACATATGGCTCCAAAACTAACTCCCTTGTGTTAACGGCGCGGAAATGGACAATCGATCAGGAGAAGATCCATAACGATTCGTTTTCGCCGTTGCACAAGCGGGAACGCGACGAACCGAGGTAGTGATCATAATGAGTGAGCGTACCGTGTTTTTCTTGTCGGACCAGACGGGTGTAACCGCCGAAACCCTGGGGCATAGCCTGTTAACTCAGTTTGACGTCCGACAAATTCGGCAAGTGACTTTGCCATTTATAGATAGCGAAGACAAGGCACAGGACGCAGTTCACAAGATCAATTCAGCTGCAGACAGCGGCGGCCTGCGTCCTATCGTTTTTTCGACCCTGGTGCAGGATAACTTCAGGGCTATCGTGCGGCAGGCGAAGGGGCTTCATCTCGATATATTCGACGTTTTCCTCGAACCCCTCGAAGAAGAGTTGCAACAGAAATCGACACATGCAGCCGGCCGTGCTCACGGCATGAGCGACATCGACAGTTATATGAAACGAATCGAGGCGACCAATTTTGCGCTGGCAAATGACGACGGTGGAATTGCGCGGAATTATGAAATGGCGGACGTCGTCTTGCTCGGTGTGTCACGCTCAGGGAAGACGCCAACATGCCTGTACCTTGCCCTGCAGTACGGCGTTTTTGCTGCCAACTTTCCACTGACGGACGAAGTGTTCGATAATGGTTCACTGCCCGAGTTTCTGGTGAGTCAGAAAAAGAAACTGGTTGGGTTGACGATAGCGCCAACGCGCTTGCAGCAGATTCGTAAAGAGCGGCGCGCGTTGGGCGATTATTCTTCGCCGCAGCAAGTCAGATACGAGCTACGCGAAGCTTCAAAAATATTCAAGCGATACGGTGTTCCTCACATAGACACGACCGAATTGTCCATTGAAGAAATTGCCAGCCGCATCCTTAATAGTACCGGGGTAGAGCGGCGGGTGCGACCTTGAAATTTCGGTATTTGTGTGAATTTTAATAAGGATAACCAGGTCGCTTTTGCATGCTGAATGCTGTGCTATATTCGGCACATGTTGCTCGATTACCAACTCGTTCCGCAGACTATTATCCGGCCGAAAAGTTTCGTTGGCCTGATGGCTTTGTATGAGAGTAATTATCTGCGGTTGATGCAATTGATTCCGGAATTGCTTCGTCTGGATGGTTACTATCGTTCGACAGTAGCGGGCGATTGCGATCTCCATGTCGAAATACTCGAAAGAAGCCGCTACACCATCACCTTGTCTCTGACTTATTTCTTTATGGAAGAAGGCGAGCGGGTGGCAGATCCGGACATGAAACTCCGTGTCTATCTGGATGGCCGCCTCGCGGAATCGATGGGTTTCTCGGGGGACCATCGGCACGCAGAGTTGCGACGCCTGTCGCGTGCACATCGACACGAGCTGGATCGCCGCTGGCGTCGCAATACCGTACTGAATAAATGGCTGGAGTATTTAATGGACCAGGGTCACCTGATTCTGGAACGTTGATCGCCTGCCGGCGCCTGGCCGGCCTTTTCCAGCACATCCAAACTGTCGATTCAATCAAGGACGTCCCGGCGACCAGTTGTCATCATTGGTAGCGACGCTGCAGATTTCGCGATGCATCGCATTGCGTGATTATGTAAAGAGGTGTTACTTGTCCAGTTTGACCGCAATATTTGGCAGTTCCGAGGAGAAAACACACGACAGCGATAAGCTGATGGATCTCTATTGGAACCGCGCAGAGCTGAAGAAAGAGTTCGCCGGAATGCGCAAGGAACAGTACCGGCTGCTCGATAGAATCAAGCAGCAGGAAGGCTCCGCCGCCAGATTGCAGCAAAAACTGGATCACCTTGAAGAACTCCTGATTGATCCCGACTGGGCGCATAATGTCGTGGTCTACTATCAACTGCGCGGCATCGGGCAGCGCTGTGAGCGAAAGCTGGCACGTTTCGCAGAACAGCTAAAGCAACAACGCGAGAAAAAGAGTCACAACACGGTCCTGGTCGGCTGGAACGAACGTCGCAAGCAGGAAGCGCGGGACGTCACTGCGCGGAAGCTGGACATTTGTGATCAGGGACAACGGCTGGAAGACGAATTGCAAGCAGAGCAGCAACGACTGACGTCGATGAGTGCTTTTGTCAGAATATTCCGCGGCGGCTCGTCGATGAAAACAATCGATAGGCTGGCGACTGAGATCGAAACGGCGGTACGGGACCAGCAGTCACTGGATGATAGCCTGCGCGAGATCGAAAATCGCACGCCGCCTGAACATCAGGGTCTGGACGTTGCGGCAAAGCGTTCCATCAATCTGATGATTCTCGCGTTTGCCCAGCAGCTCTATTCCCATTTCGCCGATGATGGTATTGCGCCGCTCATCAAGGAAGCGACCGAGAAAAGCGTCGGCGCCATTAACTACGGAACCGCATTCGAGTGCGAGAAATTCCTGGTCAGTGTAAAAAAACGCGTGGTCAGGATGGAAGCCGCCAAAGATTTCGCCGATGTACTGCAAAAGCGCGCCCAATTGCTGGGCGATACCGCCAAGTTTAACGGCGAGTCGGACGCGGTGCCGCTGGCAGCTTCTGTCAGCGTGTTTTTCGATATCGATGAACAGGGCTCAGTGCAGCGAAGTAACGTCAATATCGCCGGGGAGAACTACTGGGGAATCTCGAAGTCTTTCAGCCGCTAGACGGTGTGCAAGCACTTAGATATCGGTGCGGTACATTTCTCTCTGGAAGAGCGGCAAACTGAATTTTTCTTCCGTTGCCAACGGGCTGGCATCATCAAGTTCTTCAGCGCCGGCCGGCGCGCTTTCCGAGTCCGCTACAGGCGATGAGGGTAGTGACGATTGCGTCTGGTTCGGAGCGAGCGAATAGCGCCCGGCTTCAAACACGTTTCTGGACAATGACGCGACCCGTGGCGACAGGTAGAGAAAGGGTGTGGCGGCGTCGTCAGTATTGACCTGAAGCTCACTGGCAGCAGACTCTGCGGGCGCACTCTTTGATGCCGTCTGATCGACAGTGCCGTGATCCACGTTAGTCACTGCCAGAACTTCGACCGGGGTATCCAGATTTCTCAGGCCACGCGCCAGCTTGTCGCAGTCGAGCGCAGCGTTTGCGGCGGCAAGTAGCGGAGTGCTCCAGGCGCTGCCTAAGAGGAGGGCTACGGCGATCGCGCTTCGGCCGTAACTGCTCCCGTATTCGTTCCGATGTCGTGGCTCCACGGCGACCTCCACAAGTGGACTAGTCAGCTGGTTGGGTACTTACAACACCCAGTATAACCCCGCGTGTCTACGGTGCAAGCGGCCGCGAGCCAGAGGCGCCTACTGATCCACCTGCGCGGTATGAGTCGGACGGGCCTTCACCTCCCGCATGAGGGCGAGGTCGGTGACGATAGCGGCTGCCTGGTCACGATGTATATCGGGCGCCTCAAGCGCTTCCAGGTCCTCTACGGTGGCCAGCGGCTCAAGCCCCGTGGCGGCACGGCGGGTATTTTCCCGTTCCAGGCGTTTTGCCATGTTTTCTGACCTTTCCAGACGTCGTTTCTCGATATTAAGTGAAACGTCGACCCTTGACCTGGCCTCCTCGACGTCGCGTATACCCGCCAGGAGATATTGGAAGTCAGGATCGTCCTTGGACCGCGTGGCATGACTTGCGGTGAGCGTGCTGATGGTGCTTTGCAACGGCTCGCCGGCCCGGAATTCTGTTGTTCGGATGGTATCCCAGGGCAGGGCGCTGTCCCGCACGCTTTCACCCACAACGGTGGCGTCTATCGTCGACGGGAGCGAAATATCCGGGTCCACACCACGATGCTGCGTGCTTTCGCCGGTAACGCGGTAGTACTTGCCGATAGTCAAGGTTAGCTGGCCCAATCCTTCGTCATCAGGTCGCCGAACATACTGGTCGAGCGAGTAGAGATTCTGCACCGTACCCTTGCCGAAGGTCTGCTGACCAATAATCACGCCACGCGCATAATCCTGAATGGCTGCGGCGAATATTTCCGAGGCAGAGGCACTGTAGCGGTTTACCAATACCGCAAGCGGGCCGTTATACGCCACTCGTGGCACCGGGTCAGGATCGTCCAGGCGGCTGATTCGGCCGTTGGAATTACGGAGCTGAACCACTGGCCCGTTATCAATAAACAATCCGGACAGTGCAGTGGCTTCCGTCAGATGACCACCACCATTATTTCTCAGGTCGATAATCAGTCCGTCAATACCCTGTTCTTCCAGTTCGCCAATCAGTTTCTTCACGTCTTTGGTGGTGCTGGTGTAATCCTTGTCGCCGTTGCTCAGTGCGCGGTAGTCGCGATAGAAACTCGGTACTTCGATTACCCCGATCGACCAGTCCCGACCATCCCGTTGGATTTTCACGACGTCACTTTTTGCTGCTTGTTCCTCCAGCTTCACCTGGTTGCGGGTCAGGTTGATCATTTTTTCTTCCGCGCCAGGCAACGCGCCCGCTGGCATGACTTGCAGGCGAACCTCTGTGTCAGCAGGACCGCGGATCAACTGCACGACATCATCCAGACGCCAGCCGATCACATCGACCAATTCACCGTCTTCGCCCTGTGCCACCGCAGTAATCTTGTCCTTGGGCTGCAACTCTCCATCGATCGCGGCCGGACCACCCGGTATCACGTTGATGACCATCACGTAATCGTCTTCCACCTGCAATGAGGCGCCGATGCCAAAGTAAGAGAGGCTCATCTGGATCCGGTATTCTTCGGAATTTCTCGGGCTCAGATAGCTGGAATGAGGGTCGAGCGTGTGTGCAAAAGCATTCATGAACGTTTCGAAAACGTCGTCGCTGTTAATCTGGTCCATACGCTTGAGGAACCGTGTATAGCGTTTCTCCAACACTTCCTGGATCTCAGGCCATTCTTTTTCCGCCAGCGCCAGGCTTAGCGCATCATTCTTCACCCTTTGCCGCCAGATCTCATCCAGCTCGGCGGTTGTTTTCGCCCAGGGCATTTCCTCGCGATCGAATGTGTATTCTTCTTCGACGCTGTAATCCGGAACGACTTCAAGCTGTTTCAGCGCAAATTCAAGGCGCTCACGGACCCGGGTGCGGTACACGTCAAACATGGAAAAGACGGGATCGAGCGGCTCGGAGCGAACCATATCATCGAGCAGATAGCGGAATTTCTCGAATGCCGCGACATCCGATTCCAGCAGATACATCCTGTTGTTATCCAGGGATTCAATGTAACGATCGAGAACCTGAGCGGAAAGCTCATCGTCTACCGACGCATGTCGGTAGTGGGATTTTTGAATGAATTCCGTGACCAGCTGGCCTATTTTCTCGTGCCGGGGGACGGGCCCAAGCTCCTGAGACTCGATATCGGCGAAAATCGGCGCGGTGGCGAGGACACTGACTGCCGTCAAAACACCAATCGCAATCCGGTTCCGGATGCCATTCAGAAATATTCTCAAAGTACTCTCTCCATGTTTCGCATGAGGTCAATTACGCCTATGCAGGAATGAAGGCTAGATTGCACCAGCCTGTCAATCAAGGGCGGATTTGGCAATTTTGACGTGTTCCAACCCAGTCTTGCTCCAGTGTGCTTAAAATACCGCCATGAGACCGCTTAGCGTCATCACCGGCATTCTTCTCGGTACCTGCCTGTCTATAGCATTCAGCCTAGCGGCAGTATTGCTGATCTTTTCCATCCTGGAACCGGAATATCCGCGCCTGCAGTCAGAATTCAGGCCCCTCGTGGCAAGTTTCGCAATATTCACTGTTATGACAGCCCTGACGGCCGTGAGTTTCTATGCGCTGCTAAAACATCACCGCTTCCGCTGGCTGGCACAGGCAGCGATGTGGGGGGGTCTCACGCTAACGGGAATATACTTCCTGCCCTGAAAGCCAGGCTCGGCTCGAAACAAGGGTTTTAGCGGAATCGGCATGCGCATGGCTCCACAGTTGATATTGCCAGGGGCTATAACAGGGGCTTGGATTTATCAGCACCAGTCAAACCTTTATTCCGCCGCCGGCGCATTCGTGTCAGCAGTTGGTCGCGGCGGCGCTCAAGCCAGCTTTCTCGCGACAAGTCATTGGAGCGCGCCTTGATTCCCTTGGGCGCCTGGCGCGATGACCGGAATTTACAGAAATCTTCGTAGGCTTCAATTTCATGCTTCAGTTCTCGGATAACCAGTTCAATCATGATTGCGTCATCGAGATAGCCTATTCCGGGGATGGTATCGGGAATAAGGTCTTCCGGATCCGCAAAATAGGCCAGTGCATTGAGAACCCGGGTTGTATCTTTTTGCGGTAAACGCCATTCGTGATCGGTGAGCATGGCTATCATGACGCTTAATTTGTCGACGCGTTCCACAACAAAGCTCGCGAACTTACTGCGGTCGATATTTTTCAATGCGGCTTCGGCGCTCGCTACGATAAGTTCAGGATCTGCGCGCCCAACGTTTTTTCGGGCTTCCCGCATAATAAGGCGAAAATGACGGAGATCGTTTTCGTCGAGATCAATGGAAATTCGCATGCTTACCGACGCTTTCATACTCTGACCGGGTCGCGGGGAGCCTAACCGCGGTCCCCGGCATCGTCAATTCTCGCGCCGGCCAGGCGCTATTTGCGAAAGCGTGAGCTGTCCCAGGATTTGGAACGGTCGAAGCGGCCAGTGTTGTAGGGGTCGGCGCCCGCTTCTTCCTCGCCTTCCATTAGGGCCTCATCCAGAATTTTCAGCGTTTCATGCGTGCCGGTGTCTTCTCGGACATATTTGTTTCGGACCAGAATATTCTTGCCTGGACCTCCATCCGCAATACGTCCGCCGATTTCGCCTGCATAAGGGCGGCGGACTTTATTCTGAGGTTTCGGTGCTGCAGGGGAAGGTACAGGTCTGGGACGCACACGCGGCACGGCAGACTTGACGTGATTCTGCGGTGCTGCTTTCTCCTTAACGAAGAGAGATCTGGCCCATGAAAGTAAACGCTTCATCTTTGTCGCCGTATCTGTCTGTGTTTCGACATACCGTACCTGCACTCAATATAGCCCGGTCACGCCAGAAGCATGCGTGATCATTAACATAATTTCTAATCTTTTCTTGTAAATGCAATGACTTACACGGAAATAACGTGACGTAGTTCACATTCCAGACGGGGGCATTTCATCACGGCGCGATTTCGGGCTTGCCGCGGGACGCCCAGCTGAAACCACGCCAGGTCAGACGAAACAATTGCCAGACAATGTAGGGGGAAAGCACCAGGAGCCACGCTGCGGGCCTGCCGCTACGCATTTCGCTATGAATAGTAGCGTAGAAAGAAGAGAAACCGGACCCGCTGTAATCACCAAACAGCGAATTGCCAATCATATAAATGGCGAGCGGCAGCAGCACGAGTCCTGCAAGCAGGAGTATCGAGAACAGGGCAATTTCGGATAATAGCGAGCGCGCAAATGAATGCTTTTTGTCAACCATAGGAGTTTATGACTCGGACGATATTGCAATCGTTGACCAGGCAGGGACGCAGGTCAAGTCGAGCCCGGACTGCATCATCGCAACTGCGCCTGCGAGCAACCGATCCGTCAGCGCTTATTGCGTTCTTCGTAGCGAAATTCCGTCGTGCCAATCGTTACGACGTCACCTGATGCGAGGATCTTTTCTGTCACTCGTTTGCTGTTCACAAAAACGCCGTTTCTGCTGCCCCAGTCAATGACGCGTGTCTTGCCGTCGTCTGTAGACAGCACGGCATGCCTGCGACTCACGTATTGCATGTTTAACTGGATGTCGTTGTGAGAAGTGCGACCGATTGTCAGCCGGTCCTTGAAAAGCGGGAATCGCAACTCTCTGCCGTCCGCTTTGCCGACCAGGAGACGGGCAATGCGATCTTTTTCAGCCGGCTGGCGGTGGGGCGACTCTTCTGATCGAAATCCTTCGATGCGCTGAAGACCGCTGTCGGAATTAATGGCCGGTACTTCTTGGTCGCTATGACTCGCCAATTCACGCATCAGATCTCCGATCGTCTGATCCTTCATTTTTATCTTGCGTTCGAGTTCCTGCACTTCGAGTACTGCGCGCTTCAGGTCCTTCGAAAGCCGCCGAATCCTGGTGTCGCTCTGTTCCTCTATTTCTCCGAGCTGAGCTTCCAGCGCCTGACGAAAACTGCGATGGTCAACAAGATCGGAAGCCAGTTCCTCAGCGAGAGTCTCTTTATCCGACAAGGTGTCCTGTGCAGAAGACAGTTCGAACCGAATTTGCCTGACTTCCCGCTCAAAGTTTTCTTCCATCTCCTTATTTCTGGTTTCGACAACATCGGCACGCTCTTTTTCAGCCTGGACCCGTGTGGAAAGATCGAGCATCTTCTGATTGGCTTTTTCGAGACGCGACTCAAGTACCTCACGGATGGCAATTGCATCACCGGCAAGCGTCAACTGATCCTGCAGTCGACCTCGCAATGAGTCAGCGTATTTTTCAAGTCGAAGGTTATCCTTCTCCAGCTCCTCTATCCTTGCATTCCACGCGGCAAGCTGGCCTTCCTGCTCCGCCAGCAAAACACGGTTCTGATCGAGCTCCACTGCAGCGTGCTCATTCAATGCAAGATCGAGTTCAAGATTCTGCGCTCTGGTCGCGTTCAACTCTGACTGGTTACGTTCGAGTTGCTCCGTCGCGCTTTCAAGCTGCTGTCGAAGTGCCTCGTTATCCCGTGTGCGCTTGTCCAAATCCTGGCGCAGGATTTGCGCGGTCTCTCGTTCGTCAGCCAGTTCCGATGTCAGCTCCGCCAGCTGACTATTGCGCGGCTCCCATTCTTCCTGACGTGCATCGATGTAGCTGCTCAGCGATGCAACTTCGGTCCTGGCAGCGCTAAGCTCTTTCTCCATTTCACTTAATTGCAACTTTGCAATGCGTGTAGTTTCAACCAGGGGTTGCTTCTGTTCTTTCGACTTCCTTAGTTTTGTCCGCAGCTTCGCGACGGACTTCTCGCGCATAGTTACCGTTTTTTCCAGCGCCAGTAGCTGCTTGCGACTGTCATCTACTGCGTGCTTCAACTCTCTCGATTTGTCAATTGCAGCGTCGGCTTTCGCCCTGGCGTCACCGGCACTCGACCTGGCATCATCAATCGCTGCGCCCATTTCCTCGAGTGACTGCTGCAGCTCTGCGGAGCGCTCAATTTCTGCCGTGAGCTTCGCATCAGTTTCAGTTCGTTCCCGCTGGGACTGCAATGCCTGAGCGCTAAAAGTCTCCGCGATTTCCTTGAAGGCGATGACTTCTTCTTCGAGGCTGCGGCGGCGAGTTTCAGCTTTCTCAAATTCAAATTCGAGCGCCTCAACCTTTGCTTTTTGTTTTTTTAGTGCCGACTTCAGCTCGACCTTGGATTTATCCGTCAAGCGGATATCGGCATCGGCGATGTCGTAGGTGTGTTCGTCGACTTCGATCTTGTCAGCACCCCTGACAAGCCGATTCCGGAACACCTCCGTGATCTCAAGTTCTGAGGTCGCGTCTTCGTCCGAATGGTCGACTAACTCATTGGTATTTTTATTCTTATTAGCCATGACCAAAGTTTAACACGGCAGATTTCGCAATTTCTCCTGAAGCCAACGAAAAAATCGGTATTTCGTTAAATGCCCAATGCGGGCGGGTCAGTCACAGGGCACGGTCCTGCCAGCGGCCCACTGTCGGAGCGTACCGATGCGCTCAGACATCACCACAGATAATGGCCGGGTGCTGGCAAGTTCCTCCAGCAGGTGGTTGGTATTCAGGGCGACTTGTTGCGCATGTGCCGAATACAGAGCAGCCACGATCGCTTGTTCCAGTTCTGCACCGGAAAAGCCTTCAGAGGCGCCGGCCACACGGACAAGGTCTATGGAGTTGGCGTCCTGTTTACGAGTTTTAAGATGAATATCAAGGATTTGGATGCGAATTTCTGTTGTCGGCAGGTCGATGAAGAACAGTTCGTCAAAGCGGCCCTTGCGCACCAGTTCCGGAGGCAGACTACTGATGTCGTTAGCCGTAGCCACGACAAAAACGTGGCCTACCTTTTCTGCGAGCCAGGTTAGAAAGGTGCCAAGTACCCGCTGCGTCGTGCCAGTTTCGCTACCCTGGCCTGCAAGTCCTTTTTCTATCTCGTCGATCCATAATACGCAGGGAGACATGGTATCCGCCGTTGCCAACGATTCCCGCAAATTTCGCTCTGTCTCACCGTGATATTTGTTGTACAAGCTGGCGAAATCAAGCCGCAGAAGCGGCAGGCCCAGGATACCCGCCGTCGCTTTCGCGGCGAGGCTCTTGCCGCAGCCCTGCACGCCGATGAGAAGAATACCTTTTGGTGTGTCCAGGTGGCCGCTATCCGCATCGCCAACAAACGCCGATTTGCGAATCTGCAACCACTGCTTTAGCCGGGAAAGGCCACCCACTTCGGCAAATTGCGCCGTATCGTATTCGTAGTGCAGGATGCCGCCTCGATTAAGCAGTTCGTACTTCCCCTGCATCACCGCCGGCAGGTCACTTTTGGTGATTGCGCCGTCCTGAAGAATCGCATTGCGTGCCAGCTTTTCCGTATCATGTTCCGTTAATCCTGCGAGATTGTTTAAAAGCATCTGATAAGCTTTCGGGTCGTATTGCACCGTTTTGCCGGGATGCAACTGGCTGTACTCACCGGCCACTTTTTTGACAATTTTCTCGCGATCTTTTTCGTCCGGCAACGACATTTCGAAGCGCCCTGCAAAGGTCTCCAGTTCTTTCGGCAACTTGATCTCATGACTGATCAATACGAGTTGTTTGGCTACTTCGGCGAAGCGCAAACAAATATCCTTGATCAGTCGAACGTTAACGGGATCTTCAAGATAATGATGGAAATCGAGTAGCACATAGATGCCGGGCTTACTGACTGCCCGAATATGCTTGAGCACGTCCGCAGGTTCTGCGTTATGCAGCTGAGGCTCGAGATCGATATCCAGCCGTTGCAGACCGTCAGTGACCGTCCAGCGGAATAGCGGCAGATAGCCGTCGCTGGTTCTTGCTATGGCCAGCGAGCACAATAATTCCAGTACGCGAAGTTCCTGACTGGACTCAATGATGATGACGGGCAAGCGTGAGCGAAGGATTAGCTCCAGGTCGCGCATTCTGTCCATGTTCATAAGCAGGGATCCGGTCTGTCTCGGCTCACAGGTTAATGGCAGGGGCTCGATACGCAAGGGCACTTATCACACGTGACGCATGCTCGCCGGTTTGCGAGCAGCTTCATGTGTGATTCAGCAGGCTTCAGTTATGCTGATCATCGTTACCACAGGGAAAAGAACTATGGCAGTGACACCCCAATCCGTCATCGGCCGGTTTTGGCTCGTTGGCGTGGCAGCGGTGGTTCTGGGGGGATGCGGTCACGAGCCGGTTCGGCGTGTGCCGGCAGAACCGTCGCTTCGAATGCCGCCAGACGCTCCGGCGGCTGCTGCGGTTATGAATGTCGGGACCCGCGCAGCCAGTGCCGCCCTGAGCCAATTAGGTGTGCCTTATCGCTACGGCGGTTCGTCCACGCGTGGCTTCGACTGCAGCGGGCTTGCGCAATACGCCTACAATGCGGCAGGACGAAAAATCCCTCGTACGACCAAGGCTCAGTGGCGCACATTGAAACACGTTCGCGCTGACAGCATCATCGCGGGGGATCTGCTGTTTTTCAGGATCGGCGGAACAATCTCACATGTGGGCATCTATCTGGGCGAGGGCAAGTTCGTTCATGCCCCGGCTACCGGACGGCAGGTAAGCGTCGAAAATTTGCATGTGCCGTTTTACCGGCAATCCTTCGCGGGCGCCGCTCGGCCCGCTTCCCCGTCAGGCTGACTCGCTTTCGTCCGCGACGATGAAAAGTTTCAGTTGATCGGCCAGTGCGTTGCAGGCCTTCGCTCGAGTTCTCGCGATCAGGGGAATCGGAATGACGATCGCGGGCAGAAATGACGTGCCGCTGACCTCGGCGCTAATCGTGCCGGCGTCTTCTAGACCGGTGAGATCCCAAACGCTGGCATCATAATTCGAATCATTTTGCCACCAGGCAAAGCCGAAGCAACCGCCACCACCCGGACCGGCAGCGCAGGACATGCTGCCCCCGCCGGCAACTTTATCGGTATCTCCATCGAGCCAGACGACGTAGCGGACACCTTTTTCCTTGATCTTCTCTGCAACACCCGGCCGCGACATCAACGTCGGCAAACCTTTCGTTTCTGCCGGCGCAGTGCGAGGTTCAAACCATGGAAAAAGTGCATCAACAAATTCGGTATTGCTGATGACGCGCAGTCCGGTAGAGCCACGGCCAATGGACTTCCCCACACATTCAATGAATTTGGCTTCTGTTTCATTGCCGAGATGATAGCTCTTGGCCATGATGACGATGCCTTCGCCCTCGATGATCCCGGTCGTGGTCTCACGAATATTTTCCACGCGCGAAGTTACGCATGCACTCAGGCCGACAGCCGCGAACGTCGCAACGAGGTTTCTGACAAGTTTCGTATCCCTAATTAGTCTCATCGGGAATCTCCGGTGTGGGAGTGGACTGGCGCTCTGTTACTTCGGGAGCGCTAACAGTAGCTTCCGGTGGCGCCTGCGCACTGCCGTCGCGTAATTTGCTGATGCCCGTGGCCTTGTCCATCTGCAGGATGATAAGTGCAGCAGCATCACGCATGGCCAGAACTGCCGCCCGCTGCAGGGCCTCGTCACCGCCGAAGGTCACCGCCTGGCTCTTGCCGTATGCAGCGATCGGCCAGTTGGCGACCTGGGTGCCAGCACGGTCAAAAATCTTTATGCGATATCGAATCCACACCGCGAAGTCGTCGGTCTGGCTCTGACTGGGAACTGAAAATTCGAACGCGTCAATGCTGGGTTCGATGAGGGCATCGATCTGCAGGTCGCGCGGGTCCGCTTCGTTGGAGATAACAGAAAAGTCGCTGAACATCGCGCCGAACAGTTGGGTGAAAAGAAGGCGGTTTGATTGACCGAGATCGATGGACCATTTTTCCTTGCCGATCACCTGTTCTTCGTGCACGAAGTTATCGAAGCTGTCCGGGTAGCGCGCAACGACGCTCATTGGTAATTCATCGATGAGCGGCTTCGGAATTGTCGGGTTGTGCACGCTGACCTTGGAACCAGCGCATCCGGTCACCCAGGCGGCAATGAAAACTACAGCAATGGTATTCAGTCTGAGTGACTTCAAATTAGTGGTGTCCAGCGGAAGGAACGGGCGCCTGCTTATCCTTATATGAGAGCCTTTGCGGCAGCTTTAGTTCCCTAAGCGAAAGGTGAATGCCGAGCGATGACTGTAGTCCCACGACAACAGCAGTGCAACTGCCGACGGGCGCTGGCGAAGGCTTTGAATTTCAAGATTGGGGCAGGTCAGATTGCCGCCATACGGGTGGCTCACCCAGCAAAAACAGCCGTTAGCGGCTTTGGGCCTTTGCTCAGGGAGTCCAGGGCAGGGGGCCTTCCTGCATCAACGCCAGCTGCTCGCGCAGTGTCAGAATGTGCTCATCCCAGTACCTCGCGGTGTCAAACCAGGGAAAAGCCACCTTAAAGGCAGGATCGTCCCAGCGGCGCGCCAGCCAGGCCGCGTAATACATCAGGCGCAATGTGCGTAATGCTTCAACGACATGCAGTTCGCGGGCGTCAAAATCGCGAAAGTCACGGTAACCTTTCAGCAATGTTTCAAGCTGAGGGGTCTGCTCATTGCGATCGCCTGACAGAAACATCCAGAGATCCTGCACGGCGGGTCCTGTTCTCGCATCGTCGAGATCGACGATGTGCAGCACCTCGCCATTGACCAGGACATTGCCCGGGTGGAAGTCTCCGTGTAAACGAATCTCACTGATGCCACCCGCGCGTTCGTAACACGCTTCGATGCCGTCAAGCAGGTGCTCAACCAGCCCGTCGTAGACGTCCGCCATTTCATCGGGAATGAATTGCTCATCCAGCAGGAAATCTGCCGACTGGATGCCAAACGTTTCTACGTCGATATGCGGGCGATGCGCGAATGACTTCTCGGCGCCCGCAAGGTGAATGCGCGCCACCAGTCGACCGAGTTGCTCCATCAAGGCGCTGTCGTCCAGATCCGGCGCGCGTCCGCCGCGGCACGGCGATACTGAAAAGCGGAAATCCTGCGACCGATGCAGGGTATTGCCGTCAATCTCAAGCGGCGCTACTACGGGAATACCGAGAGCTTCGAGTTCCGCGCTGAAAGCATGCTCCTCGAAAATCGCCTGGTCGGTCCACCGTCCAGGACGATAGAACTTGGCGACGACGGGCCGTGCGTCCTCAATTCCTACCTGGTAGACCCGGTTTTCGTAACTGTTCAGTGTCAGGAAGCGCCCGTCACATCGAAAACCAACGTCTTCCAGCGCTGCCAGAATGTCATTGGGCTCGAGGTTCAGATAGGCAAGCGTCGATACGTCATCGGCTGTCACAGCATGAGATCCTGGCCTGCATGCACGAAGCGTATCCCGGCATACCTTGCGAGCCTCTGCTGCAGCTTGCTGCCGAGCGCCGATGCAGGCGTCCAGCATCCTCCGGCAACTGCAATATCGTCGACGGCCAGACAGACCGCAGATTCCACCAGCATCTTGCTGGTCGATCCATAACCCGGATCGCGATCGCCACTTACCTGCAGCGACACATTGTCTCCCTCTGCCGTGCGGCCGTTAAACTGCATCTTGAAATAACCGCTTTCTTGCTCGTTTGCCGAGGGTCCCTCGCCGGGTTTTGGCAGAAACCACCCCAGCATTCGCCTGCTGAGTGGCATCGCGTTGGCAATGATGAACGCTTTTAGTGCGAAGCTAACGAAACTGGCGCGGACGCGTCCCGAAATACCGTTTCCGGTGATGGTCGCTTCACTGTAGTGAAAATTCCTGCCCCAGGGATAGCCCAGCAACGCATTACTGCGGCGTACGACGCGCGTATTAACAGATGCCATCACAAAGGGTGCGGTCCATGCGGCTGCGGTGTCGTCATAGCGAGCACCGTCCTGGTCTCGCTCGCTGTTGTCGGAGTACACCGCATTCGGAACCAATGCATACGGATTCGCAAGTATGCGGGCAGTCGGGCGGTCCGCCCGCGCTGCGATAATGGCGTTGACCATACTTGCTATGGTTCCCCCGCTTGCCGAACCTTTCAGTGCACGCACCTGCATGCTCACGTCCTGACAGGCTATCCCATGTTCTCGCAGCGCAATCGCCTGCAACGTGAATACCCCGAGGTCCGAAGGAATTGAATCGAAGCCGCAGCTCATCACGATACGCGCGCTGCTATCTCCCGCGGCCGCGTGGTAGCGATCAATCATCTGCCGCATCCACTGCACCTCTCCGCAGAGATCGCAATAATCCGTGCCGGTTTTCACGCAGGCGTCGATTAGGCCGGTACCAAACTTCGCATAGGGGCCAACGGTCGTCAGAATCACCCTTGCAGACCGTGCCATTCTAAGCAGGGATGCAGCGTCTGAACTGTTGGCTACGATCACCTCGATAGGTTCGCTGTCGCCCGCCAGACTTGCTTTGAGTTCCGCCAGCTTCTGTTCATTACGACCTGCAATTGCCCAGCGCACGCCGCCGCCCGGTGGATAACGGCGAAAGAGGTAGGCAACGACCAGCCTGCCCGTAAATCCCGTAGCGCCCCACACGACAATGTCGAAGGGTCGGTGATTATGTTTGTCGGCAGCTGGCATCGATGCAGAGTAGAGGGGCCGGACGCCCAACACAACGGCTGTCCCACCAGTCTGGCCGCGACCAGCGCGCACAAGGCCCGCTCACGCATACGCAGTTACCATGGCAGCCGGCCGGCCTGTATCATGGCCGCCACATTCTGCTGCGCGCCCGCAAGTGCGCAGCTTCAAATCAGGAAATTCATCATGTCCAGGCTTCTTTCACTCGCTCTGTCTGTCTCTTGTGCATCGCTGCTCTTGCAGGCGGCTGGCTGCGGAGGTTCATCAGACGACCAGCCCATCGCCCTGGATGAAGAAGCAGGCATTCTGCAATACGTTCCCGCGGATACGCCGTATGTTTTCGCACGAGCAGGCGAATTGCCCGATGACCTTCGGGAAAAGATCGAGCCCCGGATAGATCAGATTCTCGAGGCGTATCACGACATCATCAGCGCGGTCATCGACGATGCACAGGTACAGGCGCAGAGCGAGGAGGAGGACGTCGAAGCATTCGCGAGTATGTCGCCGATCGTCGAGGAATTTGGCGAATTGTTGTCTGTCGCCGGCCTGCAGGACGCCGGGCTGCATTGGGATTCCAGGCTTGCCATGTATGGCGTAGGGCTATTCCCTGTTGTTCGCGTCGAGCTCGACGATGAGGAAGCGTTCGAAGCGGCGATAAGTCGGCTGGAGCAACGCGCCGACCTGCAAATGACCCGCGACACGATCGACGGACGCCCGTACCGCTTTGCCGGCGATGATGAAAACGGCCGGCTCATACTCGGCATATTTGACGGCTATTTCGTCATGACAATAGCATCCGCCAATTTGGCGGACGTCGATTTGAAAGCGCTGCTGGGCCTGACCTTGCCGGTGACAAGTGTTGCCGCGGCAGGCACGCTGAAGGCCATAGCGGACGCATATGATTATGAGGATTACATGGTCGGCTTCATCGACGTGCAGCGCATGGCGCAGATATTTACTGAGCAGGCTAGCGGTGTTAATGCGGCGTTGTTCTCAATGGCGGATTATGACCAGAGCTCACTGAGTGCGGTGTGCAAGACCGAAATCAGGGAGATGGCCGGCAGCATGCCCCGGCTGGTGGCTGGCTACACGGCTTTATCGGCGTCAACGGTGTCGTTCAAGGCAATCGCCGAAATGCGCAGCGACCTCGCCAGCGCCATGACGGCGATCGCCGGCTCAGTACCGGGGCTTGGCGCTCCGCAACAGGGGCTGATTGCGTTCGGGATGAGTGTGGATTTGCTGGCAGCGCGCGAATTCTACGCTGCCCGGCTGGACGCGATCGAAGCTGATCCGTTTGAGTGCGAGCTGTTCGCGGACCTGCAAAACAGCGTTAGCAAGGGCGCGGAAATGTTAAATCAGCCGGTACCGCCGATCGTATACAGTTTCAGCGGCTTCCTTGCGGTCATCGAAGACTTCCAGGGCAGCAATCTTGCAGTCGGTCAGCCGCCGAGTTCAGTTAAGGGCCAGTTTGTGGTCGCGATGGAAAACGTCGAAGGGCTGCTGGCAATGGGTTCCATGTTCTTTCCCGAATTGGCGGGCCTTAATCTGGAGCCCGACGGCGAACCGGTCCGTCTCACCATTCCGCAGGTATCTGTCGTTGGCGATGTCGTGCACGTTGCCATGACTGACAATGCACTGGCGTTTTCGCTCGGTGACGACATGCAATCTAAGTTGCCGGCCATGCTCGCCGCACCGACACCTGATTCATCCCCGATCCTGGCGATGGATATGGATGCCGACCGCTATTACGGGCTGCTTGCTCAGGCGATGTCACAGGCGCCGGATAGCGGCGAGACAAATCCCGAGGTGCAGGCGGCAGCCGAAAGTCTGATGCGCGTCGCGCAGGAAATGCTCGATCGCATTGCTTACCGCGTCGACTTTACGAGCACAGGGATTGAGATTAAGACAGACGTCCTGCTGAAGGACTAACGCCGATGCCCGGGCCGAGAGCCGATGGCAGCTCTTACGACTGATGTACTGATCGTCGGCGGCGGCATAGTCGGGCTGTCGACCGCGCTGCAATTGAAATTGCGGCATCCCGTTATCTCTGTGTCACTCATTGAAAAAGATGCCGAGATTGCCACGCAGCAGACGGGCCATAACTCCGGCGTGTTGCATGCTGGGATTTATTATCGTCCAGGCTCGCTAAAGGCTCGTTTTTGCGTCGAAGGCAATCGCGCAATGTCTACGTTTTGTGAACAGCACGGCATTCCCGTTCGCCGCTGCGGCAAAGTGATTGTTGCGCGAACGGACGAGCAGGTTCAGGGCCTCGGACGCCTGCATGAATTTGGCACTGCCAACGGTGTTCCAGCGCTACGCATGGTAACTGCGTCCGAGCTTGCCGAGATCGAACCTGAGGTCGCAGGTAAGCAAGCACTGTACGCGCCGCGATCTGCAGTGCTCGACTACCGACAGGTCGCCCGTGCCTTCGCCGGGGAATTCCAAAAACTCGGCGGCCAGATCTTTACAGGTGAGCGCCTGGAATCGGCCCGCATCGCCCGGGGCCGACAGCAACTTATCACCTCGGACCTGGATATTTCGGCAAAGCTGGTCGTGAACTGCGCCGGTTTGCACAGTGACATCGTGGCCCAACTTACGGGCGGCTCACCGCGCGTTCGAATCATCCCTTTTCGAGGTGAGTATTACGCACTGACTGATGCAAGCCGCACGCTGGTAAATGGCCTGGTTTATCCGGTTCCAGACCCGGCTTTGCCATTTCTGGACGTCCACCTCACGCCGCGAGTCGGTGGCGGCGTTGAAGCCGGCCCGAATGCCGTCCTTGCTACGAAACGGGAAGGCTACCGGCGCCGTGACTTCTCACTGAGGGACTTCACAGCCACTTTGGCCTACCCGGGATTCTGGTTGCTGGCGGCAAGGAACATCCGCCCAGGTCTGGCGGAAATCAATCGGTCCGTCAGGAAGAGTGTATTCGTCGCCAGCCTGCAGAGGCTGGTTCCGGCCATCACCGCTAACGATCTGCTGCCGGGCGGGGCAGGGGTGCGGGCGCAGGCGGTCGACCGGCGCGGCAGGCTGCTTGACGACTTTCACATTGAGGAATCCACCGCCGCAATACATGTGCTGAACGCGCCATCGCCAGCGGCGACCTCATCGATTCCGATAGGGCAGCATCTTGCAGACATGGCCGCCAGCAAACTCGCCTAGGCAAGCATCAGAACGCGCGAGTTGCGAGGCGATTCAGGGAGTAGCGGGGCAGGTCCACGCGGGAGGCCCCCGCGTGCAGCAACAAATTGGGGCCCCGTGAGGGGCCCCGGCTTGTTGGTGGAGGCGGGGGGTATCGAACCACTTGCGCCTGCGGTGGCAAAACAGACTCGCTTGACGAACGCGCAAGTTGCGAGGCGATTCAGGGAGTAGCGGAGCAGGTCCACGCGGGAGGCCCTCCGCGTGCAGCAACAAATTGGGGCCCCGTGAGGGGCCCCGGTTTGTTGGTGGAGGCGGCGGGTATCGAACCCGCGTCCGCAAGCCCTCCACTACGGGCTCTACATGCTTATTCCGTCTTTAATCTCGCTACGGGCTACCCGACGGGCAGGGAAAACCTGTAGCCAGTCCAGTTAGGATTTAACGGTTCGGACCCTGAACATGTCCTTGCCGCGGTCTTGTGTCGGTGACTCCTGTGATCCGGCCGCACAAGCACGAGCCGGGCAGAAGGCATAGCTGGTTTTTAAGCAGCTAGTGCGTAGTTGTCGTCGTTGGCAACTATAAGTTTTACAGGTGGATTTACGAGGTTATCTGTCCCTCGGCATGCACCCGGAGCTTCGCGACCCACGTCGAATCCAGTTCGCCCCCGGATAACTCTTTACAACCAGGACAGTGTAGGGCCGTTCCCGTGAAAAACAATAACTCACCGCAAATTGTTCCGCCGGACCAATGCTACACTTAACGAAGCACGGACATTGCGATGCTTTCGAAAACGTAGCAAACTGCAGGAGGGCGCATGGCGCAACGGATTCAGAACCTCAGACGCGCGTCCACATCGGAGCAAATGTGCGAGGCGCTGGATTTTTCCGGTCGCCGCTGGGCGCTGCGCATCGTCTGGGAGCTTCGGGTAGGTCCACTGAACTTCCGTGCCTTACAGTCAGCTTGCGGAAATATTTCTCCCAGCGTGCTGCAACGGCGGCTGCACGAGCTAGGTCGCCTGGGCGTCATTGAGAAAATTCCGGGATTGGGATATCGCCTGAGTGCCAGTGGCGAAAAGCTGTTCCTGGTACTTGCGCAGCTTGACAAGTGGTCGGATGGCTTACGCCTGGCACCATCAACTAGCGATAAATAACATTAAATGATCACTGTAAGACTCTGTTTTTATTGATTCGAGGATTTCAGGATACGTGCCTTCTGCCGCTTCCAGTCACGATCTTTCGCTGTCGCGCGTTTGTCGTGTTGCTTCTTGCCCTTGGCGAGACCAATGTCCAGCTTTACCCGGCCCTTGCTCCAGTGCAGATTCAGGGGCACCAGCGTGTAGCCCTTTCTCTCGACGGCCCCGACCAGGCGATCAAGTTCATGACGATGCAGCAACAGTTTGCGGGTCCGGGTCGGATCAGGATGGATGTGGGTCGATGCCGTACCGAGCGGCGTAATCTGGGCCCCGAGCAACCATGCCTCGTTGTTCCTGATATGGACATAGCTTTCGGTAATCTGGGCTTTGCCGGCCCGCATACTTTTAACTTCCCACCCTTCAAGCGCCAGGCCGGACTGCAGCGTTTCCTCGATAGTGAAATCGAAGCGGGCCTTTTTGTTTTCAGCGATTCTCGAGGGCAGCTTTTTTTTTGCGGCAGACTTGTTCACGGTGATCGGTTCGGGTTTCTGTGACCAGAGCGGCCGGCGAGTATAAATCAGCGCAGGTGGGTTTGTTGTTTATAAGGAAAAATTGATCCAGAATCCGCGAAACACGCCGTTGAACACTGAAAAATGGTTAAACAAGAAGAAAATGGCAAGGAACGGCGGTCCTTCCTGCTTGGTCACGGATCTACCCGGCTCGGTTTTATCCTCGCCGTCACCGGCTCTGCGGTCGGCCTGGGCAATATCTGGAAGTTTCCGTACATAGCCGGACAGAATGGCGGGGGCGCATTCGTGCTCGTCTATCTCGCCTGCGTGGCCTTGATCGCGCTGCCGGTGCTGATGTCAGAAATTCTGATTGGTCGCCGCGGGCGGCGCAGCCCGGTCGCCACAATGGCGCTCCTGGGTGAGGAAGAGGGCAGCAGCCGGCGCTGGCAGTGGGTGGCTATCGTCGCCGTTTTCGCCGGCATTCTGATTCTTTCTTACTACAGCGTCGTAGCCGGCTGGACGCTGGCTTATGTACCGAAAGCGCTCAGTGGCATTTTCCGCGACGCCAGCGCCCAGGACGCCGTTCTGATATTCAAGGCGCTGACTGATGACTGGCAGAGTGTTGCGGTCGCACACACCGTGTTCATGGCTGCGACAATCGCGTTGATTGCCCGCGGTTACGAGCGCTTCGTCGAAAAGGCCGTGAGTTTCGTAGTGCCGGCATTACTGCTCCTGTTAATTCTGCTGGCGGTGCGAGGCATGTCGAGCAGCGGATTTGCGGAGGGGATCTCCTACCTCTTCAAACCTGATTTCAGCATGCTGACGTGGCGGAGCGTGCTGCATGCGCTGGGGCAGGCATTCTTCTCACTTAGTCTCGGCATCGGCGCCGTCATGGCTTACGGTGCCTATCTCTCAAACCAGACATCGATCACGAAGACGGCCAGCGCCGTCGTTGTGGCCGATACCGCTATCGCTGTTCTCGCCGCTATCGTTATCTTTCCGGCTGTATTTACCAACGGGCTGAACCCGGCCGACGGCCCTGGATTGGTCTTCGTGGCCTTGCCACTCGCGTTTCACGAAATGGCCGGGGGTGTATTTTTCGCGACATCGTTTTTTGTGTTGCTGAGCTTCGCGGCGCTCACCTCGGCGCTGGGACTTCTGGAGCCTGGCGTCGCCTGGGTCGTCGAGCATTCGGGGCGCACGCGCTCGCAGGCCGCCATGCTGGTCGGCGGAGTGATTTGGGCGACGGGTTTTGCCACTATATTTTCGTTCAATGAGCTAGCCGGTTTTCGGCTGTTCGGTGGCACACTTTTCGAAAATATTGACTATCTGACGAGCAACATCTTGTTACCGCTTGGCGGGTTTTTCATTACGGTATTCGCGGCGTGGGTCATGTGCCGCAATTCGACCGCCGATGAACTTGGTGGTGCGGGCAACATTTATCGTCTGTGGCGGTTCTTCTCCCGGTGGGTGGTTCCGGTCGGCATACTCGTCATTTGCGCTGGTGCATCGGGAGTCATTGCTTAGCGATGCGGCAAATCAGCAAAAGTGCAATTGTCCCTTACAGCGCAAGGCAAATGTTCGAACTCGTAGACGACATTGACGCGTATTGTGAATTTCTTCCCTGGTGCAGCCGCTCGGAAGTGCTGAGCAGAACCTCAGATACGGTCGACGCAGTGTTGGAGTTACAGAAAGGCGCATTGAGCAAGTCGTTCACGACCCGCAACGAACACAAAAAGTTTGAGGCGATCGATATATCGTTACTCGGTGGCCCGTTCCGCGCGTTGTCGGGAGGCTGGCGATTCGAGGCACTCGGGGACAAAGGGTCGCAGGTTTCTCTCGAGCTGGCATTCGAGTTCGAAAGCCGCATGGTCGACCTCGTGTTGGGTACATTTTTTGAAGAAATCATCAGTTCTCTGGTCACCGCTTTTACTCAGCGTGCGGCGGAGATCTACGGTCAGCCGCCGAATCCCGATGAGTGAGTTACCTGACGGCGTCGAGGTCGTATTTGCGCTGGCAGATGAGCAGCGCGTGATTACCGTTCCCTTCTGCGATGAACTCACCGTCGCTGCAGCGATCGATCAGTCAGGCATCGTCGGACTGTTTCCTGACTACGACGTGGCAGCGATGAAGTTAGCGATATGGGGCCAACTGGCTGGTCCAGATGCCGTGCTCAGGCCAGGAGATCGGGTTGAGATTCTTCGCCCGTTGCAGATCGATCCGCGAATCGCGCGCCGTGAACTGGCAAAGGGCGGTCAGACCATGGACGGCATGCTCCCCGGTGAAAGTGCAGGGGAGCAATGCGAGGGTGACAGCTGACGTTGCAGCGGCAGCCGCCGTTGCTGCAGTCAGAGATCGGCCCGTAATTCCTGATCGGGAACGAATTCCGTCACTACGTCGCCGTCGAAATACACCGAGATCCAGCGTTTGAACGACGCTTTATTTCTGCCAAGGCGGAGAAAATAAACATAGTCCCAGCGATCCTGATGAAAAGGATCGTCGATCATTGGCGTACCCAGCAGGAAGCGCACCTGACTCCGCGTCATGCCGACTTTTACCTGATCGATATCCTCCTGGTTAAGCAGATTGCCCTGCGACAAAGCGGCCTGATAGACGCAACCGCTTGCGAGAAGTGTGCCCGTTAGCAGGAGGAGAGTTAGAAAACGTTTTCGCATCATTGAGATTGACCGTGAGATCGGCAATTGGTGCGGCTTTCGCCTGCACTGCAGGAATTGCCGGTGGAGCGGCCCGCGCAACTGGGCCATAATAGGCGCGCATGATACCGTCTTGTTCGCCAGCGCGGTAGCCACCGCGACGTCATGCCGAAATCGGGTCAGAAACAACGATGTTACAGCGACAAGAACTTAGAAAAGCGGGCTTGAAGGTCACGTTGCCCAGGCTGAAGATCCTGGAAATCCTCGAAAGCGACCTGAGCCGGCACCTGAGTGCCGAGGATATTTATCGGGAGCTGCTGGAATCTGGCGAGGATATCGGTCTCGCGACCGTTTATCGTGTGCTGACGCAATTCGAAGCCGCAGGTCTGGTCATGCGGCATAATTTCGAAGGTGGTCATTCAGTATTCGAAATGGACAGCGGTGATCATCATGATCACATGGTATGCATCGAAACCGGCGCGGTGATCGAATTTATCAACGACGAGATCGAAGAAATTCAGCACAGGATTGCAAAGGAGCACGACTACGAACTGGTCGATCACAGTCTGGTGCTCTACGTGCGGCCGCTGGGCAAAAAAGAAACCAGCAAGAAATAGACCGACGCAGCAAATTCGCTCAACGCGCCCCGCTCACGCCGGACTTGCCAACTGCCGTGCCTAGCATTTCCGCTGCGTGTTCCCGAGTGCGCTTGGTAATCTTCACGCCGCCCAGCATTCTGGCAATTTCCTCTATACGTTCGTCAGCAGACAGTCGCTTGATTGCGGTCTTGGTCGAACGTCCGTCTGTCAGCTTTACGATACGGAAATGATGGTCGCCGAGACTAGCCACCTGCGGCAGATGTGTCACACAAAATACCTGTCGGGTCTGCCCGAGATCGCGAAGCCGCCGACCGACCATTTCCGCAATGCCGCCGCCGACGCCACTATCGACTTCGTCGAATACCATGGTGGGAATTTTGCTGCCGCCACTGGCGACAACCTGAATGGCAAGGCTCATGCGTGACAACTCGCCGCCCGAGGCAACCTTTGCAAGCGGCATTGGCTCCTGTCCCGGGTTAGCGCTGATCAGGAAATCAATCTGGTCCATGCCATTGGCGCCGTATTTGGCAGGGTCGCGGCTTGACACCGACACCTCGAACCTGCCGCCGGGCATGCCCAGGTCCGCCATCGCCCGGGTCACTTCACCGGACAGTGCGAGCGCGGATTTTTTTCTGCCGGTGGAAAGACGATTCGCGACTTTGTGATAAGAATTCTCTGCCTTCTTTGCCGCTTCGCTGAGTGCTTCGCCTCGTTCTTTCGAGTGTTCGAGGTCGTTAACCTGAGAAGCCAGCTCAGTTTGTAATGGCACGATGCCGTCGACTTCAATGCGGTGTTTGCGTGCAATCGTGCGCATTGCGTCAAGTCTGTCTTCGACGTAACTCTGGCGCGCCGGATCCATCTCGAGAGCGTCCCCGTAGCGGTGCAGTTCATCAATCGCTTCTGATAATTGAATACTTGCGTCGTTCAGTAGTGCAAGCACCGGGGCAAGGGCCGCATCGATTTCAGCGAGTCCCTCTATAGTGCTGACCGCGTCGGCGATGAGGGAATGAGCATTGGCCGGCTCCAGGTTGTCCAGCTTATCCAGGCTGCCGGTTACGCCTTCCGCCAGTCGGCCACTGTTCTTCAGTATTGCCCGTTCTTTGTTCAGCGTATCGATCTCTCCTTCCGCAACTCCCAGTGCTTCAATTTCGTCTAGCTGAAAGCGCAACAGTTCCAGTCTTGCAGTACGATCGCGATCGGCGTCATCCAGCGCCTTTCGCTGCATTTCATATTCCCGCCACTCGCGGAATGCGGTTGCCGTATCTGCTGCCAGGTCGCTGAGGTCACCATAGAAGTCCAGCAGGCTGCGTTGAATGTCACGCCTGGCAAGCGATTGATGAAAGTGCTGGCCGTGAATATCGAGCAGCATTTCGCCCAGCGTCTTCAGACTCTGCAGCGGAACTGTATTGCCGTTGATAAATGCACGTGAACGACCGTCACTGCTGACAACGCGGCGCAAATTACATTCTGTGTCCTGATCAAGCATCTGTTCTTCAAGCCAGGCAATGGCATCCGGAAGCTCGCTGATGTCGAAATCTGCAACAAACTCGGCGCGTTTTGCGCCGCTACGGACGAGGCTGGCTGAACCCCGTTCTCCGAGTACCAGTCCCATAGCATCGACGAGGATAGATTTGCCGGCGCCGGTTTCACCGGTCAGTACGGTCATGCCGTTCAGGAATTCAATATCGACCTCGTCAATAATTGCGAAATTTCGTACCTGGATGTTCGTCAGCATTGCCTCGAACCCTGTGCAAGTCCCGCGGCCATCAATGGCAGCCGAGGCGGTGGCCGCTGCGGTTCGCGACTAGCCAATGTCTTGTAGCGCGCGTCGTCGCACGTCCTGACCCCAGTGCAATTTTGAACGGAGTATCTCGTAGTAGTCATAACCTGGAGGATGAATGAGGGTTATGCGGTTGGGCGATCGCTCGATGAATAACCGGTCACCCGCTATGAACTCACCCAATGCGTGGCCGTCTGCGGCAACTTCCGCCCTGGTATCGTCACGGGCGAGCAAGGTAACGCGAATACTGTGTTCAGCTGGCACGACGATCGGCCGGTCGCTGAGCGTATGCGGGCAGATCGGTACGACGATGACGACGTCCAATTGCGGCTCCACAATGGGTCCGTTACAGCTGAGCGCGTATGCTGTGGAACCCGTCGGCGTTGCCACGATGAGGCCATCGCCCATGTGCGTGTTGACGTACCGATCCGCGATACGAGTCTCGAAATCCAGCATCCTGCCGGTGTCCCGACGCTGCAGCACGATGTCGTTGAGTGCCAGCGCAGTGCGGCGATTGCCATCACTCGAAAGAAGGGTTGCGACAAGCCGAATCCTTGACTCACTCGAATAATTGCCACTCATGATGCTGTCGAAACTTTCGAGCATTTCTGCTGGCGTTACATCGGCGAGAAATCCCAGGCGACCGCGATTAACGCCAAGCAGCGGGATATCAGCGTCGCGGGTCAGCGATGCCGCGTGCAACATCGTCCCATCACCGCCAATGGCAACGATGAGATCGGCGCGATCCGGTATGTCCTTTGCGCTGACTTTCTCGACGCCAAGTCCTTCCGCAACCTCGTCCACCGCCATGACAGACACGCCAGCCGATGTCAGATGCGTGGCCAGCTGGTTCATCGGCTCGGCGACGCGCGGATCGGCGAATCTGCCGATGAGCGCGATGCTTTTAAATTCTTTTTTCATGGCGGTACCAGGGGACCAGGATTGCCGGCGCAGGGGCGGGCGCAGGCGTAGCACGTGGCCGATTGTTGCAAACCCTTGACCCGCCGCCAAGCCATTGCTAGCGTTTCGCGTCACACTAACACACAGTGTCAGCTGCCAAATTCGACTAAATTCTGAATGCCTGCTGAAACGCCTAAAGAGTTGCCAAACCTGCGCGTGCCCAATGAACGCGCGCAGCAACTATTAAAAGTCCTCATCCAGCGCTTTATTCGAGACGGCCAACCTGTAGGCTCGCGCACGCTGGCACGAAAATCGGGAATCGACCTCAGCCCGGCCACTATTCGTAATGTCATGTCCGATCTTGAAGAACATGGCTTGATCTCGGCGCCGCATACCTCGTCGGGCCGGGTGCCCACCGCGCAGGGATATCGCATGTTTGTGGATTCACTGATCCGCTACAAGCCTCCGGGCAGGACAGAGGTAGAGAAGCTGAAACTGCAGCTGCGGGAAAACGCCGACAGTTCCGGCTCGCTCCTGGATGCCGTCTCGAGCATGCTGTCGGATATGACCAGCCTGGCGGGCGTTGTTTCAGTCCCGAAAGGACAGCGTGCGGTGTTGCGCCAACTGGAGTTCCTGTCGCTGTCAGACAATCGCGTTCTTGCCATACTGGTTATCAACGACCGGGAAGTGCAGAACCGCGTGTTGCATACGGAACAATCTCATTCCAAGGAGGAATTACAGCGGGCGGCGAACTATATCAACGACAATTACGTTGGTTGCGAGCTGCAGCAGATTCGTACTCGTTTGATCGACGATCTGGAGCAAACGCGTGACTCGATGAATCAGGCAATGCTTGACATTATCTCAATCGCACAGTCAGCCATGGAGGGCGCTGCGAAGCCAAAGGATGACTACGTCCTGGCCGGTGAGATCAAACTGATGGACTTCGCAGAGCTTTCCGATGTCGAAACGCTGCGGGGCCTGTTTGACGCATTTTCGAAAAAGCAGATGATGCTGAGTCTGCTGGACAAGAGCATCAATGCGACCGGCGTGCAGGTTTTTATCGGCCGCGAGTCCGGTTATCAGATCCTGGATAACTGCAGCATCGTGACGGCGCCTTATCATGTTGACAACGAGCACATCGGTGTCCTTGGGGTTATCGGACCGACGCGCATGGCTTATGACAGGGTTGTGCCTATCGTCGACATAACGGCCCGCCTGCTTGAATCGGCTTTGAATTCCGGTCAGTAGACGGGCCGACTGCGTGACCGGCGCCATTTCACTCTGGCACTTGATATTTGCTGGCGGGGTCCCACAATTCCTCTATCAGACGATTCGGCAGGCAGCCGGGCATGCCGCACTTGTTCAGCGTGCCGGCTCCCGGACTCCCAGTCGACTGCAACCGGGAGTAGAGAAAGTAATGAATGCTGAGGTGAATCGCCCCGATAGGGACAGGAATGAGCTGGACGAGCAGGTCGGAGGCAGTGATGATGAACATGCTGATGACGACCAGCCAGTAGATGAGCTGTCGGCGCTGCAGGCAAAGGCTGATGAGAACTGGGATCTATATCTCCGCGCCACAGCGGAACTCGACAATGTTCAGAAGCGCGCAGCCAGGGACATCGAGCATGCGCACAAGTTTGCCATTGAGCGTTTCGCTCAGGATCTGCTTGCCGTCGCCGACAGTCTGGAGATGGCGCTGGCTGCATCTGGTGAGGCAAGCGTAGATAGCCTCGTAGAAGGCAACGTGGCGACCCAGAAACTACTGTATTCCGTATTGCAGCGCTTCGGCGTGGAACAGGTCGATCCAGAAGGTGAACCGTTTGATCCCAACCTTCACGAGGCGATGACGACCCAGCCTTCGGCAGTCGCAGAGCCGGGCACGATCCTGACCGTATTCCAGAAGGGCTACCTGCTGAACGGGCGCTTGCTGCGGCCCGCGAGGGTCGTGGTGGCGGCGGACGACCGCTGAGCGGCGCCTTACAGCAAAAAAATATGCAATTTGGCCAGGTGGTCGCTTGAATCACGCCACGATGCCCCCAAATAAACGGGCAAGTTTTTAAGAATTTCCAACCGGAGAAAGAACATGGGTAAAGTTATTGGTATCGACCTTGGTACCACCAACTCCTGCGTTGCGGTCATGGAGGGCGGCAAGCCCCGCGTGATCGAGAACAGCGAGGGAGATCGAACCACGCCATCCATCGTTGCGTTCAGCAAAGACGGGGAAGTACTCGTTGGCCAGTCCGCTAAACGCCAGGCAGTGACCAATCCTGCCAATACCCTGTATGCCGTCAAACGTCTCATCGGCCGTCGTTTCGAAGATGAAGTCGTGCAGCGTGATATCGACATGGTCCCTTACACGATCGTGAAAGCGGACAACGGAGACGCCTGGGTAGAGGCCAATGGCAAGTCGATGGCACCGCCGGAAATATCCGCACGCGTGCTCATGAAAATGAAGAAGACTGCCGAGGACTATCTCGGGGAACCGGTGACGGAAGCGGTTGTTACCGTACCGGCGTACTTCAATGACTCGCAACGGCAGGCAACCAAGGATGCCGGCAAGATAGCCGGCCTCGAAGTCAAGCGAATCATCAACGAGCCGACGGCAGCCGCACTCGCGTATGGCATGGATAAAAAGCGCGGTGACGTGAAAGTTGCCGTCTTCGATCTTGGTGGTGGCACCTTCGATATTTCCATTATCGAAATTGCCGAAGTCGACGGTGAACACCAGTTCGAGGTACTCGCTACCAATGGCGATACGTTCCTCGGTGGTGAGGACTTCGACATGCGGATCATTGAATACCTGACCTCGGAATTCAGGAAAGAAAGCGGCGTGGACATTACCAAGGATCCGCTGGCTATGCAGCGTCTGAAGGAAGCGGCAGAAAAAGCCAAAATTGAGCTTTCATCGTCACAGCAGACCGAAGTTAACCTGCCTTACATCACCGCAGACGCTACCGGACCCAAGCATCTCAACATCAAGCTCACGCGCGCAAAACTCGAATCACTTGTAGACAAACTCATTGCGCAAACCATTGAGCCCTGCAAAGTGGCATTGACGGATGCCGGTTTGAAAGTCAGCGAGATCGATGACGTCATTCTCGTCGGCGGTCAGTCGCGTATGCCTAAAGTGCAGGAAGAAGTGCAAAACTTTTTTGGTAAAGAGCCACGTCACGACGTTAATCCTGACGAGGCGGTGGCTATCGGTGCTGCGATTCAGGGAGGCGTGCTCGCCGGCGAAGTGAAAGATGTCTTGCTGCTCGACGTGACACCGCTGTCGCTCGGAATCGAAACGCTGGGCGGCGTCATGACCAAGCTGATCGAAAAGAACACGACCATCCCGGCAAATGAAACGCAGGTATTTTCGACGGCGGACGACAGCCAGACTGCGGTAACCATTCATGTCTTGCAGGGAGAGCGTGAACGCTCGGCCGACAACAAGTCGCTGGGCCGCTTCGACCTTAGCGATATCCCGCCGGCCCCACGCGGTACGCCGCAGATTGAGGTGCAGTTTGATATTGATGCGAACGGAATCCTGAACGTATCGGCCAAGGACAAAGCGACCGGTAAAAGTCAGAAGATCGTTATCAAGGCATCCAGCGGTTTGACGGACGATGAAATCAACAAGATGGTGTCTGATGCGGCCAGTCACGCTGAGGAAGACAGGAAGTTCCGCGAACAGGTCGATGCTCGGAACCAGGCGGATGGCCTGATTCATGCGGCGGAAAAAACGCTCGAAGATGCTGGCGACAAGGTCAGTGGCGAAGAACGCATGGCTGTCGAAAGCGCCGTTTCCGATTTGAAATCGGTGCTGGATAATGGCGACAAGCAAGCCATTGAGGCGAAGACCAAGGCACTGGCGGATGCGTCTGCAGCGGTCGCCCAGAAGCTGTATGCAGAGCAGGGAGACCAGCCGGACGGTGCACCGGGCGCGGAACAGCCGTCGGAGGCCGCTGATGACGTCGTCGATGCGGAATTTGAGGAAGTGGACAACGACGACCAGTCGAAATCAGCATAATATCCGCGCCCATTGACGGGCGAACCCGGGCGCTCTGTGGAGGCGCCCGGGCATAACAAGCGAAATTTCGAACATGGCTAAACGCGACTATTACGACATTCTGGGTGTCGCCCGGGATGCGACCGCAACCGATATCAAGAAGGCTTACCGCCGGCTCGCGATGAAGCATCATCCCGACCGCAGCAAGGCCGATGGCGGTGAGAAGTTCAAGGAAGCCAAAGACGCATACGAAGTCTTGAAAGATCCGCAGAAACGGTCCGCCTATGACCGTTTCGGTCACGACGGCGTGCGCGGCGGGCAGGGCGGCGGTCACGGCGCTGACGGTTTCAGCGACATATTTGGTGACGTCTTCGGCGATATTTTCGGTGCCGGCCGGAGAGGCGGCGCAAGCCAGGTATACCGCGGCGCTGATCTGGGTTACGAGCTCACGATGGAGCTCGAACGCGCGGTAAATGGTGACAACGTTACGATTGATGTTCCCACGCAGATGGCGTGCGAGCCCTGCAAGGGCAGCGGCGCCGGGGAAGGCTCGGAACCCATAAAATGCCAGACCTGCGGTGGCGTGGGCCAGGTGCGCATGCAGCAGGGTTTTTTCTCCATTCAGCAAACCTGCCCGGCCTGCAAAGGGGCTGGGACCGTAATCAATAATCCGTGCAAATCGTGTCACGGACGCGGTCGGGTCGCGCATACCAAGACTTTGAACGTCAAAGTGCCGGCGGGCGTCGACACCGGCGACCGTATCCGGCTGACGGGTGAGGGCGAGGCCGGAAGAAACGGCGGGCCGCCGGGAGACCTCTATGTCGAGATCCGCCTGAAGCCACACAAGATTTTTCAGCGCGATGGCGCGGATTTGTCCTGTGAGGTTCCTATCGGGATCTCCACGGCAACGCTCGGCGGTGAAGTCGAACTGCCCACGCTCAACGGTCACGTCTCGCTCAAGGTGCCGCCCGGCACGCAATCAGGAAAGGTTTTTCGCTTGCGCGGAAAAGGTGTCAAAACTGTCCGCGACCATCGCAGCGGTGATCTGTTCGCGCGCGTGGCAGTCGAAACACCGGTGAACCTCACTTCTGAACAGGAAAAGCTGCTACGAAAATTCGACGAATCCCTGAGTGCCGGTGGCGATCGGCACAGCCCGCGCGCGGGCGGCTGGCTGGAGTCAGTCAAGCGCTTCTTCGAAAAGATCAGCTGACCGGGCGGAAAGCACCAGACGAAAGGATTTTCCGGCATCTGCGGGACCTTGTCGCGAGTCGGTGAGCTGCATTTCGAGTAGCAGCAGAGGCCGCACTTCAGTAAACTGACGCGGGTCGCCGAATCGTCGGCGATCCCTCAAGCGGAAGGCAATGTGCTTCCGCTTTTGTGCATCTAAAGCACGGTTTGCGGTCATTGATGACTGCCATTCCATGTTGAATCCAGAGGAATGCTGTTGAGTACGCCCGCTATTCTGGCACTGCAAGACGGGACTATTTTCCACGGAATTTCTGTTGGTGCAGATGGCAAGACAATCGGCGAAGTCGTATTTAATACCGCCATGACGGGCTATCAGGAAATCCTTACGGATCCCTCCTACTGCCGTCAGATCGTCACCCTCACTTATCCGCATATTGGCAACACCGGCACCAACAGTGACGATATGGAATCGTCTCGCGTACACGCCTCCGGACTGATTATTCGAGATAGCTCGCGTATTGCCAGCAGCTGGCGTGCTGAACGCAGCTTCGGCGATTTTCTGCGCGCCGCCAATACGGTAGCCATCGCCGAGATCGACACCCGTAAACTGACCCGCCTGCTTCGAGAGCAGGGTGCGCAATCCGGCTGCATCATGACCGGTGAGGCGGAAGTTGCGGTCGCTGTCGCGCACGCGCGAAAATTTCCCGGCATATCCGGTATGGATCTGGCCAAGTTCGTCAGTACTGAACGAACCTATCAGTGGTGTCTAGGTACCAGCTTCGAACATAGCAACCGCGTTATGAGCCGCCGAATAGCGCCCTATCATGTCGTCGCCTACGATTTTGGCATCAAGCGCAATATTCTTCGCATCTTGTCGGACTTCGATTGCCGTATGACCGTTGTGCCCGCCCAGACGACGGCCGAAGAAGTCATGTCGATGGCGCCGGATGGTGTGTTCCTGTCGAATGGGCCTGGCGATCCTGAGCCGTGTGACTACGCCATCGAGGCGATTCGCCGCCTGCTTGACGCCGAGGTGCCGTTGTTTGGCATCTGTCTCGGTCATCAGTTGCTGGCGCTCGCAGCAGGTGGCAGCACGCTGAAAATGAAGTTTGGCCACCACGGCGCCAACCACCCGGTGCAGGATGTGCGCACCGGAAAGGTGATGATCACCAGCCAGAATCACGGTTTTGCCGTCGACCCCGACTCACTGCCGGATAATGTGGAAGTCACGCACCGTTCGCTGTTCGATGGCTCATTGCAGGGCATTGCGCTGCGCGATCGTCCGGCCTACAGCTTTCAGGGACATCCGGAAGCCAGCCCGGGCCCGCACGACGTGCAACATCTTTTCGACCGTTTCGTCGACCAGATGGATGCCTACAAGCGCCACGATAATCGCCATATTATGTCTTTGTAATCAATCAGATATAATTTTATCTTAATGTAAATTCTGTTTCTGGAGAGGCCTCCCCGTCAGCCGTATGCCAAAACGTACCGACATCGAAAGCATTCTGATCATCGGCGCCGGACCGATCGTCATCGGTCAGGCGTGCGAATTCGATTACTCGGGCGCGCAGGCCTGCAAGGCACTTAAGGAGGAGGGCTATCGCGTCATTCTGGTGAATTCTAATCCGGCAACGATCATGACGGACCCGGACACGGCTGATGCGATCTACATTGAACCCGTGCATTGGACGGCACTGGAACGCGTCATTGCGAAAGAACGGCCGGACGCGCTGCTGCCGACGATGGGGGGGCAGACGGCGTTAAATTGTGCCCTGGATCTGGCTCGCGAAGGCGTACTCGAGAAATACCGTGTGGAAATGATTGCCGCTTCACGGGAGGCCATCGACATGGCCGAAGATCGGGAGCTGTTTCGCGAAGCGATGGCGGAAATTGGCCTGGAATCGCCGCAGGCGGAGATCGCTCACACGCTGGAGGAGGCGATTGAGAAGCAGCAGCTCGTTGGCTATCCGACCATCATCCGGCCTTCGTTCACGATGGGCGGGACCGGTGGCGGCATTGCTTACAACCAGGAAGAATTCCAGCAGATCGTGTCGCACGGCCTGGAGATGTCGCCGACTAACGAAGTACTGCTCGAAGAGTCTGTCATCGGCTGGAAAGAGTTCGAGATGGAGGTCGTACGAGACCGCAACGACAACTGCATCATCGTTTGCGCTATTGAAAACTTTGATCCCATGGGTGTGCACACCGGCGATTCCATTACGGTCGCTCCCGCCCAGACGCTGACCGATAAGGAGTATCAGCGCATGCGCAATGCGTCAATTGACGTCCTGCGCAAGATCGGCGTCGAAACAGGCGGTTCGAACGTGCAGTTTGCCGTAAATCCAGACAACGGACGACTGCTGATCATCGAGATGAATCCGCGCGTGTCGAGATCGTCCGCGCTGGCATCGAAAGCCACCGGCTTTCCTATTGCGAAAGTAGCGGCGAAGCTGGCGGTCGGCTTTACACTTGACGAACTAAAAAACGAAATTACCGGTGGCGCGACGCCGGCGTCCTTTGAGCCGACGATCGACTACGTTGTGACCAAGATCCCGCGTTTCACGTTCGAGAAGTTTCCTGGGGCGAATACCCGGCTTACAACCCAGATGAAGTCGGTTGGCGAGGTGATGGCCATGGGCCGCACTTTTCAGGAATCGTTGCAAAAAGCCCTGCGCGGCCTGGAGACGGGCGTCAACGGCCTCGACGAAAAGTGCCTGGCGCTGACTGATGAGGAAGACAGGGATAGCCTGCGCCACGAATTGCGACACCCGGGAGCGGACCGGCTGTTCTATCTGGCCGATGCCCTGCGGCTCGGGTTCAGCCCGGATGAAGTGTCGGAACTCAGTGGCATCGATCCGTGGTTCGTCGAACAAATTGACGACCTTGTAAAGGAGGAAAAGCAGCTTCGCGCTGGCGGTCTGACCTCCCTGGTTCCGAAACGCATGCGGGCGTTGAAGCGCAAGGGATTTTCCGACGCGCGAATCGCGCATCTACTGCGGCAACCTGAGACCTTGATTCGCGGCCTGCGCGTCAAGGCGGATATACATCCCGTGTTCAAGCGCGTGGATACCTGTGCCGCCGAGTTCAGAACGTCGACTGCTTATCTCTATTCTACCTACGAGGAAGAATGCGAAGCATTGCCGGACGAGCGTGACAAAATCATGATTCTGGGTGGCGGGCCGAATCGAATCGGGCAGGGCATCGAGTTTGACTATTGCTGCGTACACGCTGCGCTGGCACTTGGTGAAGCCGGCTATCAGACCATCATGGTTAATTGTAATCCGGAAACCGTGTCCACCGATTTCGACATATCGGATCGTTTGTATTTCGAATCCCTGACGTTCGAGGACGTCATGGAAATCATCGAGAAGGAAAAGCCGAAAGGCGTGATCGTGCAGTACGGCGGACAAACTCCGCTGAAACTTGCCAGGGCACTGGAAGCCGCGGGAGCGCCGATCATCGGTACGTCCCCGGATTCCATTGACCTAGCGGAGGACCGCGAAAGATTTCAGAAACTCGTTTCGGATCTGGGTTTGAAGCAGCCGCCGAATCGCACCGCGCGAAATGCCGAAGAAGCAATCGCGATGGGCTCCGAGGTGGGTTATCCACTGGTCGTACGACCCTCCTATGTGCTCGGCGGACGGGCAATGGAAGTCGTACATAGCGACGAGGATCTTGCGACTTACATGGAAGCCGCTATTGGCGTATCAAATGACAGCCCGGTATTGCTGGATCGCTTTCTGGATCTCGCAACGGAAGTCGATGTTGACGCGATCTGCGACGGTGAGCGCGTATTGATAGGCGGTATCATGGAGCATGTGGAACAGGCAGGGGTTCATTCGGGCGATTCCGGGTGTTCCATTCCGCCGTTTAGCTTAAGTCCGGAGATCCAGCAGACCCTCGTCGAACAAACGACGAGGCTCGCAGAGGGACTTGGCGTGATCGGCTTGATGAACGTGCAGTTTGCGATTCAGAATTCCATTGTCTATCTGCTCGAGGTTAATCCGCGCGCATCGCGCACGGTCCCGTTCGTCTCAAAGGCTACCGGGTTGCCGCTCGCGAAAATTGCAGCCCGTGTTATGGTCGGTGAGACGCTGGAGCAACAGAACTGTATTAACCAGCGTGTGCCAGACTATTACTCCGTCAAGGAAGCTGTCTTCCCCTTCATCAAGTTCAGCGGCGCAGATCCGATACTGGGCCCTGAGATGAAATCGACCGGCGAAGTGATGGGTATCGGACGCTCATTCGGGGAGGCTTATGCGAAGGCCCAGCTGGCGTCAGGCGTTGTGCTACCTACACGAGGGACCGCTTTGCTAAGCGTGCGGGACCATGACAAGGATGGCGCAGTCAAACTTGCGAATATCCTGCTGGAACGTGGTTTTGATATCGTGGCTACCCATGGGACAGAAACGCATCTGACTGCATCAGGTGTTAGTTGCCGTCGGGTAAACAAGGTGCGAGAAGGGCGGCCACACATTGTTGACATGATTAAGAACAAGGAAATCTCTCTTATAGTGAACACCACAGAAGGCAAGCGAGCGATTCGCGAATCGGCCTCTATCCGTGCCGAGGCGGTGCGCACAAATATCACGTATTACACGACCCTTGGTGCTGCGATAGCGACCTGCGAGGCGCTCGTGCATCTCGATGACAGTGACGTGAACCGTTTGCAGGATTTGCACAAAGAGGTAACTGCATGAGTAAGGTACCAATGACCGAACGTGGTGCGACACTGCTGCGCGAAGAACTGCAACGCTTGAAGTCAGTAGATCGACCGCGAGTTATCCAGGCAATTTCCGAGGCGCGCGCACACGGAGACCTGAAAGAAAACGCCGAGTACCACGCTGCCAAAGAGCAGCAGGGATTCATTGAGGGTCGTATCAAAGAGATTGAAGGCAAGCTTTCGCACATTCAGATTATCGACGTCACGTCGCTCGATGCGAAAGGCAAAGTTGTTTTCGGCGCTACCGTACAACTGCATGATATCGAGAATGATAAGGAAACGACTTATCAGATCGTGGGAGAGGATGAAGCGGACATCAGCGCAGGCCTGCTGTCCTTCACCTCACCAATCGCTCGAGCGCTCATTGGCAAGGTAGAAGGTGATGAGGTTACGTTTGTAGCCCCGTCAGGCGACAAGCACCTGGAAGTGATGAAAGTTACTTATATTTAACGAGGATTTGCGCCGTCAGTTCTGCGGCATTGTGATGCGCGGTTTGTCCTCGTTCTGCCGAAACAGCAGTGCTACGTTGCCGGTTCGTGCAACGAGCCCCGCACTGCCGCGGTCGCAGAGTTCGCCGATGATGCGGTCGCGGATTTCCCGATCGCCGGTGCGGACGCGGACCTTGAGCAGCTCGTGATGTTTAAGCGCTGCCAGGAATTCCGTCAGGACAGATTCAGTTAATCCGGCGTCACCAATCAGGACAATCGGCTTCAACTGGTGACCGAGACCGCGCAAGACCTTTTTTTGAGATTCGTTCAGTTTCATTGCGACATTGTACCCGTCCACAGGGGACGGCTAAACCAGACGGCCAGACTGTGCTGCGAGATAACATTCATTTTCACGCCGATCGGCAATGGCCCCGCTGCAGGATAGCGCGTGGCCACTAAAGGTGGCAGCCGGCGCTGGCGGGAGCGTCAGGAGAAGGATCCCTACGTACAGCTCGCGCGAAAGGCGGGCTGGCGATCACGGGCAGTCTTCAAGCTGCAGCAGATCATCGAGAAGGAGAGACTCCTGAAACCCGGAATGACCTGCATCGATCTCGGTGCGGCGCCCGGTGGCTGGAGCCAGCTTGTGTCAGTGCGGCTCAGGGAGCGGGTACGTATCATCGCCATTGATTTGCTGCCGATGGATGCGTTGCCGGCTGTGGAATTCGTGCAGGGCGATTTCACCGAGGATGACGTCCTGAAAGCGCTGCTGACGATGCTGGGGGACGAAAAGGCTGATCTTGTAATGAGTGATATGGCCCCCAATATTACCGGTACCAAGGCAGTTGATCAGCCGCGGTCGATGTATCTGGCGGAGCTGGCACTGGATTTTGCGCGGCAAACGCTGGCGGCCAGGGGCAGCTTCGTCTGCAAGCTGTTTCAGGGCGAAGGCACGGACGCCTTTATCGCCGAGGCGAGAGGCTCCTTCGGCAGGGTTAAGGCAATGAAACCAAAGGCTTCCCGAGCTGGCAGCAGTGAGATCTACCTTGTGGCGAGAAACTATCAACTATAGTAGTGTCTAACGCTTAGACACATTCTAAATTCCCCCTTCCGGAGTGGTGCTTTTACGTGAATGATCTGACAAAGAACATCCTGGTATTTATCGTCATTATCGTGGTGCTCCTGTCTGTGGTTCAGGGCTTGAGTGGCGTTAGTGGCCAGGCACCGAGACCGACAGACTATTCACAGTTCCTGCAGGATGTCCGCTCAGGCAAGGTGCAGCGGGTTGAATTCGATGATGAACGCATCAGTTACGGCACCCGGCCACCACTGCAGAGCTACACCATCAGCCCGGAAACCGATAACAACACCCTGATCGGAATTCTCGAGGAAAATGGTGTCCAGTTCACCGCTCAGGAACCGGAATCGCAAAGCCTGATCGGCCAGTTGCTCATCAGTTCGTTTCCCATACTTCTCCTGATTGGCGTCTGGATCTATTTCATGCGGCAGATGCAGGGCGGTGGTGGCGGTCGCGGCGCCATGTCTTTCGGTAAGAGTAAGGCCCGCTTGCTGGGCGAGGATCAGGTGGGCGTGTCTTTCGCCGACGTGGCCGGCATCGAGGAAGCCAAGGAAGAAGTCAGTGAAATCGTAGAATTCCTGCGGGATCCGAGCAAGTTTCAGCGCCTTGGCGGCAAGATTCCGAAAGGCGTCCTCATGGTGGGTCCACCGGGTACTGGTAAGACGCTGTTGGCGAAAGCCATTGCCGGCGAAGCCAAGGTGCCGTTCTTTACTATCTCGGGCTCAGATTTCGTCGAAATGTTCGTGGGTGTCGGCGCGTCCCGGGTGAGGGACATGTTCGATCAGGCCAAGAAGCAGGCGCCATGCATCATCTTCATTGACGAACTTGATGCCGTTGGGCGCCATCGCGGCGCCGGGCTGGGGGGCGGTCACGACGAGCGCGAGCAGACGCTGAACCAGATGTTGGTTGAGATGGACGGCTTCGAGGGCACCGAGGGCGTTATCGTCATCGCTGCGACGAACCGTCCGGACGTGCTGGATCCGGCACTGCTGCGCCCGGGCCGCTTCGACCGCCAGGTCGTCGTGCCGCTGCCGGATATCCGCGGCCGCGAAATGATTCTCAAAGTGCACATGCGTAAGGTGCCCTTGGACGATGACGTCAAGCCAGGCTATATCGCGCGCGGCACGCCGGGCTTTTCGGGCGCGGATCTGGCAAATCTCGTCAACGAGGCCGCGCTCTTTGCTGCCCGCACTAACAAGCGGGTTGTCAGCATGGAAGAATTCGAGAAAGCCAAAGACAAGATCATGATGGGCGCCGAACGCCGCTCAATGGTCATGAGCGAAAAGGAAAAACTGAACACGGCTTATCATGAAGCCGGGCATGCCATTGTTGGATTTAGCGTGCCGGACCACGATCCGGTTTACAAAGTGACGATCATTCCACGTGGCAGGGCATTAGGTGTAACCATGTACTTGCCCGAGGAAGACCGCTACAGCGTCAGCAAATCGGCGCTGGAGAGCAGCATCTCGACCTTATTCGGTGGCAGGATCGCGGAAGAAATGACGTTGGGTGCCGATCACGTGACTACCGGCGCATCGAATGACATCGAACGGGCGACGGAAATAGCCCGCAACATGGTCACCAAGTGGGGTCTGTCGGAAAAACTCGGGCCGCTGACGTACAGCGAGGACGATGGAGAAGTATTTCTCGGCCGCTCTGTCACACAGCACAAGCAGGTCTCCGATGTCACCGTGCACACGATCGACGAGGAAGTGCGCAAGATTATTGATCGAAATTACCAGCGCGCGGCCAGCATTCTGCAAGAGCACGACAGCAAGCTGCACATGATGGCAAAGGCTCTGATGAAATACGAAACCATCGATATGGAACAGGTCAAGGACATCATGGCCGGTCGCGAGCCGAAACCGCCTGCCGACTGGGACGATTCCGGAGACTTGCCGCCGGCTAAGGGCAAGAAGAGTGACAAGCCGGATAACGTATCGCCTATTGGCGGGACCGCCAGCGAGCACTAGCGTTAACTGAAGCGATTTTAGAACGGCAGCCATCGGGCTGCCGTTTTGCTATTGGCCGCGGAGCATTCACGAATTGGATATAAAGCTGGGCAAGCGCTGCTTGAATCTCGACCGGGCGCGTGTCATGGGCATTTTAAATGTGACGCCCGATTCGTTCTCCGATGGCGGCTGCTACCTCTCGACTGAGGCCGCATTCAAACGGGCCGCTGATATGGTGAGCGCGGGCGCCGCCATCATCGACGTGGGCGGAGAGTCTACCCGCCCGGGCGCCACCGAGATTTCGGCGCAGGAGGAACTTGACCGCGTCGTGCCCGTCATCGAGGCAATCTCCGCCGCCCTGGACGTTGCCATTTCCGTCGATACCAGCAAGGCACTGGTCATGCGCGAGGCGGTGAGCGCGGGTGCGGGGATGGTCAACGACATCTATGCACTGCAGCGGGAAGGTGCCCTTGAAACTGTCGCCAGCCTCGATACTGCAGTATGCCTGATGCATATGCAGGGCACGCCGGCAGACATGCAAAAGGCGCCTGAATATACGCACTTGCCGGAAGACATTATTGCCTTTCTCAAGGCGCGTATCAGCGTCTGCACAGCGAGCGGCATTAGCCGCGAACGACTTCTGCTGGACCCGGGGTTCGGCTTCGGCAAAACCGATGCCCATAACCTCCGCATTCTTGCCAACCTGCAGCAGTTGGCGGAACTGTGTCTGCCTTTACTGGTAGGCTTGTCGCGCAAGCGAACGCTCGGCAATCTGGCCGGCTGTGCCTCCGCTGACAGAGTCGCTGCGGGTGTAGCTGCTGCAGTAATAGCGATTCAAAAAGGCGCGCGCGTGATTCGCACTCATGACGTGGCAGAAACGATCGACGCAATCAGCGTAATTGACGCAGTTAACGATGCGGGAAAGCACTAATGAGCAGGAAATATTTCGGTACAGACGGGGTGCGTGGCACGGTCGGCGACGATCCGATGAGTGCAGAATTCGCGCTCAGACTGGCCAGCGCAGCGGCGCAGGTGCTGGTCCCAGAAGGTGGTACGGTTTTGATTGGCAAGGACACCCGCCTGTCGGGATACATGTTCGAATCTGCCCTTGAGGCCGGCTTCGTGGCAGCAGGCGCAGACGTCTTGTTGCTGGGTCCTTTACCAACGCCCGGCATTGCCAACCTGACGCAGGTATTCAATGCCAATCTCGGCGTCGTCATAAGCGCGTCGCACAATCCTTTTTACGATAATGGCATCAAGTTTTTCGATGGCAGTGGCGCAAAGCTGTCTGACGACATGGAGCGGGAGATTGAGGCACTGTTGAAAAAGCCCGCTATAACGCTCGAGTCAAGCAGACTCGGTCGCGCAAAGCGTATCGATACGGCGCGCTCCCGCTACCAGGAGTTTTGCCAGTCCACGTTTCCTGAGGGGATGGATCTCGAAGGCATGAAAATCGTCTTCGACGGCGCGAATGGAGCCGGCTACAAGGTCGGCCCGCGCACGCTGAATGCGCTCGCCGCGGAAGTGATCAGCATTGGCTGCTCGCCGAATGGCCGAAACATCAACGACGGTTGCGGATCTACACATCCCAACCTGCTGCAAAAAACCGTGGTCGCGGTCGACGCCGCGGTCGGTATCGCCCTTGACGGAGACGGCGACCGTGTCCTGATGGTGGATGAAAAGGGCGAAGTCGTGGATGGCGACCAACTCTTGTATATCCTGGCTACATCACGGCGGGATGAAGGCAAGCTGCGGGGCCCCGTGGTTGGCACGGTGATGAGTAATCTCGGTCTCGAGCATGCCCTCCAACGCCAGAACATCGAGTTCAGGCGGGCTGCAGTGGGCGACCGCTACGTTCTAGAAGAGCTGCGACTGAACGGCGGCATCATCGGTGGCGAAACGTCGGGTCACATGATTTGCCTTGATAAAACCACGACCGGGGATGGCCTGGTGAGCGCCCTGCAAATCCTCGCGGTCATGAGGCGCACCGGAAAACCGCTGTCAGAGCTGGTCGCCGGTATGTCCCGCTATCCGCAAACCATGCTGAACGTGAAGACCAGCCGCCGTTTCGATCTCGGCGCTTCAGCGGCCATCAAAGATGCAGTGGCGCTGGCGGAGTCGGAGCTGGCCGAATCGGGCCGGGTCGTGCTGCGGGCCTCTGGCACCGAGCCGGTCATCCGGGTCATGGTTGAAGGCGAAAACGAGAATCAGGTCGTCAGTCTCGCCAAGCGACTGGCTTCTGTGGTCGCCGAGGCCGCGGCCTGACAGTCATAAGATCGTGCCCGGTTACTAGGCTTGTGCCCGCCTCGTTGCTTTGCCACAGGCAGCTGGGTATCCTTGCGCGTTTTTTCTCCTAGCGGGATTTCAATTTATGCGCGGATACCTGGTCGCCGGAAACTGGAAGATGAATGGCAACACAGCGCAGAATACGGCGTTGATGGATGGCATCATCGCGGGCGCAGATGCGGTAGATGGCATAGAGCTGCTGGTCTGCCCGCCTTTTCCCTATTTGACTGCGGTCGCAACGAGCCTGCGGGAGAGTGGTGTCAAGCTCGGTGCCCAGACCTTGTCTGAACACGACAAGGGCGCATTTACCGGTGAAATATCGGGCGCGATGTTGCGCGATGTCGGTTGCGAATACGTTATTGTTGGTCATTCCGAGAGGCGGGCATTGCTGGCAGAGACCAGCGATATTGTGGCCGCCAAGTTCGAAGCCGCACTGGATAGTGGCCTTACGCCGATTCTCTGTGTTGGCGAGACGCTGGAGCAGCGCGAGGCAGGACAGACTGAGGCGGTCATTGATGCGCAGCTGGATGCGGTGCTGGGCAGGTCAGGGATTGACGCTTTTGGCGAAGCGGTAATCGCCTACGAGCCGGTCTGGGCCATCGGAACCGGCATGAGCGCCAGCCCTGAACAGGCGCAGGATGTGCACAGTCACATCCGCACAAAGCTCTCGGCTCAGTCGAAGCACATCGCGGACGGCGTGAGAATTTTGTACGGCGGAAGCGTCAAAGGTGACAATGCGGCGGGACTTTTTTCGAATACCGACATCGATGGCGGCCTTATTGGCGGTGCATCATTGAAGGCGGCAGATTTTCTGGCGATCGCAGCGGCAGCGCGATCGCTGGTATGAGGACGGTATGGACATACAAACTACGTTATTGATCATTCACACCTTGATTGCGCTTAGCATTATCGCCCTGGTGCTATTTCAGCGAGGTAAAGGTGCGGAAGCGGGCGCTGCGTTCGGCTCAGGCGCCTCGGGCACCGTCTTCGGTGCACGAGGATCGACCAACTTTTTTTCCCGCGCGACAGCCCTTCTGGCGACCGCATTTTTTGCGACCAGCCTGTCGCTGGCGTATATGAGCAGCCAGCGTCCCGATTCGCCGACCAGCATTATCGAGAACGTCTCTGGCGGCGATGCGGCCGCACCGCGCCCGGAGGATACGTCTGCAGTCCCGGACCTGCCGTCGCTGGACGCTATAGATCCCGAGGAAAGGGACGTTGCAGTGCCGGTGCTTGAACCCGCGCCGAGCGGCGACGAAAATCCGCCGGAGTGAAAACGCTTTCGTAAATTAGCCGACGTGGTGGAATTGGTAGACACGCTGTCTTGAGGGGGCAGTGGCGAAAGCTGTGCCGGTTCGAGTCCGGCCGTCGGCACCAATCAGAGGCCCTGCGTCCAAGTCGGAAGCAGGGCCTTTTTTGTCGCTTCGAAGTTTGTTGATAAGCTCGGCGAGGCAGTTTAGTTGCTTGCACTGAAAAAATTGCCTGACTGAAGTGCCGTAGGGCTGTCATATGTGTCTGGCACCCTGATACAATCGCTCGCTGGCCAAATCCTAATTCTCAAACAGCAATTTACCCGGAATAATGCTGCAAAATTACGTGCCTATCCTGATCTTTCTCGGAGTGGCCGCCGGTATCGGTGTGCTGCTGCTTGGCCTTGGCTTTCTGTTTGGCAGTGGCAGCAAGGACGACGAGAAACTTTCTGCCTACGAATGTGGTTTTGAACCGTTCGAAGATTCCCGCATGAAATTTGACGTGCGCTACTACCTCGTCGCCATCCTGTTCATTATTTTCGATCTCGAGATTGCGTTTCTCTTTCCGTGGGCGGTGTCGTTAGACGCCGTTGGCACGTTCGGCCTGGTTGCTATGGGCATTTTTCTCGCGATACTGGTGGTTGGATTCATATACGAGTGGAAAAAAGGGGCGCTGGAATGGGACTGACGGCTGCGGAACCTGCACCGGTTAAGTCTGCCGGGGCTGAAGCCAGCGCGGAGAGTCTGCAGAAAAAAGGATTCGTCGTTGCCAATGTTGATGCCGTTATGAACTGGGCGCGCACCGGTTCGATGTGGCCGATGACTTTTGGGCTGGCCTGCTGTGCTGTGGAAATGATGCAGGCGGGTGCCGCGCGCTACGACCTCGATCGATTCGGCATTATCTTCCGCCCGAGTCCGCGGCAATCTGATGTGATGATCGTCGCGGGCACCTTGTGTAACAAGATGGCGCCGGCGCTGCGCAAAGTTTATGACCAGATGCCGGAACCTCGATGGGTGGTTTCCATGGGCTCATGTGCAAACGGCGGCGGCTACTATCACTACTCTTACTCCGTTGTTCGGGGCTGCGACCGGATTGTGCCTGTCGATGTCTATGTGCCGGGCTGTCCGCCGACAGCCGAGGCCCTGATATTCGGGCTGATCCAGCTGCAGAAAAAAATACGCCGAACCAGCACCATCGCCAGGTAATGCCTGGCCAGGTTAGTAAAACGATCAATGAATAATTCCCCCGAGACACTGGCCTCGCTCGTAGAAGAGCGCTTTGCCGAACGGGTTTCGCGGCAAGGGTCCACCTGCGGCGAAATTACGTTCGAAGTTGGCAAGGCTGATTTGCTGGATGTCGCGAATGTACTGCGTGACGATCCGGGCATTGGCATGGATCAGTTGATCGATGTCTGTGGCGTTGACTATCTGACTTATGGTGTGGACGAGTGGAAGACCGAGGACGCTACCGAAAGCGGCTTCAGCCGCGGTGTCGAGCGCCGGCCGGTCATACTTGACGAAAGCGAGAGCTTCGAGTCGCGTCGCTTTGCCGTCGTTTACCATTTGCTGTCTGTCAGGAACAACGTGCGTATGCGGCTCAGGGTATTTACCGGTTCCAGCAATCCCCCGATCGTGCCGTCCCTCGTTCCTGTCTGGAGTTCTGCGAACTGGTTCGAGCGCGAGGCGTTCGACCTCTACGGAATTCTGTTTGAAGGACACCCTGATCTGCGTCGTATTCTTACGGACTACGGATTCATCGGGCACCCGTTCCGCAAGGATTTCCCACTGACCGGCAATGTCGAGGTCAAGTACGATGCGGACAAGGGCAGAGTCGTCTATCAGCCCGTCACTATAGAAGAACGCACGCTCGTGCCAAAAGTCATCCGCGACGACAATCGCTATTCTGCGGACTTGAAGGACGTGGTCAAGTAATGGCTGAAATTCAGAACTACACGATGAATTTCGGCCCGCAGCATCCGGCTGCGCACGGCGTGCTGCGCCTGGTCCTCGAGCTGGACGGCGAAGTGATTCAGAAAGCCGACCCGCACGTGGGCCTGTTACATCGCGGCACTGAAAAGCTCGCCGAGTCCAAACCATTCAGCCAAAGCATCGGCTACATGGACCGGCTCGACTACGTATCGATGATGTGCAACGAGCATGGTTACGTGCTTGCCATCGAAAAACTGCTCGGGGTAAAGCCCCCCGTGCGTGCGCAGTATATCCGTGTGCTGTTTGACGAGATGACGCGCATCCTCAACCACCTGATGTGGCTGGGCGCCCACGGCCTCGACATCGGCGCCATGACCATGTTCCTGTACTGTTTTCGCGAACGCGAGGACCTGATGGACTGTTATGAGGCTGTCTCGGGAACGCGTATGCATGCGACCTACTACCGGCCCGGCGGAGTCTATCGTGACCTGCCGCAGAGCATGCCGAAATACCAGGCTTCCAAATGGCGCAGTCAGAAAGAAGTCGACCGGCTGAACGAAATCCGTGACGGGTCACTGCTCGATTTCATCGAAGCATTTTGCGAGACATTTCCGGCGCACGTTGACGAGTACGAAACATTGCTGACGGATAACCGAATCTGGAAGCAGCGCACCGTCAATATCGGCGTCGTGACGCCTGAGCGTGCCCTCAATCTTGGTTTTACCGGGCCAATGCTACGCGGGTCGGGTGTTGAGTGGGACCTGCGGAAGAAACAACCTTACGAGGTTTACGATCGCATCGATTTTGACATACCGGTAGGTGTCAACGGCGATTGCTACGATCGCTACCTGGTCCGGGTTGAGGAAATGCGTCAGTCGTCGCACATCATGAAGCAATGCGTGAACTGGCTGCGAGAGAATCCCGGTCCCGTGATGATCGACGATCACAAGATTGTGGCGCCAACGCGGGTTGAAATGAAAGACGATATGGAATCTCTCATTCACCATTTCAAATTATTTACCGAAGGCTACTGCGTGCCGGAAGGGGAGGCGTACGCCGCTGTCGAGCATCCCAAAGGGGAGTTCGGTGTGTACCTCGTTTCCGACGGTGCCAACAAGCCTTACCGGCTGAAAGTTCGCGCGGCGGGTTTTGCGCATCTCGCCGCCATGTCGGAAATGGTGGAGGGACACATGCTGGCGGATGTCGTGGCTATTATCGGTACTCAGGACATCGTGTTTGGTGAAATTGACCGATGAATGACGACAAGAAACTTTCTGCTCATGTCCGCGAGGAGATCGCTCGCTGGACGGCGCGTTTTCCGGCGGATCGGCAACGCTCTGCCGTTATCGGCGCACTGCATGCAGTGCAGCATGAAAACAACGGTTTTCTGACCGCCGAACTCATGAACGAGGTTGCTGCCTATCTTGATCTGCCGACCATCCAGGTTTACGAGGTAGCCACGTTTTATTCGATGTTCCAGACGAAACCCGTCGGCAGGCACAACGTGGCAATCTGCACCAACGTCTCATGCATGCTGCGCGGCGGAGAAGAGCTCGTCGAGCATGTCGAGCGCAAGCTCGGCATACGCAGTGGCGAGAGCACTGCAGACGGTCGTATCTACCTGAAGAAGGAAGAAGAGTGTCTGGCAGCATGCTGCGGCGCGCCGATGATGATGGTCGATCACAAGTATCACGAGAACCTCAGTATCGAAACGGTTGATAAAATTCTGGATGCGCTCAAATGAGTCAGTGGCAGGAAAACCTGGTTTCATTCAGCACTTTCGATGAAGTGGAACCCTGGGCTTTCGAAACCTACGAAGGTCAGGATGGTTATAAATCGTGGCGGTCCATACTGGCCGGCGAGATGACGCCCGAACAGATCATTGAGATCGTGAAAGCATCCGGACTTAGGGGTCGAGGTGGCGCGGGATTTCCTACGGGACTTAAGTGGAGCTTTATGCCGCGAACGGCCCCGGGACAGAAATACCTGGTCTGCAACTCCGATGAGAGCGAGCCGGGTACCTGCCATGACCGCGAGGTGCTTCGTTACAATCCGCACTCGCTAATCGAAGGCATGGCTATTGCAGCCTACGCCATGGGCGCGTCGGTCGCTTATAACTACATCCGCGGTGAATTCATCGACGAACCGGTGCCGCGATTCGAGAACGCGCTGAAAGAAGCGTACGAAGCGGGGCTGCTGGGCAAGAATATTCAGGGCTCCGGCATCGACTTCGATCTTTACACCTTCGTCGGTGCCGGTGCTTACATCTGCGGCGAAGAAACGGCGTTGCTGGAATCGCTGGAAGGCAAGCCTGGCAAGCCCCGGTTCAAGCCACCGTTTCCGGCAAATTTCGGGCTGTATGGCAAGCCGACGACCATCAACAACACGCAGAGCCTGGCCAGCGTTCCTTACATACTTCGCAACGGCGCTGAATGGTTTGCGAAACTGGGGCCGGAAGGTTCGGGTGGCACCGCTCAGTTTTCAGTTTCGGGTCATGTCGAAAAGCCTGGCAATCACGAATTGCCGATGGGTATTCCGTTTGCCGAGCTCCTGGAGCTCTGCGGCGGTGTCTGGAAAGGACGGGCGCTGAAAGCGGTGATTCCCGGCGGCTCTTCAGTGCCGGTGATGCCCGCAGAAATCATCATGAACTGCACCATGGACTACACGGCATTGCAAAAGGCCGGCTCGTCTTTCGGCACCGGCGCGGTAATGGTGATGGACGACAGGACCTGCATGGTCAGGGTGCTGCGCCGGATATCGCGCTTTTACATGGCAGAGTCCTGCGGGCAATGCACGCCCTGCCGGGAAGGTACCGGGTGGCTGTATCGCATGTTGTGCCGAATCATCGACGGGCAGGGCGCGGAAGAAGACCTCGTCAAACTGGTAGAGGTTGCCAACAAAATTGAAGGTCACACCATCTGCGCGCTGGGCGACGCGGCCGCGTGGCCAGTGCAGAGTTTCCTGAAACATTTTCGCCATGAATTCGAATACATGGTCGAACACCGTGGCCGCAGCATTGTCGACGAGACCTCGGAGGCCGCATGAGCGACGCCAAGGTGACCATTGAAGTTGACGGCAAGCCGGTCGAAGCACTGAAGGGCCAGATGCTCATCGAAGTGACGGACAATATCGGTACGTATATTCCGCGCTTCTGTTATCACGAAAAACTGTCGATTGCAGCGAACTGTCGCATGTGTCTCGTTGAGGTTGAGAAGGCGCCGAAGCCGATGCCCGCCTGTGCCACGCCGGTAATGGATGGCATGAAAGTATTCACCCGATCTCCCGCGGCGATTGCTGCACAGCGCGCGACGATGGAGTTTCTGCTCATCAATCATCCGCTCGATTGCCCGATTTGCGATCAGGGTGGCGAATGTGAACTGCAGGATCTTGCGCTGGGCTACGGGCGAGACATCTCGCGCTACAACGAAGGCAAGCGCGTTGTATTGGACAAGGACATCGGGCCGCTGGTGTCTACTGACATGACCCGCTGTATCCATTGCACCCGCTGCGTGCGTTTCGGCGAAGAAATCACCGGGCGCCCGGAACTGGGAGCCATTGAGCGCGGCGAAGACATGAAAATCAGTACTTACGTTGAAAAAAGTATTGATCATGAACTGTCCGCCAATATTATCGATTTGTGCCCGGTCGGCGCGTTGAACAACAAGCCCTACCGTTACAGCGCACGCGCCTGGGAGATGACGCAGTTCGCGACAGTCTCGGCGCATGACTGTGTAGGTTCCAACATGTTTGCGCATGTGCTTAGAGGCAAGATCAAGCGCATCGTCCCGCGGCAGAATGAAGCAATTAATGAAACGTGGCTGTCTGACAGGGATCGTTTCAGCTATGAAGGCGTCTACGCCGATGACCGACTGCTGCGGCCGCGACTGAAATCGGGGCAGGACTGGGAAGAGGTCAGTTGGGACGAGGCGCTGACCAGGCTGGCGACTGAATTAAAGCAGGCGAACCCGGAAACCACCGGCATTTTGGCGGCGCCCGGATCCACTCTCGAAGAGTTTCATCTTCTCCGATTGCTGGCGGCACATCTCGGCACGAAAAATATCGATCATCGCATCCGGCAGCGGGATTTTTCTGACCAGGAAAACGATCCCGTTTTCCCTTGGCTAGGCCGCAGCATTGAAGAGATCGAGAACGCGGACGCTATCCTCGTTGCCGGTTCCAATTTGCGTAAAGAGGCGCCTATCGTCGCGCACCGGGTACGCAAGGCAGTATTGGCAGGCGGCTCGGTCAGTATCGTCAATGTCGACGAATACGAATACTTTTTCGGCATGCATGCACACCTGCATGGCGAGGAACTGCTAACGCAGCTGGCGGGCATCGCCGTTGCCGCAGCAGGTTCCAACAAGTTGCCGAAAACTGTCGCCGCGCAATGCAAGGGCGTTAAGCCGAACGATGCGCAACAGAAAATCGCAGCATCGCTTGCTGACGCTGAAGACGCATGGTTGCTCACCGGCCTGATCGCAGCGCGGCACCCTGCTGCAGCCGGCATTCGCGCTCTCGCTGCGGTAATTGCTGAATCGACTGGCGCCACAATCGGCACACTCTCAGAAGGGGCCAACACTGCAGGCGCGTGCATAGCCGGCGTGTTGCCCCATCGACAGGCAGCCGGGGTTGCCGCGCTATCAGCTGGCGGCTTGCATGCAACCGACATGCTCGAGCAGCCGCTGGACACGGTGTTGCTGTTCGGACTGGAGCCGGAAGATATAACGTGCGTGCTTGATGCCACCAGCAAACTTGCCGCCAGTCCGTTCGTCGCTGCGTTGACGGCATACAGCAGTCCAGCGTTGGAAAAAGCCGCAAACCTGATGCTACCGATCGGCACGTTTGCAGAAACATCGGGCACTTTTGTCAACTGCGAAGGGCGCTGGCAAAGTTTTCCCGGCATTTCGAATCCGGTGGGCGAAGCGAGGCCAGGCTGGAAGGTTTTGCGGGTCATTGGCAACATGCTCGACGCCGATGGATTTGCGTACGTCAGCAGCGAAGAGATCAGGGATGAACTGCATGCGGAGGTCGGTGAGGTTTCCCCGGAGAAACGTCGTGATGGCGTGAACAGATCGACGGCAACCAACGCTGCCGCCGGCGGCCCGGCGGTGATCGATATTCCGATTTATGAGATCGATCCGGTGGTACGCCGTGCGACGGCTTTGCATCTGACGCCGGAAGCGCAGCGCGCAGGGATCAAGCCGCTGTGAAATCACTGCTGCCTGATTTCATCCTGGATGCCTGGGCGTCCGTGTGGGGAATTTTCCCGCCGATGATGCAGTATCTTGTTGAAACGACCTTCTGGATCGTCGTTGTCATGATTACAGTCATTCTGGCTGTTGCATTCACGACCTACTTCGAACGCAAAGTCATCGGTCATATGCAGAGCCGCGTAGGACCGAATCGCGTCGGTCCTCTCGGCCTCGGGCAGCCGTTCGCCGACGTCATTAAATTACTGATTAAAGAAGTGGTCATCCCGAACCGGTCGAATCGCTTCCTGTTCATCATCGCGCCGCTACTGACACTGGTTCCGGCACTTGCGACGTGGGCGGTCATACCCCTGTCGGACACCTTCGTTATTGCTGATATCAACGCAGGGCTGCTCTACGTGCTCTCCCTGACGTCTGTCGGCGTGTACGGCGTCATACTTGCCGGCTGGGCCACCAATTCAAAGTACGCCTTTCTTGGCGCAATGCGGTCGGCGGCGCAGATCGTCGCCTACGAAATCGCGATGGGCTTTGCGCTGGTCGGCGTTTTGATGGCTGGCGGCAGCCTTAACCTTGGTGTCATCGTCGAAGCGCAAGCGGGGGGCGTCAGCAACTGGTTCATTTTGCCGCTGTTGCCGCTTTTTTTCGTCTACCTGATTTCCGGCGTGGCCGAGACAAACCGGGCTCCGTTCGACGTGGCTGAGGGCGAATCAGAAATCGTTGCCGGATTTCACGTCGAGTATTCCGGCGTGGCTTTCGCCCTATTTTTTCTCGGTGAATATGCCAACATCATTCTCATTTCCGCACTGACATCGCTCTTTTTTCTTGGCGGCTATCATTCGTTTTTCGAGGGCTGGACTTTTCTCGGTGAAGGAAATTTCCTTCGCGAACCAAGCCTTCTATGGCTGATCGTCAAGATCTGTTTTTTCATTTTTGTGTTTTTCTGGATCAGAGCAACGTTTCCGCGATATCGCTACGATCAGATCATGCGGCTTGGTTGGAAAGTCTTTATCCCGGTGACCATTGTGTGGATTGCGGTCGAAGCGGTTATGGCATGGATGCGGGTTGGTCCCTGGTCGGGAATGGCGGGTTAGCGCATGAGCAGAATTTTAAGTTATCTGAAAACGTTCGTTCTGTGGGAGCTTTGGCAGGGGCTTTCGGTCACTCTGCGGAATTTCTTTAAGAAACCGGTGACCATCAACTATCCGGAAGAGAAAGCGCCGCAGTCGCCGCGCTTCCGCGGCCTGCACGCCTTGCGCCGCTATCCCAACGGCGAGGAGCGTTGCATTGCATGCAAGTTGTGCGAAGCAGTGTGTCCGGCACTGGCCATAACGATCGAATCGGACGTCGGTGAGGACGGCACGCGCAGAACTACTCGCTATGACATCGATCTGTTCAAGTGCATTTACTGTGGATTCTGCGAAGAGGCATGCCCGGTCGATGCCATCGTGGAAACGCGAATTCACGAATACCATATGGAAGCGCCGGGCGAGAACATAATGACAAAAGACAAACTGCTCGCGATTGGCGATAAATACGACGCAATGATCTCTGCTGACAAAGCAGCAGATGCAAAGTACAAATAGGGGCAGCTACAACCTTGTTTCACACAATTTTCTTTTATGTGATTGCTGCGGTGCTGATCGGTGCCGCGATGGGTGTGATTTTTGCGCGCAATCCGGTGCACGGCGTCATGTTTCTGGTACTGGCTTTTTTCCAGAGCGCTATATTGTGGCTGCTGGCAGAAGCCGAGTTTCTCGCTATTGTGCTGGTGCTGGTTTATGTCGGTGCGGTGATGGTGCTGTTCCTCTTTGTTGTCATGATGCTCGACGTAAGTGCAGAAGAAGCACGCGGTGGTTTCGCCCGATATCTACCCCTCGGCATTGCGGTCGCCGGCCTCATGGTGGTTGAACTGGCTTTCGTCATCTGGAACGGCAGCCCGGGTGAAGCCGTTTCCGCAGGGTTTGCGATCATGCCGGAAGGGTATAGCAACACCGAGGCACTCGGCGCTGTTCTCTACACCGAACATGTCTACGCGTTCGAGATTGCCGCCGTGGTGTTGCTGCTGGCAATCATCGCAGCTATCACGCTGACGATGCGCAAACGCCCGGGACTGAAGCAGCAGGATATTTCTGCTCAGGTTGCGGTCAGGGCTAAAGACAGAATTCGCATCGTTAAAATGGCGTCTGTCGAGAGCGAGAAAGTGCCCGTCTCGAAACCCTCCGTGGAGTCTGCTGAATGATCGGCCTGCCACACTACCTGACACTCGCAGCAATTCTTTTCGCGCTGGCTATCGCGGGAATTTTCATCAATCGCCGCAATCTAATTCTGCTTTTGATGTGCATCGAGCTGATGTTGCTGGCCGTCAACTTCAATTTCGTCGCCTTTTCCCGCTATCTGGGCGATGAGACCGGCCAGGTATTCGTATTTTTTATCCTTACAGTGGCTGCAGCCGAAGCTGCCATCGGACTGGCTATCCTCGTCGTCCTGTTCCGAAATCGTCGCTCAATCAATGTGCAGGAACTGAACAGGATGAAGGGCTGACGGATGGATAAGGTGCGAAGAAACGCTGACATCAACGTCCAGGCTCACACGGTGGCTGGCTGATGCAGTCCTACCATCTGACGATTGTGCTCGCGCCATTGTTGGCGGCCATCATTGCGGGACTGTTCGGCCGGCAAATCGGCAGAGCTGCTGCGCACTGGATGACCATCATCGCCGTCGGACTGTCATTTGTGCTGTCAGTACTGGTACTGAAGCACCTGTACTGGGATGGCGGTCTCGCAGAAAACTACAGTCTTTACACCTGGGCGGTCAGCGACGGCCTGCGAATGGAGGTCGGCTTTCTCGTCGATCGCTTGACCGCACTGATGATGGTGGTCGTGACCTTTGTGTCGCTGATGGTGCATATATACACCATCGGTTACATGCACGACGACCCGGGCTATCAGCGCTTCTTCAGTTACATATCGCTGTTTACCTTCGCGATGCTGATGCTGGTCATGGCGAACAACTTCCTGCAGCTGTTCTTCGGCTGGGAAGCGGTCGGTGTGGTCTCCTACCTGTTGATCGGCTTCTGGTTCAAACGTGAATCGGCCATCTTCGCCAACCTGAAAGCATTCCTGGTCAACCGGGTCGGAGATTTCGGCTTTATACTTGGCATTGCCGGCGTCGTCATGTTTACGAACTCGCTGGATTACGCTACGGTTTTTAGTGCGGCGGATGGCATCGCGCAGCAGCAGATTGAGGTGTTCGACGGTCGGCCATGGAATGCCATGAGCGTGATCTGCATTCTGCTTTTCATCGGCGCTATGGGTAAATCTGCACAGGCGCCGCTGCACGTGTGGCTCCCCGATTCAATGGAAGGCCCGACACCCATTTCCGCATTGATCCACGCGGCGACAATGGTCACGGCAGGCATCTTCATGGTCGCGCGTATGTCGCCGCTGTTTGAGCTGTCGGAGACCGCACTGGCGGTCGTTCTGACGATTGGCGCGCTTACCGCATTTTTTATGGGTCTGCTTGGCATCGTGCAGAACGACATCAAGCGCGTTATCGCGTATTCCACGCTGTCCCAGCTTGGCTACATGACGGTGGCCCTGGGTGTTTCTGCCTACAGCGCGGCAATCTTCCATCTGATGACCCACGCTTTCTTCAAGGCCCTGTTATTCCTTGGCGCCGGATCGGTGATCATTGCCATGCATCACGAGCAGGACATTCGCAAGATGGGTGGCCTGCGCAAGTACATGCCCATTACCTACTGGACTGCTGTCATCGGCACGCTGGCATTGATTGGCTTTCCAGGTACCTCCGGTTTCTTTTCCAAGGACGCCTTGATCGAGGCGGTTAAAGATTCGCACTGGCAAGGTCAGGGGCTTGTTTACTGGATTGCCTACCTGAGTGTATTACTGGGCGTATTCGTCACCGCGCTGTATTCGTTTCGCATGTTTTTCCTCGTGTTTCACGGCGAGGAGCGTATGGATAAAGAGACCCGTTCTCACTTGCACGAGTCGCCCTGGGTCGTGACTGCGCCGCTGATATTGCTGGCGATCCCGTCGGCGATTGTCGGCTGGATCACCATCGGACCTGTACTTTTCGGCGACTTCTTTGGCGACGCTATCAAAGTGAACGCCGAGCATGATGTGCTGAGGCATCTGGGTGAAACGTTCCATGGCAGTGCCGGATTTATCGTTCATGCTCTGCAGGGTCCGGCTGTGTATCTCGCCCTGGCTGGTGCGTTGACGGCGTGGTTCCTGTATCTGCAGCGGCCGGATATTCCGGAACGACTGCGCGAGAAAATGTCCGGCGTTTACAGGGTGCTCGACAACAAATATTACTTCGACGATCTCTATATCAAGGGCTTTGCCGCGGGTGGTCGTCGTCTTGGGCAGTTTTTCTATTCAAAAGGCGACGAGTTCGTGATCGATGGCATGATGGTCAACGGTACGGCTCGGTCCATTGGCAGGTTCGCAGGCGTGTTGCGACGCATTCAGACGGGCTATTTGTATCACTACGCATTCGCCATGTTTTTCGGCGTGACCCTGATTCTTGCATGGCTGTTGTGGGCTTAGCGCGATGGGACTGATGTCACACATACTAAGTGTGCTGATATGGCTGCCGATTGCGGGCGGAATCGCTGTCGTCCTGCTGGGCGACAAGGGTGATGCTGATTCGGCACGGGCACGACAGATGCGCTGGCTCGCATTGGCTGTCTCATTGCTGACTTTTGTCTTCAGCGTTTTTCTGTACATGGATTTCAACAATGCAAGTTCCGCGATGCAGTTCGTGGAACGTACGCCATGGATAGATGCGTTTCGGGTCGAGTATTTTCTCGGCGTGGACGGTATATCTGCGCCGCTTATTTTGCTGACGGCCTTTATCACGCCGCTCGTTGTCATCGCCGGCTGGGACACGATCAAAACGCGTCCCGCACAGTACTTCGCTGCATTCCTGGTTCTCGAAGGGCTCATGATTGGTGTGTTTTCGGCGCTCGATGGGGTGCTGTTTTACGTGCTGTGGGAAGCAATGCTGGTGCCGATGTTCCTCATCATCGGTGTATGGGGCGGCCAGCGGCGCGTCTATGCGACGCTCAAGTTCTTCCTCTATACATTTCTCGGCTCCGTGCTGATGCTCGTGGCGTTCATCTTCCTTTACACCCGGACCGGAAACTTCAGCCTGCTCGCTTTTATGGATTTGCCACTGACTCTGCGGGAGCAACAGTACATCTTCATTGCGTTTCTACTGGCGTTCGCCGTCAAGGTGCCGATGTGGCCGGTGCACACCTGGTTGCCCGACGCACACGTCGAGGCGCCGACAGGCGGCTCCGTTATCCTGGCGGCAATCATGTTGAAAATGGGCGGCTACGGTTTCGTACGATTGTCGTTGCCAATCCTGCCGGACGGCAGTGAATACTTCGCGGGCCTGATGATCGCGCTGTCCCTGATTGCGGTCGTTTACATTGGCTTCGTAGCGCTGATGCAAAAAGATATGAAGAAGCTCATCGCCTATTCCTCAATCGCACACATGGGTTTCGTCACGCTGGGCTTCTTCCTGCTGTGGTCGACGATGGGCGGCAGCGGTGCGGAACTCGGTATGACGGGTGGCATGGTGCAGATGATTTCACACGGACTTGTCTCTGGCGCGATGTTCCTGTGTGTCGGTGTTCTGTATGACCGTATGCACAGTCGGCAGATTGCTGATTACGGCGGCGTAGCCAACACCATGCCGACATTCGCCGCATTCATGGTCCTTTTTTCGATGGCCAATGCGGGCCTGCCTGGCACATCCGGCTTCGTCGGAGAGTTCATGATTATTATCGCGAGCTTCAAAGCAAATTTCTGGATCGCTTTCTTCGCAGCCAGCACCCTGATTCTCGGCGCGGCCTATACCCTGTGGATGGTCAAGCGGGTGGTCTACGGTGAAATTGCAAACCCGAACGTCGCAGCGCTGACGGATCTTAATCGCCGCGAGTTTCTGGTCCTTGGTGTACTCGCCGCGTCGGTGCTCTTGATCGGCCTGTGGCCCGCGCCGCTCGTCGACATGATTTCACTGACCGTTCGCGATCTGCTGGTGCACGTCGGCCAGTCGAAGCTTGCTGGTTTATAGGAAACGTAACGATGATGCTTGGTCAGTTCACACCAGCAGCGCCTGAGATAGTTCTACTTTTTCTGATTTGCGTCGTGCTGATCGTCGATTTGTTTGTGGTGGACGAATCCCGAGCAATCACGTTCTGGCTGACCCTGGCAACACTGGCCGTGACGGCCTGGGCGGTTGTGATGACGCCGCCGGCGGGTCGCTTCGTAATGTTTGACGGCAGTTACGTCAGTGACCCTTTGTCACAGGTCTTGAAACTCGGCGTCATCGGTTTCGTCGCACTGGCGTTCTTCTATTCGCGTGATTACCTGCGACAGAACGAACTGATGAAAGGCGAGTATTACCTGCTGGGATTATTTGGACTGCTTGGCATGATGATCATGATTTCTGCCAACAGCCTGCTGACGATGTACCTCGGCCTTGAGACGCTGTCCCTGTCGCTTTATGCACTCGTCGCATTTGATCGGAACAACGTCGCGTCAGCCGAATCAGCGATGAAATATTTCGTGTTGGGCGCGATTGCGTCGGGCTGCCTGCTTTACGGAATTTCCTGGGTTTACGGCATCACCGGTACCCTCAAGTTCGATGAGATCGCGGCCGTTATACAGTCATCTGACTCACTTGGCATGCCGCTCTGGTTTGGCACCGCGTTTATGATCGTCGGCATTGCGTTCAAATTCGGCGCGGTGCCGTTTCATATGTGGCTGCCCGATGTTTACCAGGGCGCTCGCACGCCAGTGACGCTGTACATCGCTACTGCGCCCAAGCTGGCGGCGCTGGCCTTCACCTTGCGGATCCTGGCAGACGGACTGGGCGGACTGCACGACGTCTGGCAGGGCATGATTATGGTACTGGCAGTACTTTCACTGCTGGTCGGCAACATCGTGGCGATTGCACAAACCAACATCAAAAGAATGCTCGGGTATTCGGCGATAGCGCACGTGGGTTTCATTCTCATCGCCGTGTTTACGGGAACAGAGCAGGGCTACTCAGCGGCACTGTTCTACACCCTGACCTATGTCGTGATGGCCTCTGGCGCATTCGGCATGATTATTTTGTTGAGCCGTAAGGGATTCGAAGCGGAATCGCTCTCGGACTTCAAGGGACTGAATATTCGCAGCCCGTGGTTCGCTCTCATGATGCTCTTTTTCATGTTTGGCATGGCGGGCGTGCCCCCGTGGGTAGGTTTTTTCGCCAAGCTGAACGTCATTGCCGCCGTGCTGGACGCCGGTTTCCCTGCACTGGCCATTTTGATGGTGCTGGCCTCGGTTATCGGTGCTTACTACTATCTTCGGGTCGTCTGGTACATGTATTTCGACCAGGCAGAGGATCGCTCCGTCTTCCAGGCCGACAGGGACACCCGTTTCGTGCTTAGTTTGAACGGTATCGCCGTGCTGGCTCTCGGGCTCATTCCTGGCTGGTTACTGACGCTTTGCATCGAGGTTATCCGCACAATTCCCTAGGTGCGCCGCCGCGACAGAGCAGGGCTTGTCAATCCTTAGCCTTATGCGTAGTATCCCGTCCCTGCAGTTGCGGGGTGGAGCAGTCTGGCAGCTCGTCGGGCTCATAACCCGAAGGTCGCAGGTTCAAATCCTGCCCCCGCTACCAACGCAATCTTGTTCGGCCCGGAAGCGCTCAAATCAAGCGTTTTTCCGGGCCGGACTTTTTTCTGGGTGGCGATAGTCAGAATGCCGTCGAGATCTCCATGAAGGTCGATTCGAAGATCTTCACGTCCTGGATCTGGCGTCAGCACGATCTTGCCAATCAGTCCGCGCAAATGCTCCGTCGCTTCGCCCTGACTGTCGTCGCGCTCCAACGCCTGCCGTAAGTATTCGACTTCCTGACGGTAGCGCTCTGCCATCGTCCGGTGCACCAGGGGTTTAGGCGGGGGCTCGTCCTGATGCTGTGATTCCTCGGCTTCAAGCTCTTCGAGTCGATCTGCGACGTACTTTGACTCGTCCTTTATCATCCTGGGATCGATGCCGTTGTAGATTGATGCAATCATTTGCTCGCGCCTTTTCTTGAGTCGGCGCAGTTCGGCTGCTTTCGCTCGTCGAGCGCTGTGCTCATCAGATTGGCTCGGTGCGAACCAGCTGTGCTCCCGACGGAGCGAATGTGAAGATTGCGAATATCAAAACCTCCTTTGGTAAAAGTGCAGGGCAATCGCCTGCTTGATTGAAGATGCAGAGATGTCGCTGCTGCTTGGAAGAAAGGCTGTCGGAGACGAACCCCCGGTGCTGATCACGCAGCCCTGTCAACACGGTTGCCGTTGGTTAGCGAACGGCGGCGCTCTAATTCAGTGAGCGCAGCCTACGACGTCGACATTCGCGGAGCATCAGATAATCTAAGCGTAAGGCCGCAGGGTTACTGGGCTGGCAGCGCGCGTCCTTACTACGCTACGCTCTGTAAGGACGCGCTAAAGCCAAACGCACGCGAGCCAATATGACGAATTCAAAGGATCTAGCAGTACTACCCGAGGACGGCTCCAAGTGTGGATGTCCACAATTGGCGTGGTGTTTACACGGTAAACACCGCTTCATCTTAAGATGTTTGACTATTCGAGCGACTGATTTCAGCCACTTGGAATGCCATACCAATGGTGGCCCCTGCTAAAGCCGCAAGATGAGGCATGTTCCTGAACGCCTGGGCTGACGCCGCTGAGTGGGGCCCTCTGACAAAGAACTTATCTAGCAAGCTCTCGGGACAATGCTAGACTCGGTGGAGAACTCTGGCTTCCCCCGTGCAGTGGCGCATGCCGCACATGAGAAGAATTATCGCCGGAATGTTGACAGGTAACTATGGCCAAAAATCCCAGTCTGCACGTCGGTATTGGTGCCTCGGCTGGAGGCATAGAGGCCTGTGGCGCCCTGTTAAATGCGGTTCCCGCCAATTCAGACGTCGCATTCATCGTCGTAATGCATCTGGATCCGACCCGTGCCAGTAGAATTGCCGAGATTCTGCAGGCGAAAACCGACAACGTAACGGTCAGCCAGGCCGAGGGCACTGTGCGGCTTGAGCCTGACCATGCTTATGTTATCGCTCCCAATTCGAAGCTAAGTCTGTCGGACGGCATCCTCGAAGTGTCACCGCTGGCCGAAAACGAGGCCCGCGGCAAACTGGTGGATTATCTTTTCACGTCACTGGCCGCAGCCCAGGGCGCGCAGGCGGTAGGAATTGTATTGTCTGGCGCGGGCCACGATGGCGCTGAGGGTCTGGAGGCGATCAAGCGTGCCGGAGGTCTCTGCCTGGCGCAGGATCCTGAGACGGCATCGTCGGAGAGCATGCCACGCTCGGCCATGCAGATTGGCGTGGACGCCGTACTCGCGCCTGAAAAGATTCCTGCTGCAATACTGGCATTCGCGAAGAATGGTTCAAGGCCAACCGTACCGATAGCTGAAACAGCGGCTGGCGAGATTGACGAAACATTAGCGCCTTCGTTTCGACGTATATTAAAGCAACTTGGTGCACTGGCAGATGTCAGTTTTGACGATTACAAAATTGGCACACTTAAGCGCCGCACGGTCCGACGCATGAGTCTGCTGGGTGTTACAGGCTGGGACGACTACGCGAACCTTCTTGAGACAGACAGCGAAGAACTTCACGCGCTCTACGATGATGTCTTGATCGGCGTCACAGAGTTTTATCGAGACGCCGAGGTATGGGATCAGCTGGTTGCGGAATTGCATTCTGTGTTTGCGCAACGCGACCCACCCGAGGCCCGCGTCTGGGTTGCAGGCTGTGGCTCGGGTGAAGAAGCGTATACGCTGGCGATACTGCTTCACAATGTGATCAAGGATCTCGAGCGCGGCAAGATTCAGCTCTTCGCGACTGACCTGAACGAACGCTCGATTGCGAAAGCGCGCCGCGGAATCTATCCGTTGGAAAGTATTGCCGGATTGCCGCAGAAATGGCGTGACCAATATTTCACGGAAAATGATGGGCATGCGAAGATTCGCGGGCGCATCCGGGATCTGGTCACTTTTGCCACCCACAACGTATTGAGTGATCCGCCTTTTTCGCAGATGGATATTGTGTCCTGCCGAAATCTGCTGATCTATCTCAAGCCACAGGCACACGACCGTGTCTTGAAGCGTCTGCATTTTGCGCTCCGCGAGGGCGGCCTTCTCGTTTTGGGGAGCGCAGAAACCGTTGCCCGTCAGGGCCGGTTGTTCGAGGAGATTTCCAAGTCCCTGGGAATTTTTCGCGCCCGCGCCGCTCGGGGCAACGAGAGGTTGCAGATACAGGCTCGACCAACACGTCGCCGTACCCGCATGAGCGCCGCAACCGCTGAATCGTTGCCGGCGTCTACTGTGGTCACGCGCGGTCCCGATAGAAGGATTGAACAGTTTGTGCTGCGGGAGCGAACCCCCGCTTGCGTGGCGATTGATGAAAACCTTGAAATTCAGCATTTCTACGGTGTGACCGAGCGTTACCTGGTGCCGCCATCCGGGGAATCCCGCCAGGACCTGCTCGCCTGGATACGCCCGGGCTTTTATATTCAATTGCGTGCCGTGCTCAAACAGGTCATTGATACGGGCAAGGTGCTCGCAGCAGAAGGACACATCGACTATTACGGTGAAGCGCGCCGGGTACAGTGCACGGTTGAACCGCTGGCCGCGTCAATCGGAATGCAGAACCTGTATCTCGTCACGTTCAACGATATTGGTGAATCTGCACTAAAGAACATTAGCGAAGAGGAAGCGCAGGAACCAATCGTAAGAGAACTCGAACTGGAACTTACCGATACGCGCCGGGAGTTGCAGCACACGATTGAACAACTCGATTCTGCAGCAGAAGATCACGATGCACGCAACGAGGATTTACAGTCACTTAACGAGGAGCTGCAATCCAGCAACGAGGAACTCGAGGCATCCAAAGAGGAACTTGAAGCACTTAACGAAGAGATCGTTACGATCAATCGTGAGCTCGAACAAAAGAACCACGAGCTTGCCGAGACAAACGTTGATCTGAATACCCTGTTCACCAGCACTGGCATTCCAACTGTCTATCTGAATTCGGCGCTACAGGTTCGACGATTCACCGCTGCCGCTTCGGCTGTCATGCGGCTGGAGCCGTCTGATCTCGGGCGCTCGATTAATAATATCAAAGAGCGGTTCAGCGGCGGCCAAACAGTCGCAATATGCCGCCAGGTGCTGGAAACAGGGGAGCTGCACCGCTCCGAAATTGTCACCGACGACGAATTTACCTATTCACGGCAGATTGTGCCTTATGCCGGTGATGACGCGAACATCGGCGCGGGCGTTTGCATCACGTTTTTTGATACCACTATTCAGAAGCGCATGTTAAGAGCGAGCGACGCAGCGTTCGAATACGCGAAAGCGATCGTCGAAACCGTTCGCACACCGGTCATCGTTCTCGATGGTCATTTGCAGATCCACTCCACAAACGCATCGTTCAGAAGCCTGATTTCAAGCGACGATGGATTTGTGGGGAGTATCCTTTCAGACAGCCTATCTCCGGGGTGGAATACAATGCCATTGGATCAGGTTCTGAAAACGCTGATCACCTCCGGTGAGCCGGTCAACGATTTTGAAATCAAAAATCAGGATCGAACGATTCTGGTCAATGCGCGTCGCATTGATAGCGAAACGCCGCTGGATCAGCGGCTGGTCTTGTCGTTCGAAGAGGTAACTAAACAGCGACGCGTTCAGCAGCTTCAACGAGAGCGTACCGACGAGCTGACGTCTGATGCTCGTCGCAAAGACGAGTGGATTGCCATGCTGGGTCACGAATTGCGAAACCCGATTGGCGCAATTGGAAGCGGTGTAGCGCTGTTAAAATCCGAATCGCTTGACGCAGGTCGACGAAATCGCACGGTACAAATGATGGATCGGCAGTTACTGCAGGTTGCGGAGTTGCTTGACGGGCTCCTCGACGCGGCACGAATTATCTCGGGTAAGCTTGAGTTAAAGCGAGAACTCGTAGATTTAACGGAGATTGCCCAATCGACAATTGATACGGTAAAAGGGCAAATAGACGCAAAAAGTCATAGTTTGACTGTCAATCTGCCGCCGTCCAAAACCGTGTGGGTGAACGGCGATCGGTCTCGTCTCATACAAGTCGTGGCCAATCTGTTGGTCAATGCAATCAAGTACACGGAGCCTGGCGGGCAGATCCGCTTCGATGTTTCTGCTGAAGCCGAGACTGCGACGATACAAGTACGGGATTCCGGTATCGGCATATTGGCTGGGCTCAAGGACATCATGTTCGAGATATTCACGCAGGGGCCGCGAGCACTCGATCGTTCGGACCAGGGCCTGGGTCTTGGCCTGCCGCTGGTGCGGACACTGGTGGAGTTGCACAACGGCGATGTGGATGTCTTCAGCGCGGGAGAGAACAAGGGCAGCACATTCACGGTTCGATTGCCCAGAGTATCGGCTCTGGCTGCAGTCGATGAGACCCCGCGCAGCGGCAATGGTCTCCGGCCAGCCGCTGCTGTCAGGAGTCGGCGAATACTGATCACGGACGACCAGCGGGATGCTGCAGAAGCTCTCGGACATCTGCTCGACTTCAAGGGACACCAAGTCAAAATCGCTACCAGTGGTGTCGACGCGCTTTGCATTGCGCGCCAATTCAAGCCAGAAGTCGCCTTGCTCGATATTGGCATGCCCGACATGGACGGCTACGAACTGGCGGTATGCTTGCGTCAGGAGTGTCCAGATACATTGTTAATTGCCGTAACGGGCTATCAAAAGGATGCGCATCACTTAGACAAAGCCGGCTTTAATCACTATCTCATCAAGCCGGTTCAGACAGACCGCTTGTACGAACTGCTTGCCGATGAAATCGAAGTTCATTAGGCGAGCTGGATAGAAATCAGTGTCAGTTTGTAGCCCAAGCTGTGCCAGCCACGTCTATCACTTTATCAGCGGCCGCAAGGTCGCTTGAAATACGCGTTGCATAGCCGCAGGTTACCGAGCCGCGTAGGTCGCAGGATTCTTATTTGTGGTCTTGCTGAGGGCAATTAACAATTGCGAGCACGCGGCTACGTCGATGCTCGAAACCCGTGCTTACCTTGCC
>JBBKWC010000038.1:0-152567 GCA_037968735.1 Woeseiaceae bacterium | reverse complement strand
GACTTTGCCCAGCCCGTCAATGTCCTTGCGGGCAATGCGGCTGCCGGTAACCATGATTTCTTCGACAACGTCACCATCGCCCGGTGCCTGCGCCACGGCAAGGCTCATCGGTGCAAGCGTGCCAAGAGCAGCCGCGGTGCCAACTACTAAAGTTCTGATGCTCATTACTTGTACCCCCGGTTGGATCGATTTGTATCATTTTTGATGTTAGCTGTCTAAACTTGTCTATACAAGCTATCTCTACTTGGATCTGGCGCGTCTGCCGAGGCAGCCCACGTTTTGAAATTACCTTGCCGAAGCGTGAGTCAGCAGTGGCCCTGTCAACAGCGATCACTAAACTGTAGCGTTGCTTTCTTCACTGGGGACATGCAGCGCGAATCAACATCACGAACAGGAGATAGCGATGAAAAACTTTTTTCCGGCAGCAGCCATTACCTTACTGAGTTTTTTGCTGGCCGTTCCAAATGCTACATTGGGGCATGAGGGCGGTCATGATCTGAGCACCGCCGACGCAATAGAAAGAGCGGCCCGGGTAGTCACCACAATTGTAGACAAAGAGCAGTTGATTCAAGGTGAAACACTGGACGCCAGTTGGAAACAGGTAACCGCGTCCGGTAAGTGCCAGGAGAATTCTGAACACTATCTCATCTCATTCGATAATAGAGACGCAGCAAAAACCGTGTATGTCCTGTTATCAATTACGGGTGCTTACAAGCGCACGAATTTTGACGGTAACTTCTCGGATCTGAGGTTCTCCGCATTTCCCCTTCAAGATTGCCAGTAGTCTCATCCCAGCCTGTGTCGAACCTACAGCGTGCCTCGCATCGACTTCGGCGACGGTTGGGGCGCGTTAACGTTCGTCGATCTCAGCCCATCGGGCGTAGATCTCGTCCGCCCACAGGCTTTGGAAATAAGCGATCGTCGATCGCATCTCATCGTCGCTCAGTATCGCCGCGAAGCCGGGCATGGTGCCGCCAACCGGAATACCGCCTTCCTTGATCGTCGTTTCGAGCACGACGAGGGGATGATGCCAGGCATGGGCCGAGCCGTTCAGCGGTGGCGGTGGATAGTTGCCTTGCGCATCCGTTTTTCGCCAGTCGTCTGCGAGTCCCTGAGCCTGATCGCCATGACAACTTGCGCAATGAGTTTGAAACAACGCGTGTCCCTGCTCTGCCTGTTCGGCGGTGTACCACCGACCTGAATCGACAAAGGCCGGAGCCTCCGACTTACCGCAACCGGCGGTTAAAAAGATGATAAGCAAAACGATCGCCTTTCGAATGGCAAAGGACATAGCTAAGTTTCTCTTTCCGCTGCGGATGCCGCTCTTTTCGTGAGGCGCCGCGCGCGCCGTTCGGGGAAACCATTGCATCGATCAATATCAAGATATCGAGGGATCCGCACAGAAAACGGATGGTGATTCACGCCGTGCATACCATAGCATTCTGCCCCGTAACCTTGGCCGCCAGGCACTTAGCGCGATCGTCGTCCAGGCGAGACGGAGCGGATCGATAAGGAGTTGACGCCAAACCAGAAGCAGCTTGTATCAGTCTTTATCGACCGGTCGGCTGGAACTGTGGGTGTGAACGACCTTCCAGTCGCTGCCGACACGCCGAAACAGGTACGTCTCATGGCCACGATTGTGTATTTCGCGATCGTCTCGCTTCACAGTGGCCGTCAACTCGACATCGGCAATGGCCCAGGCGAAATCGCCCTCGATATGGGCTTCGATATTCGATAGTTCCAGTTCGAAATCAGCCAGTGCGTCACCTTCCGGTTCAACATGGTGCTCGACGAGATCGCGAAGTCCTTCATTCTGACCGCCACCCTCAATGTACCGGGCGCCCTCGAAATCGAGGTAGTGTTGCCGAAATGGCGTGCCGTCACCTTCCTCCCAGCCACGCTCGATGGCCTTGATGATGCCAACCAGGGCTTGTTCATCTTCTTCGGTAGTTTGCGAGAAGGCAGGCAGGGCAGCGCCCAGGCCGACCGCGAACACCAGGGGCGTGAGTGCTTGAAAAATGGTTTGCATGTGCTTGTCTCCTAAAAAAAATGTTGCCCGCTCGCAGCCAGCTTAGCAATCGGTGTTCAAGTGGGTCCGCAGCGATAGCAGCACGTACTAGACCAGTTGTCGCCATTTCTCGTCAATTGGCGATACCTTGAACAATCTTTATTGTAAACTCCAGCGCCGCAGCGACACCAGAAACCACGACACACCATCAATCGTTGCTTCGTCTGCATCAGATCTCCTCGGATGTGCGGTAACAATTTCTCCGATGCGAAGAGATCGTATGCCTGACCTCGGTTCCAGGCACCAGTTACAAAGTGTACCGTGCACGCCAATACGCCAGGTATTAACTACGAGAGAACCCGGGTTCCCCCTCAAGTCCGCTATGCAGCGAGCGGCCGCGCCAGATTAGGAACAATGCGGGAATGACAATAAGGGTGAGAATGGTCGCGCTGACCATGCCACCCACCATGGGCGCCGCAATACGGCGCATGACCTCCGAACCGGTGCCACCGCCCAACATGATCGGCAGCAAACCGGCAATGATGGCGGCGACGGTCATCATGATCGGACGTACGCGCAGCACCGCACCGTCGATCACCGCCTGTTGCACGTCATCCAGGGTCAGTGCACGCCCTTCGGATTCGGCCGTTGTCATGTGCTGGCGAATCGCCTGGTTGAGATAGACCAGCATCACCACACCGATCTCGACGGCGACCCCTGCGAGCGCAATAAAACCGACGCCGACGGCGACTGACAATTCGTACCCCAGCAGATACAGCAACCAGAATCCGCCAATGAGCGCCATTGGCAGGGTGCCCATAATGATCGCTACCTCCGCAAACCGCCTGAAATTGAGATAGAGCAACAGGATGATGATGGCAAGCGTCACCGGCCCGACCAGTGTCAGGCGCTCCTTGGCTCGGACCATGTACTCGTACTGACCCGACCAGGCGAGCGAGTAACCGGCGGGCAGGTCGACCAGATCACGCACGGTCTGCTGTGCCTCGGCGACGTACGATCCCAGGTCACGGCCAGTAATGTCGACGTACGTCCAGCCGTTCAGGCGTGCATTCTCACTTTTGATGATAGGCGGGCCGTCCACGACTTTGACGTCAGCAACGTCCGCCAACGCGATGCGGGCGCCCTGCGGCGTCACAATAGGCAGCAAGCGCAACTGTTCCACTGAATCCCGTACCCGCTGCGGATAACGCAGGTTGACGGGATAGCGCTCAAGGCCTTCGACCGTCTGTGTAACATTCATGCCGCCGATGGCAGTGCGGACGATGTCCTGTATGTCGTTAATGTTCAGCCCGTAGCGTGACGCTCGCTTGCGATCGATATCCACATCGACGTAACGCCCGCCGGCTACCCGCTCCGAGTACACCGATGCGGTACCCGGTACGTTATCCAGTACCCGCTCCAGATCCTTACCGATGCGTTGAATGACGGTAAGGTCAGGGCCCGCCACCTTGATACCGACCGGTGTCTTGATACCTGTCGCCAGCATGTCGATGCGCGTCTTGATCGGCATGACCCAGGCGTTGGTCAGTCCCGGGTATTGAACGATGCGATCGAATTCGGCGCGAAGGCTATCCGGCGTCATACCCTCACGCCATTCCTCGCGGGGTTTTAGCTGAATGACGGATTCGATCATCGTCAACGGTGCCGGATCGGTGGCCGTCTCGGCTCGCCCGATCTTGCCGAACACGCTCTTTACCTCCGGCACAGTACGGATCATCTTGTCGGTCTGCTGCAGAATCTCGCGCGCCTTGTCGATCGACACACCCGGATAGGTGGTTGGCATGTACATGAGGTCGCCTTCATCGAGCGGCGGCATGAATTCGGAACCGAGTTGCGTCGCCGGCCAAAGACCAAGCAGCAGAATCAGCGCGGCCGCCGCCAACGTCGCTCTCGGAAACCGGATCACCGCGTGAATCACCGGCTGATACACCGCGATTAACATGCGATTGATCGGGTTCTTGTGCTCGGGTGTCACCTTGCCGCGAATGAAGTAGCCCATGAGGACCGGAACCAGGGTGATGGAGAGCACCGCGGAGGCGGCCATCGCATAGGTCTTGGTAAACGCAAGCGGTGCAAACATCCGCCCTTCCTGTGCCTCCAGGGTGAACACCGGCAGAAAGCTCAAGGTTATGATAATCAGCGAAAAAAACAGCGGCGGCCCGACTTCGCTCGCGGCGTCGCCCATAATGCGCCAGCGATTCTCATCGGTGAGTGGTTCGTGCTCGATGTGTTTATGCACGTTTTCAATCATGACAATTGCTGCATCGACCATCGCGCCGATGGCGATCGCGATGCCGCCCAATGACATGATGTTGGCGTTCATGCCCTGTAAGTGCATCACCGTGAACGCTGCCAGAATTCCTACCGGCAGACTCAATATGACGACGGCAGACGACCGCAGGTGAAACAGGAACAGGGCACAAACGAGCGCGACGACCAGGAATTCCTCAATCAGTTTGCCTTCGAGCGTTTCCACGGCGCGATCAATCAAGGTCGAGCGATCGTAGGTCGTTACAATCTCTACACCATCTGGGAGGCTTTGTTGCAGTGTCGCGAGCCGCTCCTTGACGGCGTCGATGGTCTTCGAAGCATTTTCGCCCGAGCGCATGACGATGACAGCGCCGACGACTTCGCCTTCACCGTTCAGCTCCGCGATACCGCGACGCATTTGCGGCCCCACACGCAAGTCAGCGATGTCGGAAAGCACCACAGGCGTACCGTTTGCATCGACACCGAGCGGAATATCCGACAGGTCATCGAGACCTTGCAGGTAACCGCTTGCACGCACCATGTACTCAGCCTCGCCCATCTCGATCACGGAGCCGCCGGCTTCCTGGTTGCCGGATTGAATCGCACCTTTCACCATGGCAAGTGTCATGCCAAAGGCACGTAACTTGTCGGGGTCGACCACGACCTGGTACTGGCGAACCATGCCACCGATGGTTGCCACCTCGGCGACCCCAGGGACGGTCTGCAACTCATACTTTAAAAACCAGTCCTGCAAACTGCGAAGCTCGGCGAGATCATGCCCACCGGTGCGATCGACCAGGGCGTATTCATAAATCCAGCCAACCCCGGTCGCATCCGGTCCGAGCGTCGGCTTGGCGGAATCCGGCAACTGGCCGGCGACCTGACTCAGGTACTCCAGCACTCGCGAACGTGCCCAGTACAGATCCGTGCCATCTTCGAAAATGATGTAGACGAAGGAATCGCCGAAAAACGAATAGCCGCGAACCGTCACGGCCTTGGGCACAGACAGCATCGCCGTGGTCAAGGGATAGGTCACCTGGTCTTCGACCACCTGCGGCGCCTGGCCTGGAAATGAAGTCTTGATGATGACCTGCACATCGGAGAGATCGGGCAGTGCATCGACCGGGGTCTGGCTCAGCGAGTACAAACCCCCGGCGACGACGAAGCCGGTCGCGAGCAGCACCAGAAAGCGATTGCTGATCGACCAGCGAATCAGGGCTGCGATCATTGGCCGGGCTCCATCGGGTGCCCGCTATAGTCACCGGCATCTTCCGCCTGGCCTGTATCGTCCTGCTGCTCTGAATCCGCTTCCGTGTCATGGCCTTCGTCTTCGTTCGATGCGTCGTCAGGGGGCATGACATGATCACCCTGCTGATCGGCGGGCATCTGCTCTGTTGACGGTTGCTCGTCCGCGCCGCCCCCGGCAACGCGCGCCAGTGCAGAATCGATATTGGATTCGGAGTCGATCAGGAACTGTCCGGATGTCACCACCCGGTCGCCTGCGTCGAGACCCTGACGAATTTCAATTCGATCGCCCGATTCGATGCCGATCTCGACCGCTTGGGCGCGGAATTTTCCCTCGTCAAGCGCAATGACCACGCGGTTCACCGCACCGCCGGGAATCAGCGCCTCACGTGCAATGTGCAACACCGGCGCGGTCTCGGTACCGAAGATCGTGACCCGCGCGAACATGTTAGGTCGCAGCATTTCAGAATCGTTGTCAAAACGCAGCCGCACTTTGAGCGTGCGGGTCTTTGCATCCAGTTCCGGGTATACGTAATCGACCGTACCCTGCCATCGCTTGCCAGGGAGGTAGTCGAGCTCCACCTCGGCACGCTGACCCGACTGCACCCAGGCCGCCTGACGTTCGAAGACCTCGGCCAGTATCCACACCCGATCCAGATCAGCGATAGACATCACCTCTGTCGACGAGGAGATGTACTGGCCTTCACGAACACCCAGGTGGGCAACCACGCCGCTGGTTTGTGCATAAATCTGCACGCGCTGCCTGGCGGTCCGTTCCTTTTCCAGTCGAGCGATTTCACCAGCAGTCACGCCAAGTGCCGCCAGGCGTTCACGCGAGGCCTGGTGAAGCGCCTCGTTCCGGCTCTGCAGCGCCGCGAGAAATTCTTCCTGCGCGTTGACCAGCGTGGGTGAATACAGCTCGAACAAAGACTGTCCCTCCCTCACCCGTTCGCCGGTCGACTTGACGCTGAGTTTTTCGATCCAGCCGTCAACGCGCGTGTTGATCTGATGCAGCGTATCTTCGTCATAGCCGACGTAGCCAACCGTCTCGATACGACGAGACAGCACGCCGCGTTCGACTGGCGCCGTTCGAATACCCAGGTTATTGACGATGGTTGGTGAAATACTGACGACGCCCGGGTCGTCACCGCCAACGTCGTCCGCATATACCGGGACCAGGTCCATGCCCATTGGGGACTTACCCGACTCATCTCTCCGATAATTGGGATCCATGGGAGCCTGGTAGTAGAGAACTTCGCGCTCGCCCGTGGCGACGTTGCCGGAAATGTTGGTGTCACCGGACCACCAGCGACCGGCGCCAAATCCAACGGCGAGTAACGCCACCAATCCAATCAGTATCAATGCTGTTTTTTTCATCGAGGTAAACCTCCCAGGTTGGCGAGCACGGCATAGCTTTGTGCCTGCTCAACCTGCAAATGGATGTAGGCAAGACGCGTATTGAGATCGTCGATAAAACCGCGCATCACGTCGGCAAAATCGCCTGCATCACGTTGATAAGCCGCCAGTGCGGCTTGCGCGTGATCTTTTGCCTGCGGCAAAATTCGTTGCTCGTAAAGATCGATGCCGCGAGAAAGTTCCTGCCAGCGCGCGTATTCACTATCCAGCTGACTGCCGAGACGGCGCAAAAGTGCGTCTTTGGACTCGATTGCCGCGCGACGCTCACTCAGCGCGGCGGCAAGGTTTCGATCCTGGCGGTTTTTTCGAAAGATCGGCAAGTCCACGGTGACAGACAGGCTCACGAAATCCGAACGGGGACTGCCCGATGGCAGGGAACCATCGCGGTAGCCGTAACCGAGATCCAATGCCCAGCCGGGCTTGTAGCGCTCCTCTGCCAGTTCGATGCCGGCCTGTCGGGCATCGACGCGGGCATCGGCCGCGTTGAGCGCCGGGTGTTTTACAAGGCGGGCGTGCAATGCCTCTGCTCCCGGCACCTGCTCCGTGGACGGCGAATTCTCTACCAGCGGGCGGCCCGACTCGTCACCAACCCATTCTGACAATGCCGCTCTTGCACGTCTGCGTTGCTTGTTGATCTCGATAAGCCGGTCATCCAGACGGCTCAGTTCGAGCTCCGCGCGCAACACGTCTTGCTGGTTCTTTTTACCCACGGCGTACAGGGAACGGGTAACAATAACCAGGTCATTGAAGAAGGGTCGCGATTCCGAAACGATCGCTTGGGCGCGTTGCCAATAGAATGTCTCGAGCCACGCAGTGCGAACAGATGTCAGAACGTCCCGGCCCCGGGCATCCGCGTTCTCGGACATCTCTGCTGCCAGTGACTGAAACTGCCGCGTGCTTGCGGCACGGCTCTTGCCCGCTGGAAACGACTGGCGAATACCGAGCTGGCCCTGCGTCATGCCCTCTGTCGTAAACCCGCCGGACTGGATCGGGAAGTTGGCAAGGCCCATTCGAAGCGTAGGATCCGGCAGTTGGCCTGCTGCAACGGACTGCTCTTCGAGTGCCTCGGCGCGCGCCTCGAATGAGGCTCGTCCGGGCTCCTGATCCAATGCCAGATCTTCGGCTTCGGCAAGGGTCAGCGGTAATGGCTGTTGTGCATGGATGGGCGCGGCAATAATCAGCCCGAAAGCCAGCACAGTGAGGCAGCAAACGCGGGCGCCGCGCGGCTGCGATTCCAAAAATTCATGTTGGCGAGGCGTAACCCCACGCATATAGATAGTCAAAACGATCTCCTTCGTTAAACACCGGTAAAACGGTCCGGAACGAAGCGATCGCTATTTCAGATAGACGCAGTAGAGTTTGGTGAGAGCTGGAGGGGGCCCGGGCGGATCTAAACACACCGGAGATGGGTCAGGCTGGCTGACCGGTTTGATACCTGAGGCAAGGTCAGTTGCCGATAGCAGTGCAATGGGTAATTCGTCCGGCGCGTCCTTGACTTTTAACTGCGCCGTGCGGCCATCGTGATTGAAGTCGTCGAGGATGTCGCAGTCGACCGCACCGCTCGCACAGGGCATCGCCTGCTTGACGGTGTCGCTTGAGGCCATTTTGTGGCCATCGATGAAGTGAGTATGAGATGGCGGACAGTTTGGACAATCCGGTTCGCTGCCAATTGCCATGGCGCAAGGCTGCAGAATCAGATTCAGCCACACGACAACGAAAGCGCCGAAGGCGCGTCGCGCCGTAAGGCGTCGTCGATTGCGGTTAATGGCAAATAACATCAAATTCAATGTCCCGGCAAGCCAGTTGTTGCACGCATACTCTACGCGTTTCATCGCCACCTTGTATTGCGGCTTGTGCCTAGCAGGTGAATTGGAAATTAAGGACGTCGGACTCGACCGAGTCAAGTAACTGGCTCAACCTTTGAGAACTGCGCATTCATTGAGCGTGGTGGTGATGGGTGGGATCGAACCACCGACCTGCGGGTTATGAGTCCACCGCTCTAACCATCTGAGCTACATCACCATTATTCGAAAACCACCTACCCCGGCATAAACGGGGGCCGCAAATTCTCCGTGGGTGGCCTCCCCCTGTCAAGCCGGCCGTCCAGGCCAGCTGCCCGCGGCATTGGCGAATGGCTTTGCTGAGTCAGCCCGTATAATGGCGCTCTTTTGTACGAATGACCCCCATGTTCGAAAATCTGCAGCTCGCAACCGACGACCTGCCACGGATCGAGACGATCGAATGGCAGCGCATGGCGCCGAAGTACGTCTATCGGCGGCTGGCCGGCGCTTTGCTGACCCTCTTATTCATCGCTGTTGGCATGGGAGTGGCTCATGCCCTTTTGAGCATCGCAGCACAAGGCGGCGAATCCGACGTCAGTTTTGGCTGGCTGTGGCTGGGCTTCGCCATGCTCGCATTGCTGCTAATTGCCTGGCCTTTTATCAGCGTGCCGCGCATGTTCTATGCCGTTCGCCAGCGTGACATCGTTTTCCGGCATGGCGTTATGTGGCATGCGGTTACAGCCGCGCCCTTCAATCGCATCCAGCACGTGGAAAAAAGCAGCACGCCGCTGGACAGAAAATTTCAGGTGGCCAGCCTGCAGCTTTACACCGCCGGCGGCAGCAGCAGCGATCTCCGAATCCACGGTTTGCCCGCAAAAACCGCCGAGAAGCTTCGGATGTTCATTCTCGACAAGATCGGCGGCAGTATTGAACAAGACTGAGAACAAACGCTGGCAGCGCACGTCTCCGTTCGCCGTCATCTATTATCTCGGCAGGATTCTGAAGGGGATAGCGAAGAACGCCGTACAATCACTCGCGCCCCTTGCAGCCGCCGTCGTTGCTTTCGAAGGCGACTTGAAAACCCGAATCGGCTATGCGGTGGCCGTTCTTGTAAGCGTCGTGCTCGCGGCGGCGCTGGCCCGTTACTGGTTCTTCCGTTTTCGTATTGGTGCCAATGCCGTGCTGATCCGCGAAGGCGTGTTTCGCAAAACGCAAACCGATATCAAATTCGATCGCATACAGGCAATCAACACACAGCAGAACATCATCTTCCGTTACCTCAATCTCGTGACAGTCACTTTCGATACGGCCGGCTCGTCCGGTGACGAAGGACGCCTGCCAGCTGTGAGCCTCGCGCTCGCTGCATCCCTGAAAGAACGCATTCGGCGCGAACGGCCGGTCCTACTTGAGGAGCACGAGGAGACGTCCGCGCCCGCACGTACCCTGCTTTCACTCGGCACCGGCGACCTGATACGCATAGGACTGTCCGATTCACGTGCGCTGTTCCTGCTCCTGCTCATCGGCCCTGTTGCCGAACGTCTGGAGGAGTCTGTCGGCGATTTTATCGATAGCAGCAGCATTTTCAGTTCGTTCCGAGATCTCGATATTTCGCTGTGGGGGGCGATCGGCCTGATCATCGGGGCGATCATCACCCTGTTGCTGATCCTGCTGCTGGCCTCCGTGCTTGCCGCCGTCCTCCGCTACTACCGCTTCACGCTGACAATCGACAATGACGTGTTGCGCTCCCAAGGTGGGCTGCTGACGCGACACGAACACGCCGTGAATATTGGCAAGGTGCAGACGCTTGCCGCCGCGCAAAGCCCGCCGCTACGTTTGATGCGTCGCTTCAGGCTGCAGGCGAGGCAGGCATCGAGTGGCAAGGCAAGTCGCAGCAGCAAGTTTATTGTTCCGCTGACGGAAAGTGCAGAACTCGGAGTAATCAGCAGCGAAATATTCGGCGAGGAGTTTCCGCAACCCGATTTACATCCGGCCTCATCCCGCTTTCAGCGTATTGATAGTCGCTATGTTCGCTCGCGCACCGTCGCATTCGGCGTCGTTCCGGCGACGATCTTTACGACCTTGCTTCTCTATCCGCTGGGTTGGTATGCCTTGCTGGCGCTCTTGTGGATTCCACTGACGGTCCTGTTCAGTATCTTGCTGTATCGAAGATACGGCTATTACTTCGACGACAACGGCCTCGTCATGCGCAATGGCTTTCTCGGCGTTCGGGTTATTGCCTTTCTGCATCGTAAGGTTCAACGTGTCAGCATTGTGCAAAGTGTCATGCAAAAACGGCGCGGGCTCGCCAATCTGAAATTTTATCTCGCGTCCGGCAGTGTGCAGCTGCCGTATGTCTCTCTGGAACTGGCATCGCAACTGCGGGATTTCGTGCTGTACCGAATCGAATCGAGTCAACGACCGTGGCACTAGTTCGCTCGCCATACGCAGTCTGGCGACTTGCCGCGCTGCTGGCAGTCAGCATCGCTGTCCTCGCCTGCACCGAAGACCTCGGCGCCAATCGGCCCTTCATTCTCGCCACCGCAACCACGGGCGGCACCTATTATCCCGTCGGCGTTGCGCTCGCCACCATCACGAAAGCCGAGCTGCACGGCACGGAGGGTTTGAGCCTGTCCGCCATCAGCTCGGCGGGTTCTATGGAGAACATCAAGCTGATGCGCGACAACCAGGCGCAGTTTTCCCTGCTGCAGGGAATTTTTGCTGCCTGGGCGTGGAATGGCGACGGTCCGATCAGCAAGCCTCAGCCCTGGCTTCGCAGCATCGGTGCGATGTGGCCCAACGCCGATCACTTCGTACTGATGAAGGAGCTCGCTCCGACCGGCAACATCATGGACCTGGATCTGCTCAACGGAGAGCGATTCGTCCTCGGTGCTCGCAACTCGGGTGCAGAGCAAAGCGGTGCATACATCCTCGATCGTCTGGGCATAGATTACGCAAACAAGTTCAGCCTTGCGTACATGGGCTATGGTGCAACCGCCAACGCCATTCAGGACGGCACCATCGTCGGTATGAACATTCCGGCAGGACCGCCGGTCACCGGTATCACGCGCGCGTTTGCCATGGATGGCGAGGATCTCGTGCTGTTAAATTTTAGCGACGAACAGCTGGCACAGGTGAACAGCGACTATGCATTGTGGAGCCGCTACGTGATACGCGCCAATACGTATCCGAACCAGCCGGAAGATGTTGCTTCCATCGCTCATCCTAACGTACTCGCCGTGCGGGCCGACATCGCCGACGAGGCGGTGTATCAGATTACAAAGGCGATCTGGGAGAATCTTGATGCGCTTCATGAGATTCACAAGGCCACGAACGAGATCACGCTCGATAAAGCACTGACCGGCCTCGGTGCGCCGTTGCATCCCGGCGCCATGCGATATTACCGGGAACGGGGCATAGCCATTCCGCCAGGACTCACGCCACCGTGAGGAGCGCGGCGATCAAATGGGCGGCCGTACTGTTCGCCCTTTTTCACGTCTACAACAACTGGTTTACCGCAGTTTCCGAACTGTGGTTTGCCGCCATTCACTTTGGCGGATTCGGCGCACTGTGTGCGCTGTCATTCCATGTGCCGGCCGAATCCTCGCAGAAAAATCGCGTGACGACAGCCGTGAATGTCACGCTCGCATTGCTCTCACTGTCAGTACCCGCCTATCTGATCCTGTTCGAAAATGCGCTGTATGCCCGCGAAGCCGAGTTCATCTGGTCAGATTACTTCTTCGCCGCACTTGCCGTTGCGCTTGCCATCGAATTTGCGCGCCGCACCAGCGGCTGGTTCATGCCGGTGCTGATTTCAATAAGCCTCGCTTACATATTGTTTCTTGGTCGCTACATACCGGGCGTTTTCGCGTTCCCGGGATTGAGCGTGGAAACCGTGTTGTACCGCAGTTTCTGGAGTGATGACGGCATGTTTGGCATGGTCGCCAACATCTCGTCGACATTTGTTTTCATGTTCATCCTGTTTGGCGCGTTCCTTTTGAAATCCGGCGCAGGCGATTTCATCGTTGACGTCGCGCGAAGTTTTGCCGGGCGTTACCGCGGAGGGGCGGGTCATGTCGCGGTGATTGGCTCTGGCCTGATGGGATCTGTCTCCGGTTCCGCCGTGGCAACCACCGTCTCCACCGGTGTTATCACGATACCCATGATGACCCGCTCCGGCTTTTCGCCGCGCTTCGCCGCAGGGGTCGAAGCAGCGGCGTCGACGGGCGGCCAGCTCATGCCACCGGTGATGGGCGCGGGTGCCTTCGTCATGTCCAGCTACACGCAAATCCCCTATCTGCAGATAATTTCGGTGTCAGTTCTGCCTGCTCTGCTCTATTTTCTGACCGTATCCTTTTTTGTGCGTATCGAAGCACGCCGGCTCGGCATCGCCGTCGACCGGAAAGGCAGTGTCCCATCTGCGCTGCACGCCTTGAAACGCGGCTGGCATTTCATCATTCCGCTGGCGGTGCTGGTGGCATCGCTGGTGCTGGGATATACGCCGGTGCGCGCCGCGACGTTTGCCATCTTCGCTGTGATAGCTGTTTCCTGGCCCACGCAGAATCCAATGACGCCCGCGCGCTGCATCGAAGCTATTGTCGATGCTCTGCGCATCATGGTGCCAACGGCCATCCTGCTGGTTGCCGTCGGACTTGTCGTCAACGTGGTAACGACTACCGGCCTGGGCAACGCATTTTCACTGATGATCGTGGAATGGGCCGGCGGCAATCTATTACTGACACTGGTGCTGGTCGCGCTGGCGTCGCTGGTGCTTGGCATGGGTCTGCCGGTCACCGCGTCGTATATCGTCCTTGCAACACTCGCTGCGCCGGCCCTTTACGATCTGATGAGCCAGTCGGCCCTGCTCACCGCGCTGGCCGCGCCTGATTTGCCGGCCAACATCAATGCCGTTGTCGATTTGTTCGGTGGCGATCCCCTGCGGGCCTTGCAGGAAATGCCCGCGGAGATGCGCCAGCTCGTGCGTAGTGAACTACTGGATCCCGCATTTATTACAGGCACCTTGCTGAGCGCGCACCTGATCATTTTCTGGCTGTCGCAGGACAGCAACGTCACGCCGCCGGTGTGCCTCGTCGCATTTACGGCCGCGGCGATTGCCGGTACACCACCGATGCGAACGGGTCTGACGGCGTGGAAAATTGCCAAGGGGCTGTATCTCATCCCCGCCCTGTTCGCATTCACGCCGCTAATCACCGGGACGTGGCCGGAACGGCTGCAGGTGTTTGCATTCGCCTGCCTGGGGCTTTACGCGCTCGCCGGGCTGCTGCAATGGCACCTGGAAGCACGGCTGAATGCCGCCAGCGCGGCGCTATTACTCATCGCCGCCGTGTGCCTGCTATGGACACCGTTGGGTTTTTTCGTTCACGTCGCCGGCGCGCTGTTACTTGCGGTCATTGTGGTCTGGCAGCTAAAGGTTCTCAAACGTTAAAACGGAAGTGCATGACGTCGCCTTCCTTGACGATATACTCCTTACCTTCCAGCCGTAATCGTCCGGCTTCCTTGGCGCCCTGTTCACCCTTGCCCGTCACAAAATCGTCGTACGCAATCACTTCCGCACGAATAAACCCGCGTTCAAAATCCGTGTGAATCTCGGCCGCGGCTTTCGGTGCAGTCGCGCCGACCTTGGTCGTCCAGGCGCGAACTTCTTTCTCACCTGCCGTGAAATAGGTCTGCAGGCCCAGTAAGCGGTAGCCGCAGCGGATGACCCGGTTGAGTCCGGGTTCCTCCTGACCGATGTCTGCCAGAAAGTCGAGCTTATCTGCTTCATCAAGCAGCGCGATCTCGGCCTCGATTGCCGCACAGATGGCGACCACTTCGGCACCTTCTTTTTCCGCGTAAGCCCGTACGGCATCAAGATGGGGGTTGTTCTCGAAACCGCCTTCATCAACATTGGCGACGTACATGACCGGTTTCGCAGTGAGAAGGTGCAGCTCGCGAAGCCTCGCCCGGTCATAGTCGTCCAGCTGCATCGAGCGCAGCGGCATGCCTCCGTTCAGATGTTCGCGTACGCGGCGCAGCACATCACGAATGGCGACGGCTTCCTTATCGTTGGCTTTCGCGTTCCGCTCGGCTTTGTAAAGCTGCTTTTCAACGGAGTCGAGATCGGCCAGCGCCAGTTCTGTATTGATCGTCTCGATATCATCGACGGGATCGATCTTGCCGGCGACATGCGTGACATCGTCATTCTCAAAGCAACGGACCACATGCGCGATCGCATTGGTTTCACGAATGTTCGCAAGAAACTGGTTGCCGAGGCCCTCGCCCTTCGATGCGCCTTCGACAAGACCGGCAATGTCGACGAACTCCATCGCCGTCGGTATCACTTTCTGCGGCTTGACGATAGCTGCAAGAACGCCCAGACGCGGGTCAGGTACCGGCACGATGCCGACGTTCGGTTCAATGGTGCAGAACGGATAATTCTCGGCCGGAATTTCCGCCGCCGTGAGCGCGTTAAAGAGTGTGGATTTGCCGACATTCGGCAGGCCCACGATGCCGCATTTGATTGCCATTTAAGCCTGCTATTCGGTATGAAGATCTTGCATCGCTGCGCCAAGGCCTTTTTCCAGCATCAGCGGCAGCACCCTGACGGCCTCATCGACATTTCGACGAATGTCGATTTCGTCGTCTCCGGACGCTTTCTTCAGCACGTAGGATGTCACCTGATCCTTGTGCCCCGGATGGCCGACGCCAAGGCGCAAGCGCATGAAATCCCTGCCACAGTGCTGGATGATGTCCCTTAGCCCGTTGTGACCACCGTGCCCGCCGCCCTGCTTCAGCCGCACCGTACCCGGCGGTAAATCGATTTCGTCATGGGCAACCAGCAGATTCTCCAATGACAGCCTGAAATAATCGAGCATGGCGCGCACCGGCCCACCGCTCAGGTTCATGAATCCTTGCGGTTTTGCTAGCCAGACGTCGGCACCACAAATGCTGACCTTGCAGGTTTCAGCATCGAATCGTTTTTCGAAACGAAACTGGCCGCCGAACTCACTGGCCACCGCGTCGGCAAACCAGAAACCGGCATTGTGCAGGGTCTGTTCATACTTATCGCCGGGATTGCCCAATCCGGCAATCATTGTGAGGTGTGTGCTCATCTGCTGCTGTCTTGCATCACTTAGCCGAATGTCAGCGCGGAGTTCACCTGCCCGCTGCAGTAGGAATTATAAAAAGGCCGCCACAGCGGGCGGCCTTTAAATGCGTGGCGCGCCAGTTTAATCCCCGTCGTCTTCGGCTTTCGCGTCGTCGTCTTTCGCTTCGCCGTCCGCATCTTCTGCATCTTCCGTAGCGTCGGCATCCTCGTCGTCTTCTATCGGTGCTGCCTTGATGATATGGATCGAGACGATCGCATGATCGTGCTCCTCGCCCTGTCCAAGCTCCGGTATCTCCACGCCTTCCGGCAATTTGATGTCCGAGAGATGCAACATATCGCCGACGTCGAGTCCGGCCACGTCCACTTCAAAATATTCCGGCAGATCTTTCGGCAGACAGCTCACTTCCACGTCTGACATCAGGTGAGATACGGAACCGCCGTTCTGCTTGACGCCGATAGAGGTTTCTTCATTGAGATAATGGATCGGCACGTTCATGCGAATCTTCTCGCCTTCGACAATGCGCTGGAAATCCATGTGCACGATTGCCCGCTTGGCGGGGTGGCGCTGAATATCCTTGATGATCGCGGCCTGGCTCTTGTTGCCAACCTTGATGTTGAGGATGCTCGAATAGAACGATTCGTTGTCTAGCTCGTGCAGGACCTTGTTGTGGTCAAACGCAAGCTGCCTTGGCGGACGGCCGCCACCATAGATGATTGCAGGAACTTTGCCTTCACGACGCAGGCGGCGGCTCGCACCCTTCCCCTGATCTTCACGCAGTTCTGCAACCAGATCGAAATCCTGACTCATGAGAGTTCTCCGATAACTGATTGAATGTAATGCCATTTCTGGCACCCAATAAAAATCCCGACCGCGACCAATCGGGATAGGGGCGCGCATAGTAGCTCAGAATTGCGCCGCCCCGCAATGGTGGACGGCCTGCACCCCACGTCAGTCCACGTAGAGTGAGCTGACAGACTCCTCGTAGGAAATACGCCGCATGGTTTCTGCGAGTAGCGACGCGGTCGAGAGCTGACGGATTTTCGAGCAGGCCCTGGCTGGCTCGCTTAAAGGAATGGTATCGGTCACGACCATTTCATCGAGTTCCGACTCGCCGATGCGCGAAACGGCTGGCCCGGATAAAACCGGGTGAGTGATGTAGGCAGCGACGGATGCCGCACCGTGCGCTTTTAGAGCTTTGGCCGCATGACACAGGGTGCCGGCAGTATCGACCATGTCGTCGATCATCACGCAGTTGCGGCCTTTGACTTCGCCGATGATATTCATGACTTCCGACTGGTTGGCTTTGGCACGCCGCTTGTCGATGATGACGAGTTCGGCGTCGTCGAGTCGCTTCGCCAGCGCCCGCGCCCGCACGACGCCGCCAACGTCAGGGGAAACGACAACCATGCGTTCGTATTTCTGCTTCCAGACGTCGCCCAGCAGTATCGGTGAGGCATAGACATTGTCTACCGCGATGTCGAAGAACCCCTGTATCTGGTCGGCATGCAGATCGACGGTGAGGACCCGGTCGACGCCTGCAGCACCGATCAGATTGGCAACCAGCTTGGCTGTAATAGCCACCCGCGAAGAGCGCGGCCGGCGGTCCTGACGGGCAAAGCCGAAATAGGGGATGACTGCAGTGATTCTTGCCGCTGATGCACGCTTTGCGGCGTCCACCATCACCAGCAGCTCCATCAGATTCTCGGCTGTGGGCGGGCAGGTTGGCTGAATGATGAAAGTCTCGCGGCCGCGAATATTCTCAAGTATTTCGACGTTGATCTCGCCGTCGCTGAATCGCCCGACGTAGGCCTTGGCGAGCGGGATGTGCAAATCCCTGGCGATGTCCTGCGCAAGATCCGGATGCGCATTTCCGGAAAAAACCGCCATTGTTACCGGATCCAAAGACATAGTTCCCCCGTCTTTCTCATGATTTGACCGGCACCCGCCTGACAAAACTGGCTGGGGTGGCAGGATTCGAACCTGCGCATGACGGGATCAAAACCCGTTGCCTTACCACTTGGCTACACCCCATGCGGTCACGCAGTAAGCGCGCAATTGTGCGGGCCACCCTGTTGGGTGTCAAACGCATAAGGGATTGCCCGCAAACGGTGTTTTATCCGCGGGGCAAACGCCGAAAGGTCCATTGATCGACGACCAGTCGCACCCGGATATCGTCATTGATAGCGGTCAGACGCCGCGGCATGGATTGCCCGCCCCCGTCAGCGTACTGCGTAATGCTGACGGTCCAGCCCCCCTGCGAAAGGCTCGCGAGCTGACCTTCGGCGTCGAACTCGGTTTCTGCAGGTGTGGCGGGATCCGGAATGCCGAGCGCCCAGTAGCGCAGGCTTTGTACAGGAATGGTCCAGCCATAACGCTGGCGCAGCTCGGCCTCCGCATCACGAAGTTCGGTCACAACGCCATCCTGATCGGTAAGGGTCATTTCCCCGTGGTCACCGTTGATAAATATCGTGCCGACGCCCAATGGCCCGCTCATGCGCGCGCGGAACACCGGGCCGTCCTGACGCCACCAGAGTTTGCCGTTGAAGCCATCGTCGCCGGCGCTAACGCCGATGCGCCCGGAAAATTCCCATTCCTCGGTTTTTGCCAGGTAGATCTGGCGTGACTGCCAATCCGGCAGGTCCGGCAACATGGCGCCGCCCGGCGTCGTGCAGGCGGCCAGCATCAGTACCAGGAACAGGGTCAGTACGGGGCGAATCCAGGACTGCATCGCCATTGCTTCAGTTCGTCGTCAGATACTGATCACGAAGGGATTGGAGATAATCGCTGTCGGGAAACAGGCGCTCGGCATCCTCAAGAACCGCGATGGCCTCCTCCCGGCGACTCATTGCCATCAGGGTCTCGACGATGTGGCCGGCGACTTCGGGATCATTAAGCTTGCCGTAAGCTTTCTGCAGCTGCGGCAGCGCTTCGTCATATTTACCAAGGCGAAACAGCACCCAGCCCAGACTATCGATGATGGCGGGACTTTCCGGCTCCATGCTGAGTGCTTTGCGTATCAGTTTCTCGGCTTCCCGGTAACGGTCGGTGCGGTCGGCCAGCGTGTAGCCAAGCGCGTTCAGGGTCATGGCACTGTCGGGCCAGTGATCTTTCGCCTTACGGTACTGGGCAATGGCGTCGTCGAGGCGACCCATCCGCAGCAGCAGTTCGGCACGACCCAGGTGGACGCTTTCCTCGTCCGGCCGGTAGGAAATGACCTGGTCGTAGTATTCAAGCGCCTCGTCGAAACGTTCGAGACGTGCCAGCAGCTGTGCTTTGGCCCGCAACATATCAACGGCGTAGTTCGGATGGGTGGCGCCGAATTTTTCGAGGTAGCGCAGCGCCAGGTCGGGCTCCCCCTGGTCGGCGATGATGACGGCCGCGCGGCTTTGCGCCATCACGGCATTGCTGCCATTGCTGACTTGTGAATAATAATCGACCGCTTCGTCAAATTCGGATCGCTGATCGGCAATACGACCGAGGTAATAAAGTGCGTCCAGTCGAAAGTTGCCCGACGCCAGCAGATCCTCGAAATCCGCTTTCGCTGCATCGAGTCGATCCTGGCGGAAGTTGATGATGGCCATCAGCCGCAACGCATCGGTACGGTATGGCTGTTCCAGCAGAATCTGGTTTACCTGGCTAAGCGCATCGTCATCCCGGCCGGCGGAAACCAGCATGATGGCAAGTTCAAGTCTGGCTTCCGGATCGGGATCCGGGCTGTCGCCGACCAGCCGTGACGTGTAGTCGATGGCACCGGCCTCGTCACCCGCCAGTAACAGGGACCGGGCATAGAGCAGACGAGGTTTGACCCATTCAGGGTCGATGCTGATAGCTTCCTTTGCGCGTTCACCTGCCGTTTTAGTGTCGCCGGCCTGTAAGGCCAGTACGGCGACCGCATAATTCGCGAACGCAGATTTCTGATAAGGCCGCGCGAGCTGACGCATCAGTTCATACGCGTAATCGGCGTTCTCGCGAGCCAGTACCGGAATCAGCGCAAGCAGCCGCTCTTCGGCGGGCTCATCGCCGCTTTCCAGCAGTTTCTCGAAGCCTTTACGCGCGTCACGAATCTGGCCGGTACGCAGATACAACTGCGCGACGTAAAGCGTCGCCTCGTCGCTGTCGGGTTCCAGTTCCGCCCAGCGGCGCGCTGCGCGGATGGCATCGTCATTAAAGCCATAACTGTAAGCAATACGCGTTGCCTGCATGGCAATCTCGACGTTCTCGCTCATCTCTGCGGCGATTCGGTATTCCTCGGCCGCGCGCTGATAATCATGATTTTCCAGCGCATCCTCTGCAAGAAGGACGTGGCCGGCGACGTCTTCTGCAACCTCATCTGCCAGGACCGGCATGCCGAGTTGCAGAAAAAGCAGCGCGAGGATAACCGTGCCGACGTGCCGCGTGCGGCTCAGAAAATGTGCCAAAGTAGTGATACCTGTGATTCCGTCAACCGGATTATTCCGCTAGTGGTGAACACAGACAAGGAACTGGGAGTTGAGTTCGCTTATCATACGCGTTGATTTGCACCCTGGATCCGAAAACCGCGATGCCGCTCCACATTCTCGGGCTGAACCATACCACGGCACCTGTCGAAATACGCGAGCAGGTCGTGTTCAGCAGTGACGAAATTGAGCGCGTTCTACGGCAGATTACGGGGCTGCCCGAAGTCGTCGAGGCAGTGGTGTTATCAACCTGTAATCGCACGGAATTTTATGTCGAAACGTCAGGTCGCGGTTTGCAGTCAGTACAGTCTTGGCTAATCGCCGACCAGCAACTGGATGCGACAGCGTGCGCGGCGCTGTTCAGCAAAGATAGTGAGGACGCAATCCGGCACCTGTTCCGCGTCGCCTGCGGACTTGAATCCATGGTGCTGGGCGAACCACAGATACTCGGGCAGTTGAAAGATGCCTACCGCGTGGCGGAACAATGTGGCTGTGTCGGCAATCAGCTCGGTCGGCTCTTTCACCACACTTACTCCGTGGCGAAGAAAGTCCGCACCGACACCGAAATCGGCGCCAGTCCCGTATCCGTCGCCTATGCTGCCGTCAATCTGGCCAGTCAGTTCTTTGCCGGATTCTCGAAACACACGGCGCTGCTGATCGGCGCAGGCGTCACAATAGAACTGGTTGCCAAACATCTCTCCCGAAAGGACATTGGCCGACTGTTTGTTGCCAATCGCGATTTCGAGCGCGCGCAGCAACTTGCGTCTGCTTTCGACGGATTTGCACTGCCGCTGTCGGAGCTTGAAGGCACCTTGCCGGAAGCCGACATTCTAATAAGCTCCACCGCCAGCAATGATCATGTCGTGAGTTATGAACAGATGAAGGTTGCCGTACGCGCACGCAGGCACAAACCGGTTTTCGCGGTAGACATCGCGGTGCCACGTGACCTCGATCCACGCATCAGCGAGTTAAAGGATGTCTATCTCTACACGATCGACGATCTTGACAAAGTCATTCTCGAAGGCCAGTCAAATCGTGAAGCGGCGGCCGTCGACGCGAACCGGATACTCGACGATGAAACACAACGTTATCTCAGCATCGAGCGCAGCAAGGAAGTTGCGCCCATCATCACGGCGCTACGGGATCACGGCGACGACATTCGGCAACAGGTACTCGAACAGGCCAGACGGCGCCTCGCGAAGGGCATGGACAGCGAAGAAGTGATCGAATACGTTGCCTCGTCGCTGCTAAAGAAACTGTTGCATCAGCCTAGTGTCCGGCTGCGCGAGGCAGGCGAGCAATCGGACGCGGAGTTTATCCGGCTGGTCAGCGAGCTGTTCGCGCTCGATCGCGGTGAACGCTCGTGAAGGATTCCATCCGCGGCAAACTCGAGACCACCCGCGAACGCTTTGAGGAAATCTCCGGTTTACTCGCAGATCCGGAGGTCATCGGCGACCAGAACCGGTTTCGAAATCTGTCCAAGGAATACGCAAAACTGGAGCCCGTTGTGAGCTTGTTCGGGCGTTTTGAAAAGGCAAGCCGGGACATCGCCTCCGCTCGAGAAATGGCGGACGATGCCGACGCCGACGTACGCGACATGGCAGAAGACGAATTGCAGACGCTTGGCGAAAAGCTGGACAGGCTGGAGGCAGAGCTGCAGAAAGCGCTGATCCCGCCCGACCCGCATGACAACAGTAACGTGTTTCTGGAAATTCGTGCCGGTACCGGCGGCGACGAAGCGGCCATCTTCGCCGGCGATCTTTTTCGCATGTACTCGAAATATGCAGAAACCCAGGGATGGCCGCTAGAAATCATCAGCGCCCGCGAAGGCGAGCAAGGTGGCTATCGTGAAATCGTCACGCGCATTACCGGCAGTCACATTTACGCGCGACTCAAATTTGAATCGGGCGCGCATCGCGTGCAACGGGTACCGGCGACGGAGTCGCAGGGCCGCATTCATACCTCGGCATGCACGGTCGCGGTATTGCCCGAACCGGACGAACTGGAGGTGGTCGACATCAATCCGAGCGACCTTCGGGTCGATACTTATCGTGCTTCAGGCGCCGGCGGACAGCACGTCAACAAAACCGATTCGGCCGTGCGCCTGACGCATCTGCCCTCCGGCATCGTCGTCGAGTGCCAGGACGAACGTTCGCAGCACAAGAACCGCGCTCGGGCGATGTCCTTGCTGCAGGCCAAGCTGCTGGATGTGCAGGTGTCTGAACGTGAACAGGAGCAGGCAGAAACCCGCAAGCTGCTGGTGGGCTCCGGCGATCGGTCCGAGCGCATCCGGACTTACAACTACCCGCAAGGCCGGGTGACGGACCACCGCATTAACCTGACCTTGTACAAGCTCGACGAAGTCCTTGCCGGTGACTTGGACCAGGTCGTGGATCCCCTGGTCAACGAATACCAGGCAGATCAGCTCGCCGCACTGACGCAAGACTAAACTACGCGCTTTCCACGTTGCCATCGCGGCCTGGGGCCGCTCCTACAGTCTTCGTTCTATCTGTAGGAGCCCGCCCCGCGGGCGATACGCCGCGCCGGCAGTCTCCGTTCTGACGGTAGGAGCCCGCCCCGCGGGCGATTCGACACCACCGTCTGATTACATCTGTTTTCTAAGATAGTTCAAAACATCCGAACGGGTGATCAGCCCGAGGAAATCACCATCGTGCAGCACCGCTGCATACGGCCGCACCGATAGCATCGCAACCAGATTGTTGATGCTCGCGTCCTGTTCCAGCTTGACGAAGGCGGTCTGCATCGCCTCGCTTACCGGGGCGTTCATCAGCTCAGGCTTGCCGAACGCAAACTGAATGATGGCATCTTCGGTGACGACACCGACGAGTTTGCCGTCCTCCATGACGGGCAACTGGGAAAAGCCCGCGTTGCGCAAACGATTGTGTGCGGTCGTGAGAACGTCGGTCGGCCCAACCGTGATCGTTGCCCGCTCGCCGTGCAGCCGACCGATCATGTCCCTCAGATCGCCCTGCGGTTCGCGCGTGATAAAGCCCTGATCCTCCAGCCAGAAATCGTTGAACAACTTGGAGAGGTATTTATTGCCCGTATCGCACGCGAACGTGACCACACGCTTTGCCTCAGTCTGCTCCTGACAATATCGAAGCGCGGCCGCCAGCAAAGTGCCGGATGACGATCCCGCCAGCACACCTTCCTTTTTGAGTAATTCCCGCGCCATCTGAAATGATTCGGCATCGGAAATGCTATACGCCTTGTTTGCTGCACTAAAGTCCGCGATGGACGGAATAAAGTCTTCGCCAATCCCTTCGACAAGCCACGAGCTGCTCGCGCCGAAGGTACCGGTGTTGACGTAGTCAGCCACAACGGAACCTACGGGGTCCGCAATGACCAGCATCGTGTCTTTCGAATGGGCTTTTATATATTTGCTGAAACCGCTGACCGTACCACTGGAACCGACGCCGATGACAATGGCGTCGACCTTGCCATCCAGCTGCTCGAAAATTTCCGGTGCCGTTGTCATCTCATGGGCGAGCGGGTTGTCTGCATTGCCGAACTGATTGATAAAATAAGCACCTTTTTCCACCGCGATCTGCTTACCCAGGTCCTGGTAGTACTCGGGATGCCCCTTTGCGACATCGGAGCGGGTGAGAATGACTTCGGCACCCATGGCCCGCAGATTGAAAATTTTCTCCTGACTCATTTTGTCCGGCAGCACGAGAATCAGGTGATAGCCCTTTTGTGCAGCGACCAATGCGAGCCCGATACCGGTATTACCGGCCGTTGCCTCGACGAGCGTGTCGCCAGGCTTTATGTCACCGCGCTTTTCCGCTTCCTCAATCATGGATATGCCGATGCGGTCTTTGATTGATCCACCTGGATTCATCAGTTCCAGCTTCAGGAACAATCGACACGGACCGGTATCGAGACGCGACAGTTCGAGCATCGGCGTTCGTCCCACCATCTCGAGCACATTGGAGAATACTTGCATAGTCAGTACGCTTGCTTTGGAATTGGTGCTCATGGTACGCGAAGGTATGTCGGCATTGAACGAGTATTTAAGGCTTGACCAAGCACTGAAGGACGCCGTTACGTTGCTGGCCGCTGCCAGTGACAGCCCGCGACTCGATGCCGAACTGCTGCTGGCGCGCGCGCTGGACGTCTCACGGACCTACCTCATCGCGCATGCCGACGACGAGATGGATCCGGCAGCCGTCGCGCGTTTCATGAGCAGCGTGACGCGCCGCGCAGAGGGCGTTCCGATCGCCTACATCACCGGAAAAAAAGAGTTCTGGTCAATGACCTTGCAGGTCAGCCCGGAAACCCTGGTACCGCGCCCGGAAACCGAAATACTGGTAGATAGGGCACTTGGCTTCATTCCGCCGGGCGCCGACATGCGCGTGCTTGACCTCGGTACCGGCAGCGGCGCCGTTGCGCTTGCCATCGCCAGAGAAAGACCCCTGTGTACCCTGGTTGCCACCGATGCGGATGAAGGCGCACTAGCGGTTGCACGACAAAATGCCCGCCAACTTGGTGTACCAAATGTCACGTTCCTGGCAGGAAGCTGGTTTCAACCGCTCACCGGTCAGCGCTTCGATCTGATCGTCAGTAATCCACCTTATGTCAGTGCCGGCGATGCCTGCCTGCCTGGTTTGCGCCATGAACCGCAACACGCACTGGTGTCCGGCGCAGACGGGCTCGACGCCATTCGGCACATTTCGCAGTCAGCGCCACACTTCGTTGTTGAGAACGGGGCACTGTTGCTTGAGCACGGCGAGCAGCAGGCGGACGCGGTGGCGGACATTTTCCGTTCGGACGGCTGGTCCGACCTGGAGCTTGCTCGAGATTTCTCCGGTTTGCCGCGTGTCACGATCGGCAAGCGGGAAAAACCTGCCGCGTAATTTGTTGAGTCCGGCTGATCACTACACCTATACTTCGCATCTCATTTTTGCGCGCGAGCTCGAAGGAATCGACTTGATTACACTAAGCACCAGTCACGGCGACATTGTTATCGAATTATTTGATGAGGCGGCACCACTTTCCTGTGCAAATTTTCGTCAATATATTGACGAAGGACATTATGACGACACGATATTCCATCGCGTTATTCCGAATTTCATGATTCAGGGTGGCGGCATGGTGGCTGACATGTCACAAAAGGAAACCCGCGACTCGGTAAAGAATGAGGCGGACAACGGTAAGAAAAATGTCCGCGGCACACTGGCAATGGCGAGAACGGCTGTGGTCGATAGCGCGACCTCACAGTTTTTCATTAACCTCAGCGACAATGACTTCTTAAACCACAGCGACCGGGATTTCGGCTACACCGTGTTTGGCCAGGTGGTCGATGGCATGGATGTTGCTGACAAGATTGCAGCAGTGCCTACCGGAACGACGCGAGGTCATCAGGACGTTCCAGTCGAGCCGGTTACGATCAAGTCTGCAACAGTCGACGACGATCGCTCAACCTAGGCAATTACCTACTGCCGCAGACGCCGGATTTCGTATGCCGGCGGAATGGGCACGCCACAGCCGCTGCTGGATGGCCTGGCCCTGCAGGCGCGATTTCTGGGGCGCGTATTTTGATGCCGCGCAACAATCCTGTGCCAACGTTGCCAACAGTATCGTCGCCTTTGAACCGGTAGCGATGCTGGTTACGCAACGGCAACGGGATGCTGCAACGTTACTTTGCAGTGAGGCCATCGAACTTATGGTCACTGATCTCGACGATTCATGGACGCGTGATGCAGGACCCAACTTTGTGTTGGATGCTGGCGGCAATCTCGCAGCGTCGGTTTTTCTGTTTAACGCGTGGGGCGGCAAGCACAGCCCGTGGCGAAACGATGCGGCCCTCGGCCACCGTATTGCCGAGTTCCTGAGAATTCCGACATTCACCGCGCCGATATTTATGGAAGGTGGCGGAATCAATGTCGACGGCCAGGGAACGATTCTCGCGACGACGCAGAATGTGCTGCATCGCAACCGTAATCCAGGCATGCAAGTGGATGATGCCGAGCGAATTTTGTGTGCGGCACTTGGCGGGAAGAAAGTCATCTGGTTCCCGGGTGACCCCGAAGATACCGAGACAGACGGACATATAGATGGTATCGCAGCGTTCGTTGCAGAAGGCAAGGTGCTGGTAGAAGTATGCCCGGCGACGGGCACCGAACGTTACGACAACACGCAAGCTAATGTCGACGCTGTGCAGGGCCAGCGAGATGCAAAAGGACAAGCGCTTGAAGTCGTACTGATAGAGGAAGCGCACGAGGCTGAGCGGCCAAGCGAGATTTTCGCATCGTCATACGTCAATTTCTACATCGCCAACGACGCCATTATCATGCCGGGGTTCGGCATTGACCGCGATCAGGACGCGAAGATGACGCTTGCTTCACTTTTCCCGGATCGCGAGGTTGTCCAGGTTAATATTACCGGCATCGCTTACGGCGGCGGCGGTATTCATTGCATCACGCAACAACAACCGGCCTGACGCGGACCAGCGTGCTTACCGGCAAGACGCCGGCACCCATTCCGGTCGCAGCGTAAGGTCGCCGGAACAAGCCCACGCGATGCTACCCACGTTGTCGGTAGGCGTCAGTGTCAGGACGGCCCCCAGGATCTTGCTATTGACATCATTGCCGAAGGTAACCTGCACGAGTCCCGCGCCTGTTACAGCCACCTGGCTGACATACTTGCCCTGAATAGTGGCGGCCGCAGCGATACCGGCGCTGCCGTTGTTTGCTGGGAAAATGCCGCGGTCCTGGTAAAACTCGGTCACGGCTGCCTTGGCGCCTGAAGCCAGGTTAATACCTTGCCCTACCTGCGCACGGACGGCGTAATCCAGATAGGCGGGAATCGCCAGTGCGGCGAGGATCGCGATGATCGCGATAACGATCATCAGTTCAATCAGCGTAAATCCTTTTGCGCTTTGTTGCATGGCCCGGACACCTGTACTCCGTTCTTGTAATACGGGTACAAGCGAATCTCGTGCCACATTAACTAGTTACTCATAAGTCCTTGTTGTTTGGATTATTTTCGCGTGTTGACGCTGGCAAGCAAGGGCCCGCAGCGGCCGGTTTGCGTCGGAAAGTGACGCTGGTCGTCAGCAGGGGGGCCCGCCTGACAGTCGCTTAGCGACTGAATTTGTCGCCGAAAAAATCGCCTGCGTTCCAGGTCGGACGGGCAACATTTTCGGCAACGGCGTAGCCGATTCGCACATTGGCCCGGGCAAAGCGCTCAGCAGACGGCCAGTCGACAGGACGGGAAAAATCATCGCTTGGCTGGTGATAATAAGTCTGCAGGAAGCCGCGCCACAGTGATTCACCGTCGACATCTCCATCCGATGACGAAAAGCCCGGAACAAGGAACACCGACGGCACGCCCTGTTTCACGAATGAGTACTGGTCGCTGCGAATGAAGATCACTTCTTCCGGCATTGGATCCGGGGTGAGCGTGAAACCTTCCACGGCAATGGCCTCTTCGATGACGCCCTGCAATGAGGAATGCTCCGCGCCAAAGGCAATAATGTCGGCCAGCGGATAGAGGAACAGCGGCATGTCCAGATTAACGTTGGCGACGATAGCATCGCCGGAGACGGTGGGGTAATGCGCGTAGTAGTCCGAGCCAACAAGACCGCGCTCTTCACCCGTCAATGCAATAAACAGAATTGAGCGTTTGGGCGCTTCGGGCATGGCAGCAAATGCGCGCGCGGTTTCAATTAACAACGCCGTCCCCATGGCATTGTCGTACATACCGTTGTAAATCGAATCACCATCGACCGCGACACCCGTGCCAACATGATCGAGATGAGCAGTGAAAACCACATACTCTTTTGCCAGCGCGGGGTCACTTCCCTCCAGCATTGCAATGACGTTTGGACTGGAAATCGATTCATGTGCTGTTGTGCGTGCCAGGGTGACCTCTGTACCCAGCGGCGTTGAAAGCGGCGTGCCGGCATCGGCGGCATCCAGCGCATCTTCGAAGCTGATCGGCGCCCTGCTGAAAAGCTGTTCCGCCGGTGAAATATTGATCGTCGCCGAACCCTGCAACTCGGGGAAATAATTGGCCGCGTCACCGGACAGATTGATCCACGCCATGCCAGGCCTGACACCCGCATTCTCTGACAGTCGTTTCCAGCTTGTGCGTTTCTGATCAACCCGGGATCGCAGGCCGATCATGCCCACGGCGCCGCGCCTGACTGCTTCCTCCGCTTTGGTGAGCCCTGAGGAATAAAATGCACGCTCGTTGTGCGGAAACGTATCAGGCGCACCGCCGAAACGGGCAACCACTTTTCCTTCGACATCGACGCCGTCGTAGTCCGAGTAATTCATTTCCGGGGCGTGAATGCCGAAGCCAACAAACACAACTTCCGCGGTGATGTCAGTTTCCGGGCGAACGGTGTCGCCGCTCATGACGAAGTCTTCCTGCCAGCGCTGTGACTTTTGCACACCGTCCTGATGAAAGACTACCTTCGCTGAGTCCACATCAATCTGTGACGCGAGCATCGGCACTGCCTGAAACCAGCCGCCATCCTCGCCGGCTGGCTTAAGCCCAAGGTCTTCGAACTGCTGCGCAACATAGTCGGCAGCTTCGTCATACTCGGGACTACCCGTCATACGTCCTTTGCGGGCATCATCGGCGAGATAGCGGACGTGCGCTTCAATGGCCTTACTCTCGATGACACCCAGCCCGCTACTGAGAGAAGCACCGCCATCTGCCGAGACAGCGTCGGCAGGCTCTGGCGAGGGCGCGGCAGCCTCCTGCTGGCAGGCGCCAAGTAAGGTAATCAGCAGTAGCAACGCGATACGGTTGCCGGCAGGGACGCGGCTCTGGATCATGGGATAACCTTTTTCGTTGATGACGCTGTCAGGCAGCGTCGGCTTCGGTTTGCGAGGGATCATAGCCCAGATTGGGCGCGAGCCAGCGTTCGACTTCGCGAACGCTCTGCCCCTTGCGTCTCGCATAGGACTCAACCTGGTCGCGAGCGATGCTACCGACAGCAAAATATTTGGCATCCGGATGAGAAAAGTAAAAGCCACTGACGGCCGCCGTGGGAAACATTGCGAACGACTCAGTCAGTGACAGGCCGATGGCGCTGTCGACGTCCAGCAACTGCCAAAGCTTTGCTTTCTCGGTGTGGTCGGGACAGGCCGGATATCCCGGCGCCGGCCTGATACCGCGATACTTCTCGGCAATGAGGTCTTCATTCTGCAGCTTTTCGCTGGCGTCATACGCCCAGAATTCACGCCGCACGCGAGCATGCAGATATTCCGCCAGTGCTTCAGCCAGCCGGTCGGCCAGCGCCTTAATCAGGATGCTGCTGTAATCGTCCAGCGATGCTTCGAACCTTGCAGTATGTTTGTCGATACCAAAGCCCGCGGATACGGCGAACGCCCCGATGTAGTCTTTAACACCGGAGGTTTCAGGCGCAATGTAGTCAGCAAGGCAGTTGTGAAAATGTCCGTCTGGCTTGGTTTTCTGTTGTCGCAATTGGCACAGGCGGAAACTTTCCGCACGCCGCTCGTCGCTGGCATAGACCCTGATGTCGTCGTGATCCACACAGTTCGCCGGGAACAGGCCGAATACTGCGCGGGCCTGCAGCCATTTTTCGCTGACAATTTTTTCGAGCATGACGGAGGCATCGCTGAACAGGTTCCGCGCGGCCTCGCCCACCACGTCGTCGCTTAAAATCGCAGGGTATTTACCGCGAAACTCCCAGGCGTTAAAAAACGGCATCCAGTCGATATAAGGCAGCAGGTCTTCCAGCGGAACGTCGTCCAGAGTTTGCACGCCGAGGACCGCTGGCGAGGGAGGCGTGTAGCGATTCCAGTCTGCGACGAAACGATTGTCACGCGCCTGCGACAGCGACAACTGCGGTGTGAGTCGCGACTTGCCAGCATGACGCTCACGGCGTTTCGCATTTTCCTCGCGGGTCCGCGCAATAATCTCACGACGGGTATCACTCTCGGTCAGCGCCTGAGCGACACCGACGGATCGCGAGGCATCCTTCACGTAGATGACCGGGCCCTGGTACTGCGGCTCGATCTTGACGGCAGTATGCGCCGGCGATGTCGTTGCCCCGCCGATCAGCAAAGGCAGGTCAAACTTCAGACGTTGCATTTCACTGGCGACATGAACCATTTCGTCAAGCGATGGTGTAATCAGCCCGGATAGCCCGATCATTTGCGCCCCTTCGCGACGGGCAGTCTCCAGAATCTTTTCGCAGGAGACCATGACACCAAGGTCGATGACCTCGAAATTATTGCACTGAAGCACCACGCCAACGATGTTCTTGCCGATGTCATGGACATCGCCCTTGACGGTTGCCATGACGATTTTGCCGTTCGTCTCAACTTTTCCGCCCTTCTCTTCTTCGATGAAGGGAATCAGATGCCCGACGGCTTTTTTCATGACTCGCGCTGACTTGACGACCTGCGGCAGGAACATTTTGCCGTCACCGAAGAGATCGCCTACGACGTTCATGCCGGCCATCAGCGGGCCCTCGATGACGTCAAGTGGCCGTTTCGCGGCCAGGCGCGCAGCTTCAGTATCCTCGATGACAAATTCGTCAATGCCTTTCACCAGCGCATGCTCCAGGCGTTTGTCGACAGGCTCATCGCGCCAGCGGAGATCCTTTTCGACCCCCTTCTGGCCGCTGCCCTTGCCATGGTATTGCTCAGCAACTTTCAGCAATCGCTCCGTGGCGTCGTCGCGGCGTGCCAGCACCACGTCCTCCACGGCGTCACGAAGATCCGGCGGGAGATCGGCATAGATCGCCAGTTGGCCGGCATTGACGATGCCCATGTCCATGCCCGCCTTGATGGCGTGATACAGAAACACAGAATGAATGGCTTCGCGAACGATATTGTTGCCACGAAAAGAGAACGACACGTTGCTGACGCCACCGCTGACGAGTGAATGCGGCAGCGCTTTTTTCAGTTTGCGAGTAGCCTCTATAAAGTCGAGCCCATAGCGGTTGTGTTCCTCTATGCCGGTGGCCACTGCGAAAATGTTCGGGTCAAAAATGACGTCAGTCGGCTGGAAGCCGACCTGCTCGGTGAGAATCGCAAATGAACGTTTGCAGATTTCGACTTTGCGGTCGACGTTGTCGGCCTGGCCGTCTTCGTCAAACGCCATCACGATCACCGCCGCACCATAATCGCGTACCAGCCTCGCCTGGCGTATGAAAGCCTCTTCACCTTCTTTCAGACTGATGGAATTGACAATACTCCGGCCCTGCACACACTGCAGGCCCGCTTCAATGACCGTCCACTTCGAAGAGTCGATCATGATCGGTACGCGAGCGACGTCCGGCTCGGCTGCGATGAGGTTTAGATAGGTCACCATCGCCTGCTCGGAATCCAGCATCCCTTCATCCATGTTGATGTCGATGATCTGTGCGCCGTTTTCGACCTGCTGGCGAGCCACCTGCACCGCATCCGGGTAGTTGTCCGCCTCGATGAGTTTCCGGAACACGGCTGACCCGGTAACGTTGCTGCGCTCGCCGACATTGACGAACAGATCGTCCGGCCCGATGTTCACGGGCTCAAGGCCCGACAGCCGGCAACGGGGTTCGATGCGCGGAATGGCGCGCGGCTGCTTGTCGTGGATAACTTCGCGAAGCGCAGCGATATGCTGCGGCGTCGTACCGCAGCAGCCGCCGACCAGGTTGACGAGCCCACTGTCCACAAACTCGCCGACAATCGCTGCCATCTGCTCCGGCGTCTCGTCATACTCGCCGAATTCGTTTGGCAGGCCGGCATTGGGGTGCGCACTAACGGCAATGCCTGCGACGCGGGACAGTTCTGCAACATAAGGACGCATGTCCTCTGCACCCAGCGCGCAGTTCAAGCCAACGACCAGGGGGTCCGCGTGACAAACGGAATTCCAGAATGCTTCCGTCGTCTGCCCCGAAAGCGTGCGTCCGGACGCATCGGTAATCGTGCCCGAAATCATGACAGGCAAGGTCACACCCGCTTCCTCGAAACTGCGTTTGATCGCGAAGATAGCCGCTTTGGCATTCAAGGTATCGAATATGGTTTCCACCATCAGAAAATCCGCTCCGCCCTTGATCAATGCGGTGGCTGCAATCTGGTATGTGGCGGCAAGATCAGCAAACGTAATATTGCGGTAGCCCGGATCATTTACGTCCGGCGACATTGAAGCCGTACGATTTGCCGGGCCGAGTACGCCGGCCACAAAGCGTGGCGCCGCCACCGAGGTCGCGTGTTCGTCGGCAACCTGGCGTGCGAGCCGGGCCGAGGCAAGGTTGAGCTCCGCGACCATAGACTGCATCCCGTAATCACCCATCGAAGGCGCGTTTGAATTAAACGTGTTCGTCTCGATGATGTCCGCACCGGCATGCAGAAATTTCTGATGTATCTGCCGAATAATGTCCGGCTGTGTCAGAGAGAGCAGATCGTTATTACCCTTTAGATCCGAGTTCCACTCTGCGCATTTAATCCCCCGGTAGTCGGTCTCTCCGAGTCCATACCCCTGGATCATGGTGCCCATGGCACCGTCCAGCAGAAGGATACGCTGGCCAAGAAGCCGCTTTAGTGCACCGATTCTTTCCTGTCTGTTCATCATTATGCCGCCGCCTTTGCCGGCCGAACGCCAATCGCATGACAAATGGCATATGCGAGTTCATAGCGATTCAAGGTGTAGAAATGAAATTCTGCGACGCCTTCCTTTTTCAGCAGCGCGACCTGTTCAATCGCAACGCTGGCCGCTATCAGTTTGCGCGTTTCCGCATCGTCTTCGAGCCCTTCAAAACGTTCCTGCAACCAGTCGGGCACAGTTGCGCCGCATTGTTCAGCGAAGCGCTGCAATTGGGGAAAGCGGGTGATCGGCAGAATACCGGGAACGATTTGCGAAGTTATACCAGCGCTGGCGCATTGTTCGCGGAATTCGAAGTATCGTCTGACGTCGAAGAAGAACTGGGTGATAGCACGCGAAGCACCGGCATCCAGTTTACGTTTCAGGTTGTCGAGATCGTCAGAGGCGCTCCGGGCTGCCGGATGCACTTCCGGGTAAGCGGCAACAGATACGTCGAAGTCGGCAATTTTTCGCAGTCCAGCAACGAGATCCGAGGCATAAGCATAGCCGTCGGCCGCCGGTCGGTAGCCACCCGCGTCTTTCGGTGGATCGCCGCGTAACGCAACCATGTGGCGAACGCCCATATCCCAGTACTCGCGCGCAATGTCGTCGATTTCCCCTCGGCTCGCGCCAACACAGGTCAGATGCGGTGCAGCGACGAGGTTCGTTTCATTCATGATTCGCGCAACAGCCGCGTGCGTGCGCGCCCGCGTTGATCCATCGGCACCGTAAGTCACTGAGACAAAGCGGGGCTCGAGTACTGCAAGATGCTGAATAGAATCCCAAAGGGTTTTTTCCATGCTCTCGCTGTTCGGCGGAAAAAACTCAAAAGAAACATTAATGTTTTTCTTATCGTTCATGGGTTTCCTGGGCTTGGGCCTCTGGACTGTCGGATGCGGTTGCCACCGACACCAGCCAGACGGGATTTTTTTTCGGCGTATAACGTGCCGGTGCGAGTCGCAGCCCGGCCTGCTTGCTCCAGCTGGCAAGCGATGCCTGAATGTCTGCCGCGGCGCGTTTCAGTACAGATTCGAGAATGATGAGCCGTCCGCCGGGACGCAGCAGCCGTCGGGCTTCTCGCAGTGCCCGTACGGGCTTGCTCGCGTCGGCGAGAACGTCGTCGATGATGATGGTGTTGAACTCGCTATCGTCGAATGGCAGTCGATACATGTCACCCTTGCGCAAGGTGCAGTTAGGTATCCCCGCCAGCAACAGTTCGGCACGTGCAAGCTGCCGGGCATTGGCATCAATATCCACGCCGATGGCGCGATTGCTGCGACTCGCCAGCAGCTTGAGTATGGCGCCGCGTCCACAGCCAACGTCCAGGAGATCGCCGAGGGGTGCGGTGACCGTCAGATCGAGAATGGCACGGTGCAAGGCGCGTCTCGCGGAATCATCGACACGTTCTGTCAGCGGATCGTTAACCCGTTCTCCACGACCGCTCCTGAGCAGCTGCCAGTCCGCCGCGAAAATTGCATCGGTCTGCGGCAACAGGTTCAACAATGGTTGCAGCGGCCCACCCTGTTCTCCGCCACCGGCAACGCGATAGAACACGCGCTTGCCATCCCTGAAGCGCTCCAGCAATCCTGCTTCACAGAGCTGCTTTAAATGCTGCGATATGCGCGGCTGACTCTGCCCGGTCACCCGCGTCAGTTCCGATACGCTGCATTCACCCTGGCGACACAGCGCAACAAGGCGCAGACGCACCGGATCACCAAGTGCCTTGAGCCGCTGCACCAGCATATCGGTCTGGGAAATCATGTGAATATTAAAATATAAGGATTATTTTATATAAAGCGCAGAAGTGTATCACAGCGTTGGTGGGCGAGGCAGTACAGGAAGGGAAATCACAGCCATGGGCCAGAGGCAATGACAGCTTTTTCAACCACGTCAATCAATGCAAGGCACTTGATCCTGACGGCAGGATGCCGGCAAACACGCGGCTGACATCGACGGCGTCCAGGGTACGTACCCGGCCGCAGTACTCGCAGGTTACCGCCACGCTGCCCTTCTCGGCGAGTGCCGCACGCGTCTCTCGTTCGCCCAGAAAGCGCAGCACTTCTTCAACCCGCGACTGCGAACAACGGCACTTGAATCGCAGCGAGCGCGCCTGGAAAACGCGCACGTCGTCTTCAGAAAACAGCTTTTGCAGCAGTCGCGGTGTCGCGCCGTCGCTCAGTTCAGCGACGTTCAGAGTCGCCATCATCATGCCAAGGCGCCGCCAGTCGTCCTCGCCAATCGCTGCTTCGCCCGGCATCTGTTGTAACAAAATGCCACCGCAGTGGGTCGCCGAACTGAGCAGAACAAGATGGCTTTGCACCTGCACCGAACGAGCAAAATAGTTTTCCAGACTGGCGCCTATCGACACCGGACTGATTTCAACGATGCCCTGGTAGGGGCGCTCCATGGCGCCTGCGTCAACCGTCACCGCACAATTTGCGTCAGCAACCAGCTTCTCAAAACTCAAGCCTTCGGCTTCGCTGGTGGCAATAGCCATGCCGCGCAGATCCAAATCGTCGGTACTTTGCATTACCAGCATACTGAGCGGCCCCGGCCCCGATATCTGCAAGGTCACCGAGCCGTCGAATTTGAGACTCTGCGCAATCAGCACGGTAGCGGCGGCTGCCTCGCCAAGTACCGCTTCCACGGATTCCGCGTATTGATGGTCGACCCGCATGCGCTGCCATGAGACCTGCAGCTGCACCAGCGCGCCCCGCACCGGCAGCGACTCAAACATGAACGGAATGATGGAATCTGTAAACGACACGAGTGTCAGCCTTCGCGAAGTTTTTTCCTGAGAATCGAATTGACCTGTCCCGGATTGGCTTTACCGGCGGTCGCCTGCATAACCTTGCCGACAAAGAAGCCGAGCAGCTTGTCCTTGCCCTGGCGAAATTCGTCAGCCTGTTGTGGATTCGCAGCGATGACGTCGTCCACGATTGCTTCGATCTCACCACTATCAGTAATCTGCTGCAGGCCTTTCGCCTTGATTATGTGGTCTGCGGTCCCCTCGCCGCTCCACATTGCATCAAAAACGTTCTTGGCGATCTTGCCGGAGATCGTGTTGTCAGCGATGCGATTCAGCAGCCCGGCAAGGTCACCGGCAACGATACGACTGTCATCAATCTCGAGACCGTCACGCTTCAGCGCTGCGGAGAGGTCGCCGATCACCCAGTTCGCCGCTGCTTTCGGGCTGTCTTTCGTCTCTGCCACTACCTTTTCGAAGTAGTCAGCCTGGGCACGGCTACCTGTCAGCAGGTCTGCGTCTGTTTCCTTAAGCTTATATTCAGTGACAAATCTTTGCCGTTTCGCATCGGGCAGTTCTGGCAGCGACCGCCGGACCGTTGCAATGAATGCTTCGTCGATTTCTATTGGCAGGAGATCCGGATCCGGAAAATAGCGATAGTCGTTAGCTTCTTCCTTGCTGCGCATGGACCGCGTTTCGTCCTTGTCTGAATCATACAGCCGCGTTTCCTGAACGACCTTTGCACCGTCTTCAAGTAACGCGATCTGCCGTTCGACTTCATAGTTAATCGCCTTCTCCACGAAGCGAAACGAATTCAGGTTCTTGATTTCCGCGCGGGTACCGAGTTCCTGCTGTCCTTTTGGCCGTACAGAAACATTCGCGTCGCAACGAAACGATCCTTCCTGCATATTGCCGTCGCAGATCTCCAGGTAACGGACGATTGAATGGATCTTTCGCATATACGCCACCGCCTCGCCGGCAGACGACATCTCCGGTTCCGAGACGATTTCCAGAAGCGGCGTACCGGCACGGTTCAGATCAATACCCGAAGCTTTGTCAAAAGCTTCGTGTAATGATTTCCCAGCGTCCTCTTCGAGATGTGCACGCGTGATGCCGACGCGCTTTTCAGCATTGTCGCCGTGACGAATCAGCAATTCGCCCTTGCCCACGATGGGCAGCTCGAACTGACTGATCTGGTAGCCCTTTGGCAAATCAGGATAAAAGTAATTTTTGCGCGCGAACACCGAGCGCGATGCGATTTCAGCGTTGACTGCCAGGCCGAACATGATCGCCATACGAACGGCTTCAGCATTTAATACCGGCAGTACACCCGGATAGCCAAGATCGACCAGGCAGGCCTGGGTATTCGGCTCCGCCCCATAGGCTGTGGAGGCGCCGGAGAATATTTTGCTTTTCGTCGCAAGCTGGGCATGAATTTCCAGGCCAATGACTGTCTCGAAACCCGTATTCACAGGTAAGCCTCCGGCCCCGCTTTGTGCCAATCGGTCAGTTGCTGATACTGATGCGCAACAGCGAGTAACTCCTGTTCGGCAAAGTGCGGACCGACGAGTTGCAGACCCACTGGTAAGCCATCTGCCAAGCCGCAAGGGACTGACATACCGGGCAGACCAGCGAGATTGGCACCGATAGTATAAATGTCATTCAGGTACATCGTGATGGGATCATCAGTTTTCTCACCGATCGCGAATGCTGTGGTTGGCGCTGTCGGCCCCGCAATGACATCGACTTCCTCAAACGCATCCGTGAAATCACGGCAGATTAACTGGCGAATTTTTTGTGCCTTCAGATAGTAGGCGTCGTAGTAACCCGCAGACAGTACATAGGTACCGGTCATGATGCGACGCTTTACTTCCGCGCCGAAACCTTCGCCCCGGGTCCGGCAATACAGGTCGAAAAGGTCTTCAGCATCTTTGGCGCGATAGCCGAAACGTACGCCGTCGAATCGCGAGAGATTCGACGAACACTCAGCCGGTGCCACGACGTAGTAGACAGGAACGGACAGACCGACATTCGGCAAATTGATTTCCGACAGGGTCGCGCCAGCAGCTTCGAGTACCGCCAGTGACTCCTTTACGGCCGCCGCGCACTTCGAATCGAGGCCCTCGTCAAAGTGTTCCCGCACGATGCCGACTTTGAGTCCCCTGAGCGACTTGTTAAGGCCGGCGACATAGTCCGGGACAGGCTGATCCACTGACGTCGAGTCCTGCGGATCGTGGCCCGCCATTGCGGCCAGCAGCATAGCGGCATCTTCGGCCGAGCGCGTCAGCACGCCTGCCTGATCAAGACTTGACGCAAACGCAACCATGCCAAACCGTGACACCCTGCCGTAGGTCGGCTTGATACCCACCGTCCCGGTGAGTGCTGCCGGTTGGCGAATCGAGCCGCCGGTATCTGTGCCCGTTGCTGCCGGCACCAGCCGCGCCGCAACGGCGGCGGCAGATCCGCCCGACGAACCGACGGGAGAAAGTGTCGTGTTCCAGGGATTGCCAACGGGGCCGAAATAACTCGTTTCGTTCGACGAGCCCATCGCAAACTCATCCATGTTGGTTTTGCCCAGCATCACGCAGCCGGCTTCGGCCAGTCGCGCCACTACGGTTGCGTCGTAAGGTGAGGTGAAGTTGCCAAGAATTCGTGAACCGCAAGTTGTCAGCACGTCCTTGGTACAGAACAGGTCCTTGTGCACGATGGGCAATCCGTTCAGTCGGCCCGCGCTGCCATTTGCGCGCTGTTTATCCGCTCGTCTTGCCTGCGCTGTTGCAATCTCTGCGGTCACCGTGATGAACGCGTTGAGATCAGCGTTGTGCGCCTCGACCCGTTGTAGAAGCGCCGCCGTAAGCTCCGTAGACGAAAAGTCGCCGGCAGCGAGGCCGTGAGCCAGTTCAGCCAGGGTTTGCTGGTGGATGTCGGCGTCCGTTCCGCGCATTACTCTATGACTCTGGGAACCAGGTAGTAGCCATCCTCGGTGAGCGGAGCATTCTGCTGTACAAGGTCGCGCTGATCGGTCTCCGTGACTTGGTCCGCCCGCAACCTCTGCGACATGTTGAGCGGGTGCGCCATCGGCACGACATCATCGGTATTCACCGCCTGCAACTGATCGACGAAATCCACGATTCGGGACAGCTTCTCGACCACATCATCAAACTCCGCCTCTTCCAGTCGAAGGCGCGCGAGGGTGGCGATATGTTGGACCTGTTGCTTCGTTAATGACACGGGGTTTTCCGGGGTTTGCCGCCTGCCATGACACCGGGCGGGTCAAGGGCTCGCAATGATACCTGCTGCCTTGTGGAATGTCGTGTCCATTGTTACATTGCACCGTTAATTTACTTAGCGGGACTTTAGCCCCAGATGTTAAAGAACATTTTTGGTTATTTCTCCCAGGATCTGTCGATCGACCTGGGGACTGCCAACACACTCATATACTCCCGCGGCCACGGCATCGTACTCAACGAACCCTCCGTCGTGGCGATTCGCGAAGACTCCGGCCGGGGCGGCCGAACCGTCGAAGCGGTCGGCATGGAAGCGAAGAATATGCTCGGCAGGACGCCGGGCAACATAACGGCGATCCGGCCGCTGAAAGACGGCGTCATCGCCGACTTCACGGTTACCGAAAAGATGCTGCAACACTTCATTCGCAAGGCTCACGGCACGCGTTATTTCCGTCCCAGCCCTCGCGTTCTGATCTGCGTGCCCTACGGCTCCACCCAGGTAGAACGCCGCGCGATCCGTGAGTCCGCGGAAGGCGCCGGCGCACGCAAGGTTCACCTGATTCCCGAACCCATGGCAGCAGCCATCGGCGCCGGCATGCCAGTGCACGAAGCGCGAGGCTCTATGGTGCTGGACATCGGTGGCGGAACTTCTGAAGTCGCCGTCATTTCCCTGAACGGAATTGTTTATGCCGCGTCCGTCCGGATAGGCGGCGACCGATTCGACGAAGCCATTACCAATTATGTGCGCCGCAATTACGGCATCCTGATTGGTGAAGCAACTGCCGAAAGAATCAAACATGAAATTGGTTCCGCTTTTCCGGGACAGGAGGTCAGGGAAATTTCGGTCAAAGGACGCAATCTTTCGGAAGGCGTTCCGAGAAGTTTCACCCTTAATTCAAATGAAATCCTTGAAGCGCTGCAGGAGCCTCTGCAAGGCATCGTCGGTGCGGTCAAGGAAGCGCTCGAACAGACGCCGCCGGAACTGGGTGCTGATGTCGCGGACCGCGGCATTGTACTGACGGGTGGTGGAGCGATGCTGCGTGACATCGACAAGCTGCTAATGGAAGAAACCGGTTTGCCGGTAGTGATCGCCGACGACCCGTTAACCTGCGTTGCCCGTGGTGGAGGGAGGGTCATCGAGCTGATCGACGAACACGGCCCCGCGGTATTTGGCTTGGAATAACCACACGGGAATTCCGGGCACCCGCCATCGTTATGCGATGACCTCACGCTGATGGCTGCTACAAAGTCTGACAAATATCGCTCTCCCTATTCACCCGCACTGGGGCTCCGGCTGCTGTTGCTTGCCGGTTTAAGCGTGTCGCTACTGGTCATTGATCACCGTGACAATCACCTGGACACCGCACGCAAGGCCATCGGCGCGACGGTATATCCGTTGCGGATACTGGTCGACATGCCAGTTTCCGCCTGGCGATGGATTAATGCGACGACGGCAAGCCGGAACGAGCTGCAGCTTGAAAACAGTCGCCTCAACGCAGAGCGACTGCTTACCCAGGCACGCTTGCAACGTTACTCCGCTCTGGAAGCAGAAAATGCTCGACTCCGGGCGATGCTTGACGCCAGGGAACGCGTCCGCGACCAGGTGCGCGTCGCCGAAATTTTGTCTGTCAGTGCAAACCCTTTTCGCCACGTTCTCGTCGTTGACAAAGGGACCAACGACGGTGTGTATGAAGGTCAGGCAATCGTCGATGCGGTCGGCGTTGTCGGCCAGGTGATACAGGCAGGCGTGCTGTCATCACAGTGCTTGCTGATCAGTGACCCGGGCCACGATCTGCCAGTGGAGGTCAACCGCAATGGCTTAAGAACCATTGCACGCGGCACGGGTGAATTCGATCGCCTGGATTTACCCTTCCTGCCGAACAATGCCGACATTCGGCCCGGCGACCTGCTGGTTACGTCTGGCCTGGGCGGCGCGTTTCCGGCGGGTTACCCTGTCGCGGTGGTCAACGTGGTCACGCGCGTGCCGCAGGAACCGTTTGCCACGGTGACGGCAAAGCCCTCGGCATCGCTGAATCAGGTCCGCGAAGTCATGCTGATCTGGTCTTCTGAAGATGTCAGCGACGTCGAAGCCGATCTCAACGATGGAGTCCCTGCCTCTGACCCGGAGACGGTTGAGGATGGCGATCTTGCCGCCGAGCCGGCAGCAGAGCCAGAGGATACCGACGATGAGTAGGGGCCGCGTAGCCAGACATCTGCCGATCGTGATCAGCATCATTGTCGCGTTGATGCTGGCCATCTCTCCACTGCCCGCGTGGGGAGACCCGTTTCGCCCGGACTGGGTCGTTCTGACACTTATATATTGGGCCATTACTTTCCCGAAAAATTACAGCGTCGGAAGTGCCTGGATCGTCGGCATCGTACTCGACGTTGCCCAGGGCACCTTGCTCGGTCAAAACGCACTGGCACTGTCGCTGGTCATCTATATCGCCGCCAAATTTCACCTGCAGTTTCGCCAGTTTCCGGTACTGCAGCTGTCAGCGACCGTGTTTGCGCTGCTCGCGCTCTATCAGTTCATCCTGTTCTGGATCAATGGCGTCGTCGGCGTCAATTCGCCAGTCATACACTACTGGGGACCGGTTGTGACGGGAACACTGCTCTGGCCGCTGGTGTCAGTTATCCTCATCGGTATGCGCCAGCGCGCGATGAGATAGAGCTTTGAACCTGATTGCTCCGATCAAGGACCACCATGTCGAAAAACAGCGCTTCGTCTCGCGAATCCTGTTTTGCGCCGTCGCCGGTGTACTGTTGCTTGGTCTCGTCGTTGCCCGACTGGTCCAGTTGCAGGTCGTGGATCACGAATTATTTGCAGAACAGTCCCAGGGCAATCGCATTCGCATAGAAGCGCTGCCACCGACTCGAGGGCTGATTTTCGACAGGCACGGCAGAATTCTCGCGGAGAACCTTCCCGCTTACCAGCTCGAACTGATACCGGAGCAGGTGCCGGACCTTGAGGACACACTGGCGCGGCTGGCGCGCATTGGACTGATCAACAGCGAGGATATCCCACGCTTTCAGGCGCTGAGTCAGAGCGCACCACGCTTCAAACCAATGACGCTCCGATTCCGGCTGAGCGAGGACGAGATCGCGAACTTCGCCATCCAGCGGCCGCGATTTCCCGGCGTCGACCTGCAGCCGCGGCTGGTCAGACACTATCCGGAAGGAGAACTGATCGCCCACGCCATCGGCTACGTCGGCGCCCTGAGCACGGCCGACATGAATCGACTCGACGTCAGCGCATATGCCGGTACATCGCATACCGGAAAAACGGGCGTCGAACACTTCAACGAATCAGTGTTGCACGGCGAGGTCGGCTATCAGCAGGTGGTCACAAATGCGCTCGGCCGCCGCGTTCCGGTTGAGACACCGGACTTTGGAGAGTCCGAACCCGAACAGCAGAGGCCGTCACCCGGGTCTAATGTCTACCTGACGATCGATCTGGACTTGCAACGGGTGGCAACCGAAGCGCTGGCCGGCATGCGCGGTTCGATCGTCGCAATCGATCCGCAGAATGGCGAAATTCTCGCGCTCATCAGTGCACCGACATTCGATCCCAATGCGTTTGCAACCGGCATGAGCTCAAAGGAATTCAGCTTGCTGCAGCATAATGACAACCGCCCGCTGTTCAACCGTGCCGTCCGCGGCACTTACCCACCCGGTTCAACGATCAAGCCAATGCTGGCGCTGGCTGCGCTTGAGTTAGGTGCGACGAACCTGACCCGGCGCTCGGTATGCATCGGCTGGTACAGCCTGCCGGGTAGTTCGCACCGGTATCGCGACTGGCGTCCGCAAGGTCACGGCGAAGTTGACCTTCACGATGCCATTGCACAGTCCTGCGATGTGTATTTCTATGAAATCAGCCGCGACATCGGCATCGACAACATGCATCTTTACCTGGACCAGTTTGGACTGGGCCGTCCATCGGGTCTCGACATGGCCGGCGAATCCGCTGGCCTCGTGCCGTCACGCGCATGGAAAAAACAGGCATTTCGCGAACGAGCGGATCAGGTCTGGTTCCCCGGCGAAACGATTATCGCTTCAATCGGCCAGGGCTATCTGCTGACGACGCCGCTGCAGCTCGCGAACGCAACAGCGACACTGGCGGCGCGAGGACAACGATTCAAGCCTCACCTGCTTGCCGCGATTGAAGACCCCATTACTGGAAAACGGCTGTTGGTAACGCCGGAGAAAGCAGGAACCGTACAGATCGATAATGAGTTTTACTGGGACAACGTCCTCGCTGCCATGCACGATGTGATGCAAAGTGAGACCGGCACGGCAAGAGCAGCGGGGCTTGGCGCGCCTTATGAGATGGCCGGCAAGAGCGGGACGGCTCAGGTTTTTACCGTCGCTCAGGAAGAGGAATATGACGAAGATGAGATCGCCGAAAGACTGCGCGATCACGCCTTGTTTATTTCCTTTGCCCCGTTTGACGTGCCGCGCATTGCGGTCGCCGTCATCATCGAAAACGGCTCCAGTGGCAGCCGGGTAGCCGCACCGATCGCCCGCCTTATCATGGACACGTACCTCGGCGTCACGGAAGAGGTCACTGTCGATGCCCCCCTTTAACGACTCCGACCATCTATTCTCCCGGGACGCCCCGCCCATGACCGGGGTGGGCAATATTCTGCAGCGCCTGTATATAGACGGACCGTTACTCGGCGGATTGCTGCTCATTTGTGGCTTCGGACTGGTCGTTCTCTACTCCGCCGTGGCACAGAATATGGATCTGTGGATACAGCAATGCATTCGGCTCGTCGTGGCGCTGGTTGCAATGCTGCTGACGGCACAGCTCTCTCCTGATTTCATTCGTCGCTGGACGCCATGGGGCTACTGTTTCGGCCTTTTTCTGCTGATCATGGTGCTGACAAAAGGTGCTGTCGGTCAGGGCGCGCAACGCTGGCTCGACGTCGGCATCCGCTTTCAGCCTTCTGAAATCATGAAGCTTGCCGTGCCGATGATGGCCGCGTGGTATCTGCACGATCGCCAGCTGCCACCACGAATAATGGATCTCCTCGTCATCGCCGTGCTGATTGTTGTGCCAACCATATTGATAGCACGGCAGCCGGACCTCGGGACCGGGCTTTTGATTGCTGCCGCCGGCCTGCTGGTCATTGTGCTCGCTGGACTGTCTTTCAGGTTCATGCTGTTGCTTGCACTCGCCGCCGTCCCCGGCGCCTATTTGCTGTGGCAGTTTATGAAGGACTATCAAAAACAGCGGGTACTCACGCTGCTGGATCCGAATACCGATCCGCTGGGGGCGGGATACAACATTATCCAGTCGAAAATTGCGATCGGTTCGGGCGGCCTTTTCGGCAAAGGCTGGACCAACGGCAGCCAGGCGCAGCTTGAGTTTCTGCCGGAGCGGGATACAGACTTCATTTTTGCCGTCATGGGCGAGGAACTGGGACTGCTCGGTGTCCTCAGCCTGCTAGGCTTGTATCTTTTTGTCGTCGGGCGCGGCCTTTACATCGCCTCACAGGCTCGCGATACCTTTTCACGCTTGCTTGCGGGGAGTATTAGTCTCACTTTTTTTGTCTATGTCTTCGTCAATACCGCGATGGTCACCGGACTGGTCCCTGTCGTCGGCGTTCCCCTTCCGCTGGTCAGTTATGGCGGCACGTCGATGGTGACCCTGATGACCGGATTCGGTATTCTGATGTCGATTCACCGCCACAGGAAGTTACTATCACACTAATGTCCTATTGCTCTTTACTCAGAAAATGTTTCCTGATCGTCGCGCTAGTGGCGAACGGCTCGTCGCTGGCAATGGATACAGAACGTGCCGATATCAGCGCGTTCATCGATCGCATGGTCGAGGAACATTCCTATGACCGCGAAAAACTCGTCGCCATGTTCAGCGACGCAGAATCCAAGGAATCCATTCTCGAAGCGATCAGCAGGCCTGCCGAAAAAACCTTCGAGTGGCATGAGTACCGGAATATATTCCTCAAGCCGGAACGTATAGAGGCCGGCGCCGCTTTTTGGAAAGAACATCGTGAGAGTCTGGAAAAAATCAGTGCGGAAACCGGGGTGTCGGTTGAAATACTGGTTGGCATTATCGGCGTTGAGACCTATTTCGGGCGCATCACCGGCAACTTCCGCGTGCTGGATGCACTGGCGACGCTCGCGTTTGACTATCCGCCACGCGCCAAATTTTTTATCCGTGAACTGGAAGAATTTCTGCTGCTGGTCAGGGAAGAGGGGATGGAAGTTGCAGATGCCACGGGATCGTATGCGGGCGCCATGGGAAGGCCGCAATTCATGCCGTCAAGCTACCGGGAGTACGCGGTCGACTCCACCGCGGATGGCAAACGCGACATCTGGAGCAACTGGACCGACGTCATCGGCAGCGTCGCCAATTATTTTGTCCGTCACGGCTGGATTGAAGGTGAGCCGGTGGTCACCCAGGCAACTCTCGGCGAACAGTGGCGCGGCGAAACGCCGGCGAATATTCTGAAAGCAGAAGAAACGGTGACATCTCTCAGTCATCAGGGCGTCATGTTTTCAACTGAACTGGCGGGCGATGCCGAAAGCCAGCTTCTGACTTTGCTTGGCACGGACGGCAAAGAATACTGGGTTGCCTTTCACAATTTTTTTGTGATTACTCGCTACAACCGCAGCGTGATGTATGCGCTTGCGGTTCATCAACTGGGTGAACAGATTGCACAAGAGGTCAGGCGTGACAAGTCGTGATCACGTTGCTGTCTTTGCGCTACTGACGTTCACCGCACTACTCACGTCCTGTGCAGCACCCGCTATCAGGGACGGTGCCCCGCGAACCGGTATGAAAAGCCCGGGAACGTTGCCGGACGACGCTATTCCTCGCGCCGAACCAAAGAGCCGTTATGGCAATGGCCCGTATTACAAGGTATACGGCGTCACCTACAAGGTGCTGGACTCCAGCCACAACTACCAGGAACGCGGCGTTGCCTCGTGGTATGGCAAGAAGTTTCATGGCCGGATGACCTCGAGCCAGGAACCCTACGATATGCACGCGATGACGGCCGCGCACAAGACGCTGCCGTTGCCAACCTATGTGCGTGTCCGGAATTTGAAGAACAACCGGAGCATTGTGGTGCGGGTTAACGACCGCGGTCCGTTCGTCAGCAACCGCATCATAGATCTCTCGTATGCTGCGGCGCAGAAGCTCGACATGGTGCGCGAAGGCACGACCATGGTCGAAGTTACGGCGCTTGGCTTCAACGAAACGCCGACCGTGGTACGCAACGTGCCGGCACCGACACACGCCGCACCCACGGTAGAGACGGATACGAGCGTATTTCTGCAGGTGGGTGCTTTTGGCGATGCCGGCAATGCCAAACGCCGATTTTCGATGCTGCAGGAAAACGGCATCGGCCAGGCATTTATCCACGAGGACAACGCCAGTAGCGCGACGATTTACCGGGTGAAAATTGGCCCGATCGCGGATGTCGATGAATATGACGCCCTGGTAGCCAGGCTGGAGCGCATGGGAATAGCGGAAACCCATCTGGTCGCGAATTAGCTGCCTCGCCGCGGTCCCAAGCCGCTCCTAAGTTGCTTAATCGAACTGTAGGAGCCCGCCCCGCGGGCGATCGCGGCCTTAAGGCCGTTCCTACAATGCCTTTTCGAACTGTAGGAGCCCGCCCCGCGGGCGATTCGCCGATTTGTCGTGGCAGGCTGATTCTAATTCTGTGCCGAAATAATGTGCAGCCCATCAAGCGCTGTTCTCGTATCAATCACGAGAATGTGCGTACCCTCGGCATCAGTGTAAGTGAGTTCGACGCATCGGGGCGACGGTGCGATGGGAAAAAAAACGCGCAGAGCAAGTTCTTGACGTGCGGATATCTCACTTGGCAACGGGGTCTGGCGAAGTTCTATCTGCTTGTTCACCTTGCTGTTGTTCACGCCGCGCACTACACCGCCCACGGCCAGCGCAGGCCCCAGCAATAGCAGCCCGCCAGCTGCGGCGCCTGCAGTGCCCGCGGTAGACGCACCACCCAGAATCGCTCCCATGGCTGCGGCGTTCGCCGCACCGACGCCGATTACTGTCACCGCAGCACCTGCAACGAGCATTGTTCCCGCACCCCTGCCCGCTTTCACCTTTATTCCGGATGTTTTGTACCGATGAGCCGTTAACTTACTGCCCTTGATGAGTTGTTTGCGGCCAAACGCTGGTTCTATTCGCGTTTCCAGCGAGTCAATAACGACGATTTTCATTATTTTGACGTGTCCGTCAGACGCGTTGCTCACCCTCAGCAAGTACTCGTCCCAGTCTGCATTCTTTGCCCAAGTGCCCGGACCGTCGCGGACGATGACCCAGTCGAGGGTCGCGATAACCTGCTGATCGAAATTCGTCGCAAGAGGCTTCGTGGTTTGTATCGGCTGCGACTCTTTCAGAATTTTGGTGCCGCCGCAGCCTGCCAAAAAGCAAGCACTGATCAGGAAGACGACTGACATTCCCGGATTGGACGTCGAATCAACCATGGACCTCTCCTGGGCGCGAAGCGCAACGAGTTCACTCATCGGATCGGTAATTGCCCATTTCCGCAGGCGCCAGTCAATGCTGCGAATACGCCTCCAACACCGGCAACTGCATGTCCAAGCGTCTAAGCCACCGAAGTCTGCGATTGCTCGCGCAGATACTCTGCCAAATAATAGAACGACGCAATGCCCTTGCCGGTGCTGCCTGAGCCTTTCCAACCGCCGAACGGCTGATACCCGGGCCAGGCACCGGTGGTCGCGCCTTGCGGCCGGTTGGCGTAGGTGACGCCGGCTTCAACGTTGTCGAAAAACCAGTCCGTTTCCGCGGCATTGCCATAAAAGCCTGCGGTCAGCCCCAGTGGCGTATCGTTCGTCAGTTGCATGCCGGTTTCCTTGTCCGGCACACGTGCCAGCATAACGATGGGCGCGAACATTTCATGGCGCCAAAGTCTATGCGACAGTTCGGCCTCGGCGACGGTCGGCGCACAGAAAAAGCCATTTGCGAATTGACCTTCCGCCAGAATTTTTCCGCCGTGATAGATGGTGGCCTTGGCCGCTACCAGCTCCGCGACATACCGCTGAAAGTTTTCGTAAGCCTCCAGATTTCCCACCGGGCCCATGTAGTTTTCCGCCACGGTCGGATCGCCAACCCTGATGCCCGACACCAAAGGCTTGAGCTTGCCAAGCAGCGCATCGGCAACCGACTTGTCCACGTAGACACGCGATAATGCAGAGCATTTTTGCCCGCTAAGGCCGAACGCTGAGCGCATGATGCCGATAGCGGCGCGGTCGAGGTCGGCATTGGCGGTCACAATGCAGGCATTCTTGCCGCCCATTTCGGCAATGACCGGTCGCGGGATCACACCTGCCGAAGCTTTACGGCAAATCTGCATGCCAACGTCGTACGAGCCTGTAAACGTGACACCGGCTACGCCGGGGTGATCAGCGAGCAGCGGTCCTGCGGTATCGTCAGGATCTGCGAGGTAATTGAAAACGCCCTGTGGAATGCCCGCGTCGCGCAGACAGTCGGCCAGCAGCCGCACGGCCCATGGCGTGTCGGGTGCGCCCTTGACGATCACGGTGTTGCCAGTGACCAGTGCCGCTGCTGTGGGACCACCGGCGAGCGCGAACGGAAAGTTGAACGGCGCGATGACCGCCCACGCGCCGTAGGGCTTCATGATCGACCGGTTGCGGCTGACAAAATCCGGCAGTGGGTCGTCCGGCAGGCGATGATCGAATCCCTCGTGTTTTTCGAAATCGTCGCAGTAGCCATTAAAGAAATCGGCGGTTTCCTGGATCTCGCCGAGCGACTCCATGCGGTTCTTGCCGACTTCAAGCGCGACAGAGGCGCTGATGTCAAAAACACGCTCCTCAATCAGGCTGGCAGTCTTGCGCAGGATGGCAATGCGCTCCGTCGGCGGCGTCGAGCGCCACAGTGGAAACGCGTTACGAGCAGCAGTCACAGCCTGATCAACGTGCGCTGCGGTGGCAAGCGGAAAACGTCCCAGCATCCAGCCGGTGTTGATCGGACTGACGTCCTCCAGCGTCTCTGCAGTGCTGGTGTCCTTGCCGTCGATGTAGTGCGCGTGAGTCATGCCGAGCTCGCCGCGGACTCGCGCAAGGGCTAGGTCAAACTGCTCGTGCAGGGCCTGGGGCGGATCAAACATCGTGGAGTAAGTCAGCCTGAAAGACATCTTGCCTGCCCTGTGAGGTTATGATGGAAGTCGCAATTATAAGGCTAAGTATTGAAGTGGTGCTGCAATGAAAATATGGGTCGATGCAGACGCGTGTCCTGTCGTCATCAAGGAAATCCTGTTTCGCGCCGCCAAACGGACTCAAACGCAGTTAACGCTGGTCGCCAATCAGGCTGTCCGGGTCCCGGCTTCTGCATTCATCAACACAGTACAGGTTGGCGCCGGCTTCGACGTGGCGGACGATGAGATCGTCAGGCGTGCTGAAGCGGGTGATCTCGTTATCACAGCCGACATTCCGCTGGCCGCGGAAATCATCGCAAACGGCGCGCATGCCCTCAATCCGCGAGGCGAGCTTTACACGACTGAAAACGTACGCGCACGCCTTAACATGCGCGACTTTATGGACAATCTTCGTGGCAGCGGCATTCAGACGGGCGGGCCACCCGCCATATCACAGTCCGACCGGCAGCAATTCGCCAACAATCTCGACCGGTTCCTGGCAAGCCAGAACCTCTGAAGGAGCTATCCAAAGTGAGCCCGTACAAAATTTCAGTGACGTTTTCTCGTCTGCGTTCCTGGCTGGCAATCGTCGTGTGTACCTGCACTGCATTGTCTGCCGCCGAGACGCAGGCCCAGGTGGTGACGCCGACCGCAGAAGCACTGTCTGCCCTTGATACCTACATTGAGGAATATCTGGCCGCAAACAACGTACCCGGGGCGCTCGTTGCTGTTGCTTCGCGCAGCCGTCTGCTGCATCTGCAAACTTATGGCTATGCGAACGTAGAGCTCTCGGTCCCGGTTGTTGAACGAACGGTGTTCGAGATCGGCTCTATCAGCAAACAGTTTGTCGCCGCTGCGACAATGCTGCTCGTTGAGGAAAATAAAGTGGCACTTGAAGATCCTGTGCATCGCTTTCTGCCTTATTTGCCCAGCGAGTGGCTTGGCGTGACCGTGCGGCAGCTGCTTAATCACACCTCCGGTATTCCCGACTACGAGGAAATTCGGTCCTACGACGTCTATCGCTTCCGCATGACGCCGGAAGACGTCATTCATATCGCTAATTCGCGGCCCATGGACTTCGTGCCGGGCACCGGCTGGTACTACAGCAACACCGGCTACTTCCTGCTGAGCATGTTGGTGGAGCGTGTCGAGGGGAAACCGCTGGGCGCGGTATTGCAGGACAGAATCTTCAAGCCGCTCAGCATGGCCTCGACCCGGATGGCAGACCCCGAGCGCATAATTCCGCATCGCGCTGCAGGTTACTGGGTTAACAAAGCCGATGAATTGATTAATCGTCCTGCCACAGAGACGTCCTCCACACTTGGAGCGGGAGGCCTGTTGTCATCAGCGGAGGACCTGGCCAAATGGGACGCGGCTCTGAACGCAAACGACTTGCTTGCCGAGGCATCCAGAAACGCAATGTGGGCGGCAACGATCCTGCCCGACGGGCGGGATACAGAATACGGTTTCGGCTGGAGAGTGACGCCTTATCTTGGGCTTGAATCGCAGAGCCACACCGGTCAGGTTGCAGGGTTCAATGCGAATTTCGCTCGCTTCCCGGCGCAGGAGATCGCGATCATTGTTTTCATGAATCGCTACCGCGTCAACAGTTCGCCGCTAAAGAGCGCCGTGCTGCACACCTTCATGCCGTCGCTGGGCCCCGTGCCGGTGCAATAAAAGCGGGTACTGGTCGCTGTCATGCCGCCGCCTTCGGCAGCGCCACATTTTTCTGTACAGACGCTACAATATGCGGCTTCCAGTCATCTCCGCCTGAGCGAGTTTAAGTGAATTTACGAATCTGTCTGATTTCGCTACTGTTTTTTTTCTGCTGCACGTCAAGCGCTGCGTTCGCGCAAAGTACGCCGGTGCCGCAGCCGCCAGTCATCGGTGCGAAAAGCTACCTGCTTGTTGATGGTACGACCGGGGCGGAACTGGCATCCCTCAATCCGGATGAACGGCTGGCCCCTGCCAGCCTGACCAAACTCATGACGGCCTACGCCATTTTTCGCGCACTAGGCGAGGGTCAAATTGCACTGGATGACCAGGTGACGGTCAGTGAAAAAGCGTGGCGCACACCGGGTTCACGCATGTTTATCGAAGTTGGCAGCCGCGTCAAAGTGGAGGACCTGCTGCTCGGCATGATCGTGCAATCCGGCAACGATGCCAGCGTTGCGCTTGCCGAGCACACCGCCGGAACCGAAGCGGTGTTTGCGGAAGTGATGAACCGCTACGCGATGCAGCTTGGTATGAGCGGCAGCCATTTCGAGAATGCGACTGGCCTCCCCGGCGAGCAGCACTACTCGACCGCACGCGACATCGCTATCGTTGCCCGCGCCATGATCAACGAATTTCCGGATTACTATGCGTGGTACTCGGTAAAGTCGTTCAAGTACAACGATATCGAGCAACCGAATCGCAACGCCTTGCTGTGGCGTGATCCGACCGTCGATGGCATGAAGACGGGGTTCACCGATGACGCCGGCTACTGCCTGGTGTCTGCAGCGCTCAGAGATGGCATGCGCGTGGTCTCGGTGGTACTTGGTACAGCCAGCGTTAAAGCGCGTGTCGATGGCAGCCAGGCGCTGATCAATTACGGCTACCGATTTTATGAAACGCGCCAGCTTTACGAAGCCGGTGAAGCGGTTGCCCAGGCCAGAATCTGGAAAGGCGCCAGTGAACAGACACCGCTGGGCCTCGCCGAAGATCTGTATGTCACCATTCCTCGCGGTTCGTTCGATAGCGTCGAGTCGGTGCTGAACATGCCAGCCACTTTGCTGGCCCCGGTTGCAGCAGGCCAGCCGCTTGCCGAACTCCGCGTCTCGCTAAACGGTGATACTTTGGTCAACACACCGTTACGCGCGCTGGCGGAGAATCCGGAGGGGTCGCTCTGGCAGCGATCTGTCGATAGCGTCAAGCTGTGGCTAGAGTAAATGACCGTGCCTGAAAACACGTCTCTGCTTAAATTTCCCTGCCTGTTCCCGATCAAGATGATGGGCCGGGATGACGATAATTTTCGTCGCGCCGCGCTCGCCATCGTTGCGGAACATGCCGGCGATGTGGCCGAGGACGCAATAAAGATTGCGCCCAGCAGCGCCGGTAATTTCGTCTCGGTGACGGTGACCATCACGGCACAAAACCAGGATCAACTTGACGCGATTTATCGCGCGCTCAGCAGTCACGAAGACGTACTGGTTGCGCTGTGATTCGCGTCCGTTCGCTGGGGCGGCAGGAGTACGAGCCGCTGTGGCGGCGTATGCAGGCATTCACCGACACGCGCACAGCGGAGACGGACGATGAAATCTGGTTTACGGAACATCCGCCGATATTCACCCTGGGCCTGAATGCCAGTCGGGAACACGTACTTTCACCAGGTAACATTCCGGTAGTGCAGGTGGATCGCGGTGGTCAGGTGACCTACCACGGACCTGGGCAATTGATGATCTATCCGCTCCTGGATCTGAAACGGGCCAGGCTTTCGATACGCGATCTCGTCACGGCGCTGGAGCAAAGCGTTGTTACGCTGCTTGCTCATTACGATATTGCAGCAGCGTCACGGAAAGAAGCGCCGGGAGTGTACGTGGCGGGACGCAAGGTGGCGAGCGTCGGCCTGCGGATTCGCAGGGGCGCCAGCTATCACGGCATGGCGCTAAACGTTGCTGTAGACCTCGAGCCATTCAGCCGTATCAATCCCTGTGGTTACAAAGATCTGGAACTGACTGACCTGCATACGCTTGGCGTCCCTGCAAGTCTCGCTGAAATTGAGACAAAGGTGCTGGCACATTTGCTTGCGGGTCTGGGCCTTGCGGGCGCCTGAACATTCAGCGATTAATATTCGCGAGTCTTTCCGGCGTACCTATATCATCCCAGCGACCGCGATAGACACTGCCTGTCAATGCGCCCGCGTCTGCCGCCTGGCGTAACAGCGGGACGACTGAAAAACGTTCAGGCTGCATGCCACTAAAAAACGCCGGCCGATATTTGGCAATGCCGCTAAAGGTGTAAGGCCGCCTGGGTCCATTGGCGACCTTGCCCGCCAGCAGGTCGAAATCTCCGTGCGGTTTTTGCGCCGGCGTCTCGACCAGGATGAGATGCGCGGCAGTATGTTCCGGCAATTCAACGGCGGAAAGAGACAGGTCGGTAAAGATATCTGCGTTCGCCACCCAGAAATCGTCCCCGCCGAGCATCGGCAAGGCGCGGCAAATACCGCCGCCGGTTTCGAGGATGTGATCGAATTCGGGACTGTAACTGACATGCAAGCCAAACCTGTCACCCGATCCGACATGGCTCACAATCTGCTCTCCGAGCCAGCCCAGGTTGATAACGACGTTATCGACACCGGCGTCAGCAAACATGCGCAAATGTCGGTCAATAAGGCATTCGCCCTGCACCCTCACCAGCGCTTTGGGCACCGTATCCGTCAGGGGCCGCAAGCGCTCGCCCCGACCAGCAGCCAGAATCATCGCGGCCATCATCGCCGCGTCTCCAGGGATGGCACAACCTGCCCGTCGATCAGGTCAGCAAGATAACCCAGTTCCCCGTATTCGGGCGCGATATCGACGATGTAACTGAGCGTGCGGGGAACGTCGCGGAGGTAGCCCTCCTTGCCATCGCGATGCGAGAGTCGCGCGAATATGCCGGCCGCTTTCAGGTGGCGCTGCACGCCCATCAAATCGAATTCACGCAGGAACTGACGATCCTCCGCCCTCCCCTGAAGACTTTCTGCAAAGTAACTGACTTGGGTTCTGATGTCCGCTGCTGGCCATTTGATGTAGCAGTCCTTCAACAGCGACACGAGATCGTAGCTATAGGGTCCGCAGACCGCGTCCTGAAAATCCAGAATGCCGGGATTGTCACCCGGCACAACCATGAGATTGCGAGAGTGGTAGTCGCGGTGCACGAAAACCTGTGGCTGCGACAGCGCGTTGCTAACCAGCACGTCACAGCAGCGCTGCCATGCGTCCTCTTCCGCCCGGGAAAGTCGAATGCCGAGATGCGTTTCGCAAAGCCAGTCGTGAAACAATGCCAGCTCTGCGCGCAGCAAGGTGTCGTCATAGGCCGGCAAGAGATCCTGTACAGCCGCACCGCGTTGCTGCATCGTCACCAGTGAATCAATCGCCGCCGAATAGAGTTGCCCTGCGGACGAGGCATCGTCGACCAGTGCATCAAGGTACGAGCGGTTGCCCAGGTCCGTTAGCAGCAAAAAACCCCGCTCTACATCCGCTGCAATGACGTGCGGGACATTCAGCGACATCGTTTCCAGCATGCCTGCAATCCTGACGAACGGACGGCAATCTTCCTGTGGCGGCGGCGCATCCATCACAATAAGACTGGCTTCGCCGTTTTGCCCCGGCAGGCGGAAATAGCGGCGGAAACTTGCGTCCGCTGAGGCCGGCTCGAGCAGCGGATCCTGGCATCCTGCCGTTCCCTGCAACCATTGCAGAAGTTCGTGAAACCTGGCGTCCTTTTGCATGCGTTAGCGAAATCCCGTGTTGTGCCGATCGCGTTGAAGGGCGCTCTGAACTATGCGAAGGTAGCAAATCGCAATAGCCGATAACATCTTTTCTGCGTAACATCCTGTCCGGGTTGGTTTTTACCAAAATTCGCTGCAGCATCTTGTCAAAATTATTCTTTCAGATTACCGGCCTCATCCTGTCGCTGGCGGTGTCTTCCGTCCTGGCGCAGGAACGCCTGCGCTGCGCTGCGCCGGCCTCGGCGCTGTCGACCAAGTCTCTGAGTGACCAGTTTGGCGTAAGCGATACGGATGCCATCGAGTTTCTGGCCGGCGAAGTTGATGCCGCAATCGGCGCCGAGCCGGAAGTGTCAATGACCGGCGGCGTTGTGCTGCGGCAGGGCTCCAGACTCGCTGGCGCCGATCGGGCTGATTACGACCCGCTGACGCAGGCGCTCATGCTGTCCGGCGGGGTGAGATATGAAGATCCGGATTCCGCGATCACGAGCCAGTCCGCAGAGTTCGGCTACCTGACCGGCCGAATCCGTTTCGAAGGCGCCGAATTCCAGCTCGATAAAAGCAATGCCGAAATCGGCGCACGTGGCTATGCGAGCGTACTGGAGATCAACCAGGAAGGCCGGCTGGTACTGGCGGAAGTCGGCTACACGACCTGCCCACCCGAATCGGAGGACTGGATCATCCAGGCCGGAAACATCGATCTCGATTCCAGGACCGGCGTCGGCAAGGCGCGGGATGTTCGCCTTCGTTTCAAGGGTGTACCGATTCTGTACTCGCCCTACCTTTCTTTTCCGATCAGCGATGCGCGGAAGTCGGGCATCCTTACGCCGGAGATTGGCACTACAGGCCGCAGCGGTCGCGAGCTGAGCGTCCCCTACTACTGGAACCTCGCAGCAAACTACGATGCGACGCTCACGCCACGGCTGCTCACGGCGCGGGGTCTGCAGATGGGCACAGAATTCCGCTATCTCTTCGGTGAAAGTGACGGCATTTTGCAGGTTGAATATCTGCCGAACGACAATGAGTTCAATGACAACCGGCATCTGGTCGCATTCGATCATCAGTCGCTGTTCGGCAAAGGCTGGCGCAACCTGATCGATTTCACCCAGGTTTCAGACAATCAGTATTTTGAAGATCTGGGTGGATCGTTGAGCGTGTCCAGCATCACCCACCTGAACCGCAGTCTGCTGTTCGACTATTACGGCGCCCGCTGGTCGTTGCTCGGACTGTTCCAGGATTACCAGACGATCGATGAAGCCATAGCTCCGACCAATGAACCGTATCGGCGTCTGCCCCAGGTGCGGGCTACCGGCTACTGGCCCGACAGCCTGCTCGGGCTGCACTACAATGTCGAAAGCGAGCTGGTCAATTTTGACCGCGATGTGGGGGTCACCGGCTGGCGGCTGAATCTCGCGCCTCGCGTCTCCCTGCCGATTGAGCAATCCGGCTGGTTCGTCACCCCGGCCGTGCGTCTGGATCACACCCGTTACGCGCTCAACAACACCCTGCCAGGCTTCGATGACACGCCAAGCCGCTCGCTGCCCGTGGCAAGTCTCGACATGGGCTTGCAGTTTGAGCGCCTGTTAGACGGCGCTGACGGGAGGGTGCAAACGCTGGAGCCGCGCATTCTCTACGTGCATGTCCCGTATCGGGAGCAGTCTGACCTGCCGGTTTTCGACACGATTCTGCCCGACCTCAACCTGGTGCAGCTTTATCGCGGCAACCGTTTTCTTGGCGTCGATCGCATAACCGATACGGATCAGCTCAGTGTGGGCGTTACCTCGCGCATTCTGGAAACCTCCACCGGTCGGGAACTGATGTCGGCCACGATCGGCCAGGCTCGTTACCTCAGCAGTCAGGGCGTGAGCCTGCCCGGCCAAAGTCTCCTGCAGAGCGATTCGTCCGATTACATTGCGGAACTGCGGGTGCTCCTTTACGACAACCTCAATTTTGATATCGGACATCAGTGGAGCGAACTTGGCACCACGCAATCCGAAGCGCGTGTGCAATACCGTCCGGCCAATAACAAGATACTGAATGTCGCCTACCGTTTCCGGCGCGAATCGCTGGAACAGGGTGATATTTCATGGTCGTGGCCACTGTCGCAGAGCTGGAATTTCGTCGGCCGGTATAACTACTCGTTTCGTGACAGCGAACCCCTGGAGCAATTTTTCGGCCTGGAGTACGAAAGCTGCTGCTGGGGCTTGCGGCTGGTCTCGCGACGCTATATTTCGACGCGTGACGGAACCCAGGACTCCTCCTTCGGTCTGCAACTGGTACTAAAAGGCATGACGAGCGTCGGCACGGCGGCAGACAAACTGCTGGAACGTGGCATCCTCGGATACTCGCCCAACCTGCATTGAGCGCCGCGCCGGTGGAAAACGCCCACGCGCCACCAATGCACTGGTAAGATCATCGCAGCAACTGACCCGGTTTATTTTTTTATGAGTAAATTCAAACATTTGGCAATATTTCTGGCGCTTACCTGTGGCGCCGCAGGCGCTGGCGGCGCGGAGCTGTCCGAGACCGGTGAATTTGTCGATGGCATCGCTGCCGTCGTCAATGAAGGCGTCGTTCTGAAGAGCGAGCTCGACCGGCAACAGGACCTGATTATCCAGCGGGCCACCGAACAAAACATGCAACTGCCGCCGGCAAATATCCTGCGGGAGCAAGTGCTTGAGCGGCTGATTGTGGAAGAAATCCAGATGCAGCGAGCCTCCCGTATCGGCATACAGATTTCCGACCAGATGCTGAATGCGGCGATCGCGCAGATTGCAGAAAACGCCGGCGTCACGTTTGAGCAGATGCCAGCGATCATGGCGAATGACGGCGTGGATTACGCGGAGTATCGGCGTGACATGCGCCGCCAGATGATCATGGAACAGCTGCGGCGCATTGACGTCGTCAACCGCATTTCCGTTTCGCCGCGAGAGATCGAGCGCTGCGTTGCCGATCTCGAAGACAATGCGGTCGTCAACTCCCGCTATAACCTTTCGCACATCTTTATTTCGGTGCCCTCTGGCGCTACCAACGAGCAGTTCGCCGCCGCGGAAGCCGAAGCCAGCGATGTGTACCAGCAGGTAGGCGCCGGCGAAGATTTTGCGTCGCTTGCGGTTCGCCACTCGGACGGTGACACGGCACTCGAAGGTGGCAGTCTTGGATGGCGACCCGGCGATCAGCTGCCAACACTGTTCTTCGATGTGGTCGGCGACATGGCAGTGGGTGAGGTTTCCCGGCCTATTCGTGCCGTCAGCGGATACCACCTTGTGAAGGTGAACGAAGTCGAGGGCATTAATCAGAAGAGCGAAGTAGACCAGATCAAGTTGCGTCACATCCTGATCACGCCGAACGAAATTATTGATGACCAGACGGCCAAACAGCGGCTGGACGATGCGCTGGCACGTATCAGCGATGGTGAGGATTTCGGTGAAATTGCGAAGCTGCTTTCCGATGATCCGGGTTCGGCGAATACCGGCGGCGAAATGGGCTGGACCAATCCCGGAGAGTTCGTACCTGAATTTGAGGAAGTCGCCAGCACTGCCGATGTCGGCGTCATATCCGAGCCATTTCGCACACGCTTCGGCTGGCACATTCTCGAAGTGCTGGATCGCCGTACCTATGACAATACCCAGGACCTGAAGCAGAGCAATTGCATTCAACGCGTTCGCAACGGCAAACTGAATAATGAAACTGAACTCTGGGTCCGGCGCATCCGCGACGAAGCCTTCGTCGAATCCCGTATCTGATCTGCTGCTGGTAACGGCCGGCGAATCCGCCGGCATCGGGCCGGAGCTGTGCCTGCGGCTGGCAGACACAGAATGGGCACGCCGTATCGTCGTGATTGCAGACCCGGATATGCTGGCCGAACGCGCGCGCATGCTAGGCGCCAACGTGCAGCTGCGCAGGTACGACGGACAAACGCACGGTCAACCGAATGAGCTTCTCGTGCTCGCCGAGCCGCAGGCCACCGCTGCCGTTTGCGGTAAACCGGATCCTGCGAATGCACGAGCGCTGCTGGGTGGCCTGAAGCGGGCCGTCGCGGGTTGTTTGGCCGGCGAATTTGCGGCGCTGATAACGGCGCCATTGCAAAAAAGTACGATTAACGACGCGGGAATTCCCTTTTCCGGTCACACCGAATATCTGGCCGAACTCACGTCCACGCCGACGCCCGTCATGCTGCTGGTAGCGGCCAATCTGCGCGTGGCCCTGGCGAGTACTCACCTGCCGTTGCGACGGGTACCGGCATTTCTGACGACGGACGGCATTGTGGACGTGCTGACAGTGCTCCATCAGGACTTGCAGGCAAAATTCCGCATCGATTCGCCGCGCATCGTCGTCTGCGGTTTGAATCCACACGCCGGCGAAGGCGGGCATCTTGGCAACGAAGATCAGGAAGTCATTTTCCCGGCCGTGAAGTTCTGCCAACAACGCGGCATGGACATCGTCGGACCGGTTCCTGCAGACACCGCGTTTACACCGGCCGCCGGCCGGAATGACGCGGTACTGGCCATGTACCACGACCAGGGTTTGCCGGTCATCAAGTACGCGGGTTTTGGCAATGCGGTGAACCTGACACTCGGTCTGCCTATCATTCGCACCTCCGTTGACCACGGCACGGCGCTTGATCTGGCGGGCAGTGGGAACGCTGATCCGGGCAGCCTTCTCGCCGCAGTGAAGCTGGCTGCCGATCTGGCCGCGCGTTGAAGCATCGGCCGCGCAAACGATTTGGCCAGCATTTTCTGACCTCACCCGATGTCATCGATCGCATCGTGCAGGCGATCGCTCCCCGGCAAGGTGAAACTCTGGTGGAAATTGGCCCTGGCCGGGCGGCCATAACCGATCCGCTGGCTGAGCTGGCCAGCGACTTGCACGCTATCGAATTCGACCGGGACCTGGTCGCCCAGCTAAAAGCGCATTTCGCGGCAGTTCCATCGGTCACCATTCACGAAGCCGATGCACTGGAATTTGATTTTGGGTCGCTTGGTCGTGAACTCCGTATCGTCGGCAATCTTCCTTACAACATTTCCACGCCATTGCTGTTTCATCTGCTCGAATTTCGCGACCACATTCTCGACACCCATTTCATGTTACAGAAGGAAGTCGTGCAGCGAATGGAGGCGGCACCGGGTAGCAAAGACTTCGGCCGGCTGACAGTAATGCTCGGTTGCCGCATGGAAACAGTGTCCCTTTTCGATGTTGCTCCGGACGCATTTTCGCCTCCGCCGGCCGTAACTTCGACCGTCGTGCGTATGCGCCCTAGGAGCGACACGGCGCTTGCAGATGCGCATGCCGAGGCCCTCGCCGACATTGTCCGGCTGGCTTTTTCCCGGCGGCGCAAGACGCTTCGCAATGCGCTGCGTGGCAGCCTGGATGACGGCGACATCGAGGCTGCAGGCCTGGACCCTTCAATCCGTCCTGAACAGGTGCCAATTTCGGGCTGGCTTTCGCTGGCGTCGCGAGTTGACGAGCGGAACGCGGGGAAAACTTATCCCTGAGTGGGTAGAATACCCGCCAGGGAATACAGACCGGTCAGGGACATGAGCGAAAAAAGATACGAACTGAAAATTCAGGTCGCGACGCAGTATATCGACGACCAGTCACAACCAGACATCGATCGTTACGTGTTTGCCTATACGATCACTATTGAGAATCGAAGTAACATTCCCGCCAAGCTTGTAAGCCGCCACTGGATCATTACAGATGCCAACGGCAAGGTGCAGGAGGTCAGCGGAGACGGTGTTGTTGGTGAACAACCGCGCCTGCGACCGGGTGAAACCTACCGCTACTCCAGCGGCACCGTTCTGGAAACACCGGTGGGCGCCATGCAGGGCAGTTACCGCATGCTTGCGGAAGACGGCATGGATTTCGACGCGCCGATACCGGCATTTACGCTCGCCGTTCCGGGTGTACTTCACTAAATCATGGTTTGCAACACTGCGCCGCCACCTCCGGAGAAATCCCGGCCAGCAGGGACGGAACAACTTGTGCATTTCGCGGCCTGACCTTGGCGCAATATGCGATAGGTGATCTGCAAGGCTGCTACGATCCGTTTCGTCGGCTGCTCGATAAACTGTCTTTCGATCCGCAGAAAGACATCTTGTGGCTCACCGGTGATCTCGTCAACCGCGGGCCGAAATCGCGCAAGACACTGCTCTTCGTCCGCTCGCTTGCGGATGCTGTGATCACAGTCCTCGGCAATCACGATCTGCATTTGCTGGCGCTCGCCAACGACGTACGTTACTCCAACGCAAAGTTCGATTCCCTGTGGAAGATTCTGGGCAGCGACGATTGTGATGAGATCATCGATTGGCTGCGACATCGGCCGCTGGCGCATTTCAGTGAAAAACTCAATACCTTGATGGTACACGCCGGTGTTCCGCCGCAATGGACGGTTCAAGAAACGCTGGCGCGCGCCTCTGAGGTTGAAAACGCATTGCGTGCTAACGATTACCCAATTTTTCTCGAAGAGATGTACGGTAACCGCCCCAACCACTGGTCGGATGAATTGCGTGGTCAGAAGAGACTGCGATTCATTGTCAATGCCCTGACCCGGATGCGTATGCTGGATGCCGACAACGGCCTTGATTTTTCCTATAACGGCCCGCCCGCGAAATACAAAGGCGATCTATCGCCGTGGTATGCGGCTAAAGACGCCCGCTGGCGCGGCACGCGCATCGTTTTTGGCCACTGGAGTGCGCTGGGCCTGATGAACAACGATGATGTCATTTGCGTCGATACCGGATGTGTCTGGGGCAGAAAACTCACGGCAGTAAAGCTGACCCGAAAACCCAAGGTCGTAGACGTACGGTGCGATACGTAATCCGGGTTACACTTGGTCATTGACAATATTTCCTGGCTTTTCAAATGAAATCGCTGACGGCATTTAATTTCAAACGATGGATCGATGATCACCGTCATCTGCTGCGGCCGCCTGTCTGTAATCAGCAGGTGTTTGAAGAGGACGATTTTATCGTTATGGTCGTTGGCGGGCCAAACGCGCGCACTGACTATCATTACGACGAAGGCGCAGAGTTTTTTTACCAGATTGAAGGCGACATGCTGTTGAAGACCATGCAGGAAGGACGGCGTGAGGACATCAGTATTCGAGAAGGCGAGATCCTGCTGTTGCCCCCTCGGGTGCCGCACTCGCCGCAGCGATTTGCGAACACGGTCGGCCTCGTAATCGAGCGCAAGCGCCTGCCCGGCGAATTGGACGGATTCATGTGGTATTGCGAAAACTGCGATCACAAATTGTATGAAGAGTTTCTGTTTGTCGATGACATCGTGGCGCAGCTACCGCCGGTATTTGATCGCTTCTATCAGTCGGTCGGCAACCGCAGCTGTGACAATTGCGGCACGGTCATGCCTGCAGTCGGCACTGATTAACAGGCAATCCGTATGACAATGTTCGAAGCGACGCGAGAATTCGCCAGCTCCCTGGATCGGCAGGATCCCCTCGCCGCCTTCCGTTCCGAGTTCCGCTTGCCTGACGACCGTGACGGCGTACGCAATATTTATGTTTGTGGCAATTCTCTGGGTCTGCAGCCGAGAGCAGCAACCCAGTATGTGGATGCCGTCATGGACGATTGGGGGCGTCTGGCGGTCGAAGGTCATTTTAAAGGCGAACGGCCCTGGATACGCTATCAGCATCTGGCCACACGCGGGTTCGCGACTCTGACCGGTGCCCAGGAGCCGGAAGTCATCGCGATGAATACGCTCACCGTGAACCTTCATCTACTCATGGCGAGTTTCTATACGCCGGAGAGAAAGCGCAGAAAAATTCTGATCGAATCCACGGCGTTTCCATCGGACTATTATGCGGTGGTCTCGCAAATTCGTTTTCACGGACTGGACCCTACGGATTGTCTCATCGAATGGCGACCGCGCGAGGATGAACTGCTGCATATCGAAGACCTCGAGTTGATCCTTGAAAAGCACGGTCAGGATATTGCGTTGATGCTCCTTCCGGGTGTGCAGTATTACTCCGGCCAGGTCATCGATATGGCAAAAGTCTGTGCGCTGGCAAAAGTTTCCGGGTGCAAAATCGGCCTGGATCTTGCCCATGCCATTGGCAATGTCGCTATCAGTCTTCACGACTGGGCGCCCGATTTCGCTGCGTGGTGCACCTATAAATATCTCAACAGTGGGCCGGGCGCGGTTGGCGGCGCGTTCGTTCACACTCGCCATTTGCAGGCGGATGGGCCCAGACTGCTGGCCGGATGGTGGGGAAACGCGGAATCCACCCGCTTCGATATGTCACGCACATTCGATCCGGCCGACGGTGTCGGTCGCTGGCAACTGAGCAACCCGCCGATTCTTGCCATCGCACCGCTACTCGCCTCGCTGGCTATCTTCGAGCGCGCGGGCATGACGGCGTTGCGTAAAAAATCCACGCTACAGCTTGCCTATCTCGAGTTTCTGCTTGAGCACTTCCTGGCAGACCGTATCGGCGTCATCACGCCTGGCAACGCACGCGGTTGTCAGCTTTCACTTGTCATTCGCGAACCTGCGCTGGATGCACGCGGCGTCTTCAAACGTCTCAGCGCAGCCCATGTTACCGGCGACTGGCGCGAACCGAATGTGATCCGCGTTGCGCCGGTGCCGCTCTATAACAGCTTCGAAGACATCTATGAACTGGCGGCGCGCCTGGATGAGGCGGTGACTGTCAATGACCGATAACAGAATTACGATTCTTGGCGCAGGGCTTTGCGGTGCGCTGTTGGCGATTATCCTGGCGCGTCGTGGCATTGCCGTGACGATGCTGGAGCGTCTGCCAGACCCGCGGGTTAAGCGCGTGGCCAGCAACCGATCGATAAACCTGGCGTTGGCCGCGCGCGGCATACGCGGTTTGCGCTATGCCGGTGTCCTCGATATCGTCGAACCCCTGCTGATTCCCATGCGAGGCCGGCGCATCCACAGCATCGATGGCAATACGGAGCTCCATATGTATGGCCAGCGCCCGACTGAAGTCATCTATTCCGTGTCCAGGGCCGAACTGAACTGCGTACTCGTCGACGCCGCCGATCAGGTGCCTGGCGTTGAGATTCAGTTCGAGCACCAGGCGATGGACTACGATCCCGAATCGGCGATCTTGCAGATGCTCGACCTGCAGAAAGATTGCAATTATTCACTGCCGTCCTCACCCCTCATTGCGGCGGACGGTGCGGGATCTGTAGTGAGACGCGCCTACCGCGGTGACACGGTCATCGGCAGCAGCGAGGAACTGCTGCAACATCGCTATAAAGAGCTCACCGTTCCCGGACGGAGTGATGGCACACACCAGATGGACAGAAATGCATTGCACATCTGGCCGCGCGGGGGTTTCATGCTGATTGCACTGCCCAATACTGACGGCGGATTTACGCTCACGCTGTTCCTGCCTGCGGATGGCGAGCCGAGTTTCTCATCGTTGGACAGCGATGAGAAAGTGCAGTCATTTTTCGCGCAGCATTTTCCCGACGTCGCACCACTGATCACAAACCTCTCCGGCAACTGGGCCAGGAATCCGGCGGGAATTCTGGGCACGGTACGAAGCGAACACTGGCATGACCGGGGTGACGTTTTGCTGATCGGCGATGCGGCGCACGCGGTGGTGCCATTTCACGGTCAGGGCATGAACCTGACTTTTGAGGACTGTGTCGTGCTGGACGAAGTGCTGGCAGCACAATCAGACCCGTCGGCGCCCGACTGGGAAGCCGTGTTTCGCATGTTTGAAAACCGCCAGCTGGAAAACGCGAATGCCATCGCTGACATGGCATTGGAAAATTATATTGAGATGCGGGATACGGTCAGAGAGCCGAAACATCGCCTGCGCCAGGAGCTGGCTTTCGCCCTGGAACGCTCGCTCCCGCAGAGATTCATACCGCGCTATTCAATGGTGATGTTCCACGATGAAATTCCTTACAGAACCGCCAAGGCACGCGGTGAATTGCAGCGGGCGCTGTTGCAGGAACTCACGCGGGATGCAGAATCGATGGACGATATCGATCTCGACGAGGCAGTGAAGATCGCCCGGCGCACCCTAAGGAGACTTTGAAACCCGATCCAGCGTATCAATCGAAAAACCGTATTGACGTTCCGGTTGTGGCGCAAATACGTCGCGATCCGTGAGGGTCCATTCAGCCTTGTCCAGCTGCGGAAAAAAAGTGTCGCCCGCGATTTCTGCGTCCACACATGTGAGATAAATTCTGTCGGCCAGCGGCAAAAAAGCCCGATACACATGCCCGCCGCCAATAACCATTATCTCCGGGACGTTGCCCGCTGCCTCGATTGCCGCAGGGACAGATGCAACCACCTCACAGCCTGCTGCTTCAAACTGACTGCGACGACTGAGCACGATGCTGCGACGTCCCGGCAGCGCACACCCGATGGACTCGCACGTCGAGCGACCCATGATCATCGGTTTGCCCATTGTCAACGTTTTGAAACGTCGTAAATCTTCGGGCAGGTGCCAGGGCAACCCGCCCGCCACCCCGATAACGTTATTTCGCGACACCGCAACGATTAATGACAGGCGCATGATTCACGCTTATCCGGATGCGGTGCCCGGATTAACGCGGAGAGATTCCTGTCATGGCTTCGTCGCACCAAGGTACTCGCGTACTCGCGCTTCAACCGGCGCCTTGTTCAGCCCGGTTTTCCTGGCCAGCCCAATAGCCGATTCGACCTCCATGTCGTGATCGTCAACCAGATGAATCGCAAACCAGGCGCTGGCACGATTGCCAGATGAACAATGCAACAGTATGCCGTGGTCCGCATGCTGCTTGGCGAGGGAACTGATCTTTTGCATGGCTTCCGGATCAAAACTGTCGCCACTGCCGGCTATAGGCACGTTGTAATAGGTGATACCGGCTTCTTTTGCCGCACCTGCTTCGTCCCAGTCGGACTCACCAGGTTCGCGCAGGTCGATGACGACCCGCACGTCGTGCTCAACCGCCTCGGCAAACGTTGCGGCATCCGGCTGTTCTGAAATATACAGATGCTTGACATTAACCACGTTGCTGGCGCCACCCCAGGCAACGGGCTCACTAATGTCGGCGTCTGAGACGGGAGGCGCTTTTCTCACGGCTTCGTGTCCCAGGGCGGGCTGCAGCATCGCGACAAACAGCGCTGCTGCATAAAACTGATTCCGGAATGTGATTTGCATGGGAATTTTCCTGTGTTGTTCAAGATGAACACGGCCTAGACAGCAACCGCTGCCTTGATATGAGGATGCGACTGGTAGTTTACAACGGTGAAGTCGTCGAAACGATAATCGAAGATGCTGTCAGGCTTACGCTGTATTGAAAGTCGTGGCAGCGGTAACGGTTCGCGGGCAAGCTGTTCCTCTACCTGCGTCAGATGGTTCATGTAAAGGTGACAGTCGCCGCCGGTCCACACGAAGTCACCCAGCCCAAGTCCGGTCTGTTGCGCGACCATATGAGTGAGCAGTGCATATGATGCGATGTTGAACGGTACACCCAGGAAGACATCTGCGCTGCGCTGGTAAAGCTGGCAGGATAATTTGCCGTCGGCGACGTAGAACTGGAACAGGCAATGGCATGGCGGCAATGCCATTCGCGACAGATCCGAGACATTCCATGCGCACACCAGGATACGGCGCGAATCAGGATCTTCGAGAAGTCGCGTGATGACATCCGCAATCTGGTCAATTGTCTCGTCTGCCGCCGTTTTCCAGTTGCGCCACTGCACCCCGTAGACGGGACCCAGCTCGCCATTTTCGTCAGCCCATTCGTTCCAGATCGTCACGCCGTTGTCCGTGAGGTAACGGATGTTTGAATCACCGCGCAGGAACCACAGCAGTTCGTGGATGATGGATTTGGTGTGCAGCTTCTTGGTGGTGACCATGGGAAAGCCTTCGCTGAGGTCGAAGCGCATCTGGTGTCCGAAGACGCTTAGCGTACCCGTGCCCGTGCGGTCGCCTTTTTGCACTCCGTGGTCACGGATGTGGCGCATCATTGAGAGGTATTGCTGCATGTCAGGCGGCAATCGCTGCCGGCTTTTTATCACGATAAGCAAGCACAAGCAGGACGATGCCGCCGATAATCATTGGCGCCGTCAATATCTGGCCCATCGTCACCCAGCCGAACAGGATGTAGCCTTTGTCGGCATCCGGTACCCGGTAGAATTCAACGAAGAAGCGGAACACGCCGTAGCACAGCAGGAACAATCCGGACACCGCCATGCGTGGCCGCTCTCTGGATGAGAATACCCACAAGATCACGAACAGCACTAGTCCTTCGAGCAGGGCTTCGTAGAGCTGCGACGGATGCAGCGCCCTGCCGTTAACGTTGAAGCTCCATGGCACCGTCGTTTCCTTTCCCCACAACTCGCCATTGATGAAGTTGCCGACGCGCCCGCTGCCAAGACCGATTGGCACGATCGGCGCGACGAAGTCGGTCATCTCCCACAGGCCCCGTCCGATTTTTCTGCCATACAGCCAGATAGCAGCAGTCACGCCTAAAAGCCCGCCGTGGAAGGACATACCCCCTTCCCATATCTTGAACACGTAGAGCGGATCATCCAGCCATTCATCGACGCCGTAAAACAGCGCGTAGCCGAGACGCCCGCCGACAATCACGCCCAACATTCCGTAGAACAGCAGGTCGTCAACCTGATCCGGCTTCAGCACTGCATGCGGCTCACGGGCGCGCTTGCTGGCCAGCACCCAGGCGGCAGCAAAGCCAATCACATACATGAGTCCGTACCAGCGAATCGCCAGCGGTCCGATGGAGAAGATAACGGGGTCGAAGTGCGGGTAATCAAGCATGGGCGTCGATTCTACACGATTCGCCGGGGTGCTCTGGCGATGAGTTATAGTCATTCCCATGTCAGAAAAAAACCGGCTTGTCAGTGAAACAAGCCCCTATCTGCTGCAGCACGCCGACAATCCGGTGGACTGGCATCCATGGGGTCCGGAAGCGCTCGCACTTGCTCGCGAGCGCAACCTGCCGATCCTGCTATCCATCGGTTATTCGGCCTGTCACTGGTGCCATGTGATGGCGCATGAATCGTTCGAGAACGATGAGACAGCGGCGCTGATGAACCAGGGCTTCATCAATATCAAAGTCGATCGCGAAGAGCGGCCGGACATCGACCGTATCTATCAAACGGCGCATCAGCTGCTGACGCACCGACCGGGAGGCTGGCCGTTGACAATGTTCCTCGACCCCGTCGATCAGCGACCCTTTTTTGGCGGCACCTATTTCCCGGACGAGTCCCGCCACGGGTTGCCGGCGTTTCGCGATCTGCTGACACGAGCCGCCGTCTTTTTCCGCGATCAGCGTGATGATGTACGCGCCCAGGGTGAGCAACTGGCCGGTATCCTGGCGACGCTTGAACCACCGCCGGGATCGGCCGCGTTAGACGACGCGCCGCTTCAGGCAGCCCGCATGAAGCTGGCCTCTTCATTCGATCGCCAGTATGGCGGGCTGGGCAGTGCGCCGAAGTTTCCTCATCCCAGCAGCATCGACCGCCTGCTGCGGCACTGGCGTGCCAGTGCACACGATGAGGAACCGGATACCGATGCCCTGTTTATGGTGACCCTCACGCTGCAGCGCATGGCGGAAGGCGGTCTTTTCGATCAGCTGGGAGGCGGGTTCAGCCGCTATTCTGTCGACGCTGCCTGGCAGATTCCGCATTTCGAAAAAATGCTGTACGACAACGGACCATTGCTCGCGCTGTACGCCGAGGCCGGCGTCGCCACCGGCGACGAGTTTTTTCACCGCATCGCAAATGAAAGCGCTGACTGGCTGTTGTCTGACATGCAGGCGCCGAACGGCGGTTTTTACGCCACCCGCGATGCCGATTCAGAAGGCGAAGAAGGCCGCTTTTATGTGTGGACGCGCGAGGAGATAGAGGAACTTCTCAATGCAGAGCACTTTGCCGTGGTGGAACGTCATTTCGGCCTGGATCTCGCGCCGAATTTCGAGGGTCGCTGGCATCTGACCGTTCAAATGCCGGTTGCTGAGGTTGCCGAAGCACTCGACCGGGACCCCGGTGACATTCGCGAACTGATAGACGAAGCCCGTCAGATGCTGCTGGCAGCCAGGTCCTCTCGTGTGCCGCCGGCCCGCGATGAAAAACAGCTCACTGCGTGGAACGGACTCGCTATTCGAGGTCTTGCTATCGCCGGCACCGCATTGGAACGCGATGACCTGATTGACGCAGCGGCACGCGCCGCGGATTTTCTACAGCAAGAGCTGATGCAGGAAGGCAGGCTCCTCGCTAGTTACAAGGACGGTCTGGCGAAATTTCCCGGCTACCTCGACGATCACGCTTTTTTGCTGGATGGCTTGCTCGAACTATTGCAGGCACGCTGGAATACGGCTCACCTGGCCTTCGCGGTCAGCCTCGCCGAGCTCCTCGTCAATCATTTTTTCGATCACGAAAGCGGCGGTTTCTACTTCACGGCTGACGATCATGAACAGCTGATGCATCGGCCGAAGCCGCTGGCCGACGATGCGACGCCTTCGGGAAACGGTGTCGCCGCGATCGCTCTGCAGCGGCTCGGGTTTTTGCTGGGCGAGTCGCGCTATCTCGAAGCCACTGAAAAGACCCTGCAAAGCGCTTGGCAGGCCATCGAAGAGTATCCCCATGGCCACGTGACGCTGATCACTGCCCTCGAAGAATATCTGCGACATCCCGAAATTATTGTCATCCGTGGCGAACGGGCGGACAGTGACCGCTGGCGGCGATCGGTCAATGCGATCTATGCGCCACGACGGCTAGTGTTCGGGATTCCAGCAGATGCCGTCGATTTACCCGGGGCGCTCGCCGAACGCAAACCGGTGGCTACAGGCACTATTGCCTATCGCTGCGAAGGCAGCCATTGCTCATTGCCGATCAAAAGTCTCGAGAAACTTGCCGCCACTCTGAGCGGAAACTGAATCCCTATTGAATGGCAGTTTCGACGGCTTGCAGGATGGCAAATGCTGCTGCATGACCAACGCCGGCTTCTCCGCCGTCTGCGTTCGGCCAGCTGGAGAACATGGCGATGACGGTATTCGTTGCCGGTGCGATATAAATGTATTGCCCATGGACACCTTGCGCGGTCACCGTGCCACGGCCATCGCCGCTGCCCCAGACGAACGAGCGGTAGTATGGCGCCGATCCTGGCACTCGGAATCCATCCCATTCGGGATCGCCGGGCTGTTCGAACAGATCATCCAGCCATGCGGCCGGCACCACCTGCTGGCCACCTGCCCTGCCTCGATTCACCATTACGAGGCCGACGCGGGCAATATCTCGCAGGGTGGCAAACATGCCGCCGCTCGCGAGTGTAAATCCAGACACATCCACGGTAATGCCGGCACTTTGTTCCGCACCAATCGGCTTCCACAGGCGCGCCGAAACGAGATCCGCAAAGCGTTTGCCAGTTGCAGCCTCGAGTACCCAGGCCACCACATCGGTCGTGCCGGATTTGTAGTTGAAGCGGCCGCTGCGCGCGGGATCGTGTCCGACAGCCGGCAGGAAGCGGTAATTGCCGACAACTTCCACGCCCTCACACATGTCCCCTGTCAATAGACCATCCGCGCAATCCTGGCGGCGCACGGTGCTGTCTGCGGCATCGTAGTCCTCATTCCAGTCGGACGAGTCACGCATGTCGAGTAGCGCTCGCAGCGAATCATCTGACCAGCCACTGTCAGCGAGCGCCGGGACGTAGTCGGCCACTGTTTTGTCCAGATCAATAAGTTCGTCTGCGGCGACGCTCGCAGCAACCAGACCGGTCACGGTCTTGCTCACCGACCACATAAGGTGAGTTCGCTCAGGCGTCAGGGTACCGTCATAGCGTTCGACGACAGCTTTGCCATCGTGAATCGCGAGGATACCGTCAACATATTGCTGTCGCATGGCGACGGATAGTCTGACCGGCTTCCCTTCGAGCATGATGGTGATATCGTCTGCCGCCGTACCCAGTCCGGGTATCGCGTGCACCTTGCTGCTGTCGTTCGGTATATCCTTGGTTGGCAAAATTTCGCGAATGTGCGTGTAGGCCCAACGATTCAGCGGGCCAAACTGCCAGGTAGCGCCAGTTACGCCAGGCGGGCGCTGGTCGGCAACCGGCGCGGCATCAGCAAAGGCAATAGCACTGCAAAACAAGAGCGGCAGGGCTGATCTCATGAGAAATCCCTCTTTTTAACCAGGCGCAATTATAGGCGCGTTTGCGAAACGGATTCGACTTGGCTGAAATCAGATGACAGCGGAAATACGGAAGTTGGATGACTCGTACAAATTCTGAGCACAGCAGTACGGCAGTCGATGTCGTCGTCCTTGGCGGCGGCGCTGCCGGACTGATGTGTGCACTGACGGCGGGCTTTCGTGGGCGCCGCGTCGTCGTTATCGAAAGCTCGAACAAGATCGGCAAAAAGATCCTGATGTCTGGCGGAGGTCGTTGTAATTTCACTAACCTGTACGTCGAACCGGCGCGATTTTTGTCGGCAAATCCGCACTTCTGTATTTCCGCGTTAAGTCGCTATACGCAACATGATTTCATCGCACTCGTCGAAAAACACGGCATTCCTTATCATGAGAAAGCTGAAGGTCAGCTTTTCTGCGACCGCTCCTCTCGCGATATATTGTCCATGCTCGCAGAAGAATGCGCGCAAGCTGACGTGAGTATTCTGACAAATTGCACGGTGACTTCAGTGTCGCAGGACAGTGGCTACCGAGTCACGTCCGACAAAGGCGTATGGCTGGCAGAATCACTGGTCGTTGCCACCGGTGGGCTTTCCATTCCGAAGATGGGTGCGAGTGACTTCGGTTATCGACTGGCGCGGCAGTTTGACCTTCGCGTTCTGCAGACGCGCGCGGGTCTCGTACCGTTCACGTTTACCGGTGCCATGCAGGCGATGACGACGCGACTGTCGGGCGTCAGTACTCGCGCAACGCTCATTACGGACGCGACAACATTCTCCGGCGATATCTTGTTTACCCATCGCGGGCTGAGCGGACCCGCGACACTGCAAATTTCCAGTTACTGGTCACCAGGTGAGGCTCTGACTCTCTGCCTGCTGCCAGATGAAGACCTGCGCGAAGCGTTGTACCTGGCCAAGCGTGAACGCCGGGCAGCGCGGCTCCGCACGGTATTGAATGACAGACTGCCAAAGGCATTAGTCGCAGAACTTCAGCAGGCATACTGGCCAGCGTTTGCCGAAAAGCCGCTGGCGGAGCTGCCGGACGAGATCTTGGGGGCGGTTGCCAAAAACCTGCAGGGCTGGCTGATAAGGCCCGCGGCAACTGAGGGCTATCGCACGGCCGAAGTCACGCTTGGCGGTCTCGATACCGGTGAATTGTCTTCGAAAACCATGGAATGCCGGCGTCACCCGGGTCTTTTTTTTATCGGCGAAGTGGTTGACGTCACCGGCCATTTGGGTGGCTTTAACTTCCAGTGGGCCTGGTCGTCGGCGGTTGCGGCCGGCCAGGCAGCATGAATTTTACTGTTGACTTAATTAAGTAATTAATTAAACTACGGCGATGGACCAGTTTGCCGCACTTGGCGACCCGACGCGTCGTCGCCTCATCGAATCCCTGGCGGACGGAGAACGCTCGTTTGGCGATCTCGCCGCGCAATTCGACATCAGTCGTCCCGCTGTTTCGCAGCATCTGAAGGTGCTGCGGGACAACGGGCTGGTCATCGTCAGGCCGGATGCTCAGCGGCGGCTCTACAGCCTCGATCAGGACGGCTTGGGCGAAGTCGGCGACTGGCTGGACAAGGTGCGGCGCTTCTGGGGCAAACACCTGGATCGCCTGGAAAACGAACTGCAGAAAACAGGAGACGATGATGGATGATTACGGCGAAGTCGTTGGCAACGACACGGTACGCTTCAGACGGCTGCTTCCCGGGCCCATCGAACGCGTTTGGGAACATCTCGTCGATGGCGACAAGCGCGGCAAATGGTTGTGCTCAGGCAAGACAGAACAACGCGTCGGCGGCAAAATCGATCTAATATTCCGCAACAATGATCTGTCGGACGCTCCGGACGTGCCACGGCCTGAAAAGCATAAGGACATGCCGGAAGTCGTTTCATTCGAAGGAATCGTCACGGCGTACGAACCTCCTCACCGATTCAGCCACACCTGGGTATTTGGCGATGAATCCTCGGAAGTACGCTACGAGCTTGAGAAGCAGGGTGACCAGGTTTTGCTAACCCTGACGCAGGTCCGGCTGGAAAGCCGCGAAATGAAAGTCGACGTCAGTGGCGGCTGGCACGCGCACCTTGATGTGCTTGAGAGCGTACTCAAGAACGAAGCGCCTGGACCTTTCTGGAAGCGGGTGATCGAACTCGAGGCGGAATATGACAAACGCATTCCGAAGTAGGCAGGTCACGTAGAGCGACTGCCTTCAATTTGTGAAACGGATCGTCGAGACCGTTGGCACATCCTTCTCGATGTCCGGTTTTATGCAACGCCTTCAGACTGTCCGTTAGAGAATGAATAATTGGTCAGAACGGGTTGCCGCGACGGTTTGCACCTTCGGCATGCTGACTGAATTACTTCTTTTGGATAGTTTTTTTCGGCGTTGGCACGAGGTGAACGCGGCCGTGTTTACCTTTATGCCGCTGGTTCAATTGGCCGACAATTTCCTCGACCGCTCCGGTTACAACGTTCAGGCTACCTTGCCGACAGCCCTGAATGTTGTGGCTCCCGTCAAATGCGATCACATATCGATACCAATCAGTACCTTCCGCGCCGGATGGAGGCTCTGTCCGCCTTACGGATACCATGGTGTAGGACTGTCGCGATGCTGTGGCTTCTTCTGTCATTGATCTAACTATAGAACGAGTTGGGCTTGAATGCTTGTAAATGTCAGCGTACGGAACGGTCTGAATCAATATTTTCTGATCTTCTCACTAGCGCCTGACGGCGGAATCGTGGCCGGGAGACCTCGGGGCGTGATTTCGTATGGCACTCAGGGGCAAAACACCATTCCAGCGCGACTGAAGCGCTTACTACCTTCCTGGCCAGAAGCGCCGGGGTTGAAGCCCGCAGGCGCATTGATAGCCTTACTGGCAGGCGTGCCGCATGTCCTGAGACAAACAGGCCCCGCCGATTATGGCGGGGCCTTCGGTTTTTGCTGCCGGGGGGAGATCGATCAGAAGTCGATCGACGCCCGCAAGCGAACAGCACGCGGTAACTGCGCGTTACGCGTTGCCAGGAAGGTGGGATCGGGGTCGACGACACCGTCGGTCATGATCTCGTAAACCCGGATTGCGTCCTGGTTGTTAAACACATTAAAGACGTCCAGGCCAAACTGCGCCGTGTGGCCGTTGAAATCCGTCGTGTAGGTCGCACTGACATCCACGTCGAATATCCATGGCGTGCGACCGAACTTGCCTTTCGGCAGATACTCGAACTCGCGATCCTGGGAGGTCCAGATGCCGTCGTCCGGATCGATACAATTCGCAATACAGACGTAATTCATTTCCTTGCGAGTCTGCGAGTTGAACGGATTGCCATGTCCGCGCGCATTGATTGGTCGACCCGAAGTCAGCGACACGTTGGTACCGATGGTCAGTTTCTCGGTTAGCGAAAAGGCACCGAAAGCCTTGATCGAGTGACGCTGGTCATTGGGCAGGTTACCTGAGTTGGAGTTAATGAACATGACGTCATCGCCTGACTCGGTCCAGCCGGGAATGTCATTGCCGGTATCCGAATTCACACCACCTTCGTAATTACCGTAGCTATGCGCCCAGGTATAGGAAAGCCGTGTGGAGTAAACGCCGTCCCATTCCCGATTAAAGACGAACTCAACCGCGTTGTAGCGACGAACCGGCGTCGCGCTGCCGATGGGGTCCGGATTGCCGTCGCCGTCAAGGTCATAACCAAAAGCTTGCGCCTGACCGAGATCGACGGTTACGGTCTCTATCGTGCCATTGCCGCAATCGTTGTCCACGGTTAGCGGCTGGCCGACATTGCCGAAGACCCAGCGATCGATCGTTCCGCAGCCCGGCACGTCAACGTCAACCCGCATATCTTCGATGGCATTTTTGAAACGTCGATGAATGCCGCGTACGCCGAGACTCCAGTTGTCGCTAAGCATGCGTTCATAACCGAGAATGAATTCGTCCTGGTGGCTGGCATCCAGATCCTGGTCCACTTTGAAGCGCTGCTCGGCGCCGAGGCCCTCACCGCTGCCGAACTCGACCACGGCACCGATTTGCTGACCGAAAATGGGTGTGTAGTTGGTCAGGCCATTGGAGGTCGTGTTCATGTCCAGCCCGTTCAGCGCGTAATACGTGCGAGTGTCAATCGTGCCACCGCCCTCACGCGCGGCCAGGCCATTCGCGATCGGGAAGTAGTAGCGACCAACATTGGCGAACACCTTGGACGTGCCCTGCCCACCGACATCCCATGCCACGCCGAAGCGTGGCGAGATCATGTCGTCAACCTTGATAAAGGTATCACCAGCCGCGTCATCCGTTTCAAACTGATCCCAGCGCAATCCCAGGGTCGCAGTGACGTCGTCGGTCACGTTCCACACATCTTCAAGGTACGCCGCCGATGTCCTGGCATCGAAGATGCCGCCACGAATCTCACGGCGTTCCAATACGTACTCGGTTACACCGGCCGGGACCGTCACATTGTTAAGGCTGTCGCCCGGGGTCGTATCGTCCAGCGTGAAGTTGGCCTGCAGCGGACCTACCGACGCGCGACGCATGTTCGTCGTGCGTTCTTCGCGATCAACGCCAAACCGCAGCAGGTGCTTGTCGTTGAGCTGGTACTCCGCGTCCAGGCGCATAGCATCGCGCGAGTTAATGCGCTTGTCGCTGCGAAGCTGCGTTGTGCAGCCGATATGCTGATCCACGCCAGCGCGGTCGTCAAAAACGCGATGACATTCCGTCGAGGTATTGGTACGACCATCGAAGTTGCGCTCGTTCTGCCCGTACAACGCTTTCAATACGAGCTTGTCACCGAAGAAACCGGTATAGGAAAGTGCCCAGTTGGTACCGCCAAGATCGGTGGTCTGGGTTTCAATCAGTGCACCGTCGTCGTAACGGTCGGCCACATCTGCGCGATCATCGGAGAAACCGAAGAACTCCAATGAGTGGTTGTCAGTGATAAGCCAGTCCAGCTTGCCGCCCCACGTTGCCGTGTCGTCCTTGGAATCACTGATCGAATTGCCGGCCGTGTTACCCGACTTCGACTCAACCAGGCGGGGCTCATACAGGGCGTAGAAAAAGAGCTTGTCCCGGATGATCGGGCCGCTGGCGTAGAAGCTCGCGCTCGTAGAACTGAGATCATCATCGGTGCGGTTGATCAGGCGATTGCCTTCACGATCAAAAAAGTCGCGACCGTCGCCACGTAAAGCATCCGGCGTCGCGTAGACGTCCGCGCCGTAGCGAAATTCGTTGCCGCCGGATTTCAGCACGGCGTTGATAACGCCGCCTGTCGTTCGTCCGTATTCGACCGAGTATCCGCCGGTCTTTACCTGGAATTCCTTGAACATGGAAAACGGCACATCAGAGAAGCCAACGCCGGTTTCAACATCGCTGACATTCAGGCCGTTGATAAAGACGGAGTTCTCGCCGACTGACGAGCCGCCGAAGGAGATGCCGCCGAACGGAACGCCGGTAGTCACGCCCGGTGCCAGCAAGGCAACTGAACTCGCGTCGCGCGCGATGGGAATGCGCTGCAGTTCTGCGAAATCAATGTTCAGGGCCGATTCCGTTGACGACATGTCCAGCCCGGTAATCATGGAGGCCGTGACAACAATATTGTCGATTGTGCCGCCGGTCAAAACGAGATCAACGGTGGTCGCACTACCAATCCCGACTGAGAGATCTTCAATAACCGCATTGCCGAAGCCATCTTTTGCAGCCGTCAGCCGGTAGTCACCAACGGGCAGCCGCGCAATGCGAAAGCGGCCGTCGCTCGACGCGTTGACGCTGCGCCGGTAGCCGTTGCTGGAGTTCTCGATTGTCACCGAGGCATTCGCCTGCGGTGAATTTGAGCGATCCACTACGATGCCCGAGATGCTGCCGTCGCTGTTTTGTGCCAGCGCCATCCCTGGAAAAGCGAACAAGATAATAATTGCAGTACGCGTGATTATGCTTTTCATTCTCCCACCCCCAATAACGGTACAGAATGTCGGCTGGGCGCACTCCGCCGCCCATATTGACTTGAATAAATTACCACTTTTGCCCTGAATGTAAAGAATTTATTATTCTAAGCTGAAAGGCATCTGGTCTCGCCTGTTGGACCCGGACTTCGATACTATCGCGGCATCCAGCAAAGTGCGTCGCACACGACGGCTTGCGATGCATCCCGGCGCGGTATCAAACGATCTCGATCGCATCTGCAATGTCGATTCCCTCTCGTAACGGAGTAAACGCGTGAGAATTTCCGGAATAGAGTACGGCCTGTTAAAAGTGCCGCTGAAGACTCCCTTCAAGACCGCTCTGCGCACCGTCGAATACATTGAGGATGCAGTCATTCGCCTGAAAACCGATACCGGGCATACTGGCTATGGCAGCGCACCTGCGACAGCGCCGATAACCGGCGAAACGCATGAGTCGATCATTGCCGCGATTCGCAAAGAGATCATGCCGCGGATCATGGGCGAAGATGTCGAGAACCTGAATCGTATCGTTGACATCATCCAACGTTCTATCTACAAGAACAGCAGCGCAAAAGCGGCCGTCGAAATCGCGCTTTACGACCTGTTCGCGCAACAGCTGGAGCGGCCGCTTTATAAAGTACTGGGCGGCGGCGAGCCGCAGCTGTCAACTGACATCACGATCAGCGTCGATCACATTCGCAAAATGGTCGATGATTCACTGGCTGCGATAGAACTCGGCTTCGAAACCTTGAAAATCAAGGTCGGCAAGGACATCAATCTCGACGTTGAACGAATCAAGGCGATTCACGCTGCCGTTGACGGCAAAGCGGTGCTGCGACTTGATGCCAACCAGGGCTGGACACCAAAACAAACGGTCTCGGCACTTCGCGAACTGGAAGCAAGCGGCGTGCAGCTTGAGTTCATCGAGCAGCCTGTCAAAGGCGACGACATCGATGGCATGAAATACGTCACCGAACGCGTGGCGACACCCGTCATGGCCGATGAGAGTACATTTGGCCCGAGGGAAGTTATTGATCTCATCAAGATGCATGGTGCGGACATCATCAATATCAAGCTGATGAAGGCGGGTGGTATCTCGAACGCCATCAAGATTGCTGATATGGCCGCAATCTATGGCATGGATTGCATGATCGGCTGCATGCTCGAAAGCGCGGTCAGTGTTTCCGCCGCGGCGCATGTCGCGGTTGCTAAGTCCCTTAGCATCACCAAGATTGATCTGGACGGGCCGAGCTGGTGTGCGTTCAATCCGGTTGTCGGCGGTGCCAGCTTTGAAAACGCGGAGATCTCCCTGAGCAATCTGCCAGGCCTCGGAATCGAGAGCGTGGAAGGTATCGTCGACCTGGATTTCTGACGAACGATCCTTGCGGACAAGGAGTGCGTCTTTAACATCAGTCGTGATTGACCAGATCGGCTAAGGCTTTCTGCCCGCGAATCAATAGTTCGCGACCGTGGCTGTTGCGTTCAATCAGATAGTAGAACAGCAGATCGAGGACGTGTTGCTGGGAGACCGGTTCAATGATCTGCGGAATATCCGGCTGGCCGTTGTGCGTTACCGAGAACAGGCGAATATCCGCCAATGCATTAATTGGGCTGGTGTTGTAAGCGGTTAAGGTAACGATAGTGACGCCTGCCTTGCGTGCCAGCTGCGCCATGTGAATCAGGCTGCGTGTCTGTCCCGACGCGCAGATCACGAACAGAACATCGCCCTTGCCAAGCGTGGCGACGCCGGATAGCTGGATGTATACGTCCATCTCCGCAGACACCGTGTAGCCGAGCACCATCAGCTTGGTCGCAAAATCTTTTGCGATCAGGGTTGCCGCACCGACGGCCGCTACCTGCATGCGGTTGCCTGCCTCCATTGCACGCACCGCAGCGATAAGGTGCTCGTCATTGTTTAACAGTCCGGTGCTGGCCAAGATCTCGCATTTGCTGTGCAGCACTCTTTGCGCAATGGTGTGCTCCGTCGTGCGCGCCTTGCCCCTCTTATGGTCTGCAACAGCACCGCTTTCCTGGCGCACCACGGTCTCGTGAATGGCGAGCTTCAGATCAGTAAAGCCTTTGTAACCCAGCTTCTGACTGAATTTGACAACACTGGACTGACTTACCCCGACTGAGCTTGCCAGCTGCTGCGAAGAATAATCACGAATCAGCGCCGCATTATCGAGGATAAAGTCGGCCAGCTTTTTCTCGCTGGTGGACATCTGCTCGCGCGCTGAGCGAATTTTTAACAGACAGCTCATGAGAAATCGCTGATGACGAACCTGCCAGTTTTTAAGAATTATTTATTCCATTACGGCTAAGCATATGTTGCCAATCCGCACGGTACAAGGCGTCGGCGGCAAGTTTGCATGCCGGCGGCGCCGGGTCATACGATCAGCTCACTACAGACGCCAGCGCAAATTATCCGCTCACCGCAGCGTTCCCTTTATGCCATCGACGTGCATTCGCAACTACCGTGATGCAAACTGCCACGCGCGACGACGGTATTCCGACGGCCTCTAACATTCAATCAGAAACGCCGCACTGCCCATTGGCTGCCGAGAAAACTGACATGTTTGAACGTAATGCCTTGACCGACCTTCTGGCTCGCCTCGATAAACTGCCACGCACCAAGTTGGCACTTTTGCCCACGCCGATACAGGCACTCAGTAACTTTGCTGAATCGCTGGGTGGTCCAGAGCTTTGGATGAAACGGGATGACCTTTCCGGTCTGGAAGGCGGCGGCAATAAAACGCGCAAGCTTGAATTCCTGGTGGGCGACGCGCTGCAACAAGGCGCCGACATGTTGGTAACGGTAGGAGCGATTCAATCGAATCATACGCGTCAAACTGCTGCTGCTGCCGCGAAGGCCGGGCTTAAATGCGCACTCTTGCATTGCAGGTGGACGAAGGACGCTGGCTCAGGTTATCGCGCAGTCGGGAATGTGCTGCTAAGTCACATTATGGGAGCCGACCTTTATTTTGAGCATACCGAGCGCCCGATTGAAGATCAGGGCCCACTAATTGAATTCGCGAGCCATCTCAAAAACCAGGGCCATAAACCCTATGTGATTCCTGGTGGTGCGTCAGAGCATCGTCTTGGAAGCATGGGCTACATTCAATGCGCCGCTGAAATTGCCCTGCAATCCTCTGAGTGCGGGCGCGAGTTCGACTACCTTGTACACTGCACGGGCTCAAGCAGCACTCAAGCCGGACTACTCGCAGGGTTTGCAGTACTTGGAATTAGGACGCACGTTATCGGTGTTTCCGACGACCACGAGACCGAGATCAAGAAAAACCGCGTGCGACAACTGGCGAACGATACGTTGCAGGAACTTGGATTAGCGGTGCGTATTGCGAAACAGAAAGTCGAAGTCATCTCGTCCAGCCCTAAGGCGTATGGTATTCCCGACGCGAAAATTATAGATGGCATTCGTTTGTTGGCGCGCAAGGAGGGGCTGATCGCAGACCCCGTTTACGAAGGGCGCGCAATCCGTGGCCTCACAAACCTCGTCGATGAAGGTCGTTTTCGCAAGACCGACAAAGTCCTGCTTATGCATCTGGGAGGTACGCCGGCCGTTCACGCCTATGCAGAACATTTCGACCCGGTGCATCTGCAGGCAATTAAACCTTAGCGAGCTAGCGACGTTGTCGCGGTACTGCGCTCAAGCCTGAAGCCGCGCGTCGCGCTTTCTCTCGACTTCTGTCAGAAACTTCTTGCGCAGGCGAATCTTTGCAGGCGTCACTTCCAGCAACTCGTCATCGTCGATAAATTCGAGCGCCTGCTCCAGTGAAAACCGGACCGGAGGCGTTAGCACAATATTTTCGTCGTTACCCGCAGCACGGATGTTGTTGAGCTGTTTCGCTTTAGTTGGATTCACAGCAAGGTCATTCTGGCGGCTGTTAATACCGATGATCATGCCTTCATAAACTTCCTCGCCGTGCCCGATCATCAGCCGGCCGCGTTCCTGCAAATTGAAAAGCGCGTAAGCGAGTGCTTTCCCCTTCACCATGGAAATGAGGACGCCGTTGTTTCTTTGACCAAGCGTGCCAGGAATATGCCGGTCATATTTTTCAAACACGTGATAAATCAGACCACTGCCCGAGGTCGCCGTCAGATACTCGGTACGAAAACCAATCAGTCCGCGCGTCGGGATACGGTAGTCAAGTCGCACCCTGCCCCGTCCGTCCGGCACCATGGCCAGCAGCTCAGCCTTGCGGGTAGCAAGGCGAGTCATCACGGCACCCTGATAGTCTTCTTCAAAATCCACCGTCAGTTGTTCCCAGGGTTCGGTTCGTACGCCATCTTCCTCGCGCATGATGACTTCGGGTCGTGATACGGCAAGTTCGTAACCTTCGCGGCGCATCGTTTCGATCAGCACAGAAAGATGCAATTCGCCACGGCCCGATACGCGAAATTTATCGGGATCTTCGGTCGGCTTAACGCGCAACGCGACGTTATGCTTCAGTTCCTGATCAAGCCGTTCCCTGATCTGGCGACTGGTCAGATATTTTCCATCCTGGCCGACGAACGGGGACTTGTTGACCTGGAAGGTCATGCTGATGGTCGGCTCATCAACCGCTAGCGGCGGCAAACTTTCAGGGTGGTCTCGTGGGCACAGGGTGTCCGAAATCGACAGCTCGTCGATGCCGCTCCATACGACGATGTCGCCGGCACTGGCGGAGTCGACTTTCTTACGTTCGAGTCCGTGGAAACCGTAAAGCTCCAGTATGCGGGCATTTCGCACGCTACCGTCCGCGCCGACGACGCATACCGGCGTGTTCGTCTCTACTTCGCCGCGCTGGATGCGGCCGATCCCGAGTACACCGACATAGGCGTCATAGGCCAGGCTTGAGACCTGCAGTTGCAGCGGCCCGTTAGGGTCTACCGCCGGCGGCTTGACCTCCGACACAATAGTCTCAAAAAGTGGCGTCATGTTGCCCTCTCGAACGGTCGACTCCAGGCCGGCGTAACCATTCAGTGCAGACGCGTAGATCACGGGAAAATCGAGCTGCTCGTCGGTAGCGCCCAGGCGATCGAACAGGTCGAAAGTCTGATCGAGCACCCAGTCCGGCCGCGCGCCATCGCGGTCGACCTTATTGATGACTACTACGGGGACGAGACCGCGGTCAAACGCCTTCTGCGTAACAAAGCGGGTTTGCGGCATCGGGCCATCGACGGCGTCAACCAGCAGCAGAACGCTGTCGACCATCGACAGAACTCGTTCGACTTCACCACCGAAGTCGGCGTGCCCGGGCGTATCGACAATGTTGATGCGATAGTCATTCCACAGAATCGACGTGTTTTTGGCAAGAATCGTGATACCGCGTTCCTGCTCAAGCACATTCGAATCCATCACTCGTTCGGGCACGGCGGCACGCGGGCCGAGGGTGCCGGACTGTTGCAGCAACTGGTCGACCAATGTGGTTTTGCCATGATCGACGTGCGCAATGATGGCGATATTTCTTAATCGCTCGATATCAGACATTTGAATGGCTTCCGCCAGCGCGTTGCGTGGCGCGGCTTAGATGAAATCTGGCTGATGCCGTAAACCGACCGGGGTGGCGGCTTTGCCGGGCGTCAGACCCTGAAAACAAAAAGGGCAGGACCATATGGTCCTGCCCTCGTTTGCAAAAGCAGCGTCGCTTAGACTGCGACGATGTTCTCTGCCTGCGGGCCTTTCTGGCCTTGCGTGACAGTGAATTCGACTTTCTGGCCCTCAGCCAGGGTCTTGAATCCGTCACCGGCGATCTGGCGAAAATGCGCAAATACGTCGGGTCCTGATTCCTGCTCGATAAAACCGAATCCTTTGGATTCGTTAAACCATTTGACGGTTCCTGTAACTCTAGACATCTAAATATCCTATTTAATCATTATTAATCAAGGCCTTATAATAAGGCCGGTTTCGCTGAAAGGTGAAGCTTTAACTTATGATAAACAGGACGGTGTACTTAAAAAGAAACATCGAAACGGTGTACATAAATATTTGGCGTACTTTCGAGCTGGCCGAATTATAGGCTTACTGCCAGGCCAGTCAATGATTTTATTCAAAAAAATCATTCAATTAGGGCCAGGAGGGCGACGCGTGGCATCACCTTATGGCGGCCATCCACAGCCAGACACCGATACCGGCAAGCACACCGGGCACGGCGATGACCAATTGCGTCGCGTGCAGTTTCCGCCGTGCACCCGCGACACCACCTCGCAGACCCAGCGATCCCCAGGAGAACACCAATAAGGACGCCACGCTCAAAAGAAGCACGTAAACGCCGCCCGCTATTAGCAGGTATCCGGCCTTGTATCCGGAGCGGTCGCGATTAATTTCGGCGACGACGTCAGCACCAGTCATTGCCAGCCAGCCGAGCGGAATCAGCCATGCCATTGCCAGCAGGATCAGCGGCAGCGTATTGACTAAGCGGCTGCGGAAAAACCACGTAGGCAATCGTGTAGCAACACGCCGGGGAAAAATGAAAGTCAGCACGAGTCCGAAAGCCGCTACTGCTGCGCCAAGACGCAGAAAAAATACAACGTGAACGGGCTGGCTGGCGGCTGGCCGCAGCATCCCGGCAAGCAGGATGAATGCCAGTGGCAATAGTGCGACCAGCAGCGCCTTGCGGCGGCATGCCGGATAGCGCCAGGCAACAACGCCGACGAACAACAGCAACAGCATCTGTATAGGGATGAACACGATGGCGATGGAGAATCCGGCCAGTCCGGCGTCGCCGGCTGTTGCGTACTGGAAAGTCGCGAAGAGGCCAATGATGGCCTGAAGGACAAGCAGGAAATTCAGCACTGTTCGCATCATGAGTCGCTGCCTTGGCCTGCTCTAAGCGATAAAACCGCGACGTTCGCGAAGATGAAGCCGATAGTCTGCGGCAATTTTGAACATAAACAGCAGAAGGACGAATGTGTTGCTGGAAGATAGCGGGGGAAACAAAGTCATTACTGTCACCGCGATGGCAATTGCCGATATGAGTGCGACGCAACGTTTGAATGGTAGTGCCAACAGCGTCCCGAGGCGGGCACTGCGATACTCGCCCATGAACAAAAAATGAACGAGAAAGGAGATGCCGTGACCAGCAAACAGAATGCCGGCCACACCGAACATCATTGACAGGTTATCCAGAAAAAGTCGCTCCAGCCGTATCCCCGACAATTCGCCCACAATTGTCGCTATGAAGAGACCCGAGAGCATGAAGATCGTCAGAAACGCGGAGCTGACCATTGCCAGTGTCCCCAACGACAGTAAAACATTGGCGCCTTTGGAAAAACTCACCTGTCGATTCGCGTAGGGATCGCCAAGCGCCGAAGCAAAGCAAAGCTTCGCGGCACTGTAGAAACCTATCCAAAAGCATTCAAGCCAGAATACGATCAAAACCTGGTAGAGGCTCAAGTCGAATCGAAAATAGAAATAGATAAAGCCGGCGTTGGCAATAAGCAGACTCAGGACGCCGGCGCCGAGGCCTGGCGGAGTTCCATACCGCGGTTCGCCGGGGCTGCCGACTGTTTCTGCACTACGCATCTCCCAAGCGTAGCGCCATGACGGATTTGTGGCAGTAATTGAATCACGGAAACTGCAAAAAAACGCCGTGCCGGCGACCGCTCGACCGTTGACAGGTGTGACGAACGGCACCAGGAGCGGTATGAACGGTATTCGCCCGACAAACGGTAGTAACCGGCCGATGAAAAACAGAACAAACGCGGCCCTGGTGGTTCAAAATATCTATGGACAGCAACAATCAGGGAAGTCGTATGAATTCACATAATACGAAGACGAGTTTCTCCTTCCACAAAACGCCGGTCACGACGGATACGGACAAGCGCGAAGCGGAAGTGCTCAGCTCATCGTTGATGGGCGAAAGCGAACTGGCGATCGCCGGTGATGTTGACAACGGCTGTGATCCTTATAACACCACCGGCCAGCACGTCATCCTGCAGAACAAGCGTCGCAGCCGCGGCTGATCAGGGCGTCCGCGCGTAACCGACTTTCATGACGAAGGTCCGGTCCGAGACGGCCAGTTTGTCCTCGCCAAAATACCGGTCCGAACAGCCGAGGAAAATACCGTCTGCGAGCTTACCTTGCAGGAATACAGGAGCTGTCTTTCTAACCCGTGTTTCCTTCGAGTTTATTTCTTGCAAATACGGCGATTGGTTTTTTCGATATTGTGGTGCTGCGTTGTGAAATGCAAAAAACTGCGGTTACTGAACTTGGTGAGGTCAACTAATTGGCATCGTCCGTGCGATAGCGGCTGAACCACGCGAGTATATTGTCCACTTTGGCAATCTGATTCGAGGGACGCGACGCAATGCCATGCGAGGATTCTGGTATGCGCACGAGCGCGCTCTCTATGCCACGCAGTTTCAGAGCCTGATAATACTGCTCGGACTCCGCCATCGGCGTACGGTAATCACTTTCACCGGTCAGCAACATGGTCGGCGTAGACACATTCCCGACGAGCGACAACGGGGACCGTTCCCAATAGCTATCCGGGTCCTCCCAGGGGAATTTCTCGAACCAGTATTGTGGAATCATTGTGTGGATATCGCTGTACAAGGTTTCACTGACCCAGTTAATAACGGGTTTCGCCACTGCTGCAGCGGCGAAGCGATCAGTCTTGCCAACAATCCACGCGGTCAGCACACCGCCGCCTGAACCACCGGTGACAAACAGCTGATCTTCATCGATATAGTTTCTCGCAATAACGGCGTCCACACCCGATATCAGGTCGTCATAGTCCTGACCTGGATAATTGTGGTGAATCTCGTTTGCAAACGCATCGCCGTAGCTAGTCGAGCCACGAGGATTCGTATACAGCACCACGTAACCTGCAGCGGCATACAGCTGGTTTTCGACACTGAAATGCGGTCCGTAGGCGGTAAACGGGCCACCATGGATTTCCAGAATAAGCGGCCATTTCTTCTTCGCGTCAAAATCCGGTGGCGTGACGATCCATCCCTCGATATCGAGATCTCCTGCCGAAGATTGCCAGGTAATCTTTTCGACGTTGCCCAATGATTTGTGCGCCAGCAGATCCTCATTGAGCTCGGTAAGGCGCTGCGGCGTTCCACTGCGACGTCCGGCTGCGATGTCACTCGGGCGATAGGCACTTCCCGCTGTATACGCATAAGCGCCATTGTTGGCCACAGAGAACTCCCCGCTGGTATAGGGCCGGCTGACGCCAACGCTGCCAAGATCATCTGCGATCGAATTAATGCGGCCATTCATCGCCAGCGTAGCGAGGTACCGCGCGCCGTGATCGTCGTACATCACATACAAGCTGTTTGCGCTGCCTGCCCACTGCACTGCATTGACGGAGCGATCCAGATCGGCTGTGAGATTCTCAATCGAGCCGTCGCGAAGCGTGAGGAGATACACGTTTACGTTGTGATAGCCCATCTTACGGTCGTCATAACCCAGGAAGGCGACTTTTTCGCCGTTGGGCGACAGGACGGGCGCAAAGTCGGGGCCGACTCGCTCGGTAAGCCGCTGTAGTTCGCCGTCGTCAAGGCTAAGCGACCAGAGCTCCGTATTACTGGAATTAAACTCCCAGTCGGGATCGCGATTGGCAGCGAAAATAATCGCCTCGCCATCCTCAGTCCAGGCAAGCGGTCCGTCGTGCATGAAATCTCCGCTGGTCACCTGACGCGGTGTGCCGCCATCTGCCGGAATAACGAACACATGTGTAAAACCAGCCTCCAGATAGCCCTGGCCGTCGGCCCGATACTTGAGACTTTCTATGACGATTGCGGGTGGCGCCCAGTCCGCACCCTCGGGCTTGGCCGGCGCATCGGTAAGGCTGGCGGCAGCCGAACGCACCAGTGCTGTGAATGCAATCTGCTTGCCATCGGGGGACCACGAAAGATTGTCGGGCGCCGTCGGCAAATTGCTGAGCAGCGCTGTCTGGCCGGTATCCAGCCAACGCACGTGCAGTTCCGGACCGCGCTGGTCGGCGCCGGTCAGATAGGCAAGCCTGCTGCCATCCGGTGACCATCGCGGACTCGAATATGAAGCCGTGCCCGAAAGGAGTGGCCGGTGATTTTGCCCGCTGCTCTCGACGATCCAGATGTTCGATCTTGCATGATCGGTCATGATGTCGTTTGACCTGCGGACGTAGGCGACGACGGTACCGTCGGGCGAAATCTGCGGGTCCGCGCCAACCTCCAGCTCGAACACGTCGGTGTTGACGAAGCGGCTGCCATCACTTGCAGCCACGGCCAGTCCGCTTGCCATAAATACACAACAACTTATCCACAGCTTCATAGCCTGCTCCTCTTCCGACCGCCGAATTATCGCCCGGGGATCCATGTTCGCATCAGTCGCGTATACTAGCCTTTACACTGACGGGGGACACTATATGAGTACATTGACGCGGCGCCAGATGCTGCTGGCGGGAGGCGCTTTTGCCGCTGCCAGCTTCATTCCATCCATTCCGAAAACACCGTTAACCCCACGGATGCGTTTGATGAACGAGGCGCTTGCAGTGGATATTCCGCGTCCTGACTATATGATCCGGTTGAGCGCGAACGAAAATCCCTATGGTCCCTCACGAGTGGCGTTGAAAGCGATTTCAGCCAATATGCACCTCACCAATCGCTACAGTGATGACCCACGCGATCTTATGAAACTCGTCGCGGAAATAAACGGAGTGACGACTGAGCATATCGTGGTCGGCACCGGCTCGAGTGAAATATTGCGTGTGGCAGGCATGCTTGCCAGCACGACGAGCGGCTCGGTCGTGTGTGTCGATCCGACGTACCAGTCTCTGTTGGAGTACGCCGAAAATGCGGGCGCTGAAATCATACGCGTGCCGGTGAACGAAAGTCTCAATGCGGATCTCGATGCCATGCGCGCAGCGGTGCGAAATGACACGAACATGGTCTATCTGGTAAATCCGAACAATCCGGTGCCTTCAGTCATCGAAAAAGATGCGATGCGCGATTTTGTTGTGGAAATGTCCAGGAAACATCTTGTCTTTATCGACGAGGCGTACCACGAATATGTCGATGATCCGGACTATTCGTCCATGCTCGGCCTGATTGCCGATGGCCACAAAAATATTGTCGTCGCGCGTACTGCGTCGAAAATTCACGGACTTGCCGGCATGCGTGTCGGCTTCGGTTTTGCCCATCCTGACCTGGTCAAGGAAATGAGATGGCGAAAAACCGGCGACACGCACGTGCTTGGTCTCAAAGCGGCCGAAGCCAGCTATCGGGACCAGGAATTTCAGGATTTCGCTATTCGAAAAAACAAGGAATCACGGGCGATCGTCGAATCGATGTGCGACGAACTTGGTTTGCGCTATATCAAGTCAAATACCAACTTCACATTCATTGAGACAGGCATGCCGAACCAACTTGTGCAAGAGAAAATGAAAGAACAGGGCATTCTTACCGGGCGAGATTTTCCACCTTACGACAATGCCTGGACGCGGGTCAGCATGTCTAAGCCGGAAGAGATGCGCTACTTCGTTGAAGTGTACAAGCGACTGTTTGCTTGAGAAAACAGGTGCTACCGGGCCGATGATGCCTGCCCGATAACACCCGCCTTACGATGCACGGTTTGATTCTACCCGCTGGCAACTATGTCGCCGCGAACTGCGCGGCACTTGTTTGCCGATTGTACGTGACTGGTTCACTCATTTTTGGTCATAGACACTGCCGGAAAGTATTTTTTCTGGTTACCGGCGTGAATGCGACTGAGCTCCGGATGGCCGAGTTGCGCTACCGCTGCTTCCAGGGACTCCCAGTAACAGCGCTTTTGTTGCGCCATCACTCTCACAGTCGCCGAGATTCGCAGTGACTGCAGTCCGCAGACACTTCTGGAGGCCCTTTTAAGCCGACGGTAAAGCACCTCTGCATCCGGCGCGTCACTGATATCGAGATCCGAAAAGTCGACGGTTTTTGCAACTTGCTCCAAATTGTCGTCGCCCAGAGTCGTCGCGGGCATGATGAACATGAAAGAACCGATGACCGCGAAAAAACTTTTCCTGACCTTGCTTTGATCCATGATTTACCTCGTTCCGCCGCTGCGACGGTTTGCTGTTATCCACGCCTTACGATGTATTGCGTTACTAACAGTTCTGATGTGTTCAACGAGGTAAAGGTTGCTAAAGATCGATGCAATATTTCGCTATATGCCATCCGGTAAATTACGCAGGTTTGTAACGCCGCTACTTAGAATGAACGAGCGCAAAATCCAAGATTTAACGGGAAGCCTTAGTGCGCAGAGAGAGTGTTGCCGGTAGCGGGCTCCAGTGCGGCTGAGTTCGGACCCTCAAACAACAGTGGCACTGAGACCAGACGCATACCGAGATTAACCATAACGGCAAAGTGAAGATGCGGGCCGGATGTGTAACCTGTATTTCCGGAATCAGCGATGTACTCGCCGCGTTTCACCCGTTCGCCGGGACGTACACGAATGGAGTTCCAGTTGAGATGCGCGTAAACGGCGTGCGATCCGTCGTCGTGCAGAATGCGGACGATATTCGCGTTTGGACCATCGCGCTCAGAGTCCAGGCCACCGCGAAAATTGTCGCTTGCCACTTCAAACACAATGCCTTCGCGTGCCGCGTAAATACCGGTGCCGACGGGCATGGCAATATCGACTGCATAGTAGCTGTCTGGCGTATCGTGCGTCTGTCCTGATGGAAACGCCTGGGATATCGGGTACTGATTGGCTATTGCGAAGGGTGCGCGATAGGGCCGGTCCGGCTGATGCGCGGCATCGGGATCGCCGGACAACCAGATGTACCGAAAGTTCAGCTTGGCCTCGTTGTTGCTGTCTACCACCGGCAAGTCAATGAGCGCTTCTGTACTAAGTGGCGCGATGACCCAGCGAAGCGCCCGATCGGCATCCGGCGATCTGAGGTTCTGCAGTCCGTCCAGCGCCACGATGATCTCGACCGGGATATGAAATCCGTTCTCGGCATTCAGACGTATTGCGCCGGGGATTTCCTCGGTACGCACTGACACCTCCTGCGACCCGCTGGCAGTTGCCAGCGCCCGCATTTCTACGCTGGAATCGTCGTCTGGCGGGCGATCTGAGAAAATGAGCTCGCCGTTTTCGTCTTCGTACTTGTACAGAGCCTGCGCGGAGATGCTCTGCGTAAATACACAGAGCAGCAGCAGGAGTACCGGGCGTATAGCGATACTGTTTCTGACGGCGTCTATATTTGCCCGCATCGCATTTCCTCTAACCGATCGTTTCCCTCACCCAGCCATCGCCTGTCTGACGGATTTGATAAGCCGGCCAATACTGGTTGTCGAGCTTCAGGGTGATGACCTGCACCGCACCATTCCAGGTGACGGTCTTTATTCTCACGGAAGTCTGATCCGCCTTGCCGGCAACAACGTCGAGGAATGCCTGCAGATCCGGTGTTTCGTGGTCGTCTACAGCGACGATTCTCCTGCCAGCCCACAGCCCGTAGCGCGTTGCAGGCGAGCCATAGTTGAAGAATGCGATGTAGACACCGGTAGCCTCTATGCCGCGTTGCGCTGACATCGCGCGGTGTGGATCCTGCAGCAGCGCGCCGGCCCAGGAGACGGCACGTTGAATGCCCTCGCCGTCCAGCGGAACGGTTTCGGTCGTCAGCTTGAGTTCCTCACCGTCTCGCCATGCAGTGAGCTCAACATAGGGTTTTTGCACAGCACGCTCGAGTTCACGAAAGGTACTAACGGGCCTGCCGTCGACGGCGAGAATCATGTCGCCATTCCTCAGCACATCCGCAGCAGGTGAACCCGCCACGACCCGGGTCACGCTCAATGCCCGCCGGCCGTCCGGATTATGCGCCTCCAGCCGATCGAGCCAGCGCTCGTTCAGTCCGAGTTTGCGTGCAGCAAACAGCGGCGTGTAGCCGAGTTCGGCTTCGAGTGAATAGATGTCTTCACCTGATCGCACGACATCGACGAACTCACTGAGCAATTCCGCGGCAATGCCGCGATTGACCTGACCCGCTTCGCCGCCGGCTTCATAGGCGAAGCTGACCCACTTCGCCAGCACTTCCCCTTTTTTGTTGACAATGACGCCATCAATGTCGCCTGGCGCATTGACCAGTGAGATCGCTTCGAGATTGGTGTCTCGAAAACGCATGGTGCGGGACAGCGGCAACAGCATCGGGTCTACGGATGCAACGGTCGTCGCCTGATGCACGAGCTGGTGATCGGCTTTCAGGCCGATCACCCATACCGCGTCGCCCGGTTCCAGCGCCTCGGTCGACAACTTCGCGTTCCTGACCGGCGTATCACCGATGAGATCAGGGTTGTAAGCAACCACTGCAAGATTGTGCAGCGGATGTATGTATTCCACCGTGCCCGTTACCTGCAGCGAGCCCGCAAATGTGATGCTGACGTCACCCATCGCAATTGGCACAGTATTGCGATCGACAACGATGAGGCCGCGATCCTTGTCGACGATCAGGCCTGTGCCGTAGTAATGCCGATCGGCGACGCCCGATATGGTGTACGGGAGATCGAAAGTGACGACGACCAGTGACGGGGCAATTGCATTCACGCGCGGATCACCGTTTTTGGTGAATCGTGTGCTGCCCGATTCCGGTGCGGACGGGGGTGGTCCTGCAGCCAGTTCCTCGCAAGGCCAAACGCCCGTGTCGTCGTTTCGCCGGCAGCGCTGTGCCGGAAACCAGGTGCGGTCCATCTCAACCGAGCGGATGATGCTGTTAATCGGGTCGTCGATGGTGTTATAGCGAAATGTCGCCCGGTCGCCGTCCGCCAGCTGCGCCAGCTGGCTGGCGAGGTCATCCAGGTTGGTCACAGGTTCGCCGGCGACCTCGGTAATCAGTGCACCCCGGGGAATCGCAGCCCGTGACAGCATGTAACCGGGATTGGCGACGTACACGCCACTGACACCACGGTTGTAATGCCTGGCTTGCTGATAGGAAAGGTTATTGACAATGGCGTCGCCGAATTCCAGGAATTCATCCGGCGTGATCGCATGCAGATCTTCAATGACAATGTCGTGCTCAATCTTTTGTCCGCCGCGCTCGAGTTCGATTGTGACCGTTTCTCCAACCCGGTCGTCGAATACGGCCGCGAGTGGCACAAACTCTGTGACCAGTTCGCCTTCCACCCTGACCAGAATGTCGCCCGGTTCGAGCTTGCCGTCTGCCGCTGAATCCGGGACCACTTCCGCCACTGTCAGCATGCCGGTCTGCTTTGGAAACCGGGAACGTGTCAGCGCTTCCGTGTCCTCCGTCAGTCCAAGCCGCCTGAGTTCGTCATACGGTTTTAGCTCGAATATCGTCTGCACCGTGCCGCGTGCAACCGGGTCACCCGCCTGAATTAGCTGAAGCGCGTGTTTGATGCGGTCCAGCGGCAGAAAGAAGCTGCTGGCGGCATTGTTGTTTCCGCCGGCGTTCAGGGCCACGACCTGGCCATCTATGTCGATGACGGGAGAGCCCGACGATCCACCCGAGGTGCCTGAAGCAGCCTGGTAATAGAAGGTATTAAAGTCGTTGTATTTACCACGACCGTATTCCGGCGCCTGTCGATCAAGCCGGGCTATCGTGCCGGCAAGAATGGATAGCTGCTCACCCGCATCGTTGCCCACGACGCGTATTTCGCGACCGATGCCGGCTGCACCGGGCACCAGTGGCAGCTCCGTCGGCTCGATGTAGGACAGTTCAGCCGGGTCGTAGCGAAAGAAACCGAAATCATGGACCGGATCACGATAGACAGGTGTCAGTCGCACTTCTTCCTGATTCAGGAATATCGCTTCGGCAACCACCGGACCCGGCGTCACGACATGCCGGTTGGTCAGAATAAGTCCGCGTTCGGCATCGACGACGAAGCCCGTTGCCTGACTCGACGAGTTCCATTCCGTATCGAAAGCCCGTGTACTGTCGACGCGAATGGATACCACACCGCTGGAAATTCGCTCCAGGGTGCTCGCCCACTGCGGCTCTTCGGCAAATGCCCGCGAGCCGAATACTGCGGCGAAAAGCAGCGTAAAGCGAAAAATCTTCTGCATATAGGCGGTTCCGTTATCGATGGCTGCAAATGCTTTCCCTGACCGGTCATCCGACTGACAGCGGGCGTCGCGGTTCCCCGTGACCGGCAGACTGTTTCCGGAAATAGAAATTATGCCGTAAACGACGCTGAAAACTTTGCGCCAGCGCATGCTTCGGGCAATCCGGCAGAAACCTGCAGCCTGACCGATCTTCGCCACCACGGATCAGTCGGCGGTTTCAGGTCTTTTCCAGGTCAGATCAAGTTGCCTGGCTGCCTTGACGTCATCCAGACGTCGTACGGGCAGCGTGTAAGGTGCACCTTTGACTGCCGCCGCATCGCTTACTGCCTGCTCTCCGATGTCGATCATTGCATCGACAAAGCGGTCGAGTGTCTCACGCGTTTCTGTCTCTGTCGGCTCTATAAGCAGGCATTCGGGCACCAGCAGGGGAAAGTACGTTGTGGGCGCATGCACACCGCGATCGAGCAGGGCCTTCGCAAAATCCATGGTGTTCACGTTGAGTGTTTTTGCCTGGCGCTTCAGGGTCACGATGAATTCGTGGCTGGCAAGGCGATTCGGAAAGGCAAGTTCGAAACCTGCCGCTTTCATCCGCACCTGCAGGTAGTTGGCGTTAAGCGTGGCAAATTCCGATATGCGTTTCATTCCTTCCCTGCCCAGCATGCGCATGTAGACATAAGCACGAAGCAGCACGCCCGCATTGCCCATGAAACCTGACAGACGGCCAATGCTTTGTGGTAAATCGTCTTCGTCAAGCCAGTCAAACCACGGCTTGCCGTCCTGCTCCGTACGGCCGACAACCGGCAGCGGTATAAACGGTTTGAGTCTCTCACCCACACCGACGGCGCCTGAGCCCGGACCACCGCCGCCGTGTGGCGTCGAGAATGTCTTGTGAAGGTTCAGGTGGATGACGTCAAAACCCATGTCGCCCGGCCGTACCTTGCCGAGAATGGCATTGAGATTGGCGCCGTCGTAGTACAGCAGTCCACCCGCATCGTGAACGATTTTCTGAATCTGCATGATTTTGCGTTCGAAGACGCCGAGGGTCGAAGGGTTCGTCAGCATAATGCCTGCAGTCTTTGGCCCGACAGCTTTTTTCAACGCCTCCAAATCCACGTCGCCTTCTGCATCGGTCGGAATCTCTCTAACCTCGCAGCCACACATCGTCGCAGTCGCCGGATTCGTGCCATGTGCAGCATCCGGCACAATGATCTCGTCCCGTTCAGGATTGCCATTCGCAACGTGATACGCACGAATCATCGCGACGCCTGCCAGCTCCCCCTGCGCGCCGGCCATCGGCGTCAGGGACACTGCCTTCATGCCAGTGACCGCTTTCAACATTTCCTGAAGATCGTGCATGCATGCAAGAAAGCCCTGCCCGTGCGAGACGGGTCCCAGCGGGTGGCGGCCAGCGAACCCCGGCAGCATTGCAAGCGTGTTGCACGCACGCGGATTGTATTTCATGGTGCAGGAACCCAGCGGATAGAAGTGCGTATCGATCGAGAAATTTTGCTGCGACAGCCGGGTAAAGTGGCGGACAACCTGCAGTTCGGAAACTTCTGGCAAAGTCGGTACGTCGCTGCGACGGAGCGCCTCCGGCGTATGATCTTCGGCCAAGGTCAGCGGCGCCTGTGCAGTCGCTCGGCGGCCGGGGCGGGATCGTTCGAAAATGAGCTGTTCGGTCATGGGGTTGTCTGTCATGCCTCCAGTTGCAATGGATCGATCTCGATGCCAAGTGCCTTGTAAGCAGCTTCGTAATCCGGTTCGTCGCCAATATCCTCAATCTGCTCGTTATGCACGACCGTATTATTTTCATCCAGCACGACGACAGCGCGGGAAAACATGCCGGACAGCGGGCCTTCGACGATTAGGACGCCATAATTTTCACCGAACCCTGCATGTCGGATCGCAGACAGGGCCACGACATGCTCCAGGCTATGCTCGTTAATAAACCTGGCGTGTGCAAATGGCAGGTCATAAGACACCATTAGCAGTTCAACATCGTCGGCGCTGGCTGCCAGCTTGTCGAACACCACCACCGACTTCGCGCATACGGGCGTATCGATGCTGGGAAAGATATTCAACACCTTGCGCTTGCCCATGAAATTGGCCAGCGACACGTCCTGAAGCTGTGTGTTCACCAACGATACGTCCGGCGCCCGGCTGCCGATCGTCGGCAAGTCCCCATGCGTACGGTAGCGGGTTCCATTGAATATTACGGTTGGCATCAGGGCTTTTCCTTCCTAAGGATTTTTAGGTCGTCAGTATGTCTTGCAGGGTATCCGCGTACTTCGCCAAATCCTGATCGGTTTTGGTTTCGGTGGCGCAGACGAGCAGAGAATTTTGTAGTTGCGGGAACGCCTTTGCCAGATCGAGTCCACCCAGAACGGCGCGTTTCGCGAGTTGCTCGAGCACCGGCGCCACCGCTTGGTCGAGTGTAATGACGGTTTCATGAAACGCAGGTGCCTCAAACGTCTTCGTGACGCCGGGAATAGCGGTCAGCAGCGCAGACAGTTTGGCCGTTTGCTGTTGCGATGTCAGCGCCACACGACGTAATCCTTCGTAGCCCAGGAGTGACATGTAAATCGTGGCTGCTGTTACCATCAGGCCCTGGTTGGTGCAAATATTCGAGGTTGCCTTAGAACGCCGGATATGTTGTTCACGCGCCTGCAACGTCAGCGTGAAACCCGGGTTGCCGTCGAGGTCTGTCGTTCGCCCAACGATGCGGCCGGGCATCTGGCGAACAATCCCTTCCTTGCAGGCCATGAAACCGAAATAAGGTCCGCCGGAGGAAAGTGGAACGCCAAGTGGCTGCCCTTCTCCGCAGGCAATGTCTGCGCCATTGTCGCCCCATTGCCCTGGTGCTCGCAGTAGCGCGAGCGAGGTAGGATTACAGATGGCAATGACCAATGCGCCACGCTCGTGCGCCCAGTTTGTCAGTGTATCGACATCTTCATAGGTGCCTAAAAATGACGGTTGCTGAATGACGACCGCAACCGGCGTCTCACTATCGTCCAGCGCGGCAAGTTCCGATGCGCCCGTGGCACGGTCCAGCGGCAAGCGGCTGAAAGTGAGGCCCTGCGTCCCCGCAATTGCCTTGGCGACTTTCTGATAGGTCGGATTGACGCCCGCCGTCAGCACGACATGCATGGACTTCGATCTGCGGTTGGCGCGAACGGACATGAGCGCCGCTTCGGCCAGCGCAGAGGCGCCGTCGTAAAGCGATGCGTTGCTGATGTCCAGCCCGTTAAGGCTGGCCATCATCGTCTGGTACTCATAGATCGTCTGCAGCGTTCCCTGGCTCGCCTCAGCCTGATATGGCGTATAGGCACTGTAAAATTCGCCGCGCGTCGCAATATCCCAGACGACTGCCGGAATATGGTGTTCGTACGCGCCGGCACCGATGAAACACAGCGCGCCACGATCTTCGGCAGCGCGTGCCCGCATTAGCCGGGACGTTTCCATTTCACTGAGCGCCTCATGCACGCCGTGCAGATCGTCAATCAGAAGGTCAGCAGGAATTTCGCGGAACAGATCCTGAATGCTGTCGACCCCGATGGTGTCGAGCATGGCAGTGACATCGTCTTCAGTATGTGGAATGAAAGGCATGCTCAGGATTCTTCCAGGTTGTCCAGCAGCTCCTGGTATTCATCCGGCGTAAGGGTCTCGTCCTCGTCGTCTCCCGAAGGCCGCATGCGGACGATCCAGCCATCCTCGTAGGGATCAGCATTGATTTTTTCCGGGTCGTCGGCCAACGCCTCATTCACGGCGACAATTTCGCCGGAGATCGGTGCGTAAACATCCGACGCAGCTTTCACTGACTCAACGACCGCCATCTCGCCGCCGCTCTGAACTTCCTGTCCGACTTCGGGTAATTCGACGTAAACAAGGTCGCCCAGTGCGGCCTGCGCATGATCAGTAATACCAATCGTTACCGTGCCGTCCTCTTCCTGGCGCAGCCATTCATGTTCACTGGTGAATTTAAGGTCACCTGGCAATTCAGTCATTGTTCTCTCCCATGTTCTCCGGCCTGCTTGGAAATTCTCTCATCACGATTCAATAAGTACATTGCCGTTTCTGACAAATGGCAACTTGACGACGCGTACTTCGACGAGCCGCCCTCGCATGTCCACCTTTGCCGCCTTGATATGTCCAGCAGGCAATCGGGCCATCGCAATCGAGCGTTGCAAGGTCGGCGAAAAACCGCCGCTGGTCACTTCGCCGTCGGGCGCACCATCAACGACGACCCGCATATGATTGCGCAAGACACCTTTGCCCTCGAGCAGCAGACCTGCAAACTGGCGACGGTTTTGATCCTCGCGCACAGCGGTCAATGGCGCGCGACCGATGAATTGACGCTCATCGGGTTCCCAAGCGATCGTCCAGCCAAGGCCTGCTTCCAGCGGAGATACGGTGTCGTCCATATCTGCACCATAAAGATTCATGCCGGCTTCCAGCCGCAATGTGTCGCGTGCCCCTAGCCCAGCCGGCCGGATACCGGCGGCCAGACAGCGTTGCCACAGCGCTGCCGCTCCTTCATTCGCGACGGTGATTTCCCAGCCGTCCTCGCCGGTATAGCCGGTGCGCGCAATAAAGTAGTCACCTGCTTCGAGACTGTGAAACGGTTTCAGGGTGAGCGCCTGTTTGGCTACGTCAGAAGGGAAGGTGTCCGCCGCGCGCTGACGCGCTTGTGGACCCTGCACAGCAATCATGGCAAGTCCGGCGCGCTCTGCCACGCTGACAGCGTGGTCTTTTGCCTGTGCTGTGATCCAGCGCAGATCTTTCTCCCGCGTGGACGCGTTCACAACCAGGCGATATCTCTGTGGCCCGCGGTAGTACACGATGAGATCATCGACCACTCCGCCGTCGTGATTCAGCATACAGCTGTACAGTGCTTTGCCAGGCTGTTGAAGTCGCGCCACATCGTTGGCCAGAAGGGTGCGGAGGAAGCGGCTGGCGTCCTGCCCTTCAATATCGACGACAGTCATGTGAGACACGTCAAAGGCCCCGGCGTCGCGACGTACCTGATGGTGTTCCTCTATCTGGGAACCATAGTGAAGCGGCATGTCCCAGCCACCGAAATCGACGATGCGCGCGCCCGCTTCGACGTGACAATCGTAAAGTGGTGTCCTGCTACCCATGTTGCTGACTCCGGAGCGACTTACATTTGCGACATTAAAAGGGTCGACTGAGCACCACTGGCACTCACTCCATCGCCCCTCTGTCCTTAAACCTGAGAGATCGCCGGCGCAGTCCTTTGCCTGCCGCATACCCCTTCGGTGGGCTTTATCAAGCCGCTCTCCAGAGCCAATCAGCGTGGACAGTCCGGATGCCTGAGCGTTTCCGAGCGTGTTGCGCCTTCGGCGCCCCTTCAGCAGGGGCTCTTCCGCCAACGCTATAGATTGGTGCGCGCCATGATAGCCAAGTCACCTGGCGGTTGCCAGCCGGGCAGCGAATCGCAACAATGCGCAATCGAACCGGGGAATACGACGATGCGATTACTCGCTCTGATGACAGTTTTTCACCTCTGCGCGAGCGCAGCACTTGCACAGGAGCGCGCGCCCGATGCCTTTCAGTCGCTTCTGGATGCGCATTGGGAATGGTTGCTTCAAGAAGAACCAGTGCGCGCTTCGCGCCTCGGGGACCGCCGCTACAACGATCGGTGGGAGGACATGAGCCTGGACGCCATTGAAAGGCGCCAGCGCGAGCAGCAGCAGTTTCTGCGACAGCTGCGCAGCATCGACTCAGCGGAACTCTCGGATGCTGATCAGCTTAATTACGATCTTTTTCGACGCCAGCTGGAAGACGCCACCGACGGCCACCGCTTCCGCGATTACCTGATGCCCATGAGCCAGCGCGGTGGCGTGCAGTCGCTCGAGTCTACGGCGGAAACTCTACGTCTTGAAACTGTGCAGGACTACGAAGACTGGCTAACGCGCATGTCCAATGCCGATACGGTCATCGAGCAAACGATGGAACTGATGGAGGAGGGCCTGGAAACCGGCTATATGCCGCCTAAAATATTGATGCAGAGGATTCCTCCACAAATTTCCGCGCAGCTCGTTGAAGAACCGGATCAGAGTCCCTTCTACATTGCTTTCCAAGACATGCCTGATGCTATCGAAAGCGATGATCAGGAACGTCTGCGGGGCCTGGCACGCGACGTGATCGAAGAGACCATCGTTCCTGCCTACCGTGACTTCAACCGTTTCTTCGAAGAGATCTACCTTCCGGCCAGCCGTGACTCGATCGGGGCTTCGGCACTGCCCGATGGCGAAGCATTTTATGAATACCGCGCACGCGTTTACACGACCACGCCAATGACGCCCAACGAGATTCATCGGCTCGGTCTGGACGAAGTGAAAAGAATCCGGGAAGAAATGCAGCTCGTGATTGACGAGCTTGAGTTTGACGGCAGCTTCGCGGAGTTTCTCGAATTTCTGCGTACAGACCCGCAATTTTATTACACCACCCCGGAAGCACTGTTCGACGCTTACCTCGCCGTCTCGAAACGCATCGATCCGGAACTTGTGCGGCTGTTCGGCAAGCTGCCACGCATTCCCTATGGCCTGCGGCCGATTCCAGACAATATCGCACCCGACACGACGACGGCGTACTACAACAGTCCCGCCGCGGATGGCAGCCGACCCGGCTACTACTACGTCAATCTCTACCAGCCGGAAGTCCGGCCGAAGTATGAGATGGAAGTGTTGTCCATTCACGAGGCCGTTCCAGGTCACCACCTGCAGATCGCGCTGCAAATGGAACTTGAGGACATGCCGAATTTCCGCAAGTATTCCGGGTTCACCGCCTTTACCGAAGGCTGGGGTCTCTACAGCGAAAGCCTGGGTTATGAAATGGGCTTTTACACGGATCCGTATTCCCGCTTTGGTGCGCTTACTTACGACATGTGGCGTGCAGTACGGCTGGTCGTCGACACCGGCATTCACTACAAGGGTTGGACGCGCCAGCAGGCGATCGATTTTTTCAAGGACAATGCGGCGAAGACCGAAGCCGACATCGTCAACGAGATCGATCGCTATATTTCCTGGCCGGGACAGGCGCTGGCGTACAAAATCGGCCAGCTGAAGATGCTGGAGTTGCGTCGCAACGCGGAAGCGACGCTCGGCAAGGACTTTGATGTCAAAGCATTCCACGATGCTCTGCTCGCCGGCGGTGCTGTTCCGATGGAAGTACTGGAAACGCGGATGGACCGCTGGCTGGCGGAGCAACTCGCCCGACGATAGTGCGCTGCGGGCAGTAAGCGCTTAAGGCAGATCGTCACCAATATGACAGGCGACGCATCGCCTCGGCGGGCCGCTGGTTTCACCCAGCGCGGCCTTTTCCTCGTGACAGCCGCGACAGAGACCGTGGAACTGCTTCTCAAGTAGCGGCCAAATACGTTGGTCCGAGACATGACAATTCATGCAGAGGCCACCGCCGGTATCGTCAATGTAATTGTGATGGCAGGTTACGCAGTTGACCGGGGCATGATCGAGATGTGCGAAGTTCATGGGCAAAATCGCTTCCGGGCTTTCGAAGTAGTGCCCCTTGACCGGCGATTCGCCCGCGACCGGTGAACCAAACAGCGCGATCAGGACTGCGGCGGCGAGTCCCAGCAAGAAAACAAACTTCACGATGACAAATTCCTGATTGTCGCAAACAGCAGTGTCGCGACTACGGTGACAAGCAGATAGTGAGGTGTTTTCACCGTTGGCGAATATAAGGCCGGCGGCCACCAGACCCGTGAGAGCGCAGCTGCCAACGCGAAGCCGGCAAACAGCAGTGTCTGGTACCAGGCCGACAGGTAAAAAGCGCTGGCGGTAATGTGGTAGGTACCGGTTGCGATCGTCGCCAGCGCTGCAACACGATGCCAGTAGCGGAACGACGGGTAGTCTCGATGCATACGAAAGCGGTCCGGTACCAGGGCGACCGCGATCAAAAATGCCAGCAATAGCAGGCTGACGATGCCGTGCCACATGTAATCGGGCGCGCCGACCTTAACAAACTCGGACATCGCGGCATCACCCAGCAAAAACCAGAACGCATGGCCGGTCGCGATCGCCAGTACGGCGTAGCCAACGGCCTGGTGACGGCGCAGGTCAACACGACGAATGCTGGAAATGCACAGGTACAGGAGGCCGGCAAAGGCCGCAAAACCCAGCCCGTTGCCGAGATCCCAGTACCAGCCTCCGCCCATGGCGGGGGCAGCCAGGAAGGTTACGACAAACACGGCTGCAAACGTAATTAGCAGAGCGCGCATCCGGCAGCAATATACAGGCTGGCTTGGGTGAAGTAGTGAATTGGGTGAAGTTTCAGCCACGGCCGTCCGCGGGCGATCAATCACGAAGTGCGGCTCCGCTCGAACACAATTTCACCGACGCCCGTCAGCCAGATGCCGCTATACTACTGTCTATTTGAACAGTTATTTAAGCCAGCGATCAATGGACTTTGACCAGACGAACTGGGCGCCTGTGCAGCGCCGGGGCCCCCTGCCTACTTATTATTACCACGAGCATTTCCTCGAAATGCTGGCGTTCGTCGCCTCGCATTACCGACATGTGCTCGAACCCCGCCACCAGTCCCTGATTCACGAATTCTCGGCGCTGCCACTGGCGGCGCAACGACTGTATGTCCGGCTCGTGAATCGCAAGGGGCATATTTTTGCCGCAAATCGTCTTCGCTATCCTGAAATCGGCGACATCACCGCCACGATCGGACTTTTGCGGGACAGTGACTGGATCGACCGACCGTCGGCGGCGCACTTCGAGGACGTATTGCGGTTTCTAACCCGTCGCGACCTTCTGCAACTGCTGCAGGCGGGAAGTGCAGGTGTCAGCCGCTCGCTCAAAAAACACGAACTGATTGAGCTCGCCCGATTGCAATGCAGCCCGGACGCTTTCATGGACAGGCTGGATAAAGACCGGCTGCTCTTGCAGCGTCGAGCGGAGGAAGTTCGCTACGTCCTGTTTCTGTATTTTGGCCGGGTTCAGGATGGCCTCTCGCAGTTTACGATGCGCGACCTTGGCCTGGTACGGACACATGCCTTCAGGGACACGTACGAGCCGCGATTCTTCGAAGCCAGTGAGGCATTCGAACATTTTTTCTATGCAAGCAGACTGCACGACGTCGTTGACGCGTCTCTGAGGTGGCTGCGTGACGAAGTCACCAATGCAGAACAATGGCCAGAACCGGAGTTCTCGGGAAGCGCGGCCATTCGCGACCGCTTCGCTTATCGGCTGGGCCGAAAACTCGAAGCGGTCGATGAAAAGCCCGCGGCACTGGTTGCTTATCGGAAAGGAGAATCTGCCAAATGTAGTGAACGCGTGATCCGCTTGATGCTCACGTACTGCGCGCGCGATGAGGTGAAAACTTATCTCGAACGCTGCCTTGAGAATCCGCGCAGCGATGAGGAATGGCTTATTGCGCGCGACATTTACGAGCAGAAATTCCACAAGAAACGTACTTCGGCGCTTACTGACCTGCTGCGGGCAGCGTCCACTCTTGATCTCGACGAATCAAATCTGGGTTCCGCAGAAAATGCAGCGGTCACCTATTACACGGAACAGGGGTTCGATGCGTACCGAACGGAGAATGCCATCTGGCGCAGTCTGTTCGGCCTGCTTTTTTGGGACCAGTTGTTCACCGGAAGCGACGCGACACTCCATTCGCCGTTCGAGTTCTTGCCAAGCTGTCTGTCAGATCGCTCTTTCAGCACACGATTTGCGGAGGACATCGAGCAAAAAATGCAGCTGCTCGATGACTTGCCTGCCGTCAAGAAAATCATCATGAAAACGGTTACACAATACTACGGTACGCAGAACGGCGTTTTTCGCTGGCGACGGTCAATGCTGGAAGCGCTTTTTGCATTGCTGGACGTCGCGCCGGCAGCGGCATCGCGGCGCATGCTCCTGCACTGTTGTGACGATTACAAGAGTGCACGATATGGCTATCCGGATCTGATGCTGATAAAGAATCGGCAAGCCTCTTTCATTGAGATCAAGGCAGAGGGTGATCAATTACGGCGCAATCAGCTGCTGCGTATACAGCAACTGCGGGCGGCTGGATTCAACGCAGACGTAGTGCGGGTGCGCTGGGTACTCGATCCGCAGCAGGTTTACGTGGTCGTCGACGTCGAAACGACCGGCGGGCGAGCAGCGGGTCACCGGGTAACCGAAATCGGTGCCGTGAAAATGCAAAACGGTGAAGTGACAGGCCGGTTTCAGACACTCCTGAACCCCGAACGCAGTATTCCACCTGCCATCACACGGCTGACCGGCATCTCGCCCGACATGGTCGCAGAGGCGCCCACGTTTGCAGATGTCGCCGACGACTTCAGTGAATTTCTAGGCGACGCCATTTTCGTCGCTCACAACGTTGAGTTCGACTACCGGTTTATCGCCCGTGAATTCGACCGTCTCGATCGCCCGTTTCGTCTCGCCAAGCTGTGTACCTGCTCATCCATGCGCAAACTGTACCCCGGACACAGCTCGTACAGCCTTGCCTCACTTTGCCGCGCTTACGACATTAAACTGACAAAACATCACCGCGCGCTGTGTGATGCGGAGGCGGCAGCGGAGCTGCTGCTGCTGATCAATGAAAAGCGCCAGGAGAAACTTGCGGCGTGACGTGGTTTCAGTCTGACGGATCGCCACCAGCGGCGAGACGGGTCGCGGCACGCCTGTTTCGCAGGTAGCGATAAGTTGAACCTGCGATGTAGGACAAGGCGCCTGCTCCAATACCGGTGACAATTGCCTCAGTGACCACCGAACCGAAATTGCCAGGGTGAATAATGAAATCAACAATGGCCGTAACGGTGCCCAGTAGCAGCGCGATCAACCACCGCCTGTCTGATTTCGAGATCAATATCGCCGCGGCCGTAAGGGTGCCGGCAACCAGGCCGGTTTCCGCCGCGATAATCCAGTGACCGAGGGTGATGCTGAGCAGATTTCCCTGCACCATAGTGAACAGGCAGGCGGCCGCCGATTCGGAAATATTTTCGGCAAAGGGGGTAAATTTATTTCGCGCCATGATGTGCCTGCTCTCTGTGGTTAGTCGAGAATACCCGACAAGTTCTGCTTTTATGTCAGATTGCGTAATTTGCTTGCCAGAACGGCATGTTGCCAGGGAGCAGTCCCGGGCGCGATCCGCGCATTCCTGCACGCCGTTAATACGTGCGTCTGCATCGCTCAGCCGGGACGACCCGCTGAATCAGCGAATACCCAGTGCTGTCCGGACGACTTGCTGCCTGATGAGTCCACTGTGATTAAAAGCGTACATGCCGGCACCCCGTACCCTGGCGAGCAAGGATGAACGATTGGAGAACAATTTATTCAGCCCGCTGAGAAAATAAAGCATTGTCATGTTGGCACCTTTCCTGGCCCGCTCATACCGCCGCAGCACTGTCAGATCACCCGGATGTTCGTCATTTTGCAGGGCCAGTCCAATGACATTCGCCAAGGTAACGGCATCGGCGATGCCAAGATTGGCCCCCTGACCTGCCAGCGGATGTATGGCATGGGCCGCGTCGCCCAGTAATACGAGGCCGTCCATGGCATAGCGGGAGGCATGCTGTGAGGTCAGCGGGAACGCACCGCGTGGGCCCGGTTCACTGAGCTGACCCAGCGCGCCGTCGCTGACGGACGTAAGCAAAGCGGCCAGTTCCTGTGACGGCATGGCCAGGGCTTCGGCCGCTCGCTGCGGTTCTGTTGACCAGACCACTGACACGCGTCCGTCATGCAGCGGCAGGATGCCAATCGGGCCGTCGGCGAGGAATCGCTGCAACGCCACCTCATGGTGGTCGAATTCACTGCGGAGATGCGTGACTAAGGCACTCTGCTGATGAGCGACAGACCTGATGTCGATACCGCAACGGTCACGCACGAAGGATCGCGCACCGTCCGCGCCGATCAAAAGGTCCGGCGCGAATTGCTGGCCCGACGTCAATTCGACACTGAAGCGGCCGTCTTTTGGCGACATCGCGGCAATCGGCGAGTCGAATTGAACGCTCACGCCGGTGTGCTCAAGTGTGGCGAGTAGTTCATGCTGCAGCAGCACATTTTCGACGATGAAGCCGAGTTCCGGCAGCGCGAAGTCGGCAGAATCAAAGGTGAGGGTTTCCGGACCGTCCGGACACTCTGATTCGTCCCAAACTTTCATCGCCCGGTAAGGACAGTGCCGTTGCGTCAATACTCGCGCCCACGTGTCGCCCGCGCGCGTTATCGCAGCAACGGACCCCGGCGAAAGTGCCGATACCCTTAGCGCCAGTTCGGAATCCGCGGCAAACACCGGCCGCGCTCCGGCATCCACGATTGTGATCCGCAGTTTTTCCGCTCGCTCGTCACGAGCGAGCAATGCGGCAGTCGTCAAGCCGACGATTCCGGCACCAATAATCAGGAGGTCGAATTCGCGATTCATGTCAGCGGAACACCTCGAGACAGTCTCGGCAGACGCCCCGCCAGGCCCATTGCGTGCTTTGCAAAGGTACTCCTCACACCGGGCACCAGATCAAACGCGAGCATGCCGAGATTTCTCCCCACACGAACCGGTGAGCGGCTATCGCCAAACAGGTGCACCAGGCTGTCGGTAAGTCGCACCAGCTTCTGCTGATCGGCACGGCGCCATCCGGCATAGGCCTCCAGTACGCTGTGGCGGCCCAAATCAGCGGTCTCACCGGTCGCCTGTTCATCCGCAATGCAGTCGCATAATGCAGCAACGTCGCGCATGCCAAGATTGAAGCCCTGCGCAGCCACGGGGTGCAGGCCGTGGGCTGCATTGCCGACAACGGCTGCTCGCTCAGCAATCAGACCATTCGCTTTGCTAAGGCTGAGCGGATAGGCAGCACGTTTGCCGACCCGCGAGAACGTCCCGAGTCGGTTGCCGAAAGCTTTCTGCAGCGAGGCACCAAACGCGAGGTCGTCCAGCGTCAGTGCATGCTGCGCCGCGGCCGGCGACAGCATCCAGACAAATGCCACGCGCAGGTCGTGAATCGGCAGCATTGCGATAGGTCCGTCTTCCGTGAAACGTTCAAACGCGCGATTGTCATGAGCTATGTCTGTTACCAGATTGCCCACCAGCGCCCACTGCTCGTAATCGGTTTGCGTCGCGCTGATGCCAACCATGTCGCGCACTGACGAATTCGCGCCGTCTGCGGCGACTACCAGTCGACAGGTCACTGCACGTTGCCCGGCGGGAGTCTCGATCGTGATTTCTCTCCGCCCGTTACCGCCGGCGACCGCCACGATCTTGCCCGGACAAATAAAGTCCAGACCATCGGCATGCCGCAATGACCGTTCCAGTACCTCACCCAGCACGCGATTGATAACCACGTGGCCGAGTGCCTCAACGCCCTGCTGCCGGGCGTCGATATGGGCAAATCCGAAGCGACCTTTGTCAGAGACATGAATGCTCCGCACCGGCGTCGATGCGGCGCGTATCTCGGGCCAGATGCCCATCGCCTCGAACATTCGCTGGCTGCTGCGGGACAAGGCCGTCGACCGATCGTCAAAACTCGGCTGGTCCGCGGCGCCACGCGCCACCGCTTCGACAACGGCTATTTTGAGCCGTAGTGGTCGCAACGCTGCCGCAAGGGTGGATCCGATCATGCCGCCACCGGCAATGACGATATCGTAGTCAGGTTCGCTGCTCATAAGGTTTCAGGCCGCCATCAGCTTTTCAATGTCATCCGGATCCTTGGCGAGACCCTTGCTTAGCACATCCGGGCCCTTGTGCGTCACTGCCACATCGTCCTCTATACGAATGCCAATGTTGTGCCATTTGGCAGGGACTTTGCTGCTGGCCGGAATGTAAATGCCTGGTTCGACGGTAGTCACCATGCCCGGTTCAAGGAAGCGCCACTCGTCACCCACCTTGTAATCGCCGACGTCATGCACATCCATGCCGATCCAGTGGCCAGTGCGATGCATGAAATATTCCCGATAGCTGCCATCCTTGATCAGCTGGCGCACGCTACCGTCCAACAAGCCGAGCGACTTCAGCCCCTTGGTTATGACTTTTACAGCAGCATCGTGCGGATCATTCCAGTGGTTACCGGCGACGGTCCGATCAATTGCTGCCAGTTGAGCTTCAAGGACGATGTCGTATACGGCCCGTTGCTCCGCCGTGAATCGGCCACTAACGGGCATCGTTCGCGTGATGTCCGAGGCGTAGTAGTCGCTCTCACAACCCGCATCGACCAGCAGCAGGTCGCCTTCCTTTAGCAACGCCCGATTATCGACATAGTGAAGTGTGCAGGCGTTGGCTCCGGTGGCGACGATGGGTGAATAAGACGGTGTCGCATCGTGGCGGCGGAATTCGTGCAGGTACTCCGCCTCCACCTCATATTCGTAAAGACCCGCCCGGATATGTGTCATTGCCCTGCCATGCGCTTTAACGGCGATTTTTGCCGCACGGCGCATCGCCGCAATTTCTGCACGACTCTTGTAAAGGCGCATGTCGTGTAGCAGGTGATCAAGGGCGATAAATTCTTGCGGCGTGTGGACCCCGGCAGGCTCTCTGTTTTTCAGCGATTTAACCCATTCGGTGATGCGCTGATCGAAATCAGCGTACGCACCCATCGTGTAGTAGAGGCGGCTGCGGGTTTCCAGAATGCCGGGAAGAATGTCGTCGATGTCGTCGATAGGAAAGGCGTCGTCGGCTGCGTAGTCCGCAACGGCACCCGCTGGTCCGGCCCGCCAGCCATCCCACTGCTCACGCAACTCATCTCGTTCGCGACAAAACAGCACATACTCTCCCTTATCCCGTCCGGGAATGATGAGCGCAACGGACTCCGGCTCGGCAAAGCCCGTCAGATAGTAAAAATCACTGTCTTGACGATAACGGTATTCCACGTCGCGAGATCGCATGCGGACCGGCGCACTCGGCACTATGGCGATGCCGTCTTCGCCGATCATGCGCATCAGGGTTTTCCGCCGCTTGGCGAATTCAGCTTTATTCATCTCATCCTGCCAGGGAATTTATTCAGTGGAGCGTCTCGTTCTCGGCGACCGGCTGATCGGCAGCGGGGCGACGAAACTCCGCCAGCTCTTCGTAGACGAGCTGGGCTGCGACCCTGAGGTATTCGACCAGTTCCACCAAGGCCTGTTCGTCTTCCTCATCAGCCACTTCACCGGAAGGAGCTGCGCGGGTGATCTGCAGCATATCTTTAATAATATCGGCAACGGGTTCGGCAGCCAGACGCTTTTTCAGCTTGTCCGGATGCTTTTCGGAGACCAGTCCATGCAAAAACCCTTCACACCAGTGACTCATCGCCTCTGTCCGGCATGCCAGCGATTCCACGTCATCGGGTAACAGGAGTTCGAATTCCGACTGCCTCTCGACGAGTTGGCGCCAGGTCCTCGTATACAAGGAGTCGAGTATTGTCGTGCAACTGTCCCGCGTTGCTTCTGCCGGTGCCGCCCCGAGCAGCTGACCCAGCCAGTCATTGCTGCAATCCGGCCCGGCTACGGACAGCCGCCCGCACAACAAGCCGTGGGCTTGCGCTGCGTTCCAGTTGGAACCGCATTGCTGGAGCGCATGGTCAAGCTCATTGTGATCAATTGTCTGCTCGCTCATGGTGGCTTTTCTCTAAAAACCCTTTCGCAGGCTCGAATGATCCCACGGATACCTGCGCCTGGCCACGGCATTCCGGCGACTGGCGTATTCGGATTGATTCTCCTCGTTGGCGGTTCTATATTGGCCGCATGGCAGATGAATCAATTGCAATATTCGAACACGAGTTGAAGCGGCTGGAAAAACGCATGGACGCGCTGGTCCAAGTATGCGACCAACTGCAAGACGAGAACCGCTCGTTGAAGATGCGTCAGGATTCATTGACGGCCGAACGGGCGACCTTGTTACAGAAGAACGAGCAGGTCCGTGCCCGCGTCGAAGCAATGATCGGCCGACTGAAGGCGATGGAACAAGGGGGCTAAGCTTCCCGCGGTCGGCATCATGTTGCAGCAGGCCATTTGCTATACCATTCCAGCAAGCACTTTGCACTTACCGCCCGGATCCGTCCGGCGACGCTTCCGGAGAATCCCCAATGACTGAAATGTACGCCCACGTCAGTGTTCGCATCCTGGAAAAGGAATACCAGGTGTCCTGCCCAGCCAATGAACGAACCGATCTTCTTGATGCTGCCGAAATGTTGAATGCGAAAATGCGCGAAATTCGCGACAGCGGCAAAGTGGTAGGACTGGACCGGATCGCCGTTATGGCAGCGCTGAATATGGCCAACGAGCTCATCAAGGTCAAAGCCAAGGACCAGGCGATCGAGTCGACACTCGGGCCACGACTCAGACTCCTGAATGACCGCGTGGACTCGCTACTGGGCGGCAATCAGCAACTGGAACTGTAAGCGGGAATATCTGCGAGGCTTGCGGTAGTATTCGAACTGGCGTCTCCTGCGGTGTTCGATGCCGTCCTGGAAACCTTTCGACCCTAACTATTTACCTCGGGGTCGTGCTCTGTCAGCAGCATTTGTGCAAAACCACTGCGGTGGCAAGCCTGTTGCTGCTACGGCTGACCCCACCTGTTGCTCCGGTTCGAGAGCGACGGACGGTAACGGCACAGGCGGGAGACGTCTTCCTTAGTTCACTCATCATGATAATCACGCTGCCCGCTATGGCCGGCACGGCGCGAGGATCAATGCATCCATGACTGCCATTTCCAGCAGCCAAAAAATTCAGCGCGTCATACGAAAAGTTGGCAAGGCCGCACGCGCCGAAATGTCTGAAGCCAAGCGTTCCGAGGCAAGCCTGATCATCGCCAAAAAGATCATTCGTTCACCTTGGTTCCGGGCCACCGACAACGTTGCTTGTTATCTTTCTACTGCCGACGAGGTCGACACCTGGCGGCTCGTCGCGCGCGCATGGCAGATGAAAAAGCGCATTTTTGCGCCAATCGCAAAAAAAAACGGCGAAATGGAGTTTCGCCGGATTACGAGCGAGAGCCGACTTCAGCTAAGTGATTTTGGACTTCACGAGCCAACGCTCGGCGAAACGATCGACGCCCGCCGGCTCGAAATCGTATTGACTCCGCTGGTCGCATTCGACGACCAGCTGCATCGAGTTGGCATGGGTGGCGGATATTTCGATCGCACTTTTTCGTTTCTTCGCCAGCGGAAGTTTTACTTTCGCCCCAAGTTGATCGGCCTGGCTTTTGCCTGTCAGAAAGTAGAGGAAATTCCCGCAAACCCTTGGGATATACGGCTTTTCGACGTTATAACGGATGCTGACAGCTGATCTTTTAGGCACTAATTCCTATCGCTGCAGAATGCTGCAGCCGCATTTGCCTGGCCAACAGATCACTTCTTCGCAAAACCAACAGTGACGATTTCGATGTCGCTTCCTACTGTCTCCCCAAAGCAACACTCTTCGCCAAAACGCGGCGAGTTATTTTCGCCGTTCAACGTCGCCGACATTAACCGTCGATGCGATGCTGAACCGAAGGGGTTTTACGTTGATTCTGCACGGTGTTCAGAGTGTTAACGGCGTCACGGTACTTGCTGGATTTTTGAACTCTGTTGTATATACTCAACGCCGGGTACCCGACACGGAGAAAACAATGGCTACCAAGAAGAAGACAAGCAGGAAAGCTTCGAAGCGAAAAGTCGCGAAGAAGCGGAAAGTAACAAGCAGGAAAAAAGCAGCGCCACGACGTAAGGCTGCGAAGCGTACGGCAAAGAAGAAAACTGCCAAGCGTAAGACGAAGAAAAAGGCTGCCAAGAAAAAGGTAGCGAAACGTAAGACCAAGAAGAAAGCAAAGAAGAAGGCCAAGAAAAAAGCTGGCAAGAAAAAGGCTAAAAAACGGACTAAGAAAAAGGCCAAGAAGAAGGCTAAGAGAAAAGCCAAGAAGAAAACTGCGAAACGGAAGACCAAGAAAAAGGGCGCTAAGAAAAAGGCCAAAAAACGGACTAAGAAGAAAGCTAAGAAAAAGGCCAAGAAAAAGGCTAAGAAAAAGGCTAAGAAGAAAACTGCGAAACGGAAGACCAAGAAAAAGGCTTCCAAGAAGAAAGCGACAAAGCGCAAGGCCAAGAGACGTCCGGCCAAGCGTCGCGCGAAGAAGAAAGCTTCCAAGAAGAGATCTTCGAAGAAGCGTTCTTCCAAGAAGAAAGCTTCGCGTCGCAGATAGTCTTTGCCTGATAGCCGGCATTGCTGGCTTTCTTCCAAGACAAGAAACATGCCCGCTCACGCGGGCATGTTTCGTTTTGAGACCGGGTTACGTGACGTCCGGCCATCCGATCAGCTAAGATTTCGACCAGCCTCCTGGAACGAGTTCGCGGATTGTCTATGGATCAGAAACAAAAGAAGCTGGCTGCCGCCAACGCATCGCTACAGTTCATTCCCGAAGGTGCCATCCTGGGAGTCGGTACCGGTTCTACCGTAAACGAACTCATCGATTTGCTACCGGGGATTCGTGAACGAATCGACACTCTGGTGTCCAGCTCTCGCGCAACCACCGAACGACTCGAGAAACTCGGCTTCGAGGTATCGTTGCTGAGTGCGGTAGGGGACATCGATCTCTACATCGATGGAGCCGACGAGGCCACCAAGCACTTTCAGCTGATCAAAGGCGGCGGCGGCGCACTTACCCGGGAAAAAGTTCTGGCAGGCGCCGCGCGGAAATTCGTCTGCATCATCGACGATTCCAAGCTGGTCGGCATGTTGGGCGAATTCCCGCTGCCTATTGAAGTGATTCCAATGGCCCAGTCATTTGTCGCGCGAAAGCTGGTCAAAATGCGTGGCCAGCCGATATGGCGGGAAAAGTTCGTCACTGACAACGGCAATCACATTATTGACGTGCACAATCTCAAGATCCAGAGCCCGCTGGAAATGGAGACCCGTATCAATCAGATCCCCGGTGTCGTCACTGTCGGTCTGTTCGCCCATCGTCCGGCCGACGTTTTAATCGTCGCCAGCGATACCGGCATTCGTATTACGGGCCAGTAATATCCAAGCGGCTTCGCCGTCCCGCTTTGCTCCTCTGAACCGGTCGAACCTGTTCTCATCCCGGTCCCCTGCCTGCATATAAAAAAACCGCCCTAATGGCGGTTTCTTTATATTTGGCTGGGGGACCAGGATTCGAACCTGGGTTGGCGGAGTCAGAGTCCGCAGTCCTACCGCTAGACGATCCCCCAAGTTCAAACGGCAGCGCGGTAATGACGGCGGGCCATGTGGCCCACAGCCGAAATACCGGTACTAGCGCTTCGAGTACTGGGTTGCGCGTCTGGCTTTGCGCAGTCCGACTTTCTTACGCTCGACGGCACGTGCATCGCGGGTAACGAACCCGGCCTTGCGGAGCGTCGGCCGTAGTGATTCGTCGTACTTCATAAGGGCGCGCGTTAAACCGTGACGTATCGCACCGGCCTGCCCGGTGGTTCCACCGCCGGTTACCGTGACACTGATATCGAACTTGTCCGCCATTTCAATCAATTCCAGCGGTTGACGCACGATCATTCTGGCTGTCTGACGACCAAAGAAGAGATCGAGCGAACGATCGTTAACCTTGATTTCGCCAGACCCGCTGCGCAGGTAGACCCGTGCTGTCGATGTCTTGCGCCGTCCGGTACCGTAAAAATGTGTATCAGTCATAAAATATGCCTTTGTCCTGAATCGCCGTGCGCTCAGGTATTGATATCCAGGGGAATAGGTTGCTGCGCGGTGTGACTGTGCTCGGGCCCCGCGAATATACGAAGCTTCGACAGCATTTTCCGGCCCAGTGGATTCTTCGGCATCATGCCTTTGACCGCAAACTGTAAAACGCGCTCTGGCGTTTCCTTGAGCATTTTTTCCAATGGCACAGATTTCAGATTACCGATGTAACCCGTGTGGTGGTAATACATCTTGTCCTTCATCTTGTTTCCTGTCACGCGGATCTTCTCGGCGTTTACCACGACAATATAGTCACCAGTGTCCACGTGCGGCGTGTACTCAGCTTTGTGCTTGCCTTTCAAACGACGCGCAATTTCAGTCGAGAGCCGGCCCAGCGTCTTGTCCGTCGCATCGACGAGATACCAATCGCGGCGTACTGTTTCCGGTTTGGCGGAAAACGTTTTCATGATCTTTCTATCCAGTTGGAATGGGGTCCCGGCTGAACTTACAGGGACCGCTCAGACAATTCGGCTACTAAAAAAACGACCTCGGTGATCACCAAGTATCATCCGGGCCGCCCTGTCTCGCCAGCACTAAAGGTACACGCTGTACTGCGCCGACGAAAGGCGCGAAATTCTACTTGACCGGTTGCCTCAATGCAAACCGAAATGCCCGCTGAGCAAAGTCATCGATCGCGCGCCTGCTCGGCTTTTTTCCCTTATATAACAACTACCTGCAAACTGCCCTCCCGGACGGCAGCGGGTATGGCCGGGATTCCGCCCATGCACCGGGGCCGCGCCGCCATTCGCGGGTATACTCGCGATGATGAAAACCAGACAACTCTCCGCGTTTGATCGCGTCATTTCAGGCTTCGACAATGCCCTGCGCACGCTCCGCCCCGCGCCACAACGCGCGAGTCGCCCGAACCCGGCAGTCGGCATTGACGATGGTGCTATGACCCAGGCCGAGAAAACGCATGCGGCCGGCCTGATGCGGGTAAATCACGCAGGAGAAATCGCTGCCCAGGGCCTCTACCAGGGTCATGCCGCGGTTGCCCGCAACGAAGATGTCCGAAAACAGATGGCCGCGGCGGCGCTAGAGGAACGGGATCATCTCGCGTGGTGCGATGCGCGACTGGAGGAACTTCATTCAGCACCGAGCGCATTGCGTCCGGTCTGGTACCTGGGCGCGTTTACTTTCGGCGCATTGAGCGGCGTTTTCGGTGATAAATGGTCCCTGGGATTCGTTGAAGAAACGGAGCGGCAGGTGTCCGAGCATCTCGGCAGTCACCTGAAGCAATTGCCGCAAGGTGACGCTCGCAGCCGCGCAATCGTCCGTCAGATGCGCGCTGAGGAAGAAGTCCACGGTGCCAGTGCGAACAAAGCCGGCGCGGCCAAATTGCCGCGGCCGGTGTCAGCATTGATGCGACAGGTTGCGAAAGTCATGACGGGCATCGCTTATCGCATTTGATACTGCTGGTTTCTGCATGGCTGATTCAATATAATCGCGACGGGTCTTGTTAGAGCGATTTTTCAAGGGAAATGACGGACTTAGCTTTTATTGGGGGCGGTCTGACCACAACGACTGGGCGAAACCTCGTCGAGGGGCACTAAATGCAAACAACAGCGAAGAATATAAGTGACGTACCGGCTATTAACCGATTCCTCAGTTATTGCCGAGTCCGCACGGTTCCTTCCAAAACCGTCATGATCCATGCTGGCGACCTTCCCGATGTACTTTATTACATCGTGGATGGCTCGGTTGAAGTCATGATCGAGGACGAAGACGGCAACGAAATGGTGCTTGCCTATTTGAACAAGGGACAGTTTTTCGGCGAGATGGGCTTGTTCTATGAGCAGCCAACCCGCAGCGCCTGGGTCAGAACCCGCACCGAGTGCGAAATTGCGGAAATGACCTATCCCCGCTTCCGGCAGATCGCCAGTGAAAGCCCGGGCCTAGTTTTCGAACTGGCCACGCAACTTGCGACGCGTCTCGACCGGACCAACCGAAAACTCGGCGACCTTGCGTTTGTCGATGTAACCGGACGGGTCGCCCACGCCATCATGGACCTGTGCAACGAACCCGATGCAATGACCCATCCGGATGGCATGCAGATCAAGGTCAGCCGTCAGGAACTCAGCCGCCTGGTCGGTTGCTCTCGTGAAATGGCCGGACGAGTGCTGAAGGTGCTTGAGGAACAGGGTCTCGTATCTGCCAGCGGCAAGACAATTGTCGTTTTCGGCGCCAGACCCAACCGTAAACTCTGACCTGGCGACCGGTAATCACGCGAGTCGCGGCGACTCGCGATTTCCCTTAGGCGACTTGTCCCGAACGGGCCGAATCGATTTCTGAGCGCATGGCGCGAATGGTTTCGCCGTAGTCTTCGCTGCCAAATATTGCCGAACCAGCAACAAAAGTATCTGCACCGGCTGCTGCAATGGCACCGATGTTGCCAACCTTCACGCCGCCATCGATTTCCAGACGTATTTCGCAGCCGCTGTCGTCTATCAGCTTTCGCGCCTGCCGCAACTTGGCGAGTGAGGACTCGATAAATTTTTGCCCGCCGAAGCCGGGATTAACGGACATGAGAAGCACCATGTCCACGTCTTCAATGACGTGTCTAAGCCAGTCCAACGGCGTCGCCGGATTAAACACCAGCCCGGATTTGCAGCCGCTTTCGCGAATCAGGCCCAGCGTGCGGTGTACGTGGGGACTCGCCTCCGGATGGAAGGTGATATAGCTTGCACCGGCTTGCGCGAAGTCGGGAATGATTCGATCCACGGGCTGCACCATCAGATGCACGTCGATGGGCGCCTCGATGCCATAGTTACGCAAGGCATCGCAGATCATCGGGCCGATGGTCAGATTGGGCACAAAGTGGTTGTCCATGACGTCGAAATGGACGATGTCTGCGCCGGCATCGAGCACGGAACGTACGTCTTCGCCGAGTCGTGCAAAGTCCGCTGACAGGATCGAAGGGGCAATGAGTGGTTTCACGATTTTTCCTTGCATTGGCTCGCCTGCAACTTTAGCAGATCAATGGTCCAGCAATGCTTTAGCGAATACTGCGGCGGGCCTTAAGCATTTCGTAGGCACCACGAACTTCGCGGGTCCGTCGTTCAGCTTCGGTCATTGCGGCCTTGTCCGGCTTGGCTGCCACGATCTTGTCAGGATGATTTTTGTTCATCAAGCGCCGGTAAGCCTGCTTGATTTCATCGTTCGATGCCGATTTGTCGATGCCAAGCGCGGCATACGCCGCCGTGACACGGCGCGCATCAGAGTTGCCTGCTGCAGAGCGCCTGAAACCCCTTTGCGCCCTCAGCATGGCTTCAAGCTGGGCGAGTTCCACTCGTCCAATATCCAGTTCGTTGCAAATCGTCCAGATGAGTGCTCGCTCGCGCTGTTGCAGTGATGGCTTGGCGAGCGAGACGTCCATCAGCAACCGCAGGAACAACGCCCGGCTCTCCGGATGCTTCGCTGTCTCGGATTGCAGGCGGCGCACCGTCGCTTGTAATGCAAACGCCGGATTCTTGCCTTCTTCGAACCAGCCAATTGCCTGCCGTACTTTAACCGGACCCAGACTCACCCGGTTCATCAACACTCTTGCTGCACGGATCTCGTCTTCCGAAACGCGTCCGTCAGCCTTCGCGAGATGGCCCATCGTCTGGAACAGCGGGCGCAGGAAATTGTCCGGCAGTTTTTCCAGCCGGCCGCTGGACACTTCAGGACCGAATCGCGTAAACCGATCCGCAAACCCTCTGTCGAACTGGTGACCCAGAATGAGCCCCAGTAGTGCAAGCCACGGTCTGCCGGTCGCCAGCCCCGCCAGCGTACCGACGACTTTACCCCAGTGCCGCATGGTGAGAAATCCGTCCCCTGAATGATCGTTGCATGCGCCAATGCTAACCGTCCCTAACGCGCTTGCCCATCCCGCGCATTGCTGGCCACAATGTCAGCGGAGGCAGGCAACTCCCCTGCTTGCTACCTGGCAGACGAAACGCCATTATCGGCGGCGTTTCCGTTTAACAGATATTCCATGAACCAGTCCACGGCAGTCTTTGAATCTGACATTCCCGCGCTACAAAAAATTGCACGCGGAAAAGTACGCGACATCTACGTCGTAGACGACGAACACCTGCTGATCGTCACTACCGACCGGTTGTCGGCCTTTGACGTCATAATGCCGGATCCTGTGCCAGGCAAAGGCATCGTGTTGACGCGAATGTCGAATTTCTGGTTCGACAGGATGGCGGATCTGCTGCCCAATCATCTAACGTCCATCCCGGTATCCGACGTTATTGACGATTCGCAGATCGCCGCAAACCTCGCGGCCAGGAGTATCGTCGTGCGCCGGCTTACGCCACTGCCTATCGAGGCCGTGGTCCGCGGATACCTCATCGGCTCCGGCTGGCATGACTACCAGCAGACTGGCTCGCTTTGCGGCATTGAACTGCCTGGCGGTCTGTCGCAGGCTGAGCAACTGCCGCGGACGCTTTTTACGCCGGCGAGCAAAGCGGACGCAGGAGATCATGACGAGAATGTCAGTTATGAAAGGGTGGTCGAGATGATCGGCGCAGAACTCGCAGCGACGGTCAGGGATGTATCGATTCGTATTTACGAGCGAGCAGCAGCCTACGCGCTAGAGCGGGATATCATCATTGCCGATACCAAGTTCGAGTTCGGTCAGGACGAGCAAGGAAAACTCTACATTATCGACGAAATGCTGACGCCGGATTCATCACGATTCTGGGCCAGGGCAGGTTACCGAACCGGTATCAGTCCACCCAGTTTCGACAAGCAGTTCGTCCGCGACTATCTGGAGACACTGAGTTGGAACAAGAAAGCGCCAGGTCCCAGACTACCGACGGAAATCCTGAGCCGCACCGGCGACAAGTACCGGGAAGCGTTGCGCCTCTTGACGGGCTAGCCCGGAATATTTATGAATCGCCGCGATGATTGGGCAGAGACTTGTCTGCACAGGAGTTTTGTCCGACTGAGCGGAATAACATGGCGAGGAAAAAGTCCTGTGCAGACAATGATCAGGCAAGGGCGCGAGCGTATTCGTGAATCGTCCAGGCTGGTTCGCGCATCTGGGTCATATGACGGGCATGTACAATCAAGGCATGGCTGACGTCCAGGCACACATCGTTTGATCGCCAAGATGCGTAAGTTTATCAATGACCTCATCTGGGGAAACCGGCTGTCGAACCGCGGTTTGCCCGGACGCATTCTGGTTGTCGTGCTGCGCTACCTGTACGCCATGGTTCGGGACTTTTTCTCCGGACAGCTAACGATGCGTGCCATGAGTCTCGTCTACACGACCTTGCTGTCGGTCGTCCCGCTGCTTGCCTTCAGCTTTGCAGTGTTGAAGGGATTCGGTATTTTCAATCGACTTGAACCGTTCCTGCTGAATGCACTGGCACCACTCGGTGAGCAGGGGCGGGAGATAACGCTGCAGGTGCTGCTGCTCGTCGACAACGTCCGGGGTTCTGTTCTTGGCGGCGTGGGCCTCGCATTTTTTCTATACACGGCGATCAGCACGGTGCAGAAAGTCGAAGAGAGCTTTAACTACACATGGTATGTGACCAAGCCACGCAGTTTTTCGCGCAGGTTCTCTGAATACTTCGTCGTGCTGCTGGTCGGCCCGTTGCTGATGGTGACAGCGCTCGGACTGCTGACATCGATTCAGAGCAGTTCGGTGGTGCAATACATCCTGCAAAACGACGCGCTCGGACCTGTTTTCCTGGTGATTGGCAAATTGCTGCCATACATCCTTATTTCCGGGGTCTTTACTTTTCTCTATCTGTTCATGCCTAACGCCAATGTGCAATTCAGCGCCGCGCTCGTCGGTGGCGTAGCCGGCGGCGTAATGTGGGCAGCACTTGGCGCGATCTTCGCAAACTTTGTTCTGTATGCCTCGATGCGGCTGGAGATATATGCGGGATTTGCCGTCGCAATTACGACGCTCATCTGGCTGTACCTCAACTGGCTTATCCTGCTTATCGGCGCGCAATTGGCGTTTTACTTCCAGCGGCCGGCATTTCTGCGCACAGGGAGGCAGGAGCCGCGTCTGTCGAATGCCATGCGCGAGCGTATGGCGCTCAGCATCATGTATCAGACCGGGCTGGCGTTTCGTACGGCAGGTCAGTCGATCACAGCACAGGAGATCTCGGAACAGATCAATATTCCTTCGATTGCGCTCGCGCCGGTGGTTACCTTGCTCGAAGATGCTGGTTTGTTGCTAACCACCGAGGCAGAAGAACTGCTGCCTGGGCGCGAGATGACGCGTATCACACTGGGCCAGATTCTCGCCGTCGTGCGAACCCGGGGTGACACCGGCTCACACAAATTGCCACGCTGGGCGACGCCGGTTAATAAGACCGGAGACAGTCTGGACGCCGCGGTGGCGAGTGCCGTTTCCGGAAAAAGCCTCGCGGATTTGCTCGATGAGGACGAGGCCATCGACAACAAAACGGAGGAACCGGCGTAGAAATTTCGGCGCGGGATTGTTTACGGGGTACGCGCGACCGTCAGGCGCCGGCGATTTTCATCTGCTCGACCAGGACAGAGCCACACCGAATGCCGCCGCGCAGATCCTGATCCTCGCCGACGGCGACGATGCGCGGATAGAGTTCACGCAGATTGCCGGCGATGGTCACCTCGTGCACCGGATAAGCAAGTTCTCCGTTTTCAATCCAGAATCCCACGGCACCACGTGAGTAGTCCCCCGTCACGCCATTGACGCCCTGACCAATAAGCTCCTGAACCAGCAGCCCATCGCCCATATCCTTGAGGATATGTTCCAGGTCCGGCACCGTTCCAGGCACGATCAGATTGTGTGTGCCGCCGGCATTGCCGGTCGTCGTCAAACCAAGACGCCGAGCGGAATACGAACTCAGCACATAGCCCTGCAGAACGCCGTCCACGACGAGCTCCCGGTCGCGGGTTGCCACACCCTCCGCATCGTACGGGGCGCTGGCCATCGCTCCGGGAAGATGCGGCCTTTCGTGAATCTGCATGAACGCCGGGAAAATCTGCTCGCCTTTGGCATTCAGCAGAAAACTGGATTTCCGGTACTGCGCACCGCCGGAAATCGCGCCAATGGCATGGCCGATAAATCCGCGCGCAATTTCAGGCGCGAATACGACCGGCGAGTTGACGGTGCGAATCTTGCGAGCACCGAGTCGCCTGACGGTACGCTGGGCCGCGATTCTGCCGACTTCTCTTCCTGACTGCAGCGCCTCCGCGTCGCGCGCACTGGTATACCAGTAGTCGCGCTCCATGTTGCCGTTTTCTTCGCCGATAACAACGCAGCTCAGGGAGTGACTGGTCTTGGCATAGCTGGCGAGAAATCCGTGACTGTTGCCGTAGGCGCGGACGCCGCTGTTCGTACCGACACTCGCACCCTCGGAATTGGTGATTCGTTTGTCGTACGATGTCGCTGCCGCTTCACAGTCAATAGCGATGCGGATCGCTTGATCAGCGTCAAGATGCCACTCGTGGGCAAGCGACAAATCAGGAATATCGCTGGCCATCAGTTCGGGATCTGCCAGCCCTGAGTAAACGTCTGCTGCGGTAAAGGTCGCGAAGGTGCACGCCTTATCGACGGCTTCGCGCAGCGCCGGCCTGCTGAAATCAGACGTGCTGGCACTGCCTTTGCGCTGATCGTGAAAAACGGTCAGGCCGACACCGCGATCATTGGTATATTCAATGTTCTCGACGGCGCCGAGACGCGCGGTCACAGACAGTCCGATATCGTGGCTGGCGGCGACCTCTGCCTGGTCGGCACCGGCAGCCTTGGCCTCCTCCAGAACGATTTGAATGATGTCCTCTAGCGCCGACTTGTCCATCGTGGATCTGGCTGACAAAGCATTCATCTGGCAATCGGTTCCTGATTTTCTTATGGTGCGTTTTTCCCGCCGAGCACAGTAACCCAGCGTTCCGTGAATTCAAAGCCCAGTAAATCCGCGAAAAAACGAGAACACCTCGCCTTGCAGGCTCTGGGTGAAGAACTGCTCAATTTATCCTCAGAGCGGCTCGAAAGCATGCCGCTGGAGGAAGAACTGCGCGATGCCGTAATCATGGCAAAGGGGCTGCACAATCACCACGGCGCACTTCGTCGGCAAAAGCAGCTCATTGGCAAGCTCATGCGGCATGCCGACGTGGAGCCCATCCGTGCAGCCCTCGCGCTGCAAGGGGCGACCGGCCGGCAGGAAAAAGCGGTATTCCGTGAAGCGGAAGGCTGGCGGGACCGAATTATCGCGGGCGGCCGGGACGAACTGGCGACTCTGTTTGAGGAGTTGGGCTATAAAAGCGAGGCGCTTGAGGATGCGGTCAATGCCTGCTTTGCGGCCAGTCACGACAAAGCGCGTCGGGAAGCGAAGCGACGTACTTTCCGGGAAATTCACCAGGCACTGGCGCGAAAGGTGCAGAGCTCAGCCGACAAACGCTAGAATCAACCCCTTTTTCAAATGGGCCGGACGGACGATACATGGCTTCACAAATCGGAATCATCATGGGATCCACGTCGGACTGGGACACGATGCGGCACGCGAGCGATACGCTGGAAGCACTGGGCATCGAACATGACGTGCAGATCGTTTCCGCGCATCGAACGCCGGATTTGCTGTACGAGTATGCGGAGTCAGCGCTCGGCCGCGGCTTGAAGGTCATCATCGCCGGCGCCGGCGGTGCGGCGCACCTGCCTGGCATGACGGCGGCCAAAACCCGCTTGCCGGTGTTCGGCGTACCGGTAGAGTCCAAGGCCCTGAGCGGTATGGATTCATTATTGTCGATCGCGCAGATGCCGGGTGGGATTCCCGTCGGCTGCATGGCAATTGGCAAAGCGGGCGCCATTAACGCCGCGCTGCTCGCTGCTGCAGTGCTTGCGACGGCAGACAGTCGTGTGGCTAAAAGCCTGGACGCGTTTCGGCAGAAGCAGACGGATGGCGTGCTCGCAAACGCCGATCCGCGACGCTGATTCATGACCACGGTTGGCGTCGTGGGAGCCGGCCAGCTCGGCCAGATGCTGGGCCATGCGGGCCGACGGCTGGGCGTCACAGTTATTTTCCTCGATCCCGGTGACTCACCGCCTGCTGCCGACACGGGCCGGGTATTGCAGTATCCGTTTGACAGTGAGCAGGGACTTTCTGAGCTCGCGCAGCTGGCGGACGTCATCACCTACGAATTTGAGAATGTGCCGGTAGGTCCGATCAGCCGGCTGGCCGAGACCTTACCGGTATATCCGCCCCCGATAGCACTGGAGAAAGCGCAGGACAGGCTCGCCGAAAAAGCCCTGTTTGACTCGCTGGCAATACCGGTGGCGGCGTATCGACCAGTCGACGGCCTGGCCGATCTCTTGGAGGCAATCGACGTGCTTTCGCTGCCACTGGTCTTGAAAACCCGCCGCCTTGGTTATGATGGCAAGGGCCAGTTCGTCGTCAGGAACAGGGAAGACGCGGCATTGGCAATAGACGCCCTCGGCAATCGCGATCTGATTGCCGAGCAGTGGGTGAATTTCGACAGGGAAGTGTCCGCGATCGGGGCGCGCAATGTACGAGGCGACACAGCCTTTTATCCACTAACGGAGAATGAGCATCGGGACGGTATATTGCATGTGTCCAGAGCGCCGGCAGCGGGTGCAGACCTTTCGGCACTGGCTAACCGCCATCTTGCTGCAATTCTTCACGCGCTGAACTATGTGGGAGTACTGGCGCTGGAGCTGTTCGTCTGTGGCGATCGCTTATTGGGCAATGAGTTCGCGCCACGGGTGCACAATTCCGGGCACTGGACGATAGAGGGCGCAGAAACCAGTCAGTTCGAAAATCACCTGCGCGCTATCCTCGACATGCCGCTTGGCGGTACCGCCACCCGCGGTTTTTCTGGCATGCAAAACCTAATCGGCCAGATTCCGGAATCTCTGGCAGCGGGGGAATCGCTATATCTGCATGATTATGGAAAGACACCCAGACCCGGTCGCAAGCTCGGACATGTCACCGCGGTCATGCCGGACGCCACTTCCAGGGATGCAGCGCTGGTCAGGCTGGCTGCGCAACTAAATTTGTAATTTTTTCAACGGCGTTACAGCTTGCTGTCCTGGCCCGTATTGCCTGCCGATTGCCAGCGGGCAGTCGCTTCGGCGGCCAAAATCCGGGTACACTAGTGCTCCAAGCGGCAGGTAAAAAGCCGATCACCGTCACATTGTAAGATATCTGGCCAGCATGTCCTATCTGAATCACTTCAATCTGCAACGATCACCTTTCGGTCTGACGCCGGATCCGGAGTTCGTTTTTTGGAGCAAGCAACATGCGCGCGCCAAAGCCTATATGGAATCGACGATCTGGCTTTCAGATGGCTTCGTCGTCATCACCGGCGAAATAGGCTCCGGCAAGACAACGCTGTTGCAGTCGTTTCTGTCAGAGCTTGAGGAAGATGTCGTCGTCGCGGTCGTGTCGCAAACGCAGCTGACACCGACGCAATTCCTGCAGGCTGTGCTCACCGAGTTCGGCTTCAAACCTTTTGACAAAAAGAAAGTTGAACTGCTGGACATGCTCAACATGTTCCTCATCGAGCAATACGCGGCGGGGAAGAAAGTTATACTGATCGTGGATGAGGCGCAAAATCTCAGCGCCAAGGTGCTGGAAGAAATCCGCATGTTGTCGGGCATCGAAACCAGCAAGGAAAAGGTGCTGCGCATCATTTTTGCCGGACAGCCCGAACTCAAGGACACGCTCGATTCCCCGCAATTGAAGCAACTGGTCCAGCGCGTACGGCTGCGCTTTCACCTGGGTTCGCTCGAACCGCGGGACATGCGCGATTATATCGAACACCGGTTGAAGGTCGCCGGCAGTTCGGGGAGGACGATTTTCACTGAGGATGCATTCCCCGTTATCTATCGCTATTCGGGAGGCATTCCCCGGCTGGTGAATACCATTTGCGACTCAGCATTGCTGGTTGGTTTCGCCGACGAGAAGTCGAAGATTACCGGCGAAGACATTGAGGCAACGGCGAAGGAGTTAAGCTGGGAGTATCACGAAGATTCAACCGGTCCTCACCAGGTGGTGCCGCACCTTGTGCCGCGCACAGAAAAAGAATACGTGACCGCGATTGAAGTTCACACGGATGACGAGAAAATCGCGGAACATTTGTTTGAAGAGGGACGGGTCATTGTGGGCCGTTCACCCGACAATGAAATCTACATCGACAGCAAGTACATCAGCCGACACCACGCGCAGTTCATCAGCAATGAGGATGGCTGCACGCTGGAAGACCTGAACAGCACGAACGGCATTTTTGTCGGGGAAACCGCGGTGAAAAGTCAGCTGCTGCAGGATGGCGACATCATCTCCGTCGGCATCCACAGCCTGGTTTATCGCGATCTCAGGAACGCCGGTGAAGCGAGCGGCGACGACGCTGCAAAGGAAAGCGCGGTCAGCAAGCGCTAAGTCAGAGCGGTATCCCGGCAGTAATTTAGCGCTCTTCCCTCACCTTGTGACCACGCTGGTCGGCATGCCGGTAATCCCGCCGTTTCAACAGCAGCACCAACCCACCGACCAGGCAGACGATTCCTACGATGAAACAGATCGTCGGCCAATACCAGTGATTCAGGTACATCGATGCCAGAAGCGCGATCGTGCCAACGGCCAGATAGAAATAGGGCAGGCTTTCGTAAATTGGCTTGGATACCCACATATCGGGTCCTTCTCTGGTAATGCCCGCCCGATTCTCCATGCCAGACCGTCCCGCGTCCAGTCGCCCGCCCTGGGGATCACAGCTTTGTGCGGCTCGTGACTGCTGGCAGTGTGCCAGCAGGTTCAGCTTCGACCAAAGGCGAAAAACTGCTTTACGCGCGCAACGATGGAGTCGGACAGTCCGTCCACATCCAAATCCGGTTCGAATTCCCTGCCGCCAGCCCGCAGGCTGTTGACCAGGTGCCGGGACTCAGCGTCCATATCGTTTTCAGTTATTGTGCTTTCCAGACTCACCGGTGACTCTCCTTATCAGGTTTCGCCAGATCCTTGGCGACAGCTGGGCTAACCATACTAGGGAGTGGTGCAGCATGCAGTGAAGGGATTCACACGTCCGCTGGACGACTACTTCACAGTGGCCGCGGAATTTTTATGTCAAATGCTGCGAAACTTATGCGACGCCTGCTTTCACACAATATGCGTCGATCAAGCCGTGCCGCCTACCGTCAGTTCATCGATTTTGAGCGTGGGCTGACCTACGCCGACAGGCACCGACTGGCCTTCCTTCCCGCAAGTGCCGACACCCTGATCGAGCGCCAGGTCGTTCCCCACCATTGAAATAAGCCCGAGCACTTCCGGCCCGTCACCGATCAGCATTGCGCCCTTCACCGGTGTCGTGACTTTGCCGTTTTCGATCAGGTAAGCCTCATTCGCCGAGAACACAAATTTGCCTGAGGTGATATCCACCTGGCCTCCGCCGAAATTCGGAGCGTACAAGCCCTTCGAAACGGACTGAATAATTTCCTGCGGATCGTGCGGGCCCGCCAGCATGTAGGTATTGGTCATACGTGGCATCGGCACATGCGCGAAGGACTCTCGCCGACCATTGCCGGTCGGCGACACGCCCATCAGTCGCGCGTTCAGCTTGTCCTGCATGTATCCACGAAGAATGCCGTCTTCCACCAGAACGTTGTATTGCCCTGGCGTGCCCTCGTCGTCTACGGCAAGCGAACCACGACGGTTCGGGATGGTGCCGTCATCGACGATCGTGCATAGGGGTGAAGCGACCTGCTTGCCGAGCTTGCCTGAGAATGCCGAGGTTCCTTTGCGATTAAAATCGCCTTCGAGCCCATGACCTACCGCCTCGTGCAAAAGAATACCGGGCCACCCCGCGCCAAGCACTACCGGCATGCTGCCCGCCGGTGCGGGACTGGCTTCCAGCAGCACCGTCGCCTGACGTACCGCCTCGCGGGCAATGCCCATCGCAATATCGTTCTGCAGGAAATAGTCCAGGTCGGCCCTTGCCCCGCCGCCGGAATAGCCCTGTTCGCGCCGACCCTTGTCCTCGACGATGACGGACACGTTTAGCCGTACCAGCGGCCGCACATCCGCTGCGAGTGTCCCGTCTGTAGCCGCGATCAGTATCAGATCGTGGCTGCTGCTCAGGCTGACGATTACCTGTTCAATCCTGGCATCCAGTTTGCGGGTTTCCGCATCAACCATACTGACCAGCGCTTTTTTCTCTTCATCGCTGATACTGCTAGTTGGATCCGTGACCGGGTAAAGCCGCTTTCCGTCGCCGCTTTGTGCAATGCGCACAGCCCTGGCCTGACCCTGTCTGGAAATGGCGCGTGCGGCCGCGGCAGCGCCCTGCAGAGCAGGCAGCAACAATTCCTCCGAGTACGCGAAACCGGTTTTTTCACCGCTTACCGCACGCACGCCGACTCCCTGATCGAGGCTGAAACTGCCTTCCTTCAGGATGCCGTCCTCGACGGTCCAGGATTCGCTGCGACTTATCTGAAAATACAGATCCGCAGCGTCGACATCCGCCGTATACATGGAGCCCAGCGCATTCGCGAGGTGGCGCTCGTCGAGTCCTGCGGGCACGAGCATCTGCTCCATCACCGCGTCAACTGTCGATTCCTTATTCGTGTCCAATACCTGCTTCCTGTCTAAATCCTGCGGTGTTTCAGCACCGGAAAGTCGTCTCGAATTTTCTGCGGCTGGCCAATATCAATTTCTGCGTCGATGACGCCCTCACCTTCCGCCTGTTCCGCAAGCACCTGACCCCAGGCGTCCACGATCATGGAATGACCATACGTCCGCCGCCCGCTGGGGTGTAATCCCTGCTGTCCTGCGGCAACAACCACGGCCACGTTCTCAATGGCGCGGGCTCGGAGTAACGAATGCCAGTGCGCCGTACCGGTTGCCTGGGTAAACGCCGCCGGCACGGTAAACAGCGTCGCACCGTCGTCCACAAGATGCCGGAAAAGCTCCGGAAATCGCAGATCGTAACAAACCGTCAGTCCAAGGCGGCCGAAGGGTGTGTCGACCGCTACCGGCAGGTCACCGTGCTGCATTGTAGCCGATTCCCGATATTGTTCTCTGCCGTCCGGCAAATCGACGTCGAACAGGTGAATTTTCCGATAAACGGCCTGCGTGCTGCCCCGGTCATCGCAGACGACACAGGCGCCGTATACTTTGTCTGACTGTGGCGAGGTCATTGGCAGGCTGCCAGCGACGATCCACATCCGGTGGCGTTTCGCGGCGCTGGCGAGAAATTCCTGCATCGGGCCGGATCCCGCACTTTCAGCCAATGCCAGCTTGTCGGTTTCGCCGGCACCCATGAAAAAAGCATTCTCAGGCAGCAAGGCGAGGCCAACATCGCGACGTGACGCTTCGGCCAGCAGCCGCTCAATGGTGGCGAAGTTTTTTGCGACGTCCGCGCCGCTGCAAAGCTGAATTGCCGCAACCCGCATTCTCTCTCCGGCGGCTACCGTCTGTTTTATGGCCATCTCAATTGGCTGCTGTCAGGCAGCCTGCCAGGCTGCTGGTACGCGCAAACTGTGCCGGTTCCGCGTCGTCGATAAGCGGATCGTCCCACGATCCTTCCACCGCATAGTAAATCTGTCCCATGTCTTTCAGCGGTTTCTTGAATATCTGCGAAAACAGCAGCAGCGCGGCGGCCACCTGCGGCCCACCGGCGACCAGGCCGACTACCGGCAGCGTATTGCCGACATTGGCACTGATAATTGCTGTCTGGTCGTAGTCACGACTGACGAGGCCCGCCCGGCCGACGATGCCGACATCCGCCCCCGGACCGGTCAGGTTAAGGTCGCAGGTAAAAGCGTCTCCATCCAGCAGTCGGAACGTGCCGGTAATCCGGTCAAAACTGAATCCCGATTCAAAGACGTCGCTGAAATCCAGTGACAGCCGGCGCGGTAGCGCGGCAAAACTCATCAGGCCGAACATCCGCCCGGCACCGGGCTCGACTTCCATGAGACTGCCTTCGCCAACGCTGACGGTCACGGCACCGTCAATATCATTCATGAAATCCCTGCGCGGCCCGCCGGACCACTTTAGTTGCAAGCTGATTTCCATGTCCTCTGCACTCACGCCGGGCTCGTAGTCCAGACGGTTTAGCGTCTGCAGAACATCACTGCTTTTCAGGTTGGCGTCGATGTAAGTTCGTTGTCCGTCAGGCTCAGCAGCATCCAGCACCCAGCCCGCACCGCCCTCAACCGTGAAGGTCGCATCCCGGGTTGCCAGCGCCGTCGACTCCAGTCCGCGTTCCGTACGTTCGAACTCAGCGCTGAGCTCGCCGAAATGACGATCACCCAGGACGAACTCCTGCGCTTCGATGACCAACGCGGGCAACGTCCGAGGATCCAGCGAAGTCGCGGGCGCGTCTCCGTCAATTTCGTTGCCCGGCAATTCCAGTCGCGTCATCTGTAACGTCATCGGTCTGCTGCCGGCGAAATCGTACGGCACTGTGACGACGCCTTCCGCCATATCGCCATTGATTTGTATTACCCAGTCGCGCCCGCTTCGGTTGACGACCAGCCGATGGTCAGTGTAGTCCTGACCGACAACCTGCAGATGGTCTACGGCGAGTTCGACATAGCGAATCCGTTCACCGAGTCCTGCTTCCCGGTCGCTGCGACGGCCGAGCGCCAGCCAGTCGTGCAAAGGTAGCTCCTGCGTCTGTCCGACAATGTGCAGGCCCCTGACGTCGGGGTCGGTTGCCGCTGCACCTCCGACTGCCAGCATGCCGCGGTCAAAATCCCAGCTACCGGCAGCCTTGACGAAGCGCGCCTGCCATGCGACGTCGTTCGCGAGACTGCCCGTCGTGACAATTTCCTCCCGCGCGGGAAACGTAATTTCTGCCGTCAGCGGCGTGCTGTCGTCCGCCACCTTGCCCAGTGGTGACGGCACGTGTATGCCAACGCCTGCCAGATCGGATTCGATCATGATCTGCAATGCACCCGGCGCCGGCGAGCTGCGATTCGGAAATCGGATCAATGCCTGATACGCGGTTTCGCCGTCCACCAGGGCGCCGAGGTCAACGCCAAAGCCGTCCTCAATTGCGCCGACAGTGGTAATGCCCTCGGCATTGAGCATGACGCCGTGAGGCGCGTCACGATCCGCGCTGCGGCTGAGTTCGAGCTCCGCGGTGTGATCGAGAAACTGTCCGAAAAGCGCTTCAGAAGTTACTGACGCGCGTGAAATATTCACGACACCAGTCAGCTCGCTGATGGGCGCCGGAAAACCTTCTATTTGGACCGTACCGTTATCGCTCTGGATACGCGCAGAAAAATCGTAGTTCTGCCTGTCTTTAATGGGGTAAGTGATCGACAGGTCGTAAGAGGCGTCGCCGGCGACGGTGACGCGGCTCAGCTGACCGCCGAGCGCCACGTCGATCGGGCTCTGCATGGCGTAGTCGCGAATCGACTGCAGGCTGCCTGTCGCTACCGCGTCAATAGTCAGTATCGGGTCGCGAAGATCCGCAATCTCAACTTTCGCGTCTTCAACCCGGTTACCCAGATTAACGGCAGAATTCTCGACTGAATACAGTCGCGCTCCCTCAGCAACGACGTCCAGATGCCGGAACTGAGGCGCGGGCCAGTCTTCTGCGAATTTCAGGGTCGCGTCTTCGAGCCGCGCTGCGACGTAAAATTCCCCGTTTCCATCATCGAAGGGAAAATTATCGAGTGCGCCATTGATTCGCAGGACGCCATTCGAAACGCTTCCGGCAAGCAAGGCTTTGCTCAGCCATTCTCTCAGTGTCGGTGCAACGCCCACTTTCGGCAGATAAACCGGCACCGTGGTGACGTCTCTTAATGTCCACGTGCTTTCGGCGTCAATGAAGGGAGACGCCTCTCCGTGCGGGATTGTAAGCTGCAGGCTGAGCTGCGTGGAAAAATCGCTATTCGCGAGGCTGACGCTGTCGGATAGTACCGTCACGCCGTTCTGGTTACGCCGCCACAGGATGGTGCCGTTCGCTTCGTCCAGTACGATCGGATCGGATAAGTACGCGTCTGCGTCGACAAGCACCTCGCGAGACGATATTTCGAGCCGCCCGCCGTCGCGGCCCGCCCGGATTCGACCGCTGAAGTTGCGGATACCTGGCCGTTCTCCGCTTGCGATGACACCCACGGCATCCAGCTCGGCTGAAACATCGAAGCGCATGTCGTCGCTTTCCCTGCCGACCAGGTCGATGCTGGCGTCCCGCACTACGCCGGAGGGTGCATAGTCTGCGAGCATTGCTTGCTCTCTCTCGGGCAGCCATGCGTTGACGTAGCGAAGATCATCGAGATTGAAAAAAGTCGCGCTCGCACGCACGCCGCCACCATCGCCAACGTCGTTCAGGACCCTGAGCAACAAGCTGCTTTCCGGCCAGCTACTGTCTACCGTGGAAAATTGAAACTCGTTCGCGGCGAGCAGCCACCCTTCTGGCTCCGCAGAAAATTCGAAACTACCCGTCAGGTCAAACGGGATAACGCTGGCAGAGTCGATCGGCTGCAGACCGGCAACATCGAGATTCGCGGTCGCCCCCTCCACACCGCCATTGGAAATTTCCAGCCAGACGCTCAGGTCCGCAACTCCACCCGCAATTTGTGGCCAGCCGCTCGGCTGCAGGCGCGACCAGCCGCCGAGCGCAAGTCCGTCTGCTTCGATAAAGACGCGCCACACGTCGTTGATGCCGTCCGCAGCGAGCAGGTTGGCAGACACTTCCAGCGTGCGCCCAAAGGACGTCGGCAGTCCGACGTCAGCGTCCAGGCTGAGCTCGTCACTATCGCGCCTGACAACCATCGTGTGAACCAGCAGCGGCACAAGCTGGCCGGAGGCCGGATGCTGGTATTCCAAATCGATATTCTCGCCCATGATAACGAGATCTCCGCCTGCCTTTGCCGGCTGCTTGCCCAACAGGTCCTGCACGATCATGTTCTGCACCGTCCACTGACCTGAGCTGTTCTGGCTCAGCTGAATAGCGGTGTCACGAATGATGACCTGGTCCACCACGAGTTCCCGGTCGGTCAGCAGGCGCATAAAGCCGACGCCGATGTCCACTTCCCGTGCGGTCAGTATTTCTTCCCCGGTTTCCGCGTTACTGAGTCCGGCATTGTAGAAACTAAGTTCGGGACCACCGAAGCGCCAGCGCGCATCCATGTCAGTAAATTCAACCTGCATGCCGATCGCGCTGCTCGCCCACGCCTTTATCTCTGCCTGATATTCAGGCAGCCGCGGCAACATCATGCGAAAAATGCCAAGCGCGATCGCCATCACAATCACGAGGGCCGCACCGATGTAGGCAAGACTCCTCAGAATTTTGTTCAGCAACGCTTTCATGGCTCGACTGTTTCGTTTTCCTCAGATAAGCACGACGTCGAACTGATCTTTCAGGTAAAGCGATTCAGGCTGCAGCCGAATCGATTTCCCGATCTGATCCTCGATCTCGGTAAGTCCCTTCGCTTCCTCGTCCAGCAAAAGTTCGATTACCTCTGGATGTGCCAGTATCAGCACCGCGTCGAACTTGAACTGCCGATGCTGCCGAATGATTTCGCGAAAGATCTCGTAACACACTGTTTCCGCCGTCATGATAAAGCCGCGGCCGTCGCAATTGTCGCAGCCCTCGCAGAGCACATGACCCAGACTTTCCCGGGTCCGTTTGCGAGTCATTTCCACAAGTCCCAGCGGTGAAACCGGCATGATCTGGTGACGCGCATGATCCCGTGCCATGGATTGCTCGAAAACCTGCATTACACGTTCGCGGTGTTCCGGTTCTTCCATATCGATAAAATCGATAATGATGATGCCGCCCAGATTCCTTAGACGCAGTTGGCGGGCAATCGTTACCGCTGCCTCGAGATTAGTCCGGTAAATCGTTTCCTCGAGATTACGGTGACCGACATAGGCGCCGGTGTTGACGTCAACCGTGGTCATCGCCTCCGTCTGGTCAATGATGACGTAACCGCCCGATTTCAGCGAAATACTCCGACACAACGCTTTCTTGATCTCGTCCTCGGTGCCGTGCAGGTCGAAAATCGGCCGGCGTCGCTGGTAATGCTCGAGGATCGGCGTGAGATCCGGCAAAAACACCTCGGTAAAAGCGCTCATCTTCAGAAAGTCAGGCTCCGAATCCACGAGAATCCTCTCCACGTCCCCGGTGACCATGTCACGCAGCAGGCGTATCGGCAGGGGCAGATCCTCATGCACCAGTGTTTTTATCTCAGCATTGCTGCACGCAAGCTGAACGGATGACCATAGTTTTCGCAGGAATGCGAGGTCAGCCCGCAACGCGTCGCTGCTGGCTCCTTCTGCCGCCGTGCGGGCAATGACGCCGAAGGTTTCGGACTCGCTGTCGAGTATGTCAGTCAGTTCCGAGCGCAGCCGGTCCCGTTCCGCAATATCTTCGATACGCGCCGATACCCCAACACCATTGCTCATCGGCAACAGCACGAGGAATCGCGACGGCAGGGTGATGAAGGTAGTGAGCCGCGCACCTTTGGTGCCTAGCGGGTCCTTGACCACCTGCACGAGGACCTCCTGTCCCTCGCGTACCAGCTCGCTGATCGAGGGCGGTACGCCGCTGTTATCGTCAACGGCAGTATCCGGTCGTACGATGTCCGAGGCGTGCAGGAATGCTGTGCGTTCCAGACCGATTTCAATAAACGCAGCCTGCATGCCAGGCAACACCCGCGTCACCTTGCCTTTGTAAATATTGCTGATCAGGCCGCGCCGTGCGGGGCGTTCGACGAACACCTCCTGCAGAATGCCGTTTTCCAGAAGCGCTGCGCGCACCTCTCGCGGCGTGACATTTATCAGAATTTCTTCTTTGGGTGATTCTTCAGTCATAGTCAACACGGTCTCGCGAGAATATCGATGCCGGCCTTTCGCAGCAGCTTCACAGTTTCAAAAACCGGCAGCCCGACGACCCCCGAATAGCTGCCATCCAGTCGGGTCACAAAGCTCCCGCCCAGCCCCTGGATTGCATATGCGCCCGCCTTGTCCGCCGGCTCCCCACTTTGCCAGTAAGCGAGCGCTTCGTCCGGATGGATGTCGCGGAACCACACCGTGGACTCCGCGACTGCCGTGTGTACCGCCGCTTCAGCAACCAGCGCAACCGCCGTAATGACCTGATGCGCTCTGCCGGACAATGCGGCCAGCGTTTGCAGCGCTGCTGCCTTCGATGCAGGCTTGCCGAAGACGCGGTCACCGGCGAAGACCACCGTATCCGCACCAAGCACTGGCAACGTTGTCTGGCCGCTTCCTGCCAGCGCCTTGGCGCGTGCCAGTCGTTCTGCCATCGCAGTGACCGACTCCTCCGCAATGCGTGACTCGTCCAGGTTGACGCCAGCCGACGAGAATTTAATGCCTAGCGCCGCGAGAATCTCCCGGCGGCGTGGTGATGACGAAGCAAGATGCAGCAGCGGGTCCGGCATCGTCAGTCGCGGTGGTACGGGTGACCGCTGGCCAGCGACCATGCGCGGTACAGCTGCTCCGAAAACAGCACGCGGGCCAGTCCGTGCGGCAAGGTGAGCTTCGACAGCGACCAGCAAAAATCGGCGCGGCGCTGCACGTCGGTGGACACGCCATCCGGTCCGCCTATCACGAACGCGAGATCCTTGCCTGCTGCCTGCCACTCGTTCAGCTTGTCAGAAAACTGCCGGCTCGAGAGCTGCTTGCCTCGCTCGTCGAGCAGAACCAGTGTTTCCGCCGGCTTCAACTTGCTGAGGATTTTCTCGCCTTCCTTCTGCACAGCACGGGTATCTGCGGCGGACTTTCTCCGCGCAGCGGTCGCAATACTGTGCGTTTGAAACTGCCATAGCCGTGGCAGACGCCCGGCATACGAGTCGAATGCCGCAGAGACCCAGGCAGGTTGCCTGTCCCCAACCGCGATGAGGCGCAAATGCACGCGTCAGCCGTCAGTGACCACGCGGCCTGATGTCGGCCGCAGCGACCAGAGTTTTTCCAGATTATAGAACTCGCGCACGCGCGGCAGCATCACATGCACGATTGTGTCGCCCAGATCGAGCAGCACCCACTCGCTGCCGTCCGCGCCTTCGATGCCGGACGGCCGATGGCCCGCCGATTTGACCTTGTCAGAAACAGCATTGGCAAGCGCTCTAACATGGCGATTGGAGGTGCCACTTGCGACCACCATGTAATCCGTCACGGATGTCATATCCCGCACGTCCAGTGTAACGATATCGTTACCCTTCACATCCTCCAGCGCAGCCACCACCAGTTGCGTCAGTTTTTCACTTTTCATTCATACACCGATTCTCGTTTCAAATTCACGGGGTCCGGCTTGCCTGCCGGCACGCAGGCATAGCACCCGCTGTTCTCAATGACCTCGCGCACGGCATTCGGCGTTAGAAAACGGGGATCCCGCCCTACCGCCACAAGCTGTCGTATCTCCGAGGACGAAATTTCCAGCTGGGTCACGTCGTGGACAAAAATATGACCCTGCGGTGACTGATGCATATCCGCGATGCGGTGTGTGCCACATTCCGCGAGCAAGTCACCCAGTGGCCCGATGTCAGGCGCACGCCAGCCGGGCCGATGCGCGACGACAATATGCGCGAGCTTGAGTATCTCCTGCCATCGATGCCACTTCGGCAGGTTCAGAAATGCATCCATACCAATAATGAGACCTAATGGACGTGCAGGAAATTCCGTCCGCAACGCTTGCAATGTGTCAACCGAATATGACGGCCCGTCGCGTCTTAGTTCACGATCGTCGACGACGAATCCGGGCTGCGTTGCCGTCGCCGCTTTGACCATCTGCAGGCGCAGTGCGGCGTCCGCGAACGGGGTCTGTCGATGCGGCGGATTGCCACAGGGCATGAAGCGTACTTCGTCAAAGCGCAGGGCCTCCAGCATTTCGAAGGCGGTACGCAGGTGCCCGAAGTGAATCGGATCGAAGGTGCCACCGAAGATGCCCATGGGAGCCACTTCGCTACTCATGCGGCACGGGCGTCCGGAATCGCCAGCCGCATCACGATCCGGCTGGCGAGCTGCCAGGGATCCGCCTGATATTGACCTTTTGCGGCCGCGTCGGCGAGGCGCGAAAGCTTGATCAGCGCGAGGAGACCAGCCAGTGGTTGCCTGCCGATGCACGCGCGGACGAGTCCCTGGCGGTTTTGCCAGACGCCATTCTTCTTCATGGCGGCGCCAAGGTCGCTACCCCGTTCCACGCTGCCGGCGATATTGGCCAACATGCGCAGTTCCCGCGTCAGCGCCCACATCACGATGACCGGTTCGACCCCTTCCGTGCGCACACCAGCCAGTATGCGCATTGCTCGCGCCGCGTCTCCCGCAATTGCCGCATCGACCAGTTTGTAAACGTCGAAGCGACTCGAGTCAGCGACGGACGCATCGACCTCTGCCGCGGTGATCTGACCTTCGCCGTGCAGCAGCCTGAGCTTCTCGATTTCCTGCACTGCGGCCAGCAGATTGCCTTCCACGCGATCGGCGATGAGCTGCACCGCGTCACGATCGGGTTTAAGACCTGCGGCTCGCATACGCTGGCTGACCCATCCCGGCAACTCTCTCAAACTTACCGGCCAGACCTGAACCATACCGCCGGCGGCATCCAGTGCTTTCACCCACTTCGAATTCTGTGTGCCACGATCAAGTTTTGGCGCACTGACAATAAACAACAAATCATCTTCGAGTCTGCTGCAAAATTCCGCAATCGCCGCGCTGCCCTTTACGCCTGGCCTGCCAGTCGGCATCTGTAATTCAATAATTCGCCGCTCGGCAAACAAGGAAAGATTACCGCCGGCACGTGCAAGGTCCTGCCAGTCAAAACTCCCCGACTGAACGAACAGATCGCGGCTACCAAAGCCGCGCTCACGAGCGGCGGCTCGAATCTGGTCCAGTGTTTCCTGCACCAGCAAGGGCTCGTCGCCGCTGACCAGATAGCAGGGCAGCAACGATTTCTTCAGGTGAGGCGAAATTTGATTCGCGTTAATTTTCACGCGGCGGCCGGTTCGTTCATAAGCATCGAGGGATGGCCGGGCTGACGCTGATCGTCTCTATGCTGAGCGTCATAACTGATCCATGGGAACCGACTCGCCCTCCAGCAATGCGGGAATGCCGTCGTTGACCGGATACAGGGTCTTGCCGTCGTCGGTGACCAGCGCCTCGCGAAGTGCCTCGCTCAGCACGGTGCCGTCACGATTGCAAAGCTTGCCCTCTGTAATCGCGCGGTTAACCGCATCCAGTTGCTCCCGGCGCATCAGCGACAACCCTTTGTGAGTAACCGGACAGCAGAGAATCGACAGTAGTTTCTTATCCATGATGACTCGTTGCTTGATCAATAAAAATACGCCTATTAATTCAAAGGCTTACCTGTAGGAATGTTATGTTATACTATTTTACAACGGGCAGCTATAATCGCTGCCAGCGGCATTCTGGCGGCGTCATTCCGACTCGCTCAAGCATAACGGCAAGCGCAAATGGATAACAGTTCCGGGCGATCAGCGACGATGGATCAGGTGGCGGTAGCGCTATCCGGACTATGTCTGGCGCATTGCCTGCTTTTGCCCGTTGCGATTGCGGCGTTGCCGTTCCTGTCAGGTTTCAACAGCGATCACTGGCACGCGCCGATGCTGCTCTTCGTGGTGCCGGTCAGCGTGATCGCACTGGCGCTCGGCTTTCGCAAGCATGGTGAACGCAATGTCGTCGCACTTGGCATTGCAGGGCTTGTGGTGCTGATAGCAGGCGGCACTATCGCGCATGCCAGGTACGGCGTATTTGCTGACCAGGTACTGACCGTGGCCGGATCCCTGATGCTGGCAGTGACACACTACTGCAACTTCAAACTGGCAAAGATAGCACCCTGCTCAGTCCGGCAGTAAGCCGCGCAGATCTTCGCGCTGATGACGTGACAACAGCGTAGTTACCATCGCGCGATCCTCTTCAGCCGGTTTCCAGCGTGAGTCTTCGTAAAGGCAGCGCGAGATGAGTTTGAGTGCCCGGGCATCATCGCCATCTCGCAGCAGTGCGGCGAGGCAGGGCCTGGCGTAGAAAAGCGCTGCCTCTTTCGATTCCCACTTCAGCATCTCGTAGAAGAACCAGCTTGCCGCGGCGCCCGGCTCGGCTTCGGCTGCCAGCCACTGGTCGATATGGGCGAAACCGCCGTCACGGTTTCCACGGCTTATCATGCCGTACGCATGATTTGCGACGTTTTGCCGCGCCTTCTGCAACGCGATGTCGTCCAGGCGTGCGGCGCGCTCGACTGGCGGGCCAATATTGACATCCCGCGCCAGTTCTTTTTCCCGCAGTACAGCGGCTGTCAAGGTAAAGAGCAGAACAAGCACGTAATTTACTCCCATTTCGACCGGCAGCTTCGGCACACCCGCAGCCGCCAGCGCGTAGATGATCAATCCCATGGCGCCGACCGTTGAGGGTATGAGCAAGTAGAGCGGGCCGCAGGCTCGTATCGTTTTCAGGAGCGCTAGGGGATTGAGACTTTCGACCGCAGAGCGCGTGATGGAAAGGATGGCAAGCGTTGCTGGCAGTAGCGAAATGACGCACAGCGCATACAGGTAGCGTGGCCAGGTGACATCGGGGAAAAATAGTATGGCGGCAACGAAGCCGAGCAGATACAGCAGCACCGGTGTCAGCATCATCAGGTTAGTCCAGGGCTCGACCATTTCAACAGCGAGAACCGGGGGCGGAGAATCGTTGGCGCGGGCTTCAAGAACGACCAGCAGATAGCGGAAGTAGACGGGCGTGAACAAAACAAGCGCGACGATGCCGGGAATCGCCAGGACAAAGCCAACCTTGATCAGCGAAATTGCGATGAAAACTAACAGCGATGTAAAGATGAGAACGAGGGCAAGCGAGAGCGTACGCAGCGGATAAACGATTTCCCGAAACAGGTCAGCCGACGTCATCGCATCGCGGCTCGGGCACGGGCACGGGCACGGGATCGTAGCCAGAGCCACCCCAGGGGTGGCACCGGCCGATGCGACGAAGCACCAGCCAGCCGCCGCGAAACGCGCCATATTGCAATAGTGCCTCGCGTGCGTAAGCAGAACAGGTGGGCTGGTAGCGGCAATGGGCACCGGTCAGCGGAGATATTACTTTGCTGTAGAGCCAGACGATCCAGAGCAGCGGCCAGGCGAACAACCGGCTGACGTATCTCATATCACGCGGCCTCGGCAGACTCTGCGGCAAAGCGATGAATGGCTTGCAGCATCGCGGCAAGCCCGTTGCTGCGGGTGGCACTCAAGTGCTGCTGCAAGTCCAGCGCGGCGATAAAGTCTGCTGGCGTGTCGAGAATGTCCGACGGCAGGCGGTCATTATAAATCCGCAGCAGGAGTGCGATGAGGCCCGATACAATTGCCGCATCACTGATGGCCTGGAAATGCAACCGCCCGTCCCGCATTTCCGCCGTGAACCATACCTGCGACTGGCAGCCGCGAATCTTGTTCTCCTCGGTTTTGTCATCCTCAGGAAATTCAGGTAAGCGCCGGCCGAGGTCGATGATGTACTGGTAGCGATCCATCCAGTCCTCGAAAAACTGAAATTCCTCGATGAGTTTCGCTTGTTCTGTGGCAACGTCATTCATGAATTATTTCTACGCCAGCGTACACCTGCCGGACTGTCTTCGATAATGACACCCGCTGCCGCCAGCTGATCGCGAATTTCATCTGCCAGCTGATAATTTTTAGCCGCTTTTGCTTCAGTGCGCCGGGCAAGCAACTGTTCGATTTCCTCATCGCCAATACCGCTGGTATTTGAACCCGCAAACCAGGCCTCTGCATCGCTTTGCATGATGCCCATCAGCTCCGCACCGGCAAGCAGGCTGGCGGCGAGTGATTGTCGCTCCGCGCTATCGTCCAGTTTATTGAGTGCGCGAACGGTGCCGAACATCTCTTTTAGCGCCATAGGCGTATTCAGATCGTCTTCCAGGGCGGCCATTACCGCAGCCGGTGGCTCTGCAGATCGACGCTGTGCAGCAGGAATGTCGATGCCGCGAACGGCACCGTAAAGCCGATCGAGCATTTTTCGCGCCATCATCACGGTGTCATCGGACCAGTCCAGCGGCTGACGGTAATGCGCACTCAACAATGCGAGCCGAATCACTTCGCCCGGAATTGTCTTGATCAGATCGTGCACCAGCAGCACGTTTCCCAGGGACTTGGACATCTTGGTGCTATCCATGCTCAGGAATCCGTTATGTACCCAGTAACGGGCAAACATGGCGCCATCGTGAGCACAGCTGCTTTGCGCCATCTCATTTTCATGGTGGGGAAATACCAGATCCTGTCCACCGGCATGAATGTCGATTGTCTTGCCAAGATGTTTCGCGGACATTGCCGAGCACTCGATGTGCCAACCGGGACGACCGCGACCCCACGGTGAATCCCACCCTGGCAACTCGGGCGTCGAGGGCTTCCAAAGCACGAAGTCATGCGCCGCTCTCTTGTACGGAGCGACTTCTACGCGTGCGCCTGCAATCATCTCCCGCAGGTCGCGTTTCGACAATGCGCCATAATCCGGGTTTGCCGTGACGTCGAATAACACGTGCCCGTCAGCCGCGTATGCGAACTTTTTTGCGATCAGAGTCTCGATCATCGCGATCATTTCACCGATGTGCTGTGTCGCGCGCGGCTCAATGTCCGGTGGTAGCACGCCGAGCGCTGCCATGTCTTCGTTGTAGGCGGTGATGAACTTCGCCGTGATTTCGTCGATCGGCTTGCCTGCGTCAATCGCTGCCTGATTAATTTTATCGTCGACGTCCGTGATGTTGCGCGCGAATGTCAGTTTGTAGCTGCGGCGTAAAAGCCGGGCCAGCAAATCGAAGACCACGGCAGGACGCGCGTTGCCGATATGCGCGTAGTTGTAGACGGTGGGGCCACACAGATACATTGTGACCTCCCCTGCCACATTAGGCTCAAAAGGGAGCTTTTCGCCCCGTAATGTATCGTGCAGAAAAATCGTCATTCGATGAGAAGCCGGCAGTCCGGTGTTGTGTTGCCCGAAGCGGAATGATAGCAGCGCGCGGCAACTATTTTATTAATCGGCGAAAGTCTCCCCTATAATCTGCATCCCCCGATGCTTACAGAAACCCGTCAGGAGACAGGATGACCAGCCGCCCCATCGAATTTCAGCCTCGCCGGTCGATCGAGCAGGTAGAGGAAGGTAACGACCTCGCGCCCAAGTTCGATGCACGCGGTCTGATTACCGTCGTGACCACAGATGCACAATCCGGCGAAGTACTGATGCAGGGATACATGAACGCGGAGGCTCTGCGGCTAACCATCGAAACGGGGGAAGCACACTATTACAGTCGCAGTCGCCAGACCTTATGGCACAAGGGAGCGACCAGCGGGCTGGTGCAGCACGTAGAAGAGCTGCTGGTCGATGATGATCAGGACTGTTTCTGGATGAAGGTCAAGGTTGCCGGCGGCGCCAGCTGTCACGTCGGCTACCGTTCATGCTTTTATCGTGCTGTCCCTGTCGGTGCGGACTATCGGCGTGACAATGCAGACGGACAGGTGTCGCTGCGGTTCACGGATACTGAAAAGGTCTTTGATCCGGAGGACGTCTATGGTGATGCCCCGAATCCCACGATACTTTAACTGCGACAGGCGGAAGGCAGATAGTGATCCGGAATAACGCCGCCACTGGCACAGGTCCAGGAGATGCTGCCAAGATTGGGCACTGCGGTTAGCGTGAGGGTCTGCCCACTGATTTGCGCGCTGGCATCGTTGCCAAATCGAATCGACACCACTGCGCCAGTAACGGTAATGGATGCTACGTATTTCCCGGAATAGGCCGTAGGCGCCAACAGCGCCGCAGCAGCATTGTTGGCAGGAAAAAAACCGCTGTCGAGATTGAATTCGGCTAACGCGGTTTTTGCCGGCCCAGCAAGATTGAGTCCTTCCCCCACCTGCGCGCGGATCGAATAACTCTGATAGGCAGGTATTGCCATCGACGCAAGGATGCCGATGATCGCAATGACGATCATCAATTCAATTAATGTAAATCCGCGTTCTGCTTTGTTCATGTAACTGCCCTCTGAATAGAGTCAGCTGCGGTCAGGGAAACGGAATTCTGAATCAAGTTCACACTGGTGTCGTTCGATCCATTCACAGTTTTTATTTCCGCAGCGGTGCGCTGCGTTTTATGTTCAGTGCGGAGGGTGTCGCAGATCACATTTTCGTAATCGACGCGACTTTGGTTAAGTTCTTTTTACCTTCCGACGTTTCCGTCAATACTTTCTAGAAGCGGCCATCGGATTTCGGCAAGCGGCCGGCTCTACGTTTTGCGGCTGCCGCCTGCGGCTCCCTGATAGCGACCGCTTTAGCCTGGAACATGTATTCGATAGTGCCGATAAGCCACAGGTAGTATCCCGACAGTTCTATGAATTCTTCAACGGCGAGTTTAACAATGCGCCGATAATCGTCGCCCAGGATAGCCATCCAAAGCGGCTCGTGACCAATCACCTGGACGAAAGCGAAGATGATGGTCGCACCCGCGAACAGTAGCGTCAGTCCGGGAGATGGCCATAGCCGCAGCCAGGCGATTCGAAAGCGCCTTCTGTTTCGAAAGATGTAAGTGCCGAGCAACGCGATGATAAAGGCAATGATCACCTGCCATAGATTGTCTGCAATGTACAAATCGAGGAAATAGTCCAGTTCACGGATCATGAAAACCAGCGCGAGTCCGCCAAACGCGAACGCGATAGGTTGCTGCGACGGACAGTTCAAAGCGACCCAGGTATAGAGCAAACCGCAAATGACGAGGATACCGATTTGCAGAATCTCGACCGGCGAATACTCGCTGGTTCCCAGGCTGTCGCCGGCATTCGCGTAAAGCTGCAGTTGCAAACTGCCCGGGGACCAGATTTCAAGCTGTGCAAGAAACCAGGTAACGAGGCCAATACCGAAGAAATATAAACCGTAGCGGATCAGTGCCATTTACTGCTCGTGTGTCATTCTCCTGTCTGCATATTGCACACTGCGTCAGTGAAGCGCCACACGGGACATTAAATGCCCTGATCTATAGCGCAGGCTTCAACGACTTGCGATGCATTTTCGTTGCTACGCAGGCGAAAAGATGCTTTGCCCAACGGACACAGCAGCTGGTGCTGCGTTAGCCATGCTTTGGCATCATCAGCGTCCGCGGAAAACCACGCGCGCGTGTTGCCGAGACGGAAACTGTAACCCCAGCTATCCATGTCCTGCATGATTCTGCACCTGCCCGCCCCGTTTATCTCATCGGCGAGCACGAGTTGCAGATAACAAACGCCGGACTCTTCCAGATCAGAACCACCGGCATCGCGGTCAAGTGTCATGCGACGCTCCGGCGTCATGCAAATGATGTGACAAATTTCATGCAACAGGGAATGTACTGGCGTGTCCGAGCGGGCGAAAACATGTGTCCCCTGGATTCCGGCTTCGGGTGCACCCCAGTAACTCGCCGGAATCGATGCATTGTCCTGAACTATGCTCAGGGTGATTCCGTAGCGCTGTAATAATGGCATGTAATAAGGAGAGGCCAGCTCAGCAAGCCTCAGGACATCACGATCGAAGGTCAGATCCCCGATAGCTGAATCAGAACGATGCGCACCAGATCGTCAGCAATGGCTTCGCGCAGCATGCGTTCTTCCCGTTCCTTGCCAAGGACGATGTTTTCGTTCCAGGTGTAGTCGCGTGTCAGCGTCTGCCGGCGCGTATTCATCAGGCTGCTGCCCCCGGCATCGACGGCGTACGTTACGGAATAAAATACTTCAAATTCCCGCGGCACGTTGCGTGCGGAAACGGACAACACCCGCTGTCCGGTCTCGTCACTGGCTATCGTGAATATCGCTGTGGCATTTGCAGGGCTGTCTACCACGTCGACACCAGCATCTCGCAGCCCCTCTCGCAAGGTGCGATAAAACAGGCTGTGCTGGTCGACCGTCTCTATATAGGTTTTGGCCATCTCCGCAGGCACAGTTGCCGCACCGCGCAACTGGAAACCGCAGCCGGCGAGCAACAGCCCCAGCATAACGGGGCCAGCGATGTTCACCCTGCTAAACAACGACATTCACCAGCCGCCCTGGCACGACAATGACCTTGCGCACTTCCTTACCTGCGACGAAGCGGTCTACATTTTCGTCCGCAAGCGCCAGCGCCGACAGCGCATCGCGGCTGATGTCCGCGGGCACGCTGAGCCTGCCGCGGAGCTTGCCGTTGACCTGCAGCACGATCTCGATGCTGTCCTGCTGCAATGCCGACTCATCGACGGCAGGCCACGGCGCGTTCACAGGTGCCGAGCTATGCCCCAAAACCTGCCAGAGCTTATGACATATGTGCGGCACAATCGGCGACAGCAGCAACACGACCGCATCCAGCGCTTCGCGGCGGACCGCCACTGACTGCGCTGACACGTCGGGAAGCTTGTTGACCGCGTTGATGAGCTCCATACAGGCGGCAATGGCCGTATTGAACGTATAGCGCCGGCCAATATCGTCGCTCACTTTCTCGATTGTCTGATGCGTCTTACGGCGCAGCTCACGCTCCGCATCGTTTAGATTCGCAGTATCAATAGCAGCGACCGATTTCGTTCCTGCATTTGCATGCACTGCACTCCAGAAGCGCCGCAGAAAGCGGAATGCACCCTGCACGCCGTCATCTGACCACTCCAGTGCCTGCTCAGGTGGCGCGGCAAACATCATGAACAGGCGCACCGTATCGGCGCCGTACTTTTCAATCAGCGCTTGTGGATCAACCGTATTGCCCTTGTTCTTGGACATTTTGGCGCCGTCTTTAAGCACCATGCCCTGGGTCAACAGGTTGGTGAAAGGTTCGTCGGCTGATGACAGACCCAGATCGCGCATCAGCCGCTGAAAAAAGCGCGCATACAACAAATGGAGGATGGCATGCTCGACGCCGCCCGTGTACTGGTCCACAGGCATCCAGTAATTCTCGCGCTCATCCAGCATCGCAGTATTGCAGTCGTAGCTGGCATAGCGTGAAAAGTACCAGGATGACTCCACGAAGGTGTCAAATGTGTCAGTTTCTCGGTGCGCCGCCTGGCCACAAGTCGGACAATCGGCCTCGTAGAATTCCGGCATGTCTTTCAGCGGCGAGCCAACGCCCGTTACTTTGACGTCCTCCGGCAATACGACCGGCAGCTCATCTTCCGGCACGGGGACGGCACCGCATTTGTCGCAGTAGATGATGGGAATCGGTGTTCCCCAGTACCGCTGCCGGGATACTCCCCAGTCACGCAAACGGTAGTTCACCGTGCGACGGCCCCGGCCCTGTTCCTCGAAACGACTCGCGATTGCTGCAAAAGCCTCCGCAAACGTCATGCCATCGATAAAACCTGAATTGATGACGCGCCCGTGTTCGACGAAGGCCGCTTCGCGGACATCGATTGAAGCGCCATCCAGCGGCTCAATCACCTGCACGATAGGCAAGCCGTGCTTACTGGCGAACTCCCAGTCGCGATGATCATGCCCGGGCACGGCCATCACCGCGCCGGTGCCATAGCTCATGAGCACGAAATTGGCGACCCACAGCGGCACTGCGTCGCCGGTTATGGGGTGTATCGCAGACATGCCAAGCGGCATGCCCTTCTTCTCCATGGTTTCCATGGCGGCTTCGGCCGCCTGCATGGTTTTGCATTCCTGCAGAAAGCGGGCGATCGCAGGATCGCCTGCGGCCGCTTTCTCCGCCAGCGGATGTTCTGCGGCGACCGCCATATAGGTCACCCCCATGAGCGTATCGGGTCGGGTAGTGAAAACCCCCAGCGCGTCGCCGTCTGCAACATCGAAACGGAGCTCTATGCCTTCTGAACGGCCGATCCAGTTGCGCTGCATCGACTTGACCGACTCTGGCCAGCCATCGAGCGTGTCCAGACCGGCCAGCAATTCATCGGCATACGCCGTGATTTTCATGAACCATTGCGGAATTTCGCGTCGCTCCACCAGCGCGTCGGAGCGCCAGCCACGGCCGTCGATCACTTGCTCGTTGGCGAGTACGGTCTGGTCGACCGGATCCCAGTTAACGACCGAATTCTTGCGATATACCAGGCCCTTTTCAAACAGCTTGGTGAAAAGCCACTGTTCCCAGCGGTAGTACTCCGGGCGACAGGTCGTAATTTCGCGCCGCCAGTCATAGCCGTATCCGAGACGCTGAAACTGGCCGCGCATGTCCTCAATATTGCGATAGGTCCACGCTGCCGGCGGCACGCCACGCTTGATGGCCGCATTTTCCGCCGGCATGCCAAACGCGTCCCAGCCCATTGGCTGCAGCACATGCCTGCCCTGCATCCGCTGATACCGGGCGATGACGTCAGAAATCGTGAACACCCGCACATGCCCCATATGCAGGTGTCCACTTGGGTAAGGGAACATTGTCAGACAGTAGAACTGGTCCTTGCCGGGGTCCTCATCGACCTCGAAAGTATGGTTCTCCTGCCAGAATTCACGGGCCTCAAGTTCTACCGATTCCGGTTTATACGATTCGTCCATCCGTCTGGCTTCGTCAGCACACTGCATCCCTGGAAGGGCGGAAGAATAACCGGTTCTGTGCACTCACGCAGCAAACGGCTTTATTCGCCTACCGCCACTTTGCGTGATTCACTCTGATAATGTTCCATCAGTATTTCCGCCACCTCAGGTCGCGAGAACTCAGGCGGCGGCGCAATTCCCTCGCTCAGCAGGTCGCGCACTTTGGTGCCGGACAGGAATACATAGTCTTCCGGCTTGTGGTCTTCCGCTTCGCTCATCATCACAACCCGCTTCAGCTTTTTCGAATAAGCCGTGTGGTCTGCCGCGAATATGTCGATCTCCAGCGCCCCTTCCGGCAACTGCTTGAAGATTTCCTGGGCGTCGAACGGTCCGTAATAATCGCCTACGCCGGCATGATCGCGACCGACGATTAAATGTGTTGCTCCCATGTTCTGGCGGAAAACGGCATGCAGAACCGCTTCACGCGGACCGGCATACAGCATGTCGAAGCCATAGCCGTTTACCATCACGGTATTTTCCGGGAAATAAACGTCAACCATTTTGCGGATGCAGGCATCGCGGACAGAGGCCGGTATATCACCGGCTTTCAATCGGCCAAGCAGCATGTGAATGACAACGCCATCTGCATCCAGGCGCTCTAGTGCCATGCGGCACAATTCTTCGTGCGCCAGGTGCATGGGATTGCGGGTTTGAAATGCCACGACCGTTTCCCAGCCACGCTTGCTGATTTCCTCACGGATCTCGACGGCTGTCTGAAACGTTTCGCCAAACTCTTTCGCGAAGTAACTTAAGTTCAGTACCTGAACGTCACCTGCGATGCAAAAACGTCCCAGATTTCTGAATACGCCAACGCCGGGATGTGCTTCATCCAGGGTACCGAAAACCTTTTCCGTCAGAAGATCCATCTGCTCGTTGGAAATTTTGTCGATATCGCTGACGTCCATGATCGCCATGACAGGATGACCATCGACATTCGGATCGCGCAACGCGATCCTGTCGGCATTTGCGATGCCATTGATATCTTCAGTCAGATTCAGGATAGGTACCGGCCAGAATAATCCGTCGGTGGTGCGCATATCGGTTGCGACCGAAAGTGCATCTTCCAATGTCATAAATCCCTTGAGCGGCGTGAAATAGCCGGCGCCAAGCATGACGACGTTGGCAGCTGCCGCGGAATTCAGCAGAAGTGACGGCAGTGTCTCCGCTTCCTTTATCAGTGCGTCCCGTTGTTTCTGGTCGTCGATATAACGCGGGTCCAGCGACTCCGCTCCGTGTGGCTTAATCATGCTTTTGATCTCTGAAGGGTGGCGACGCCGCGGGCAACGTCGTCCGCACGCGTGAGCTGCTCGGTGCGAATGATGTCGTGCTTGATGAGATGTTCAATAACGATAGAAACCTCTTCCTGCACCGTCATTTCATCCGTGTTCAGGTGTATCTCAGGCTTTTCCGGCGCTTCGTAAGGATCATCGATACCGGTAAAGTTCTTGATCTCGCCGGCGCGGGCCTTTTTATACAGCCCTTTCGGATCGCGCTCTTCGGCAACCTTCAGCGAGCAGTCAACATAGACTTCAACGAAATGCAGACCGGCCGCTTTATGCAGTTCGCGAACCTGGTCGCGGTCCGCTTTATAGGGGCTGATGAAGCTCGACAGCGCCACCACACCTGCATCACCGAACAATTTGGCAACCTCACCGATGCGGCGAATATTCTCAGTCCGGTCTTCCTCGGAAAAACCGAGATTCTTGTTAATTCCCAGACGCACGTTATCGCCATCCAGACGGTATGAGAGCTTGCCCATGGCAAACAGCGCCTTTTCGAGCGCCACTGCGATCGTGCTCTTGCCGCTGCCGGAAAGTCCGGTGAACCAGACCGTAGAACCCTGCTGACGCAGAATCTGGTAGCGATTTTCGCGAGAAATATCTCCATCGTGCCATACGACGTTAGTTGCAACTTGATTGGCCATCCTTAGTTTTCCTTTTTATTTGAAAGATTGTTGGTCGTTGCGGTGCTTTGGGCATCGCGTGGATGTGCGCGTCGCTCCCTGAATCCATTCAGGATGAGATCACTGCACTTTTGAATAATGTCGAAGAGGTCCAGCTCGGGATCGCGGACAATGCGCTCGCCCCAGGCATTACACATGCCGATGACCGCCTGCGCCGCGAAGTGACAGTCGACGGTGTCCCGCAGCGCGCCACTCTGCACACCGTTTTCGAAAATGCTTTCGAGCTGCTTGCGGTACTGACTGCCCAATTTTTTTAAAGTGGCGCGTTTCTCTTCCGGTAAATAAAGACGTTCGTCGTTATGTACCTTCAACGCCTCATCGCGCTCGCGATAACTGGTGAGATGGGAAGTAATCGTCGCGAGAATCGCCGCTTCGAACGGCTGGTCGTCGGCTGCGATGACTTGCATGCGCAGAACGTAGTCCTCGATGCCGAACAGACACACTTCACTCAAGGCGTCCTGCTTCGATTTGAAATAGTAGTACAGGCTGCCCTGCTGTATCCCCATGCGCTCTGCGATGTCACGTGTCGACGCACCGTGATAGCCCTTTTCAGCAAATACGGCTGCCGCAGCGCGAATCGCGTGCAGCTTTTGCTGATCGTAACGGCGGTTGTCAGATTGTGCAGGCATGGGGCTAGCCAATAAACGGGCAAGCGCGAGATTCTATAGATCTATAGAACCTAAAACAACCGTATATTTTTCCTTTTCAAAAACAATGCCTTAAATTCGTTATTGATCTATTAAGCTATGGTTTTTCTGATCTGGAGCGTGATTGCCAGCCAGCAGTCAGGCAAATCAACAGGGCGATTAGCAGAATTGGCCAGTTGCCAAAGCGGGCATACGGCGTCTGACCGCTGCGCGGCACTACAGCATGCGACATGGCGAGATACTCGAACTGCGGCCCCTGCCTGACAACGCTGCCGTCGCTGTCTATGAACGCGCTGACGCCATTGTTGGTCGCCCGAACGGCCGATCGGCCCACTTCCAGGGCCCGCATGCGCGCGATTTCGAGATGCTGGTGCGGGGCAATGGAATTACCGAACCAGGCGTCGTTGCTGACGTTCACCAGGATTGTCGTCTCGGGCAGGGCGTACAGCTGTTCTGCCCCGTATGCATCTTCGTAACAAATCGCGACGGCAAGCCGGTTGCCATCACCCAGACGCATCAGCGGCTGTACGTCCGCGCCGGCACTGATGTCGCTGTATGGGAGATTCATGAGCCGCATCCACTCGCGAACAAAATCCGGTACCGGAAAATATTCACCGAATGGAACGAGATGCCGCTTGCGATAGACCTGACGCGACTGTCCGTCTATCGCAACCACGCTGTTGTAGACGTTGTCGGTCGCCCTCTCCCGCTCGAGGATGCCGAACAGCAATGTGCTATCGCGCGCCGCCACGTCCTGCTCAAGCTGTGCGACGAACGACTCCACCTGGTCCAGCACGGCCGGAATCGCAACTTCGGGCCAGATAACAAGCTCGCTGTCAGGATGCGCTGCCAGCGACGATCGATAGATTTCCAGCGTCGGACCAAATTGCTCGCGCAGCCATTTCCGATCCTGCGATACGCCGCCCTGCACGATCGTCGTGACCACGGCCGGGCCCGCTTGATCCGTCCACGCGACCTGCTTCAGCAGCAATCCTGCCGCCCATGGCAGCACGGCGAGCAGCAACATGAGCACACGGGTCTGCCCGGCCGACACGGCGGCGGCCAGCAGCGCGGCGGCACTCAGCACCAATACAAAGGACACGCCATAAACACCGACAACAGGTGCGAAGCTCGCGAGCGGTGAGTCGATTTGACTGTAGCCGAGCGTCATCCACGGGAAGCCACTCATCAGCCAGCCGCGCAACCATTCGATCAGGACCCAGGACGCCGGGGCAAACAGCACGAAGACAGGAAGGCTGGTCCGGTGGAAGCGTGCCAGCAGCCAGCCGAAGAGCGCGTAATAGCAGGCCATGATGAGAACCAGCGCCAGCATCAGCAGCACCGCCAACAGCAGAGGCGCCTCGCCAAAGACGTGGATAGAGGTGTACAGCCAGTAAGTGCCGGCGAGGAACAGCCCGGCGCCGAGTGCGAATCCCCACTCTGCCGCCCGGCGCGGCCGTGCATGACGGAAGCCGTGCAGCAACGGCAGCAATAGCAGAAAGGCGATGGGATGCCAGCCGAAAGGCGCGAAGGAAAGAACGAGCACCAGACCGCACAGGAAGAATGCTGCCCGGAGTCGCCACGGCCGGGCAGCCATCCAGCTACCCAACGGAGACTCAGCCAGGGAAATCGTCGTTTTCCTGCACAATCCTGACGACCTGCAAGGCGTCGATGCGGCGCCGATCGGCGCGGGTAACGCGAAATTCGAAATCATCGTATTTCACGGTTTCGCCGAGCCTTGGCAGGCGGCCAAGCTCCTGCATCACAAGGCCGCCAATCGTGTCGTAATCTTCGTCCTCGGTCAGATTACCGCCGAAGAATTCGTTGAAGTCCTCGATACGAGTGAGTGCCCGGACGGAAAAGCACGGCCGTCCGTCGGTGTCGGTGTCTGCCCGGATGTATTCTGCTTCTTCCGGATCGTGCTCATCGTCAATCTCGCCGACGATTTCCTCCAGAACGTCCTCGATCGTCAGCAAACCCGACACGCCGCCGTATTCATCGACGACAATGGCCATATGGTTATGACTGGCGCGAAACTCTTTCAGTAACGCATTGAGCCGTTTGGATTCCGGTATGACGGACGCCGGGCGCAGAAATTTGTCAATTTCAAGTTCCTGATCGTCGGGATCGCCGAAGAATTGCAACAGATCCTTAGCGAGCAGTATGCCAAGCACCTCATCTCTGTCTTCGCCGGTCACCGGAAAGCGCGAGTGACCCGAACTGATAATAACCCGCAGCATGTCTTCGACGTTTTGGCTGCTCTCGATCACGACCATTTGCGAACGCGGCACCATGACATCGCGTGCCTGCGTCTCCGCCACTTCCAGAACGCCGGACAGCATTTCCTTCTCTTCAGGCTCGAAGACGCTGTCGTCATCCTGCAGGAGTTCGTGGATTTCTTCGCGGCTCAGTGGGTCGCCCTTTATCGCGCGTAAGACACGCTTTAGAACACCGGATTTTCCTGAGCCGTTGGTACTGGGCGGTTTGTCGTTCATTTTTCCTGTCTGTTATGTGCTGACGCCGGGCCAACCGCCGCTGCTAATGCGGCGTATTGTAACAGCATGATACAGCCCGCACGCCCGGCCAGCTTCAATTGCCACCTTCGTCGCGGCGGTGGTCCGCGTAGGGATTTGCGACTCCGTTTTCATTAAGAATGCGAATCTCCAGGGTTTCCATTTTAGCTGCGTCCACAACGGTCTCGTGATCGAAGCCCTGCAAATGCAGCACGCCATGAATCAGCAGGTGCGCCCAGTGATCGGCAGCCGCTTTGCCCTGTTCACCAGCCTCGCGCTGCACGAGTGGTGCACAGATCACGATATCGCCCAACGAGGTCGGACTGACAGCCTCCGGCAGCGGATTTGCAGCGGGAGGGAATGACAGCACGTTAGTCGCTGCATCCCTGCCGCGAAACTGCCGGTTCAGTGCCTTGCTCTCGTCGGCGTCCACGATGCGAACCGTCAGCTCTGTCGCCGGCGTTGCCTCTGACAGAGCTAGCGCACGATTGATCCACGCGGAAATCATGTCTCTGTCAGGTAAATCGGCGGCGCGACTCGCAATCTGGATTTCGACTTCCATACTGGCGCTTATCGTGCGACTCAGGTGTCGGCCGGCTTTTGCCTGCGCGCGCTGTCGGCCTCGTACGCCTCGACAATACGTTGCACTAGCTGGTGACGCACGACATCGGACGGCGTGAAATAGGTGAATGCAATGCCTTTCACGTCAGACAGAATCTCGATGGCGTTCTTCAGGCCCGACTGCTGCTGCGCCGGCAGGTCAATCTGGGTCACGTCACCCGTCACGACAGCGCGGGAGCCGAAGCCGATTCTGGTCAGAAACATTTTCATCTGCGCGACGCTGGAGTTCTGCGCTTCATCCAGTATAACGAAGGAGTCATTCAGCGAACGGCCGCGCATGAATGCCAGCGGCGCGACTTCGATGATATTTTTCTCGATGAGTTTGCCCACCTGATCCGCACCCATCATGTCAAACAGTGCGTCGTACATGGGGCGGAGGTAGGGATCGACCTTCTGTGAAAGATCGCCCGGCAGGAAGCCCAGCCTTTCGCCGGCTTCCACCGCGGGGCGCACAAGGACGATACGACGTACTTCCTCGTTCTCGAGCGCATCGATAGCACTGGCCACGGCCAGATAGGTCTTACCGGTGCCCGCAGGCCCGATACCGAAGGCCAGATCATGGGACCGGATGTTCCGCAGATACGCTCTCTGATTCGCGCCACGCGCGCGCACCAGTTTCTTGCGTGTCTGGATGGCGAAAGCATCAGCGTCTTCACTGGCCGCGGCAGCGGCACCACCTTCGTCACTCATGTTCATAGCGGATTCCTGCAAATAGACATGCACACGTTCAGGGTCGAGTCGCTCGCTATCGGTCAGTTTGAAAAGGGAACGGATCGCATCGATGCCGGCTTTTGCGGCGCGCGGCAAACCGGTGATGCGGAACTGATTGCCACGGCTGGCTATTTCAACATTCAGGCGACTTTCGATCTGACGAAGGTGCTCATCAAATTGCCCGCAAAGGTTCGCGAGGCGGCTGTTATCGGCGGGTTCCAGGACGATGTCCTGGGAAATCTCGGTTACATTCAAGTTGCGCTTTAGCACCTGTCTGAAAGGGGTGAATTTGTTCTCAGAGACTACCCCGAACGCGGGCGGGCTGTACAGGCAACGTGGCACTTTCCAGTGGGGGCATGGCAAGTAGTGCGATTTCCGCAGTCAGACTGCGGGTCCTTCATCGCAATGGCTCACTTTGTTCCGCTTTTCTTCCCCTTGGGGGCTCCGCCGCCCGTTTCAAACAAGCCGATGGCTAATCTCTCAGAACGGGACAGCGGTCTCTTGGCGAGAAATACTGCAGCAAACACAGCGACGAACCAGTACACAAGGTCGAGGAAAGACAAATGGGAAACCGCACGATCTGCGAGCACGTCGATTGTGTAAGTCGCAGGCGCTCGCGCCAGCTCAACGAAGACTCGAAACAGGTTGCCGAGCACGCCGCCGATAAGTGTCAACAAGGTGGCTGCCACCGCGAATCTCGTCGAAATGCCACGCCCAAAAAACGCCATCGATAGCCCAACTAAAATCCCAACAGCTGCTGCCGCGAAGCCGTAAGAAAACGCCCAGGTAGCGACCGTAATGCCGTAGGCGGCAGCGGACAGAAGTGTCGCTACAGCGCCAGCGGCAAGGGCAGCTCGGAAATTCTGTTCGGCAATCAGCGTCTTGGCTAGATCGTAGTGTTTTATTTGTTCCTCGTTACTCATAGGCGTCGAGCGGATCACGACAGAGAGAATTAAATGCGATACCGCCGGGCTATTCTGCCGGACTCAGGAGGAAGCAAACAGGAATCAGATTCAGGCAATTGCGGGTCCTCTACCACCTATTCGCGATACTATTATTTGCTGTTTGGAACGGACAAACAAACCATTCGTCAGACCGGCCGCAACGTCCTCTAGCTACTACAACAAGGCCTGACGACCGCACCCATTGTATCGGGTTCGTCGCCAACATGGGTTGGCGCAGCAATCGGTGTGCAACATCCACTTCCTTTATCAGTGTCCTTGGCGGATTGACGCACAAATGGTTTGCAAGCCGCCCGGGTGGGGCCAAGACTGATATTACATCCTTCACCAGTTTCTTCGATCGATCGAACCGCAAGTTTTCGAAGCGGCCCATTCCTGGGCGTAAACTCGAAAAAAAGCTCACCATTAGCCGCGCCTTCCAGCATAACGACCCCCGCACCGGCGATCCTGGAAAACTTGCCTGCTGACATGTGCGAATCACCATCGGAAGCGGGACCGTCCAGGAGCTGGACGATGGTCTCGTCCCACTCAGAAACGACACTGCCGCAGTCTAAACTGCGGACGTGCGC
>JBBKWC010000037.1:0-37730 GCA_037968735.1 Woeseiaceae bacterium | reverse complement strand
GCGCTTCCGCCATCACCTTCGTCAGCGCCGCCGTCAACGTCGTCTTGCCATGGTCAACGTGGCCAATCGTGCCAACGTTTACGTGCGGTTTCGTTCTCTGAAATTTCTCTTTGGACATGTGTGTTTCTCTCGTAACTCTTGTCTTAAACGTTTCTGTCAACGCTCCTGATGTGGAGCCCACACCCGGATTTGAACCGGGGACCTCTTCCTTACCAAGGAAGTGCTCTACCCCTGAGCTATGTGGGCGAAAGCCTTCCAGTCATCCGGGCGCAAGCCTTCCTGTGGAGCGGGTGATGGGAATCGAACCCACATCATCAGCTTGGAAGGCTGAGGTTCTACCGTTGAACTACACCCGCCTCTTTGTTCATTCATTAAATGCCGCCGTCATCGCGGGATTTCCGGCGCGCAAAAATTCCGACAGTCCTTAGCTAATCAAACCGTCCGAATCTGGTTGTCTGTTATAAAGTTGTCTTCTCTAAAGAGAAGCCGCTCCATCGCTCTGCACCGCTGCTATCAAACTAAAGTGAACCGCTGTTTTTTTTGGGCGCCAGCCGTCAGCAACGAAACGGTGGCAGATTCTTCCTGCAAGCTTTGCGTCAACGCGGTTCGCTATTGCCACCTGCCACCGTCTTAAAAAGATCTGGTGGAGGGGGTAGGATTCGAACCTACGTAGGCATAGCCAGCAGATTTACAGTCTGCCCTCGTTGACCGCTTGAGTACCCCTCCGCGGACACAAGCCGGGCATTGTCTAATTGTCATACCTGAGTGTCAACACATAAACGATTGTTTTTTCGTAGGCGGCGATCGGACGCTGGATGCCCGAAAATGGCGCAGTCAGCTGCTTTCAGCCTGCATTTTACTGTTCATTGCCCAGTGCCAGGGTTCGTAGATGAATCCCCAGGGATTGTCCCTTGCGTAAGTCATGGAAAAACCGAACCGGGCGGCGTTATCCGTCAGCCATGCAAAAGCCGGGGATTGCTCAAACTCTTCTGTCAGCGGTCGACTGCCCGGCGTCGCGATATCGATGGCTGCACCGCTATGGTGCTGGCTGAAGCCGGGCGCTGCGTTGACGGTCAGGATGTCCGCGATCTTTTGGCCGCCGGCGAGCTTCTTCTTGATCAACTCCGCCTGGTAGGCAAAATCGCGAAATCCGGACACCAGCAGCAGGCGGATTTCGCCCTCTGCCGCTGCGCTGCTCATTGCCTGCCAGCGCTCTGCCGCCGCCGGCGTCAACCGCTGCGTCTTGCCAACCAGGTTCGGCCCTACCTCGACAAGCTCGCGTGCCTCCGCATAATAAGGTGGCGATCCGCTGCGGCCATAGTCCCGCGGAATACCCAATTCTTCGTGCATTTTCTGATAACGCTTGCGGTGTAAGTCGTTCAGCATGACAGGCTCTCGTGGCTGGGCCGGGATTGTCCCACAATGGCGTGTGACGGCAAGCGTACCCCAAAAATAGCGAAAAACAACATAAATGCATCGAACATGAAGTCAAAATTCACCAACGTCTAGTAATTTGCCAGTTCACCGGATCAACGCCGAATTTCCAGTGCGGCCTGAGTATGGGCAGCGCCGGCGGAGCTGATTACAATGCCTGCCCCCCTATGCCGGCTCTGCAAATGCACAAAGATCAGATCTACAAGAACAGGGACAGTGCGGCCGGCTCCTTCGAGTTTTCGGCAGACGTCGCCGACGTGTTTCCGGACATGTTGCAGCGCTCGATTCCGGGTTACGCGGCGAGCATCGATGCCATCGCCGCGCTGGCCCGCCGCTACGTCGTCGCCGGGACACGTTGCTATGACCTCGGTTGTTCTCTGGGCGCCGCGGCAGCGGCAATTCAGGACAATGTCACCGTTGCCGGCTGCGAGATCGTTGCCATCGATCAGGCGCCGGCCATGGTCGAGCGCTGCCAGCAGCGGTTTGCAGAACGGACCGCCGGTACACCGGTTCAGGTCGTCGCGGCGGACATTCGCGATGTGGCTGTCACGAACGCCTCGATGGTCGTCATGAATTACACGCTGCAGTTTTTGCCGCTGGCAGAGCGCAGCGATCTCATGCAAAAAATTTGTGAAGGCATGATTCCCGGCGGCGTCTTTGTGCTGTCAGAAAAAATCGCTCACGACGATCCCGACATCGACGAGCTGTTGATCGGCCTGCATCATGACTTCAAGCGAGCAAACGCCTATTCCGATCTTGAAATCAGTCGCAAGCGAAACGCACTGGAAAATGTGCTGATACCGGAAACCACGGCGACGCATCTCGAACGCCTGAATGCCGCCGGATTCGGGCATATCGAGGTGTGGCTTAAACACTTCAATTTTCTGTCTATTGTTGCGATCCGGTAGTGCTGCCGGACGAAGACGCGCTCTATCGCGAACTCTCTGAGATCGGCCTGGGTCACTGGCGTAAGTCGCTTGAGCATTGCCTGGCAGCGCGCCTGGCGGATACCGCCCATGGCGACCTGCCGAAGTGGCGTGCGACGATCGCTGCACTGCCGGCGGTGCGCGATGCAAAGATACAGCTTGAACGTGACGTCTTGTCGATCTGTGCGAAATCACTCACAGCCCAAGACGCTCAGCGCATTGCCGAGACGCTTCGCGAACTCATTCCCTGGCGCAAGGGGCCGATCCGCGTCTTCGGTACGGACATCGATAGCGAATGGCGCTCCGACCTGAAATGGAATCGGCTGAAAAATGGCATTGGTTCATTATCCGGACGCAATGTCCTGGACGTCGGTTGCGGCAATGGCTACTACGCACTCCGCATGCTGGGCGCTGGCGCCAGGTGCGTCATCGGCATCGATCCTGGTCTGTTATTTGTCTGCCAGTTTCTCGCGCTTAAAAAACTGGCCAACATCACCCATGCGCATGTTTTACCGTTGCGACTCGAGGACCTGCCCGCAGACGCTGCCATTTTCGACACGACGTTCTCCATGGGCGTTCTTTATCACCGGCGCGACCCTTTGCAGCACCTGCGCGCTTTGAAATCGACATTGCGTCCAGGTGGAGAACTCGTGCTGGAAACGCTGGTGTTACCGGGTGACGGAAAGGCTGTGCTGATTCCCGATGGTCGCTACGCGCGGATGCGAAACGTGTGGCACCTGCCCTCGGTCGCGCAGCTGCAGGATTGGCTAGCCGCGGCGGGGTTCGCGGAGTCGAACTTGTTGCACGTCGGCAGAACAACAACGGCGGAACAGCGGACCACCGAATGGATGCCCTTCGAATCCCTGCAGGAAGCGCTGGATCCAGCGAATTCTGCGCAGACCGTCGAAGGGCTGCCTGCCCCGACGCGGGCAGCGTTTCTCTGCAGGAACGCCTAGCCACCCTGTCTGCGGTATTCGCCAGCGAGTCGGCTATTGACTTCGTATCCGGAATTTTCTAAATTTCTGTTTTGACAGAAATAAGAGAATGCCATGCAAATGTCGCCGTCGGTAGAGAAATACGTACTGCATTGGGGCGAGATGGGCACCCGCTGGGGGACCAATCGGACCGTGGCGCAAATTCAGGCACTGCTCTACCTGTCACCCCAACCCCTGCGTGCTGACGAAATCGTCGAATTGTTGTCGGTGGCCAGATCCAATGTGAGCACCAGCATTCGTGAATTACAAAGCTACGGCCTGGTGAAAATGACTCACATGCTGGGTGACCGGCGCGACTATTTCGAATGTCTGAGCGACGTGTGGGAGCTGTTTCGCGTCATCCTCGAACAGCGCAAGCAACGCGAACTGAATCCGACCTTATCGATGTTGAAAAATGTTGCAGTCGAAGTCGAGCAGGAAGACGAGACGGATCCGGTGACCAAGTCACGTATCAAGAACATGCTGCAGTTTGTCGAATCGACGAGTGACTGGTACGAAAAAATCCAGGGCGTGCCCACGCCAACCCTGCAGAAACTGATGAAGCTTGGCACCGGCATTACCGGCGCACTGAAAAAGTAGCTGATGTCCGGCGTCGACAAGGAAATCCTGCTCGTCTATGACAAGCAGTGCCCGGCGTGCAATTTCTATTCGCAACTGGCGCGCATACGCGACAGCGTGGGAAAACTTAAGTTAGTTGACGCGCGCGACGACAGCGAGGTCATGGCAGAAATTTCGGCGGCCGGCCTGGACATCGATCAGGGCATGGTCCTGAAGATCGGTGACGAGCTTTATTACGGTGCCGACGCTATTCACACCCTGGCCTTGTTGAGCACGCGTAAGGGGTTTTTCAACCGGCTTACCTATAATGTGTTCAGGTCAAAAACGCTGTCGCGGATTCTGTATCCCGTACTGAAGTCCGGGCGAAACCTGCTGTTGAAGCTGCTAGGAAAATCGAAGATCAACAACCTGGGTCTCGAGGGACATGACCGGTTCTAGAGATCGGCTGGTTGAGCAGGTGCCATTGCGCGACTTTTTTCGAACAGCCATTCCGATTCCTGATCGATTTCTCGACACTTTCCTGATCTATGAACCGTCAGGAACCCTGCAACGCCCGCATTCCAATCACCGGACAGGATCAGCCATTCTGTTCACCGTGATAGGCTAGGCGAGAACTGAATCCACAAACACCCCGCAGGTGGCAACGATGATCAGGTCTTTAAAAATCGGCTCACCAGTCGCTGTCCTGGCGGCGCTTTTTCTTGGGTCAGCTCCTGGCTGGACACATCATGGCTGGACCGGCTATTCCAGTGACCTGGATGTAACGCTGAAGGTTTCCGAGCTTCGTTTGGGTAATCCGCATGATCAACTGATGGCGACCGACAGCGAAGGCCGGGAGTGGAACCTGGTACTGGCGACACCTGCCCGCAACCGGCGACTTGGATTCAACGAGAACACACTAGCGGTTGGCGATGAGATTAATGTTTTGGGCCGTGGCCACCCTTCCAGGCCTGAAATCAAAGTGCACTGCATCTATATCAATGAAGAAGCGGTCTACACCTACTACGACTGGGATGGCACAACCAGCCTTTCCAAACACAGCAATAGCGATCAGTGCTAGGTGGGAAACGGTGGACTGCCAGGACTGCCGTTGATGCGATCGTCCCGGCGAAAACGCAGCTCAGCAGGTTCGAACTCCGCTTCCGAATAAACGTATATCTGTGTTTGGGACTCGACCGGCCCTTTCCCGGTTCTCGATTAGATGCGCGGATTTCTGTCAGATCGAAAATCAAAAAAAACCCCGTCACAGCGGGGTTCATTCGGCGTACGAAAAAATTAGTTCAGCGTTATTTCCCGCATCAGGTATTCGCCCGTAATCGTGCGCATGCCCGGATAGTTTTTCTGCGAGAACTCATTTGACTCCTTGGTTCTCGCTTCGCCCATCTCTTTCATAAATGCGTCATAGCGCTCTTTGTTGGGCGCGAGATCTGCTGTATTGGCGAATTTGACGATCAAGAGCAAATTGAAATCACCGCTTTGCGGCGAGATGCTTCGATAGATCGTGTAACTTTCGATCTGGTTGAGCTTTTTGGCAACCTCGTTGGAAGCCACCCAGGTCCTTTCAATGCCTTCGAGGTAGGCGTCATCCATGTTTGCGTCCACACGTATGGTACTAACTGACCAAACCGCGTCACTGACCTGGTAATCCTTATAAGGCTCAAGGTCTGCAAAAGCAGCGCCTGAGCACGCACATAGAGCAATAGCTACTGAAATTGATCTGATATATGTCATAAATTTCTCATCTGTAATTGTAATTATTTTTTGAACAGATTCACTATATCACCGAAGACAGCGGACAATATTTATATGGCCTTTCAGGTCAAACGGAGGTTCGCGTTTGATGACAAGCGCTGGCATCAGTCAGGCAATTGGTCATCGGAACCTGCTGCCTCACAGGCAACGACCGCGGTCTCGTCTTCTCCGCGCGTACGCATGAGCCACACGGCACCGGTCGTCGTCTTTGCTTCGGAGCCACCGTGTATTGATCCCGGTGGGCGGTAAAAATAGCCGCCGGGCAGGTAGTCCGCCGTGACCGACTCACCGCCGTTGCATTCGCTGTACGTCATGGTGCCGGACATGAGGTAGCCCTCGACGGGCTGGATAGAACGTTGCCACTGCGGCGCTGCTTCAGGCGAAACGCTGAGCAGCCACGTCCTCGCACCACTGCCGGGATCTTTGCGCAATTCCTTGCTGCTGTAGCCGATCGCGCCTGGGTCCCACTGTAGCAATTCGGTATTGGTGATCAATGGCGTCTGTATCACGGCTGCAGCGTCGGCGTCGTCCAGGAAATACAACAACACCGCACCGTCGTCACTTTGCATGCGCATCCCTGAGCTCGCGGGCGGGATATAGGCGTAGCCGCCCTCGGTCAATTTGAAATCGCCAAGCTGCATTTCACCGGCGAGGACGAGCAGTTCAACGCTTTGCCCGGGCGAAGCACCGGTCGTGAAATTCCAGTCGGACGGGAGAATCACGCGATGGCTCGATCGGCGCGTGCGCGGATCGGCAGCTAGCTGTTTGGCCTGCACGCCGGGAAGTCCTGCCAGAAACGTGTCCGGCAATTCGTCAATCGCAATGAACGCGGCATAGGGCAACGGCGGTGGCGACGACGCACAGGCGGCCAGCGTGACCAATGTAGACATCAGGGAAACGTTAGTTTTCATATTGCATCCAGACACAATCCGTCCCGTCGAGAAACATGTGAATCAGCAAGCCAATGCCGATGAGCCGCGTCCGCGGCCAAATCACTGCAAGTGCGTATAGCGCAAACATCGGGTACTGGTGCAGAGGATGATAGCCAATACTGCAGCGGTCTGGAGCATACACCGGGTCTGCCAGAAGATGATCGAGATCGACCAGCATCGTCGCCGACATAATCAGCCAGGCTTTCAGGAAGCGGTGAGGGTAAGCAAGTTTCGCGACCGCAGCAGGCAGCGCAAGGTGCAGCAACAGGTGTATCAGTGGACGAAATTCCATCAACAGCTCTGCTTAATTAGTGACCATAAAAAATGCCGCCCAGAAACTGGGCGGCATTTAAGCGGAAGGTGTATCAGGCGCCCGTCGGGCTTTTCGCAGGTGGCTTGCTACGTCCTGCAGCAATTTCCTGCCAGCCAGACCGTTGACCAGCGCAACTGACTCGACTGACGGTATCCCGCGCTGTCCAGGCGAACGGGTCCATTTTCAACATGAGCGCGTGATGAGAGGTGCACGTGATGCTCACTATCGAGCCAAGGCATCCTGCATGGCTGTCACGCCGGCGCCGCCCGAGATAACACACCTATCTCCGTGCGTACCGTTGTGGTACGCGCGCATGCTACTACATCTTGTGGGACAAGGCGAGAAACTCGCAACATGTGGTTACCGACGTCCGATTCCGGACGAAATGTCGGACCCGCTTAGGCCCGCGGGCGTAATCGGGGTATTCTGCGAGCGGTTCAGATTCCGGATCGAATACGCGATGAGCGAAAAGTTTCCACTCAGCAAGACCAACAAAGTTCGCCAGCTTGCGACAAAAGCCCGCTACGACGAAGAGACGGTACACCGCATTCTGGATGCAGGCCTCGTCGCGCACGTTGCCTTTATTCAGGACAGTGCACCAGTCGTGGTACCGATGATATACGGCCGTGAAGGCAACACGATTTATCTGCACGGTGCACGCAAGGCCCGCGTTATTCGTTTGCTGGAACAAACCGAGCGCGCCTGCCTTAACGTGACGTTGCTCGACGGTATCGTGCTGGCGCGTTCTGCGTTCAATTCCTCGATGAACTATCGCTCTGTCACCGTCTTTGGCGAACCGCGACTTATTGATGGCGCGGAGAAGAAGTTGGCTGCAATGCGAGTCATCAGCGAAAACACCATGCCGGGCCGCTGGGACGAACTCAGAGATTCGCATGACAAAGAGGTCAAGATGACCGGCGTCATCGCGCTAAAGATTGAAACAGCGTCAGCAAAGATTTCAAGCGGCAAACCGGATGACGAGCCGGAAGACTATGACATCCCGGTGTGGGCTGGCGTACTGCCGATCACGACGAGCATCGGTACGCTGGAAGACGACGATCGCCTCCTGCCGGACGCCACCCCCTCTGCCGCTGCCAAATCCCTGGAAAACAAGACCCTGTAGCACAAAAAAAAGGGTCAGAGTAATTTACTCTGACCCCTTGTATGACGCTGACCCGTGTTGGAGATCAGTTCATCGTGTACTGGAATTCGACGCCGTATATCCGGCCCTTGTTCAACGGAGTGAAGGTCGCGCCGGGGAAGAACGGCAACTGGGTGTCACCGCCGTAGGTAACCTCGTCCTTCAGGTTCTTGCCGAAAATCGAGAACACCAGGCTTTCTTCCATGAAACCGAAAGCCAGCCGCGCGTCGACCATGTCGGCTTCACGCAACTCGCCCCGGTTATTGTCGGTGTAGAAGCTGCGGTCACGTCGATAGCCGCTGGCCTGCGCCGTGAAAGAACCCCAGCTCGCATCACGCTGATAGATGATTTCAGCGCCGTAGGTTACCGGTACCAGGCGCGGAATTTTGAGATCCGCGTCGGCACTGTCGACCACACCGTCGCCGCTGATGTCGAAAAGCACTTCGTCATAAGAGCCATCGACATAGCCATAGCTGCCGCGAATCACCAGGTTCTCGCTGAGTACGGCCGTGATTTCAGCATCTATGCCTTTGATCGTGGCGTCCGCCGTGTTGCGGATAAGCTGAACGACACCAACGAAGGGATCTGACAGATTAATTTCACGCTGCATGCCATCGATACGGTTGCGATAAAACGCAAGGTTTGCGCGAACCTTGCCTTCGGCGAAATCCTTCTTCATGCCGATCTCGACCGAGCGCTGCTCTTCCTCGTCAAACGCCTCGTTGGGTATGGCCACGGCCGTGTGGCGCAGATTGAAACCGCCGCTGCGGAATCCCTTGGTCCAGAATGCGTAAAGCTGAGTGTCATCATTCGGCATGATCTGGATACCAACTTTCGGTGTGAAGTTGTCCCACTTGCGCGAATCCATGAAATTGAAGTTCGTACATCCGGCCGGGAACGAGCAGAGGTTAAGCGGTATTGACGCAACCTGCGCGTCCTTCTCTTCCCGTGTATAGCGTCCACCCAGGTTCACGATGATTGAATCGCTGATCTGCCAGTCCACCTGGGCAAAGGCACCCCAGGTCGTCTGCTCCTGCACACCACCGCCGGTGATGCCCGGAGGCGGAAACCCCAGCGGCGGAATCTGCCGGTTTTCGACGTAGGTGAGATCCTGACTGAAATAGTACAGACCCGTGGTCAGATAGGTGTCGTTCCAGCCACCGGAGTAGCGCAGCTCGTTGGAAATCTGGTCCTGATCGATAATGGCTGGGGCATGAAACAGAAACGCCGGCGTAGAATCGATATCGCTGGTGAACATGGCTTCGTACTGCCGATAGCCGAGAATATTCGTGACCGTGCCGTCGCCGAAATCGACATCCCAGTTAGCTTCCAGAATGGCGTTCGTCCATTCGTTGTCGTTAGAGCCCTCTTCGTCGATGGCGAAATCGAAACCGTCGTAGTCATAGCGACGCGCGCAGACGCCCGGAAACGCAAAGGCAACACAACCGCCGTTGTGTGCTGCAGGACCATCACCTTCCGAATTGCCGTGCTCGAGGCGCAGGATCACGTCGAAGGCATCGTTGACGTCGAACGACAATGCACCGCGAATCAACGTGGTCTCGGCTTTACCAAAATTGTCATTGCCGTTAGCGAGGTTCGTAAACCAGCCGCCGTCGTCATTCCGATACACGGCAAGCTTCCAGCCGACCGCGTCACTTAAAGGACCGCTGGCGACCGCAGATGCATACAGGTTGTCTCCCGTTTCGTAAGCGAGCTTGCCTTTAAACGCGAATTCATCGGTGGGTCTCGATGTGTTCATGACAACCGCACCACCGGTCACGTTTCTGCCGAACAACAGACCCTGCGGGCCACGCAGAATTTCAACGCTTTCGAGATCGAAAATATCCAGTACCACACCGGCGTTCAGGCCGTAGTACATGCCGTCAACGAAAACACCGACGGTGGGATCAATTGACGGAATCGAGCTGTTGATGCCAAGGCCGCGAATCGTGAAGTTTGCCGTGCCACGTGTCGTGCCGACATCCTCAAGCTGTACGCTGGGTGCGCCGTAACCGAGCGCCTTGAGATCGCGTATGTGCAATGCATCCAGCTGACTCGCATTGTAGGCGGTCACCGCTGCCGGCACGTCCTGCACTTCGACGCCACCGGCACGCTTGGTAGCCGTGACAATGATCTCTTCAAAAATCGCTTCGCCCAGCCCCTGTGCCTGCGCGAAGCCGCTCAGTGCGATGCCGGTGAACGCCGCCACTGCAATCGAACAGCGTCGGAAATATTTTGGAGTCTGCATATGGTTGTCTCCGTTCGAAACTTAAGATGCCGCCGCGCCGCGCTGATTGTTGTAATGACCCCAACGGCCAAGAGCGAGGTCGCGAGTTTGGCAATTCATCCTACTATGGGCCGTATAGTACTGAAATACTTTGAGAATGGGTATGAATTAAGTCAAGCAATGTGAGCTGACCTTGCGTCGGTTCAGCGATTTAGTTGCGTACCAACAACAGAGTTTGACCTGGCCGGGCTGCCGCCGGCAGATGCCGCCAGGCCGATTTGCGACGCGGCGCCAGCTAGTCCCCGCCCTCCGGCTGAAATTGACTGTGCTCAAGTTCAAGGCGCAGCAATGCTTCTTTCGTCGGCAATCCACCGCCAAATCCCGTTAAATCGCCGCTCGCGCCGATAACCCGGTGACAGGGAATAATGACCGGAATGGGGTTGCGGCCGTTCGCCGCGCCGACGGCGCGTACTGCTTTCGGCCGGCCGATTCTCTGCGCGATATCACTGTAGGAGGCGGTTGTGCCGTAAGGAATGCGCTGCAGTTCTGCCAGCACGGCCTGCTGAAATTCCGTGCCGCTGGGTTTCAGCGGCAGGTCGAATGCTTTGCGCTTGCCGGCAAAATATTCCGTAAGCTGCTTTCTTGCCTCGGCAAAGGGTTTTTCGTTGAAGATCCACGCTTCGTCCGGCTCGCGACGCATTGAGCCTTCGGGGAAACCGACCAGCGCCAGACCGTCTTCGTCACCGGCGAGCAGCAGTTCACCAATCGGTGTATTCAGGAAGCAGTAGTACATCGAATCATCCTCCGGAATGCGGCAGCGAGCCCCATAGCAGCATCGCCGCATAGGCGCGCCAGGGTCGCCAGTCTTCCGCTATTGCCAGCAATTGTTTTGACGAGACACGCTCAGGATATGCAATGGCCTTAAGCAGCCCGAGGTCGGACGACGGAAACGCGTCGCGATGACCAAGTGCGCGCATGGCAACGTATTGCGCCGTCCAGTCGCCGATGCCGCGGATTGAGGACAGCTTCGCGCAAACTTCGGTGACGGTATCCTCGCTGTCAAATCTCAACTCGCCTTTGCGTACTGCTGCAGACACTTTGCGAATCGTTGCTGCGCGGCTTTCCACGATGCCGATTCGATTAAAGCGTGCGCGTGACAATACGACCGGCGTAGGAAAAATACGCTGCAAAGGTAAGTCGGAACTGCTGACCTTATCGTCCAACGGCGCGCCATAGCGCGCTGCGATACGCCCGGCGATCGTGGTGGCCGCCTTGACCGATATTTGCTGACCGAGAATCGCCCGAATGGTCAACTCGAAGCCGTCCCATGCGCCGGGTACCCGAACGCCGGGCGCTTGCCGCGCCATGGCGCGAAGCGCACGATCTCTGCGCAGTGCTTTTTCTATGGCGACCGTTGGCGCGTCCAGATCGAACACCGTCCGTGCCTGGTGAACCACTCGCGGCAGCACGCGTTTGCTAACGCCAGCCACCGTCAGCAAGAGACAATCTTTTCGTGAATCGGGCCCGACGGTGAGCACGCTGTGGGTGCCGTCGACAGAAAGCGTTCGGGCATAGCAATCGCCATCAACACACTCGACGCCAGGCGTCGCGCGGTCGCGGAAAAACGTGAGCATCGCCTGCCAGTCGAATGGCCTGCGGTAGGTCAGACGCGCCGTCAGCGGGGCGTTGTTGCCCTTTACAGTCAAGCCCTCTCCTTCGCGTTGCGACGGATGCTGCTTATCGATCGATGCCGCCCATGCACAGGTATTTGATCTCGAGATAGTCGTCCATGCCGTACTTCGAGCCTTCCCTGCCCTGGCCGGATTCCTTGACGCCACCAAACGGCGCCGCCGCATTCGAGATAATGCCTTCATTGATGCCGACGATGCCGTAGTCGAGACCTTCGCTGACTCGCCAGATGCGGCCAATATCACGGGAATAGAAATAGCTCGCCAGTCCAAATTCGGTGTCGTTCGCCATAGCAATGGCTTCTTCTTCCGTTTTGAAACGGAACAGCGGCGCGACCGGTCCGAAAATCTCTTCGCGAAACACGCGCATGCGATCGTTTACGTCGGTCAGGATGGTCGGCTGCACAAATGCGCTGCCAAGATCGGACTTCTCACCGCCGGCTATGACGGTCGCACCGTTGGCAACGGCGTCGCCGACGAATTTCAGCACATCGTTTGCCGCACCTTCGTTGATCAGCGGCCCCATGGTCACGCCGTCTTCGTTACCGTCGCCGAGCTTCAGTTCAGCAGCGGCCACCTTGAACTTCTCGGCGAATTCGTCATAAACGCTGTCCTGCACGAGGATGCGATTCGCGCAGACGCAGGTCTGCCCCGCATTGCGATATTTGCAGATGATGGCGCCTTTGACGGCCTCGTCGATATCGGCGTCGTCGAAAACGATGAACGGCGCATTGCCGCCGAGTTCCATCGATGTTCGCTTGACCGTCGCAGAGCATGCGGCCATCAGCATTTTGCCGACGCCAGTCGAACCGGTAAACGTCAGCTTGCGGACGATTGGATTGCCGGTCAGTTCATCGCCGATTTCCGCGGTCCTGCCGCACAGTATATTGACGACACCCGGCGGTATGCCGGCGCGTTCAGCGAGTTCGGCAAATGCGAATGCCGACAACGGCGTCGCGTTAGCTGGTTTGCAGACGACGGTACAACCGGCCGCGAGCGCGGGTGCAATCTTTCGCGCCAGCATCGCGTTCGGGAAATTCCACGGGGTGATGCAGGCAACGACGCCCACGGGTTGCCGGACGACCAGCACCCGTTTGTCGGCCGACGGCGCCGGAATGGTATCGCCGTAAATACGACGGGCTTCTTCGGCGAACCATTCGATATAACTGGCGCCATATGCAATTTCGCCGCGCGCTTCGGCAATTGGCTTACCTTGTTCTGCAGTCAGGATGCGCGCGAGATCTTCCTCTGCAGTCATCATCAGTTCAAACCATTTGCGCAACAGATCGCCGCGTTCTTTCGCCGATCGCTTGCGCCATTTCACCATTGCGGCTGCCGCCGCCTCTATGGCACGCCTGGTTTCCCCCTTACCGCAGGACGCCACTTCCGCCAGCACTTTGCCATTTGCCGGGTTGTCGACAGCAAACGTGCTGCCGTCATCGCTGTCCAGCCACTTGCCATCAATATAGGCCTGGTTTCTAAGCAGCTTCTTGTCGGAGATATTTATGGTCACCAGGGAGAAACTCCTGTTGTCTGGGCGACTGTACGACCAATGAGCTTAATGCCTGCCGCATCAGGCAGCAATGTAATTGGCGGATTGCCGGCAGCGCGGGCCGATAACGGTTAACGCAGCCAAAAAAAAGCCCCGGTCGAAGACCGGGGCATATCGTTTAAAGAATGCTTAAGCCGCCTTGCCCTGGCGGCTCTTCAGCCAGTCTTCTACCTCGTCTGCGCCACCGATGCGTTCGCCATTGACGAACACCTGCGGAACGGATGACTTAGCACTGACGGCACGCAGGGTGCGATCCGTAAAATCGTCGTTCAACAACAGAGTCTCAAACTCGATCCCTGCTTTCTTCAGCGCGCTCTTGGCCCGCCCGCAGTGCGGACAGCCGGCTCGCGCAAATACAGTGACGTCGAGAGGCTTCGGCTGCTTCGGCGCCACATAGGACAGCATCGTGTCAGCGTCGGACACCTCAAACGGATCGCCGGGCTTTTCCGGTTCGATGAACATTTTGTCGACCACGCCGTCGCGGACGAGCATCGAATAACGCCAGGAGCGTTTGCCAAAGCCCAGATCGTCCTTATCCACCAGCATGCCCATGCCTTCAGTGAACTCGCCGTTACCGTCCGGCAGAAAGTGAATATTGTCCGCGTGCTGGGTCTGCTGCCATTCGTTCATGACGAATGCGTCGTTTACCGATATGCAGACAACCTCATCGACGCCGTTCTCCTTCAGAATTGGCGCGAGCTGATTGAAGCGTGGCACGTGCGAGGACGAACAGGTTGGTGTAAATGCACCAGGCAGTGAAAAGACTGCCACGGTCTTACCGGCAAATACTTCGTCAGTAGTAACATTCTTCCAGTCGTCGTCCGTGCGCGTTCTAAACGTGATCTTGGGGACGCGCTTTCCTTCTTGATTCTTTAACATGCAATTCTCCGATTAGTGATAAATGAGTAACGGTGTCACGCAGGCTTACTCAATCCTCGAGCATGCTGCGCAGCATCCAGGCAGTCTTTTCATGAATTTGCATACGCTGTGTCAGCAAATCCGCAGTCGGTTCGTCACTCGCCTTGTCAGCAGCCGGGAAAGCGGCGCGCGCAGTTCGCGCTACGGCTTCCTGACCTTCAACCAGCCCGCGGATCATTTCTTCAGCGTTTTCCTTGCCACTGGCTTCCTTGATGGTGGTCAGTTTGCTGAATTCGCTGTATGAGCCGGGCGCTTTTACGCCGAGCGCGCGAATTCGTTCCGCGATGTCGTCCACAGCAACCGCCAGTTCCGTGTACTGTTCCTCGAACATGAGGTGCAGCGTATTGAACATTGGGCCGGTGACGTTCCAGTGATAGTTGTGCGTCTTCAAATACAGTGAATAACTGTCCGCGAGCAGACTGGACAGCTTCTTTGCGATGTCCTCACGCTCCTTCTTGTTCATGCCAATATTAATGTCCATCATTTTCCCCATGTCGTTGTAAGTCGATGTAGTGATTATACGGCCTGACTATTGATATATAAATCAGATTTAAACTATCATATTGATCGGTTTTATCTATTATAGAATTATGCTCTATCCGACCATCAAGCAGCTCCGCTATTTCATTGCATTGTGCGACGAAAAACACTTCGGTCGTGCGGCGGCCGAGTGCTTCGTTTCGCAGTCGGCGTTCAGCACCGCTATCCAGGACCTCGAAGCAGCCTTGAACACGCAGCTTGTTGACCGCACCAATCGGCAGGTGACGATCACGGCGATCGGCCAGGAAATTGTTACCCAGGCGAGGCTTTGCATTCGCGACGTGGAAAGCCTGGTCGAGATGGCCGGCGAAAAACGCAATCCGCTGGTGGGTCCGCTGCGGCTCGGGGTGATCCCGACCATAGCCCCGTTTCTGCTGCCGAAGCTACTGCCGCGCTTGCGCAAAGCGTTTCCTGAACTAAAACTGTTCCTCACCGAGGATCAGACGGACCGGATCCACGAGAAGCTGCTCGCCGGCGAAATCGATGTGCTGCTGCTCGCGCTGCCCTTTGACCTTCGCAGCACGGAGACCATGATGCTCTTTAACGATCCCTTTCGCCTGGCGGTGCGCAAGGGATCGGATATCGTTGATCCTGAAAACTATCGTTTCAACCGGTTACAGGCCGACAGCATCCTGCTGCTGGAGGACGGCCACTGCCTTCGGGAACACGCGCTTGCTGCCTGCAAAATACGCAACACCGAAAAGGTCAGCCGCTTCGCCGCGAGCAGTCTGCTGACTCTCGTGGAAATGGTGGATGCCGATCTCGGTTTCACCTTCCTGCCGAAAATGGCGGAGGGTTCCTCGCTGCTGCGCAACACGAATGTCAGGATGCACCGGATAGATGACAAGAGCTATCGACAGATCGGACTAGCTTGGCGAAAAAACAGCTCGCGTACCGAGGAATTCGAGCTGCTGGGCAATTTCATTCGCGAGCACCATGGCTAGATTTACCCGCCGGAAATTCGTGAACCACATCACAAAACATCGCGAGTTAAATCCGGCATCTCGCAAGCTGTGATCCCAAACACTTTTTTGCTGCACGGGCTCTGGCATCGTTCGACCCTGCAACATTGATTGAGAGGGAGTTCGATCATGTGGATACCCACCCCCGTCTATGAAAGCCTGCCGTACGTCTACGTACTCGGTGGTGTCCTGTTCATCAGCGGAACGATGTACATCGGTCTGCATCATGCAGCAGCACCACTTTACATTACCTGCGGCCTGGTCAGCATTGTGGCCGGCATTGCCGTGTTCGCGAAGCGTCAGTTTTATCGCCGGAAAAGCGGCGACGCGGGCCCGGCCAGCCACGCCTGAGGCATAACCGGACCCTGCGATTTGTCGCTTGGCTATAGCGGCACGGCCGGCGTCACGTGCATCACCCCGCGCGAATTGGCCCACGCATTGATTGCCGCAATATCGGCCGTCGTGATGCTCCGCAGCACTGACTTCCGTTCCTGCCACTGATCCTGCAGATCGGACAAGCGTTCCAGCGATCCTGAAGATACCGGCGCGCCGGCTTCATCGAGGACATCCAGCACGTGCCGGATATGAACGTCGAGCATTGGCGGCATGCTGTCTTCGTCTTCATAGGTGCCGTACTGGGTTTGCGTCACCGTGTTTTCCCATTCCGTAAGTTTCTCTATGGCGCGCTCTCCGGCCGATTGCAGCTCTGCAGAATCCGGAAAATCTCCCATTAAACCTTCGATCTGCGATTGCGCTTTTCGCGCGGCGGCCAGGCTATCCAGCAGTTCATTCAGTAAGACCGTCGTCTCTTCGAGCCTGCTGGCGAGATATTCGTAATCATCATCAGTTGCTTCGACCCGTGGATCCGGCAACAGGGTCAGCTCGGCGGCACTTTCGGCGCCGTCGGCAATCACCTTCACCTGGTAGGTGCCAGGCGTGACGGTGGCACCACCGAAACCGGCAAACAGCGCCACATCATCAATACAATTCAGTCCCGTTCTTCGCAAATCCCAGGACCACTGATTGACGCCCTCTTCCGCTTGCGGATATTCGACTTCGAAGGGAATGCGCTGATCCATATTGCCAATGATACAGCGCTCAAAATCCCGCTCCTCACTGGAGAAGGTGCGAACGACATCGCCGTTCATGTCCGAGATCTCGATCATGAGAGGCTCTTCGGGCTCCTCCGCGAGGAAGTAGGTGAGTACCGCGCCGGATGGCGGGTTCTCACCCTCATTGTCGTCTGCAGATCTGCCGCCGCCGATCATAGCTGTCGCTGTGGGCTCGTAAAGATGTACCGCTTTGCCTGCCAGCGCGGGATCCGCCTGGCGCACGATGGGCAGATCGTCCAGCACCCAGAATCCCCTTCCCTGCGTTGCCGCGACGAGATCGTCCTGGCGGATGGTCAGGTCGGTGATCGGCACCGGCGGCAGATTCAAATCCAGCGACTGCCAGGCCGCGCCGTCATCGAATGAGACGTACATGCCGCCCTCGGTGCCGGCAAACAGCAGTCCGCGACGCTCCGGGTCTTCACGCACGACGCGCACGAAGTTGTCGCGCGGCAGGTCGCGATCAATACGCGTCCAGCGGCGGCCATAATCTGTCCCTTTGTAAATGACCGGCGTGAAATCGTTCATCTTGTAGCCGGCAACGGCAATGTAAACGGTGCCCGGTGTGTGTGGGCTGACTTCGATGGCATTGATCTGCGCGCCGCCGAGATCAGCAGGCGTTACGTTGTCCCAGTTCTCGCCGTTGTCACGCGTGAGGTGTAATAAACCGTCATCACTGCCGACCCAGATGGTGCCCGCTTCGTGCGGCGACTCGGTGATATAGAAAACGGTGCCATAAAATTCGGCGCCGACATTTTCGGGCGTCAGCGGTCCGCCGTTGAGTCCCTGCTTGTCGACGTCGTTTTTAGTCAGATCAGGGCTGATCTCTTCCCAGGTGACGCCACGATCAGAGGTCCGCAGCACTTTCTGTGTACCGTAGTAAAGAATGTGCGGATCGTGCGGAGAGGCTGTTATCGGTGCGTTCCAGTTGGTGCGATAGCGCAGGTCCTTCGACTGCTGGCCGAACACGTATTCGGGATACGGCTTGATCGGCCGCGTCCGTTTGGTTTCGTGATCGTACTCCGTCAGCGTGCCATTTATAGTGGTCGCGTAGATGAGACGCGGAGCGTCGGGGTCAAAAGCGATATGCGCGCTTTCGCCGCCGCCGACGGCGTAATAGTCGCTGACGCCGATGCCGCCACCATAGGTCTGACTCGCAATGGCCACCGTGGAGTTGTCCTGCTGGCCGCCGTAGATGCGATAAGGCATCTGGTTGTCGGTGATCACGCGGTAAAACTGCGCCGTTGGCTGGTTCATAATGCTGGACCAGGATTCGCCGCCGTCGAATGTGACGGTTGCGCCGCCGTCGTTGCCGTTAATCATGTTCAGGTTATTGGCGGGGTTGATCCAGTGGTCGTGATGATCGCCATGTGGCGTGGATTTTTTCTCGAACGTGACGCCCGCATCGATGGACTTCATGAACGGCGCGTTGAGCACGTAAACGGTGTCCGCGTTGATCGGGTCGGCCTTGATGTGAATGTAGTACCAGGCGCGCGACCAGAGAATGCGGTCGTTGTTGATCAGCTCCCAGGTTTTTCCGGCGTCGTCGCTGCGGTACAGACCGCCCTCGTCGAGTTCGGCTTCGACGATGGCGTAGATACGGTTCGGCTTGCTGGCAGATACGTCGACGCCAATTTTGCCGATCATCTCAGGCAGACCGCCCTCCAGTTTCTCCCAGTTGTCGCCGCCGTCCGTCGACTTGAACAGGCCGCCCGCCGTGCCGCCGGATTTGATAAACCAGGGCTTGCGGCCGTGCTCCCACATCGCGGCATAGAGAATGCGGGGATTGGTGGGGTCCATAACGAGATCGGTGGCACCGGTTTCGTTGTCGACCTGCAGGACCGGCTGCCAGCTTTTGCCACCGTCCATGCTGCGGTAAACACCGCGCTCCTCCGTGGGACCCCAGATGTTGCCCTGCACGGCGACATACACGTGGTCGGGATTCTTCGGATGGATCACGACGCGAGCAATCTGCCCGGCTTTCGGCAGGCCGATGTGGGTCCAGGTGGCGCCAGCATCGGTGGATTTGTACATGCCGTCGCCATGGCTTGTTGTGACGCCGCGGATCGGCGCTTCACCCGTGCCGACGTAAATGACATTGTTGTCGGACTCGGAGACAGCGACGGCACCGATAGTGCCGACGTTGAAGTCTTCGTCTGACACGTTCTCCCAGGAGTTGCCCGCGTTGACGGTTTTCCAGACGCCGCCGCCGGTGGCGCCCATATAGTAAAGCTGATCGTTACCGGGCACGCCTGTTACCGCGGTAACGCGGCCGCCCCGCCACGGTCCAACGAGGCGCCATTCCAGATTGCCAATCAGGTCGGGATCAACGGTGTCTTTACTGAGTACCGGTGTGGAAAAAGTCAGCGTACCTGTCAGGAACGCGGCGGCGATGAAAGAAAAGGTGTAGCGATGCGGTGTCATTGAAGTCCCCCTGTCCGTGCCGCCGTAAAGTAACACGGTGAGGGGAGGGGTTTAAGCGCCACCTTGATCGGTGCGTTCTGAGCTGCCGGTAACGTTGCCGCCAGGCAACTTTTTGTCCCCTTGAATGTGTTTCTCCCGTTTTGGTGTATGAACGGCCGGAAAATGGACGCGTCATCGGAAAACCAGCGGAGCAGTGCTTATGAAGGCTCGAAACAGCAAGAACAGGAATCGTATCTACGCGTTAGTTAGCTTATTTCTGCTCGTCATCGGACTGGATCAGCCACCGGCGCACGCCACCGGTGAGTCTTTGGATTTTCTGCACCGCTCGTCAGACCTCGCTTCTGTTGCCGGCACGGTGGAACTGAATGGCTGCCGCATCAGACCATGGCAGTTGCGGATTGAAGTCAGTCCCGTGATTTTCGGCATCGACGACGTGAAGATGGCGGCCGGTCGGTTTGATCGGCCACGACGTGCTTTCGTCCTGCGCACTGCAGACCGCCACGTTTTTCGCTTTTTTATACCTTTTCTCCACGCATCCCGGACTTATCAATTGCGCATCGCGGCCCCTCCAAACCCCTGCGGTGAGGTATTTTGGCGCGGCGCTTTTGAAGGGCTTGTCGTTGGCGGCGACACTGGCGTTCGTATAGAAGGTATCGCCGCAACCAGTGAAGTGGAAGTTTACGATCAGGCCGCCGATGAATGGACCGGCGCGACGACTTTCTCACTGGCAGATGCGCACACGGGAGGCGCTTCAAAAAACCTGCGATGGCGCAGCAGTCTCCGTGGAGTCGAGTCCGGAGAACTGCAGATTTCGAGCTCTGCATTTCCGACCGAAGGTGATTTCGGCGCATGCGATGAGCCCGTGGCCGGACTTGTCGCGAGAGTCACAGTACCGATTGATCCGGATGGCTGGACCGAGCTCGGCGAATTCAACTTCTCGTCACTGCTGGGGCGAACATTTGAGCCGCCGGATGGTGAATTCCCGCCATTCGCGCAGACCGACCCTGACCTGGCAGGCCGCGACGACGGTGAGAATGGCAACACCGTTCCACTCAGTGCGCCCGAGGAGATGCTTGTCACAATGGGTGTGCCGCTCTACGTACGAGTGATTCCAAAACGTAGCGACGGCCCGGCGTGCGACCTGCGCGGTGACGGTGTGGCGGGCTGGGCGATGGTTGCGAACGATGTGGGATTGCAGCAGGTTGAAATTCCACCCACGCCACCGCCACCGAGCCCTTTACAGGCTGGAGATGGCCACTACTATCAGCCACCTTTTATCGAGCAGGACGTCACAGGCAGTATTATCCCGGGCTACGGGCAGCAGGCTTATGTGGTCACCAAATCACACACGCTACCGGCCTATTACTGCATCAATGCGATCGGCTTTAGTCAGTTGCGTAAGGAAGATCCTATCGGTTGCGCGCTGCTCGATGTGGGTCTCGCCGCCGGACGTCCGGACATCGTGCCGGGCGCGACTGTGGGTCAGCCCGGCCAGTCACCGTTAATTTTCTTCTTTACGCCGTCGACAGGTGGCGGCGGTGGTGGCGGGTTCAATCCTCTGACGGCGATTACGAGTAGTTACGGTGCGTTGATCACCGGTGCCTTGTCGTTTGCTGAGTCGGGGATCAATGCGCTGGCAAAACTGGCAGATGACGTTAAGCAACTTCTCGCCGACGTGGCGCTCGCAGCGCTCACTTTGGAGCCTTTTGGTTCTGCATGTGATGCGCTGCCCTCTGTTGGTCCGAGTTGCGAGGACCTGGTCAAGGCAGGCATCACTGCAGGAATGGTGTCTATGGGTCTTCCACCTTCGTTGCCGAACTTCGACGACCTTAAGAACGCTGGCGTGGAATACATTGCAGGACAGATTCAGGCACAAACCGGACTACCACCGCCGATCGCCGAGGAAGCGCTGAAAATGGCACTGGAAACGTTGGAAGACATGGGCCGAAGGGCCGGTGGCAAGGATCCGAAAAGCAACTGGGTGACACCGTATCTTGGACTTCAACCGGCAATCGCCGAAATTGTCATTCAGCAGAACACCGCAGATCCGATTCCGGACGGACTGTTATTGCTGCGCAAAACCACGGATCTGTTCGAAGGCGCACCGGTTTCGATACCATCAGTATTCCCGGCAAGTGGCGCACTAAGAATTCCAATGCAGTTGAAGCCAAATATTGCGGGAATTACCAATCCGGTATGTCGGTATGGCTTCTTCGAAACAAGCTGCGAACCGGGTTTCCTGGCGACTAAGCCGGTCTGCCTCAGTCAAATCGATTATCAGGGCACACTGTGGAATGAATTCAAATGCGAGGCCGCCGGCGCTTTTTCTGCACCGAACCTCTACTTCAGAAATGAGTGGTATCGCCAACGCTATCAGCCCGCCACCTGCACAACCGTGTCGGGGATTTCAAGGCGTTCCTCCGGCCTTGGTCCGGTACCGCCTCCCTTAGGTTACGAATTCTGGATGAGTACGAGTTTTAATCCCAAACAGCAACACGGCTGGAGCGGCGTATTCGAATACAGCTGCTTCTGACTGAAGCCGTTGATGAAATTCGCTAGGCGCCTGCGACGATCACCATGTTCGATGCTGCCGCGGCATGGCGAATTGCTGCCACGGGCTGGTAGTCAGGATCCGCAAGGAACGCCCTCGCATGCGCCTGGATTGGAAATTCCACGATCACCAGCCTTTGTGGCTGCCATGATCCTTCGCGAACTTCCACTTCGCCACCTCGCACGCGGTAAATGCCGCCATGCTTTTCAACGAGTGGCTTTGACTGCAGCGCGTAGGACTTGAATAGCTCGGGATCCTGTACCGTCACGTCAACGACGAGATATGCGCTCATAAACTGTTTACTCCGAATAGTCGCGGAAATGATTATTGAGCTGCTCGCGATAGGCAAACAGCGCGGGTGTGCCACCGGTATGAATGAACAGGATTCTGCGCGCGCCGTCAAAACACCCGCGTTTGACCTGGTCGATCAGACCGGCCATGGCCTTGCCGCTGTACACCGGATCCAACAATAATCCTTCCAGGCGAGCCACTTGCAAAAGAGCAGCCGTCATCTCATCGGTCACTACGCCATAGCCTGGACCGACATAATCGCAGAGCGCCGTGACGACGTCGGCCGTCACACTTTTCGGCGCACCGATGAGCGCTGCCGTTTTGTTCGCGAGAGCAAATACCCGCTGGATCTGCACCGCTTCTCGGGCGTTCACGCCGATGCCGATCACCGGTGTGTCATTCTGCATGGCACAGAGGCCTGCCAGCAGTCCCGCCTGAGTGCCGCCGCTCGCGGTTGCATGAACAATGCAGTCGAAGGTCAGGTCTTGCACTTTGGCCTGCGCCAGAATTTCCGCGGCGCACTGCACGTAGCCCAGAGCACCGATCGCACACGATCCGCCCCGGGGAATCACATACGGCGTTTCGTTTCGCTCGCGGACTTCGTCGGCGACTGAAGCCATCGCTGCGTCGGCGTCCTCGCCTCCGGCTACGAGGCGTGTAGTGGCACCGTACAGCTTGCACAGGAATGCGTTGCCGGAGCTGTGATACGCGTCATCCTCGATTGCAACACGATGCTCGAGAATCAGTTCGCACTTCAGCCCAAGCTTGCTCGCCGCAGCCGCGGTTAATGGCGGATGATTCGATTGCAGCGTCCCCATTGTCACAATAGTCGTCGCGTTTTGCTGCAGCGCGTCGCCCATCAGGAATGCAAGCTTCCGCGCCTTGTTGCCACCGAAGCCTAAGCCGGTGCAATCATCACGTTTTACATAGATATCCGGGCCGCCAAGCGCTTTACTCAGGCGAGGAAGGAATTGCAGGGGTGTCGGCAAATGTGTGAGAGAAACGTATGGCAGGGATGAGATATCCATCAGCGCGATGACGCCCTGTTGCGCCGCTGTGTCAGAAAATAGGGCACCAGGCCGACAACAAACAATCCGCCTACAAGCATCCACGAATCAAGCGGCGACTGTGCGACGACCCATAAACACAATAAGAATGCGGCCGCAGGAACCGCATACCCGCCTTTGATGCGAAATGCCTGTGACACCATTTCCGCATCTGCCCGCCGCCGGATGACCGGCAATGCTGCGATACACACCAGGTAAGCAATCAGCCGCGCCAGCGACGTCGCGATGGCGAGTTGTACGAACGAACCTGAAATCGCGATGACGAAAGAGAGGCCGCCCAGAAAAATGATTGAATTAGCCGGGGTTGCATATTGCTCATGCACGCGATTAAACCAGGGTGGCAGCAGGCGATGTTCGGCCAGCGCAAATGTCAGTCTCGGCCCGGCCAGCATCATGCTGGACAGACCGCCGCCAATCGAAAAAATAGCCGTGAGGGTGATGGCTGTGACACCGACAGGCCCGGCCAGCGCACGTCCGACTTCAGCAAGCGTTGCATTCGGATCAGCAGGTCCCGGCAGCACGGCGTTGTAGACCAGCATAACGAGTGAGTAAAGAATGCCTGTCCCGATGACCACCATAATAAGGGTTTTAGGCAAGGTCGAGGTCGGATTTTTGGTTTCGCCGGCAGTGATGAGTACCGTCTCGAAGCCAATAAATGCGTAAAGCAATAACAGTATCGTACCGCCAGGATCGGTGATCGACGTCCAGTCTGAAGGAATCGCGGTTTCCGCTGTGACGTATTGCAGGCCGAGACCAATCATGACGAGAAGCGGTAAGAGTTTGAGCAAGGTCAGATAGCTCAGGGTTTGAATACCTTTTTTCACGCCGAGCACGTTGACCAGGGTCAATCCACCGATGACGACAGCGCTCACGGCGAACTGTCCGGCGCCCGTAGAAAAAAATGGCCAGAACTCGCTCAAATAAATCGCCATGATGTGCGAGTTGGCGGCAAGCGGGGCTGCGCGACTGATGTAGTAAATCCAGCCGGTACTGAAGCCGACCAAAGGCCCGAACGCGGTCGTGGCGTACAGCACAGGGCCACCCGATGCGCGGAAATAGCTGGCCAATTCTGCGAATGGCAGTACCACCGTCATGAACAGCAAGCTGGTTGCCAGAAACAGCCAGGGGCCGAGAATGCCCGCGTTGACGGCAACAACTGCAGGCAGGGCGAAGATGCCGGAGCCAAGCATGCCGTTGAAAACCAGCAAGGCAGCCCCGAGGACGCCAATGCCGCGAATCAGCTGGCCTTTCTGCGCATCAACCTGGATCGTCATACCCCTTAACAGGAAAAGGAATCGATCAGGTCCGCTGTGATTCGCCAGCCGCTTTTACCAGGGTCCGCCATTCAGGGTGAGCGGAGTCGGCACCGGTGACGACGTTAAAGTAGGCATCCTGGATAGCCTGGGTCAGCGGTCCTTTTCTGCCGGTACCCACAGGGATTTTGTCGACCGAAACGACCGGCACCACTTCAATGCCGCTGCCGCATAGCAGAATTTCATCAGCCGAGTAGAGCTCTGTCCGGTCAATGGGGCGTTCGATCACCTTCCGGTCCAGTTTTTCACGGAACAAGGTGATCAGGGTGTCGCGCGTCATGCTTTCCAGAATACCGGCTGTGATCGGCGGCGTGCAGAGCTGTCCATGGCGCGACATGATCAGACACGCACCGGCGCCTTCCGCCACGGAACCGTTCTGATTGAGCAAAATGCAATTGTCATAGCCGTTGGCCCATGCCTCGTTCAGTGCCAGCCGTGAATTTTGATAATTGCCGGCGGCTTTGATGCGCGGCGGAACGCTATTGTCGGTGATACGCGTCCAGGAACTGACGCAGGCAGTAACGCCTTTGTCGAGAGATGCACTGTGCGGGCGCGTAGTGGCAGTGATAAACAGGCCCTCGTGCATGGCTGGCCGCAGCGCGAAATTGCCCTCCCCCTCGCCGACATAGGCAGTCGGCATCATGTGTGCTTTGCATTTGAATTTATTTCGCACCAGCAGTTCGGCGCAGATTGACGCAAAGTCGTCAGGCAAGGTGATGTTCATCCGCATGACCCGAATGGATTCGCGCAATCGCTGCAGGTGCTCATCAAGGCGGAACAGGTAAAGTGATTCGCTGCTTTCATTCCAAAAAGCCTTGATGCCCTCGAAAACCGAGGCGGCGACCGATACCGCCTGTGTCCGAACGTGGATGGTGCAATCCTTGTAAGGAATAAACGAGCCATCTTTCCAGGCCCACTCTGGATCGTTTTGGTCTGTCATCGGCTGTCCTTGGTATGAGAGCGAGAACGTTGCACCAGGACTCATCAAGCCGCTGGCCCTGCCTGTCGGTGCTGTGGATACTGCACAGACTGATCTTCCTGAGGAATCGTCGAGTATAGGGTTCGCAGGCAGACTTACAATGCTAATGCGTCCGGCCCACCAGTTCGCCAGTTCGGTTGCACAGGAAAGTGTCGGGGCGTTCTTGATACGCTACGAATTGCAGTACCGCTGATTTACGGAGGTCATCACATGTCCAGTCATCGAGAGACGGTCAGGCCGGATCAACTTTTCGTGTACGCACTGGTGTTGTTGGTGGCCGCCTGTACGAACGAGCAGGAGCCAGGCGCGACTGCGACACCTTCGGCAGCGAGCGAGACGCCACCAGCCACGATCCTTCCCGCCGACATCCCTGCCCTGATGGCTGCGGCAAAAGTGCCCGGTCTCGCCATCGCGACGATTGACAGCTGCGAAGTCAGTGACACACGCTATTTCGGTGTCACCGACGTGGATAGTGGGGTAGCGGTCGGCCCGCGCACGCAGTTCGAAGCGGCGTCACTCACCAAAACCCTGTTCGCGCTGATCGTCTGGCAGCTTGCCGAAGAAGACGTCATCGATCTGGACCAACCGCTTGCCGCAACTTTTGACTACCCCCGCATTGCAGACAAGGCGCGATACGCAACCTTGACGCCACGAATGATTCTGATGCACATGTCAGGCCTGCCGAACTGGGCGGCGGATCCCGGCCGTCCGGAAACCTGGGGAGACATCCCGTTCAAGAACGCACCGGGCGAATTGTTTGGTTATTCCGGAGAAGGTTTTCAACTACTGCAAGCATTCATCGAAAAGACCACCGGACAAAGTTTCGACGAACTATTTGCCGATCGCCTGGCGACATTCATGCCGGATACCGCACTGAGCGCTCAGTCAACTTCTCTCGATGCTGCATTTGGCCACGATGAGATCGGCGGCAAAGCCGACGGCAGGCCATTGCAAGCCAGCGATGCGGCAGGCGCTGCTTTCTCTGCCACCACTACGGCGAGCGACTACGCGGCGTTTTTGGGCTATATCTGCAAGGGCGCCGGCCTCGCGAATGAAAATTTTGAAAAGATGCTCGAACCGCAGTCCGCCACCAGGCTGGATGCTGTTTTATGGGCGCTGGGGTGGGGCGTACAGGACGCAGATGGACGGCGGGTCTATTTTCACTGGGGTGACAACGGGCCCTTCAAAGCGTTTACGGCCGTCGATTTGCAAAACAAAACCGGCGTGGTTTTCTTTGCCAATGCGATGAACGGCCTGAAGCTGATTGAGCCGCTCGCAGAGCCTGTGGTCGGCGATCTAGACCCTGTGATCGAGTGGCTGGAATATGGCCGGATCAAATAGCTGCCGGTTCGACACCTCTACCGGGAATCCATTTGGCGCTGACAGGCATCTGCAGGGGTAGTTAACCCTGGTACCAAAAATGATTTCAGTAGTTTCCAAGTATGCCGCGCGACTTTCCTGCCTGATTCTCTTACTCACCGCCAATGCATGTAGCGTAGATCAGACCGTTCCTGCCGATGCCGAACCGACCGTCCCGCTCGACGCGGAGAGCTTGCTGAATACGCATGTGCCTTTGTTGCTGAATGAGTATAAAGCAGCCGGAGCGGGCATCGCGATTATTCACGACGGGGCGATCTCGTGGACTGGCTATTACGGTGAGCAGGAGCCGCAGGTGCCGGTAACTCGCAACACGGTGTTTAACACGGCATCCGTGGCAAAGACCGTAACGGCGGAGACCATACTTGCGCTGGTTGCCAAAAACGCCATCGATCTGGACGAGCCGATTTATCGAACGGTCACTCATCCTGACCTCTCAAAGGATACGCGCTTTGAGAAATTGACCCTGCGTTTGTTGCTGTCGCATCGAGCTGGCCTGCTGAACTGGCCCTATAGCTATGAAGATGGCAGGGCAGCATTTATTACCGAACCTGGCTCTACCTACAGTTATTCGGGCATGGGCGTCGATCTGGCCGCCGAATTTGTCGAAACAAAACTTGGAATCGATTTCGAAGCACTGGCATTTCAACACGTACTGCATCGGCTCGGTGTATCGGACATGTCGCTTGGCCGGCATGAGGATTGGATGCATGGACGTCTCGCCAGGCCTATGGACACAGACGGTGAGTATTTCAACATCGCGCAAAGTGACGGCCGCATGTCGGATGATAATTACGACGGTAGATGGAGCGCAGCGGACGATCTTCTAACCACATTGGATGCTTACACAATTTTTTTGCTTGGCGTTATCGGAAGCCAACGTCAAGGCGAGGAGACGGCGCATCTCCGCGGCACGATTCTTACTTCGCTTGCAGGCGATGAAGTCTGGCATTGCGAAGAAGCGGGCGATCTCAATTGCGCGGACGCCTACGGTCACAGCATAGGTTGGATGGTCTATCGCTTTGGCGATCGAACAGTCATCACGCACGGCGGAAATGATCGGGGCGAGAATGCACTGGTTCTGTTTTCAGCGGAAACCGGCAACGGTGCTGTCATTCTGGTGAATGGCGGGAACGGCATTTTCGTATCAACGCAGATTCTGGATTTGCTTGGTGAATTCCCACATATGGCCGCCTACTACCGTCAACTGGTTGGAAAGTTCTACAATGTTCAATTGCCACAACAAACGCGCTAGCAGAGTCACATTCAGCGACGAATAGCCCGCTAAGTCTTGTCTGACCCCAGCGCGGGCTCCAGATCTCCCAGCTTTTTGATGTAGATATCCCGCTGTGGGAAAGGAATCTCGATGCCGGCCTCGGCCAGCGTCATATTGATGCCGCGATTCAGATCGTGCGTGACCGGCAATCGCTTCGCAGGTGTGGCAACAAAGACGCGTGCTTCGAAATCCAGGGAACTGTCTCCGTGTGCCATAAAGAAAACCGTCGGCGAAGGCGTTGCGAGCGTGTCCGGATGCTTCGTCACCGCTTCGAGTATCAGATTACGGACCTGATCGATGTCTGAACCGTAGGCCACGCCGAACTTCAAAATGATTCGCGTGACCTGATCGTTCAATGTCCAGTTAGTGACGTTTTCCGTGATGATGGATTTGTTCGGCATCAGCACCTCGCGATTGTCAAAATCGGTAATCCGCGTGGCGCGGATCTGGATGCTGGTAACGGTACCCTCGAGCTGGCCGATAGTCACGACGTCGCCCACCCGAACAGGCCGTTCGAAGAGGATGATAAGCCCGGATACGAAGTTCGCGACAATCTCCTGCAAACCGAAACCGAGACCCACGCCAAGTGCGGCAATCACCCATTGCAGGCTCGACCAGTCGACACCGAGCCGGCTTAAGCCAACGACAATACCGATACTGATCAGCACATATTTCGCAATCGTGGTCACGGCATAGCGTGTGCCGGAAACAAGATTGAGCCGTTCGAAGACCACCAGCTCCAGAATGCCGGCAATGTTGCGGGCGATCACAACGCCGCCGATGATCAGAAACAGTGCGACGCTGAGATCCCACAGACTGATGCCGGTCGATACGTCAACGCCGTCTACCTCACGAACGCCGTTCCACAGGATGATGTCTTCGGCGATACCCAGTGCGGGGAGCAAGGTTCCCCAGATGGCCCATAGTCCAAGCAAAAGAATAAATGTCGAAATGGCGAAAATGGCGCGCCGCGACTGATCCGAAATCTTGTCCAGGTCGGTGTGTTCTTCGTCGACGTAGCTGGGCGAAGCTTCGCCGCTCTGGTCGGCTTCTTCATCGGCATCCCGCCTCGCTTGTTCACGCTCACGTTGATCCTGTGCCTGTTTCGCCATGAGCCGACGATGTCCTACCATGAATACGCGCATGGACAGGCGGTAGATCACAGCAGCCAGCAGGGTGATCACGCCGGTCTGAAAAATTCTGGATTGCAGCTCGATGGCAGCCTCGTAGTAGCCGACCACGGGCAAGATGCCGATGATCAGCGGTGCGCCGACCAGCACCGCGAACAACAGCTTCATGATCGGCGTAAACGTACGGTCTGCATCGATAGACATGATGATGCCGTCGCGCGGCTTCAGAAAGTTGTAAGCAAACATCGCGATAGCGATGGCACTCACCATGAATGCCAGGCGACCGATGCCGTACTTGATAACGAGATCGCCGGAGCTAATCGCTGCTGTGAAGATGAAGGCAACCACCGCCTCAATCGCAATGAACCAAGTGAGGTTGTTGCGTAACATTCGAAGCGCGTCTTCACTCCAGCCGAAGTGCCGGTGGAATACTCCGTTGTTACGTCCGAGTGCGCGGAAGAACACGAGGATGAAAACCACAGCGGCCATCGCGAGGATGCCCTGAGAGATGGCAAAGGTGAATCCGGCGCCGCCCGCCTGCATTGCAGCCAGGCCGACTGCCACGATGCCCAGCGTCCAGGAAATTGGCAGTAAGAGCGTGAGCAAGGTCGCTTCTGGTGTCGTCATGTAAGTATCGGTGTCGACGTGTCCGACGCGCGCTGCAAGCACGTCGAGCCGACGCCGGATCGTCGGCTTGAGCGCACCAAGCGCCAGCGCGAGAATCGCAAGCATTACCGGGCCGGCGGTAAGCGAGCGAAAACCGGCTATAACGGCTTTTCCGGTATCGCGCCAGTTGCCGGGCGAGCTTATCCACGCAAAGTTGCTCACCAGGTTGGCAACGAATGCGTCGCCGAAGCCGGTCTTGGTTGGCAGCCACAGGAGGTGCCGGTCCAGCGCCCCGGCCAGCGCTCTTGTCCGTTCCAACAGGTCCTGGCGCAGCACCTTTTGGGCACCCATCTGGTCCGACCGGCTGCGCGCAGTGTCGCTGACGTCCTGCAGTAGTCGTCGCCGTTCGTCGACAAGGCTGGCGGCGTTCTCACGGACGGAAACGGTCACCTCGCTGGCGTCGAGGTCGGCCAGAGTACGGTTTACTGCCTCGCCGGTGGTGCCAATATTTCTCAGACGGTCCTGCCATAACACCAGGTTCAGCCGCAGCGTGACGGTGGCCTGGTCTGCCCGCGCCATGGCATCGGCCAGCTCGTCGGCGTTCGGCAGGCGTGCGCGCACGTCGCGCAGCATCTCCGCAGTGGCTTCGTTCAGCTGACCGGTGGCGAGCACCTGATCCACCGTTTGTGCCGATGCCGTCATGCGCACCAGATCCTGCCGCAAGCGAGTAGTCTCGACCGACAACGCGCCGTAGTTTTCGATCATGTTCAGATTCGCGCGCGCGAGTGAAAGATTTTCCTGGGCGAACGGACGCAGCACCGGTGACGCGGCGGAAATATTTGTGAGCTGCTGCTCGATGGTGGCTACGCGTTCTCGCGCCTGTTCGCCTCGGTAGGTGACAACACGCTCCTGCAGCCGTGCGATGGTATCTGCCATCTGCGAACTTTGCGCGGCCGTCAGGTTCAGCCTGGCAGCGACGATGTCACGCCGAGCTCCCAGGGTTGCTCGCTCCTGCGCCAGGTCATCGATAGCGGCTCTGCGTTCCGCGACGTGAGCCCTGTGCAGAATATCGTTGGCGAGGGCGACCGGATCGGAGCCGACAGCTTCAACGGGCGGCGTTTCCAGGAGCTCCTCAAGTTCACTCCGGGCGGTGGCGATCTCTGCCGCGATGTCGTCGGCCCTGGGGCGAAGCCTGTTCTCCCGTTCCCGAAGAGAGAGAACGGTGGCATCCAGACCCGCGCTTTCTGCCGACAACTCACGGAGCCGAGCGTTCAGCCCGTCTTCGTCCAATTCCGGCGGGATCTCAATAGCGGGCTGCTGCTGCAAGGTGGCCAGATCGGCGCGTACATCCCGCAGGGTTTGCTCAGCCGTGCTCGCGGTTGTAACGTAACTTCTCACCGCCGCAGCGCGTTGATTAGCTCGCGCCAGAACCTGTCGCGCGTCTGCCAGGATTTCGCGGGTCGCGTTTCGTGATTCCTCGTCCAGTGAGTCATCGGCCTCGAGAGCTTCGATGGCGCGGGACACGGATTCCATATCCTGCGCATGCGCGGGCAGCATCAGCGTAAGGAGGAGAAGGATTGTGAAAAAGTAGCGGTGGAACATGTCAGTTCAGTCCTGGGATACCGTTCTTGGTTGTGTTGTCGTGCAGCGCAATTCTACAAACCGCCGGATTCGCATTGCCGCATCCGTCAGTACACTGACGTCGCGAAGAAAACCGATGCGGACAAAATCCTTGACCGAATCGCCAAAGGCAAATCCGGGCACAACGGCCACGCCCTCCTCGTCCAAAAGGTCGTTCGCGAAACGTTCGCCGTCCATGTTGAGGCCGCCTACTCCAAGCAACAAGAACATTCCACCGGCCGGGACATGCACATCGATACCTTTTATGTCCGACAATTCGCGACAAAAATGCTGTCTGCGCTGATTGAACGTAGCGACCATGTTGCGAACACTCTCGAGGTCGCTAGTTAACGCAAATGCAGCGGCATCCTGGGTAAATTGGCTTACGCCAAAGAGCAGAGCCTGCGACAGGCTGATTAAGGCATTCGTCACAACTTCCGGCGCGATGACCCAGCCAATTCGCCAGCCAGTCATCGCATGCGACTTGGACAAGCTGTTGATAACAATAACGAGACCGTCAGTTTCCGGCTCGGAGAACGGAGAACAGTGCTCGCCATCGAAGACCATGCTCCAGTAGACCTCGTCGGATACGATCCAGATGCCTTTCTCGACGCAAATCGACACAAGCTCGGAAACGGCCTGCCGGTCGAACACGGAACCGCTGGGATTCCCCGGCGAATTCAACAGAATAGCTTTCGTTCGAGGCGTGATCGCGTCGCTAATGCGTTCTACATCAAGAGCAAAACCGGTGTCGGGATCCAGTGGGACGCGAATCGCCTGGGCGCCGCCAGCTTCCGCGACAGCGTCATAGGTCGCATATGCCGGCTCCAGAAGAATGACCTCGTTGCCCTTTTGGGCGATGCACAGGAAAACTGCAAACAGCGCGCACTGCGCGCCTGGGAAAACGACAACCCGGTCTTCACTTACCGATTTGCCATAGCGCAGGCCTGCATGCTTGGCGATTTCTCGACGTAGCGCTAGTTCACCAGGAATCGGGGAATAGTGCGTTCTGCCAGACCGCATTGATGCGACCGCAACATCGACAATTTCTTCGGGCGTATTAAAGTCCGGATCGCCAATGCCCAAGTGAATGATGTCGTCGCCGCGACTTTCCATGTCCGATGCACGATCAGTGACCGCCCAGGCTGCAGAGCGGGGACCGCTACACCGTGTTACGAGATCCGCCAGCTTGAGGTTTGAATTCATTCTGGCTTGGAGCAAGACATCGCGGCGTCCCCGGACTTGTTCGGGTGCACGGGATTTGCGGGCGGGTTGTGGCAGATGCCTTTCTCACAAGGTAAGAAGATCATTCTTGTTTTGCAGATTTTATTGCCTTAATTGGCATCGTGGTCGCCGTGCAATTCATTAGTACTGTGCGACTGCATCACTTGCCGGAAACGTCGCCATAAGACGATAGTCCAGCGCGTCGTAAGTGTCGGCCGATAAGCCGGTCAGCTCCCCGCTTTCGGCGTAATCCTGGTTGCTTTCGAGCTGTGCGGCCGCCTGTGCGCGGATTTTCTTCAGGGCTTCCCCTGATTCTCGCTGCAATTCGGTCATTCGGACGCTCCAATGGGTTGCTGGAATACCCAAGGCTACCTCATCGAAGGCGCAGAATACGATGACCCTTGGTCTGTTAGTACTGGCGAGGCAGCACCTGTCCTCTATATAATTGTTGACATAGTTCGTCGATCGAGGCTATATACGGTGTTATATAGTCTCGTAAGAGGGTCGCAACATGAGCTTCCTAGGTGAAAGCGCTCGCATCATTCACATACTGTTCGGCGTAATCGGCCTGGCCGCCTTCTGGGTACCGGTTTTCACGAAAAAAGGTGCGGTCAACCATGTCCGCTTTGGCAAGGTGTTCGTCTGGTCGGCGTACATTGTGCTGAGCGCGGCGGGCATCGCACTGATCCAGAGAGTCGCCGACTTGATAGCGCGCAACAGCGGCCCCGCGGATGAACCCGTCTTGTGGGCGTTCATCGTTTTTCTCGGCTACCTGACATTTGTGACCTTTGTGACCGTGCGACATGGCATGGCGGTACTGAAACACAAACGTGATCCCGCCAGCCTGCGAACAAATCTGAATACGGCTCTGGCCTACGGTGCCATTCTGGCCAGCGCCGGCCTGATTCTATATGCGCTCATTGTGTCGCCGCCAATTAAAGTGTTGCTTTTCGCGCTTAGCCCGATTGGTATCGGCACCGGCTTCGGCAATCTTCGCTACATGCGTAGCGGCACGCCGTCACAACGGGCCTGGATGTATGAGCACCTCGGCGCCATGCTGGGTTCCGGGATCGCGTTTCATACCGCGTTCGCCGTGTTCGGATTGACGCGACTATTCGACATCGGACTGACAGGCTGGGTCGCAGTTATTCCGTGGGTGGCACCGGCGGCCATCGGCATACCGGCGATCATCATTTGGACGCGGCACTATCGTCTGAAATTCGGGGAACCGGCATGAGCCTCAGACACATCATGCTGGGCTTATTGCGGGAGCCGCACAGCGGCTACGATATCAAAAAGGAATTCGAGCAATCGCTGCGTAACTTCTGGCGTGCCGAACTCTCGCAAATTTATCCGCTGCTGCAGAAAATGGATGAGGAAGGCTTGCTCACGAGCAAACAGGGTTCATCGGATATCGGCCCGCCACGTCGGGTTTATAAACGAACGGCGAAAGGACGCAGGGAACTGGCGTCGTGGTTGTCCGGGGGCCCGACCGTCGGTACCGAACGCGTTGCTTACCTGGCACAGGTTTACTTTCTTTCAGAATTGAAAGACACGGATGCAGTATTGGAATTCATGCAGGAATTACGGAGTCACATGGCAGGCTGGCTCGAAACATTGAAGCGCGCAGAAAACTGCTGGAAAGCGAATGACGCAAGATATCCGGACGATTTGCCCGACGAAGATTTCTATCCGCAGCTCACGTTGCAGATTGGCCTGATGAAAGTCAGTGCAAACCTGCAGTGGTGTGATAAGTCTATCGAACGCATTCGTTCGCGTGAGGCGAAAAGGCTCGAAAAAGAGTAACGTTTGCCACCATCAATAACAGGGTGGTTGATGAAACCGAAAATAATCATCGTCGGCGGCGGATTTGGTGGTTTAGCTGCAGCCAGTGAGTTAGCCAGTGTAGATGCTGAGGTGGTCGTCATCGACAAGCAGAATCATCACCTTTTCCAGCCACTCCTCTATCAGGTTGCTACGGCCGGTTTGTCGCCAGCTGATATTGCCTGGCCAATACGTAGAATCCTGCGACGACAGAAAAACGCCCGCGTTGTCATGGCCAAGGTCACAGGCGTTGACACCGCGAAGAAGCGCGTCCTCATGGGCGACGAGTTCGAAGACTATAATTTCCTCATCATAGCGACGGGTGCCAGCCATGCGTACTTCGGCCACGATGACTGGGCGCCATACGCACCCGGCCTGAAAAACATCAATGACGCGACGGACGTGCGCCGGAGCGTACTGATGGCTTTCGAACGCGCGGAGATCGAAGACGACAGTCAGGAGCGCGCGCGGTTATTGACCTTCGTTGTTGTCGGCGGCGGTCCCACGGGTGTCGAAATGGCGGGCGCAATTTCAGAGGTCGCGCGGAAGGCGCTGTCGAAGGATTTTCGTTGCATCGATCCACGAACCGCACGGGTGTTGCTCATCGAGGCGGGACCGACATTGCTGTCCTCTTTTACGCCAACAATGTCCAGGTACGCGCAGAAGGCGCTCGAGCAACTCGGCGTCGAAATCCGACTCGGCGACGCTGTAACGCATTGCTCTGCAGACGGTGTACGTGTCAGGGACGGCAGCATTCCAGCGGCGACAATCATTTGGGCGGCCGGTGTCGCGGCATCACCTGCGGCGGAATGGTTGCAGGCCAGCAAAGATCGTAACAATCGCGTCATCGTCGATCGCAAGTTGCAGGTCGAAGGTCTGCCCCAGATCTTCGTCATTGGCGACACCGCAACATTCATTGGTAAAGACGGCGATCCTCTCCCAGGAGTTGCCACCGTCGCAAAGCAGCAAGGAAAATTCGTCGGTAGCGTCATTGCTGCGCGCTTGCACGGTAAACCGGAGCCCGCAGAATTCCGCTATCGCGATGTCGGTCAGCTCGCGACCATCGGCCGGCGTAAAGCGGTGGTCGATCTCGGCCGTGTGCGTTTTAAAGGCTGGCTCGCATGGTGGTTCTGGGGAATCGTGCACATCTACTTTCTGGTTAACAATCGCAGCAGGTTCACCGTTGCCATCCAGTGGCTATGGTCGTACCTGACGTTCGACCGAGGTGCGCGGCTGATAGTTCTCGACGATTGATGTGCGGAATTGAAACTTGAAAATACGCGATTTTTCTAAACCTTGCCTGACCGGGGGACGCTGCTCGATGGTCAGCTTTTCATCGAGGATATTCTGGGCCTCGAACTTGAAGGTCATCGTATCCGTCGGCTGCCGGAAGTACGTCAGATCCAGGATGTTAAACGGTTGCTTGTAGCCATCCGCTGGACCATTTCGCCCGGTGACGTACAGCCTTTCGCCGACCTAGTTGTAAATAATTGACACGCCAACTTCCGTCTCTGCTGTATCATTGGAAGAGGCGGGTCGATGCCTATCAGGAGACATGTCAATGCGCAAAGTATTCGATGTTTCATCTGCAAATTCACCCTTAAACCTGGCGTCCACTTCCGAATTGCTGCAGCTGCGGCACGCGCGCCACCTTGCGGAGCTGCGTGCTCTGCCGCGAGCCAAGCGGCGCACCCTCCAGCGCCGCTTGAAACGGTCGCTTTCGGCCATTGCACTCATGCTCACCGTGATGCAGTCGCCGCTTTGGGCCGCGATGATCGGCGTGACGGCGGACACACCACCGTCGATTAACGCAGACGGCAAATGCTCGTTGCTCGAAGCGATCGCCAATGCCAACGGGGATAGTCGAGGTTACTTCGACTGCGCGGCCGGCTCGGGCAGCGACCGAATCGTGTTGCCCGCCAGCAGCTTGCAGCAGCTGACGTTGGGGGAAACCATCGAAGTGACCTCACCCATTGTGCTGGACGGTAACCTCAGTGTTCTCACCCGGCAGACGGGACCAGACTTCGACCGGGTGCCATCTTATGTGAGCGTCTCCGACGCCGGCCAGTTTACCCTCAACAAGACGACGATCAGCGGCTCTGGAACCAGGGGCAGGGCAGGCTTAGCGATTCGCAATGACGGGGGCACCGTTACGCTGAACAACAGCAGCATTGAGCGCATCGGCCTGTTGGCTGTCTTGAACACGGGCGGGACGGTCTCAGTAAACGACAGTACTTTGAGCGGCAATGGTTTTGACGACTACTACTCGTCCGCTCCCTACAATGGCGGGAGCATTCGCAATCAAGGCGGCTCCGTCACCGTCACCAATAGTTCGATAGTGGACAACTCGGCATACTTCAGTTGCGGCAACCTGGTCAATACAGAGGGTTCGACGCTCGAGATCAGGAACAGCGTCGTGTCCGGCAACAGTTTGGTTGATGACAGCTCAGGGGGCGGAATCTGCAATGAAGGGACCCTGACGCTGATCGACTCCACAGTATCCAACAACTCAGCAAGTGTTGGCGGCGGTATCGCGAACACGAGCACGGGCACGGCGACGATACTCCGAAGCACGATATCCAACAATTCCGCCGGGATTGGCTACTGGTATGCGGGTGGCGGAGGTATTTGGAATCTCGGGACTTTACGCGTCATCAACAGCACCATTTCAGGAAATTTCTCCAGCTACGGTGGCGGCATATTCAACGGTTTTTCCAGCAACGATTCGGCGACGGCCATCATTTCAGGCAGCACGCTAACGGACAATAGGGGTGACCAAGGAGTCGGGCTGCATGTCACGTCGGGTACCGTAACCCTCAAGCGTTCGATCATATCCGGTAATCGTAGCCGTTCGAGCAGCGTTTCTCCCGAGATGAGTACGAGTTACTCCGGCTCAATCGTCGCAGACAACTACAACCTGGTCGGGCACAGCGGCAATGCAGGCAGTAACGTGCCGTTGGGCCCGACAGATATCGTGCCGACGGTCGGGATCGACGAAATC
>JBBKWC010000036.1:0-4444 GCA_037968735.1 Woeseiaceae bacterium | reverse complement strand
CGGTCAAAGGCGTCGACTGCATTTTCATTGGCCGTGCCGACCTGGCGGTTGCGATGGGCAAATCGATCTCCGACAGCGAGCTTATTGCCACGGTCAGGGACATCTGCGTCGCTGGTCAGGCCGCAAGTCGTTCAGTCGGTATGTTTACACCCGATCCGGGTGAGATCGCCAACTGGAAAAAAGCCGGCGCGAGCCTGTTCCTGCTGAGTTCCGATCAATCGATGTTGCTGGCGGGTGCAAACGCACTCGCTCGATCGATACGGTAAAATTGCAGGGCATTGTCGCAGAACAATCGGGAGCGTTCAGCGGCACCAAGCTCGCCGCAGATTGTGTCGTAAGCCCGCCAGATCTTCTCATAGGTCGCGTGCAACTTGTCGACCGGGAAGTTCGAGCCGAACATGCACCGATCGACGCCAAATATTTCTATGCAACTCTCGACGATGGGGCGTATGGACTCTGTCGTCCATTCATGATCGAACATGCCCAGGCCGGAGATTTTGCAATGCACTTGGGGGAGCGCCGCCAGCCTCCGCAGCCCACTACGCCAGCTTGCCAGCCCGGCGGCAGTCTGGTCCCAGGGTGAGCCGCAATGACACAACGCGATCTTTGTTGAAGATGCACTCGCCAAAACTTCCGCTACACGTGGCAACTGGCCGGGCGTCATTTGGAGGTCGAAAGACAGGCCAAGCTCTCCGAGCAATACGAAGTTTTCGCGCCAGACAGGGTCATCCAGCAACAAGCTGCTGCCCGTTTCTGCGTCTTCCGCTTCGGATCGCCCGACAATCTGACGTATGCCGCGAACGGCAGGAAAAGAAAGCTGGGATTCGAGCGCAGTCGGTGCCTGTGGACTGGCCAGATCGCAATACGCGACGATGGCACTCGGTAAATCACTCTCTTCACGCGTCTGCTGCAGCCAGGCAGATTCCCGAATTTCTTCGCCGGGTGCTACCCCGACCTGCACGTGAACCGATGCGCCTAAATCAAATTCGCCGGCATCCTGCCGCAGATCGGCAATGAGATAGTTCTTCTGAATAGGCGTGGGATCGCCGAAAAATCGCGTGACGCCGCGCGCCATCAGCCAGGGGTAGTGGCAAGCCGCAAGATCCCAGAGGTGGTGATGCGCATCGACGATAAGCATGTCTGTATTGCCACGCAGGTCAGACGATTTGGCTGAGTACGCCGAGACTGTCGAAAATCGTCCATTCCCTGATGATTTTTCCGCCGACAATCCGCCAGTGTGTTGCACCCAGAACAAAGACAGTTTTGCCCGTTGCGCTGCACCCCAGATAGTCGCCGCTATGCGTGCCAGCCACCGTCCAGCGCACTGCTATCTGCTGACCGTTCTCCCCAAACGGCTGAGTGGCGACGTGATCGACTGCAACACCTTCAACGGAGATCGCGTTGCGAAGCGTGGCGTAATGTTGATCAATACTGGTCCGACCCGACAGTAAAGTGACCGGCGAGCGTTGCATGACTGCATAGGGCGCATAGACACTTTCTGCTGCGCTGTCGCCCGGCTCTGCCCAGAGGGCGCTTAGCACTTGCTCACTAAAGTCGCGCGGCGTGTCGGACGATGACGGCGTCGCTCGTCGCTCGAGAATACCTTGTCCTTTCAAGCGCACAATTTCCGCTGCAATCCAGTCGCTGGTCTCTTCATTGCGTTTCGCGGCAATCGCTTTCGCTGCTGCGAGCGGATCGAAACCCAGTTGCGTCACCAACGCGTGATTGTCCCGGATTAACCATTCCTTCGTGATCACGCCGTCGCTAACGACACAGTCGGCAATGGTGAGAATGTTTACTTTTCTGTCGGTGGCGGGGCCGTAGGCGCTTGGGCCGCTATTGGTCATCGGACTGGCGATGCGATGCGAGGTATAGAAACCGGCGTCACCGTCATCGGACCAGATGACGTCGTCGGGCAACAACAGTCGATCCGGAAAGGCGGCAAGCATGCTACGTGTGCCATTGATCATTGCCGCCGCACCACGAACGATACCGTCGAGCGCGTACACCGTCGTTTCCGGCCCGTAGTATTGCTGGATCAACTCGATGCCCCGTTCTTCCCAGATTTCGAAGGTGATGCCGAGAATGTAGTCGACGATATCGTCGTCAGCGCCGTAAGCACCGTTGTGTAAAAGACTCATGAGCTGTAGCTGTCTCCCTGGCATCGGTCGTCATCAAGGCCGCAATTGTACTTCGAATGCAGACCTCATACCCGCGATTTTCGAGTCGATTCAGCGTGCATCGTCAGCAGAATCCTGGAATCTTGCTTTTGTTTTGCATTCGAAGTACATTTCTTCGCAGTTCACGGCCCGGAAACGGACCTACAGGATTTTGCACGCATGGTTCAGACAGTTCCCGCCTCCGCTACAGTCGCCGAGCTCAACGCCGGGCGCGTCGTTCATTACAAGGATCTGCGTCCCTGTACGACAGCCTTCATCGACACCCGTACGCCGGGCAGCGCGAAGAAAGAGAATTTTACGATCATTGGCCCGGGTGTCGCCGAAAATCCCGAACAGCACGTACATATCGAAATTCCCCACGGCTTCAATATCGGCGGGGCGCGTCAGCCGCCAGGCTGTGTGAACTCACAGCACAGCCACGAGACTGCCGAGGTGTTCATAGTGCACTCCGGTCGATGGGAGTTTTGTCTCGGGCCGAATCGCGAGGATGGTGCGGTTACGGTGGGACCAGGAGACACTATTTCCATACCCACGAACGTTTTTCGCGGCTTCAAGAATGTTGGTGACCACGTTGGCTTCCTGTTTGCCGTATTAGGCGGCGACGATCCCGGCCACGTTACCTGGGCGCCTTATGTATTTGACGATGCCGCACAATACGGGCTGATCCTGCTCGATGACGGCAGCCTCGTTGATACGGCAAGCGGTGAAACGATTCCAGAGGGGCGGCAAGCGATGCCGCCGACGACCCCTGCCGACGTAGCCCGGCATGACCGTTTGAAGGCAAGCGATATACAGAAGTGTGTTGTAGCGCATTCTGAATTGAAAGCTTTGCCGGCAAGCGGGCTGCCGGCGATACGTGAGTTTCCAATCATTGGCACGGCAAGTGCGGCCGAAGGTATCGCTGCTGGCCGGATGTCGTGGCCGCACGGTTTTCATGTACGACACATGGCAATCGACCCCGACACTTCGAGCAAGGTGCACGCGCGTGACGAAGAGGAAGTCATCCTTATGCACAAGGGCCGCCTCAGCATAGACATTGGGGATGGCACGATAGAGATCGGCCCCGGTGACGTGTTCACCGTGCCGATAGGCATGATGCGACGCCTTGCAAACCGCAACGGCGACGCTGTCGAAGCTTATATCGTTCGCGGTGGCGATCATCCTGCTCCCGCCAGAACGATTGCTTAGTATTAATTCGTAATTTGTCAGTACGCATTCACCCGAGGTAAAACTGTGATCAAGGTAATCAAGAAAGGCATCAGCCATGAAGCCGCGGCCAATATGGATGCGAAGGTGAAAGCGACCGTCGAGAATATCCTCCAGGATATCGACAGTCGGGGCGACGTCGCAGTGCGAGAGCTGTCGGAAAAATTCGACAAGTGGGCGCCGCCCAGTTTCAGGCTTGACCACGAGCAGATTCAGGCAGCGATCGGCCGCCTGCCGACGCAAACCATCGATGACATCAAGTTTGCGCAAACCCAGATCAGAAAGTTTGCGGAAATTCAGAAAGCATCAATGCGTGATGTTGAAGAAGAAACGTTCCCCGGGGTGGTGCTGGGGCACAAGAACATTCCGGTTAACAGTGTTGGTTGTTACATACCGGGCGGGAAGTACCCGATGGTGGCCAGCGCCCACATGAGCGTGCTGACGGCCAAAGTTGCCGGCGTAAAGCGGGTAATCGCGTGTGCACCGCCGCATGGAGGCGGTCCGAATGACGCGATCGTGGCCGCGATGCATTTCGCCGGTGCAGATGAGATCTATTGCCTTGGTGGCGTGCAGGCAGTGGGTGCGATGGCGCTCGGCACGGACACGATTGAAGCCGTTGATATGCTGGTCGGACCGGGCAACGCTTACGTTGCGGAAGCCAAACGCCAGCTATATGGCCGTGTGGGCATTGACCTGTTTGCCGGTCCTACCGAAACCCTCGTGATTGCCGACGAAACCTGCGACGGCGAGATGGCGGCGACCGATCTGCTCGGCCAGGCGGAACACGGCACAAACTCACCGGCCATTCTGCTGACGACGTCCGCGAAACTGGTTAAGGATACGCAGTCCGAGATTGAGAGACAGCTGAAGACCCTCGAAACTGCTGAAACCGCGGGTGCAGCGTGGCGCGATTACGGCCAGATCATTCTCTGCGACACTGACGAAGAAATGCTGGCCGAAGCCGATAGAATTGCCAGCGAACACGTTCAGGTGATGACGCGCAATCCGGACTATTTTCTGGACAACATGAGTAACTACGGCGCGCTGTTTCTCGGCCC
>JBBKWC010000035.1:0-3593 GCA_037968735.1 Woeseiaceae bacterium | reverse complement strand
AAATGCGTTGCCCGCTCCAGCAAGCGCGCGTGGATGTAGAAAATGTCGCCGGGAAACGCTTCGCGTCCAGGCGGACGACGCAGCAACAACGACAGCTCGCGATAGGCGCGCGCGTGATGGGTGAGGTCATCGTAGACAATCAACACATCGCGGCCCTGGCTCATGAAGTGCTCAGCGATGCTGGTGGCGGCATACGGTGCAATGTAGGCGAGACCGGGGGGATCGTTGCCTTCGGTAACGACCACGGTGGTGTACTCCATCGCACCTTTGTCGCGCAGTGCCGCGACTACTTTGGCCACACCGCTGGCGCGTTGGCCGATGGCGCAGTAGACGCACAAGACGTTTTTGCCCCGCTGATTGAGAATCGTATCGATCGCTATGGCGGTCTTGCCGGTTTGCCGGTCGCCGACGATCAATTCACGCTGACCGCGTCCGATCGGAATAAGCGCATCGATCACCTTAATACCGGTTTGCAGCGGTACAGTAACGGGCGCACGATCCATGATAGGCGGCGCCGTGCGCTCGATGGGAAGACGTTCATCGGTGTCGATCGGCCCCTTGCCATCCAGCGGCCGTCCCAGCGGATTGATAATGCGACCGATCAATGCCTCACCCACCGGCACGTCCATCACGTGGCCTCGGCGCTCGACGACATCGCCTGCCTGCAATTTCGAATATTCGCCCAGTAGCACGACGCCGATTTCCCGGTCATCGAGGTTAAAGGCGATGCCATAAATATCGCCAGGAAATTTCAACACCTCTTCAAATCCGGCCCCCGGAAGCCCCGCGACTTTCGCAATGCCCGTAGTAACACTGGTGACAGTGCCGACTTCACGTAGTACTAACTCAGGTGCAAATGTTCCACGCACCTGACTCAGGTCGGCAAACGCGCCGTCGAAGACGCTTTGAAGATTCTCCGTTTTCAGTTCCCTATTCATTATTTTTCAGTGCCGGTGGCGGCTGCCGTTCGGCCAGATTGATCTTGGCTCTCTCCTTTAGAAGCTCGCCTACGCCTTTTTGTACCGACGCCAGATACTCCGCGATGCTCCAGGAGATTTTTTGTCCACTCATGGCAAGTTCGATGCCGCTCACCAGGTCCGGTGCGGTCTCGAACCGTAGGGAGACGTCAGCCGACAGGGTTTCGTTTACCACCGTTTGAATAGCGCTTTGCTCCGCGGCTGGCAAGTCGAACGCGCTGCGCACAATCGCCGGCTGTGTTGCTGTCTTCAGCGCCGCGGCGAGGGTTTCCTTTGTCGCGCCACTTAGTGCACGCAACCGTTGCGTGAACACTTCGCACATGCGCTGCTCCAGATTTGCGCCGGCAAGATCCGTCAGCGCCTTGCGCGCAATGGCGAACACTTCCTCCTGCGTGCGACGGCTGAGGGCTTGATTCAGATTGCGCGCCTCGTTGCGCAGCGTTTCCTGTCGCTTGGCGCTCAAGGTATCGGCGGCAGTGCGCGCCTCGTCGAGCAGCTTCTGTCGCTCGATCTCGGCGTCTCTTGTAGCCCTGCTCAGCAGTTCGGCGCGCTGCCGGTCAAACATTTCGTTTTTATGCTGGAACTCGTCGCGCTCCTGTTGCGCCTCGGCCTGTTTGGCGACAGCGCCAGCGAGTTCATTTGCGATACGCTGCTCCCGCGCATCGATGGCGTCAAGAATGGGCTTGTAAAGAAAGCGTTTTAGCAACCACACCAGGATGATGAAGTTGAGCGCTTGAGCACCGACGGTGAACCAATCGATGAGCATGGATTATTTTCCAGTAATCGCGGCGACGCCGTAATTCCAGAACGGATTGGCGAAGATAAGAATCATCGAAACCACGAAGCAGTAAATGGCCGTGGACTCGATCATTGCAAGTCCAACGAACAAGGTACGGGTAATAGTCGCGGAGGCATCCGGCTGCTGCGCCAGCGATGTCAGCGCCGTCGCGACCGCTTTGCCTTCTGCCAATGCGGGCCCCATGGTGCCAAAACCGGTGGTGATGCCGGCGATGACAATTGAAGCCACCGCGATAATCGTCATGCTGTCCATAATTTCTCCTGCCGTATTCGTAACTCGATGCGTTAGTGAGGCGCCGGGATTTCAAGCGCCGTAGTGTTTGACTTGGGTGTGCGGCCTCGCGTGGCGGCCGCGATGTAAACCGTCGCCAGAATGAAGAAGATGTAGGCCTGTACCATGCCGGTAAGCAAACCCAGCACGGTCATGACGATTGGAAAGATGAAAGGCGTGATGGCCAGCAGAATGCCGACGATCATCGCGCCGCTCATCATGTTGCCGAACAACCGTATTGCCAGCGCCAACGTACGGGAGACTTCACTGATGACATTGAACGGCAACATGATGAATGTCGGTGCCGCGTAGGACTTCAGGTAGTTGGCAAATCCCTGTTCGCCGATGCCGAATAGCGGTACGGCGACCAGCACGCACAGGGCGAGCGACGCAGTGGTCGATAGAGAGGCCGTCGGCGGCTCAAAGCCGGGAATGACGGTGCACAGGCTGGCCGAACCAACGAACAGAAGCAGCGTACCCAGAAAGCCAAGATACTTCCTCGGTTGTTGCAGACCGACATCCTGAATTTGTTTCTCCATCGTAGTGATGAGGATTTCCAGCAGGTTCTGCCAGCGCGATCGCGTCAATTCCGTGGTCAATCCTCGCGTGATGAGCTTCGAGCCGACAGTCAGCAAGAACATCAGCCCCCAGGTGAACACAATGGTGGCATTGAGCGTGAACCACCCGTGTTGCCAGAAGATAATTTCATCAGGGCTTAGGTGCACAGTCGGCCTCCTCTACTTGATGAATCCGGCTGCCCGCTCGTGTCCGCGTCAGCCACGTCACGATCAGACGTGCCGTAACAAACCCTAAGAGACACACGAGTAGCCGTTCCCAGTGTCCGCGTCCGACCCAATAGAATCCCGACAAAACGATACTCATGCGCAGAACGGCACTGGCGAAGAACCAAAGCCACGGTCGATTGGATGCAACGCTTTTGCGGACCGTCCACCAAAGGCCGCCGAAAAAAACCCAACCCAGCGCTTGACCCTGCACGAACGCCAATAACAGAATGAGAAAGTCATTCATTGCTGTTGTCCCAATCGTCGGCCTGTTCCTCACGCATCGCCTGGTCTTCCTTGGCGACCCAATGCCACGCATTGAAACAACCGAGCGTGAGCCCAGCCATCAACAGCGCCAGCGTCCAGGAGTGCTGGCCGGGATTCCGGTCGTCCAGCCAAATGCCCAGCGCCGCGCCCAGCAAAGTTGGGACCACTACCGACCAACCGATCAGTCCCATCATTCCTAATCCGAACCAGACACCCTGCGTGGAGTTGCGACGCGCCTTGAGCTTACGCGCCGCCTTCGCCCCAACTTGCTGGCCAAATGTCGGCTCACTCCGTACGGATTCTTTTGGTTTCTCATTCATGTTGAAAAGCCGCCAAGCGATGCAAAAATCCCGATTCCAGTTTCGCCAAAACCTGGCGCGCGTTGTTCTCATACTCATCGAGCGTTAGAAACTGCTGTTCAACCGCATTCCGCAATTGCAAGAGGTCGGTGCCGCCCAACGCACGGCGTACCGAAACGAGTACGTCCGGGCCGGTCTT
>JBBKWC010000034.1:0-6317 GCA_037968735.1 Woeseiaceae bacterium | reverse complement strand
ATGGCAAATTTCGTGAATCAGCAGGGTTTGCAGCAGCTCGGCGATACGACCTGGGGAGAATCGTTTCAATCGGGCGACGCATTGCTTGGTGAAGCAGGCACAGCATCCTTCGGCAACATCCAGTCGGGTGCGCTGGAGGCATCGAATGTCGATTTGACGGCTCAGCTGGTGAAGATGATAACAGCGCAGCGAAATTTCCAGGCCAATGCCCAGATGATCTCGACGGCCGACACCGTGACCCAGACTGTCATCAACATCCGTTAATTGACGACGCGATAAAGAGATAATCCGATGGACGAGATGCTTTATGTAGCGATGACCGGCGCCAAGCAGACGGAATATGCGCAGGCCATTAACAGTAACAACATCGCGAATATTTCAACGACCGGTTTTCGGGCGGACCTGCACTCATTCAGTTCGTCACCGATCGACGGGCCGGGGGTTGGCTCGAGGGTAAACGCGATTGTGCAGTCATATGGCACTGACTATTCGCATGGCGCGGTCTCCACCACTGGCAGAAACCTCGACATCGCCGTGCAGGGGCCGGGCTTCATCGCCGTCCAGGCGCCTGACGGCGAGGAAGCATTCACCCGCGCCGGCGACCTGCGGGTTAATGCCGGAGGATTGCTTAGCAATGGGGTTGGACATCTGGTTCTGGGCGACGGCGGGCCCGTCGCAATACCGCCGAACAGCAGTTTGCTGATTGGCAACGACGGTACGATCTCCGTGCAGCCCCTGGGCCAGGGTCCGGAGACATTAGCCATCGTCGATCGCATCAGGCTGGTCAACCCCGATATTTCACGCTTGCAGAAAGGCAACGATGGCCTGCTGCACCTGCCGCCCGGCGAAACAGCACCGGCGGATGCCGGGGTAACTATTACGGCCGGCGCGCTGGAACAAAGCAACGTCAATATCGCGAAGACCATGGTGAACATGATCGAACTGTCCCGCCAGTACGAAATGCAGGTGAAAGTCATGAAGGCAGCCGAAGAAGACGCGGACGCCGCGGCCCAGATGATGCGGGTGAGTTAATCGCATGAGAAATTTAAACAGTAAAGCGAACAGGAGAACCCGATGACCCAGGCACTCTGGATTGCCAAGACCGGTCTTGACGCGCAACAAACGCGCATGGCGGTTGTGTCCAACAACCTGGCGAACGTCAATACCACTGGCTTCAAGCAAAGCCGGGTCGTGTTCGAGGATTTGCTATATCAGACCGTACGCCAGTCCGGCGGTCAGACGTCCCAGGACACGCAGTTACCTTCGGGCTTGAATCTGGGAACCGGCGTACGCGTCGTTGCGACCGAGAAGCAGTTTGCTCAGGGCACGATTCTGCAAACCGACAACGCGCTCGACGTAGCGATCAAAGGCCGCGGCTTTTTTCAGATTTTAATGCCGGATGGCAACCTCGCGTACAGCCGCGATGGCTCTTTCCAGCGAAATTCACAGGGCGAAATGGTAACGGCCAACGGCTACGCAGTGCAGCCGGGTATCAACATTCCAGATGGGGCGCAGACCATCACGATCGGCGGCGATGGTGTGGTGTCGGTAAAGCTTGCCGGTATTCCTTCGCCCACGCAGGTCGGCACTCTGGAGACGGTCGACTTTATTAATCCTGTCGGTTTGCAACCGATCGGTGAAAACCTGTTTATCGAAACCGGTGCGAGCGGGAGCGCGCAGGCCGGAACACCCGGGCTGAATGGCCTTGGTTCTCTGGCTCAGGGCTCGCTCGAAGGGTCAAACGTCAATGTTGTGGCTGAGCTCGTCAACATGATTGAAACGCAGCGAGCCTACGAGATGAACTCAAAGGCTATATCTACGAGTGACCAGATGATGCAGTTCCTGAACAACAATCTTTGATGGATAAGTCAATGAATTTATTCCAGCGTGTCTCTCGGTTGGCGTTAAGCGTCCTTGTCCTCGGCATTGGCAGCGGTTGCGCCATGCTGCCGGAAGACGAAGAGTCCTACGCGCCTCCGTTGCCGGTGCCCGCGGCGGAGGTATCACCAACAAATGGCGCGATCTACCAGGCCGGGACAGAAATCCGTGTCTGGGAGGACCTGAAAGCCGGGCGCGTGGGAGATATTCTGACAGTACGACTTGTTGAGCAAACAACGGCATCGAAAAATTCCGCAACCGCGGTCTCCAAGGCTACCGAAGTCAACCTCGCAAATCCGACCGTGCTTGGCCGTATGGTCACCAAGGGCGGAGATGCCCTTTTTGACGCCAGTTTAAACGGTGATTCCGAATTCGAAGGTACCGGACAAAGCAGTCAGAGCAATACGCTCTTCGGTGACATTACCGTGACCGTGGTCGCCAAGTACCCGAATGGAAATCTGCAGATCAGGGGCGAGAAGTGGGTCACCCTGAATCAGGGAAAAGAGTTTATCCGGCTCTCCGGCATCATTCGTCCGTTTGACATTGAAACAGATAATTCGGTGCCGTCTGACAAGATCGCGGACGCCCGTATTGCGTACAGCAGCAAAGGTGTCATGGCAGCCGCCAATCGCATGGGTCTGATCGGCCGTTTCTTTAATTCGATTTTCCACCCCTACTAAAAGGATTTAATAATGCAGACAGGAAATCGGGTTCATCGAGCGTTAGATCACAGTCGCTGGCTGCTGGTTCTCCTTGCGATCTTCGGCCAGAGCGCATTTGCCGATCGGGTCAAGGACCTTGCGAGTGTCGCCGGTGTTCGAAATAACCAGCTCGTCGGCTATGGCCTCGTCGTAGGTTTGGACGGTACCGGCGACCAGACCAGCCAGACGCCCTTCACCGTCCAAAGTATCAAGAATATGTTGCAGCAGTTTGGCGTTACTGTGCCGCCGGGCGTCAACATGCAGCTGAAAAATGTAGCCGCCGTGTCGGTGCACGCAGATTTGCCGCCATTTGCGAAGCCAGGTCAGAATATCGACGTCACGGTCGCATCGCTCGGCAACTCCAAAAGTCTTCGCGGCGGCAGCCTGTTACTGGCACCGCTGAAGGGTGCGGACGGTAATGTTTACGCCATTGCGCAGGGCAATCTGATTGTCGGCGGTTTTGGTGCCACGGGAAACGATGGCAGCAAGGTGACTGTCAACGTCCCAAGTGCTGGCAGAATTCCCAACGGCGCGACTGTCGAACGTGTTGTGCCGAGCGATTTTCACGACTTTGACAGCATCGTGCTGAACCTGCATTCGCCGGATTTTACGACCTCTACGCGTCTGGCCAGCATGATCAACGACACGCTGGGGTCAGGTACGGCGCAGTCGATGGATGCCGTATCGGTGCGCATTCTGGCGCCACAGGACCCCGGGCAACGCACGTCGTTTCTTTCGCACCTCGAAAACCTTGAAATCAATCCGGGCGAGGCTGCGGCGAAAGTCATTATCAATTCGCGGACCGGCACGGTTGTTATCGGTCGTCACGTGACGGTAACCCCGGCTGCCGTGTCCCATGGTTCGCTCGTCGTGACGATCAGCGAACGACCCTTTGCCAGTCAGCCAATCGCGCCATTTAGCGACGCCGGGGAAACCGTGGTGTTACCGGACTCCCAGATCGACGTTAACCAGGATGAGTCGCGCATGTTTCTGTTCGAACCGGGCACCAGTCTCGACGACATTGTACAGGCGGTAAACCGGGTCGGTGCAGCGCCCGGCGATCTGGTCGCCATTCTGGAAGCGCTGAAGCAGGCTGGCGCATTGCGCGCCGAATTGCTGGTGATCTGAGCGACACCTCATGACGGCATCGATAACCGATTTCGGCCAGTTTTCAGCACTAAGGCGAGGTGCTGAAAATAATGACCCGGAAGTTTTGCGTGAAGTTGCCGGACAGTTTGAAGCGCTATTCATTCAATCAATGCTGAAAAGTATGCGAGAAACGAGTCTTGGAGATCCGATTTTCGGCCAGAGCGAACAACACGAAATGTATCAGGAGATGCTCGACAAGCAGTACGCGTTGGAAATGGCAGGTGGCCGGGGAATCGGCTTATCTGACATGCTGGTGCGGCAGCTGGGCGGAGAGCCGCCTTTGCCGCCACAAACAGAAGTTGTGGAGATGCGTCTCGCACCTCTGCAGGTAGCCGGAGTCAGGCGCATGAGCGACGGGCCGGCACCCCATATGGAGGACGTCGAAATGAGACAGGCAACTGAAGCGGCTGCCAAACCGACCTGGTCAGAACCTGCAGATTTCGTACGCGACATCTGGCCACATGCAGAAGCGGCAGCTCGCAGGTTAAGGGTCGCGCCGGAAGGACTCCTGGCCCAGGCAGCGCTGGAAACCGGCTGGGGCAAGCACGTCATGCAACGTGCGGACGGCGGTTCAAGCTACAACTTGTTTGGTATCAAGGCCAGCAGCAGTTGGGACGGACCAACCACCAGCAAGCCAACGATCGAGTTTCGCGACGGGGTCAGCGAACGGCAACACGCCCGCTTCCGCGCTTACGACGACATTTCTGCAACATTTGACGACTACGTTCGTGTCGTTGGCGGGCAGCCTCGTTATGACGGGGTCAGAAACCACGGTGCTGATACGGCCGCATTTGCCACAGCGCTGCAGGAAGCCGGATATGCTACCGATCCGGCGTACGCCGAGAAAATCAACGCTGTGCTGAACAGCAAAATAATGCGTGAAGCACTTTCGACATTAAAGTCAATCGACGCGCGGCCGATAATACCGGAACGCACACACGACGATGTCAGCTAGGCGTTGATGTGGTGACCAGCGGGAAAAATAATGCCTGACCTACTCAATACCAGTCTCACCGGTATGCTCGCGTTTCAGCGAGCGCTGGAGATGACCGGTCACAACATCGCCAATGCGAATACGCCGGGCTATAGCCGTCAGGTAGCCGAATTCTCGAGCCGCGTCGGTAGCGGCAGCGGTGCGGGTTACATTGGTGGTGGCACAAAAATTACCACTATCAAGCGCATGTACGACGTGATGCTTGGCGAGCAGTTGCAAACGACGACCACGAGTCACTCCCGTTTTTCGATGCTGAGTTCACTCAGTTCCCGAATCGACAGTCTGCTTGCGGATCCCCAGACAAGCCTCAGTTCCGGTATGCAGTCATTTTTTAATTCGGTACAGGACCTGGCCAGTGATCCCTCGTCCATTCCTATCCGGCAGGCGCTGCTCGGAGAAGCCGACGGTATCGTGCAACGTTTTGCCGCGCTGGACACCCGGTTGCAGGAAATGGATGGCGAACTCAATCAGCGAGTTCGATCTTCGGTAGAGGACATCAATCGAATTGCCGAAGAGATTGCCGATGTGAATGACGATATCGTACTGGCGTCCGGCAGGACGGGACAGCCACCCAATGACTTGCTTGACCAGCGCGACAGGCTCGTCATGAAGCTTTCGGAACAAATCTCCGTTGACACGGTTTTGCAGGATGACGGCGCGATGAACGTCTTCATGGGGTCCGGTCAGGCATTGGTGACTGGCATCAGCGTTAAGAAAATCGGTGTCCAGGGCAGCGAGTTCGACCCGTCACGCCTGCAAATTACGTATCTTGGCAGTGGCGGCAATACGCCTCTGGATACCAGCCTCACTGGCGGCACTATCGGGGCACTGCTGGAGTTTCGCGGCCAGATGCTCGATCCCGCACGCCAGACGCTAGGCGAATCTGCGCTGGCTATGACGGGGCAGTTCAACGAGCAGCATCGTAGCGGCATGGATCTTCGCGGCGCACTGGGTGGTGACTTTTTCGGCATAAATGCGCCGGGCGTGCTTACCTCTAACCGTAATACGGGCAACCTCACAGCCAGCGCCACGATCACCGATATGAGCGCTATCAGCGGCGCGGATTACGTCCTTGAGTTTGACGGCGCTGCTTACTCGCTGAGCCGCGCGGATACCGGGGCGGCGGTGGCCCTGAGCGGGACCGGTACCGTGGCCGATCCGTACATGGCAGACGGCCTCAGCATTGCGGTCGGCGGATCGCCGGCGGCAGGTGATCGGCTGCTGATTCGTCCGGCAAGAGATGTGGCCGGTTCCATCCGGCGGGTGCTGGACGATCCGCAGGCGATTGCGATGGCATCGCCGGTTCGGACCGCGAGTGCGGACACGAATCTCGGAGACGCACGTATCACTGCAGCCTCGGTAGTCGATAGCAACGACCCGGACCTTCTGACGTCGTCCCTGATCGAGTTTACGAGTGCGAGCACGTACTCGGTAAACGGTGCAGGCTCGTTTGCTTTCGTCAGCGGCGAGCCGATTGTCCTGAATGGTTCGAGCTTTGAGATAAGCGGTGAGCCATCCAGCGGCGATACCTTCACAGTAGGTCCGAATTTTGGTGCGGTGGGGGACAACGCCAACGGCTTGTTGCTGGCCGGCGT
>JBBKWC010000033.1:0-5741 GCA_037968735.1 Woeseiaceae bacterium | reverse complement strand
ACCGGCGCAGCGGCAGCAGCGCTCGGTGGCTACCTGCGCGATGGCGGATTGATGAACGCGCCATTTGATTTCACGATTCGACAGGGCGTTGCCATGGGTCGTCCAAGCGTGTTGCAGGTATCCGTGCCGAAAGCGGGCGGTGTCACGGTGTCGGGCACTGCCATTGAGTTGTGATTTGCCGAGTACAGCAATACGCGACTTTAGCATGGAGATCATTCGCATACTGATCAATCAGTTTCTTTGAGAACACGCTACCCGGTTGACCCTAATTCACCGATCGGCGGGCAGGACCGAATTTACAGTTGAACGGTTGAGAATCAATGCGTCTTTGGCGCGAACATTTTTTCGCCGCCGGACTTACCCATCACGCGACGGCGGCTGACATATATGCGATTATCAGATCGCAGTAGACGTCAGGAGCAGGTCTGTGCGTTATCTGTATTAAAGCCACTTGCCGTATTCCTGGTGAGCTTCGACAGAGATAACGAGCATCTGACCATCGAAACACCAGCGACAAAGAAACCGACGCACGGCGACCGGCCAGGTGCTATCGCGGTCATCGTCTTGCTCGGCGCAGTCGCAGTCGCCGGCTTTAATATTCAGCCGATGTATCTCGGTGCACTGGCCGATCATCTGGGCTTCAGTGCAGAGCAGCTCGGTCTCATCGCCGGATTGGAAATTGCTGGCGGCGCACTGGCCGGCATCGTGGCGACATTGTGGATACGCCGCTGGAGCTGGCGCCGGGTCGCGCTTGTCGCGTTGAGCGCGCTGGCGGTTGGCAATATCGCGTCCGCCTACGTCACGGATTTCGAGTCGCTGCTGGCCATTCGTTTTTTGACAGGATTTCTCGGTGTGGGTACCAATTACGCGCTTGCCATCGCTGCGCTTAGTGATACGCGGCACACGGAGCGAAATTTCTCCATCGCCGTGGGCGTGCAGGTGGCCATCGCGATCGCGGGCTTCATGATCTTGCCTTCGGTGATTGCGACGGGCGGAACGGCGGCTGTGTTCCTGCCACTGAGCGTAATTGCGATCTTGCTTCTGCCCTTTCTTCGCTTCTTGCCTGATGGCGGCAGCAAGGAAGACGTCCTCGATGCTGACGATGTCCCCGTGTCGCCTATTGCCATCTGGCTTGCGCTCGGCTGCCAGGCTGTTTGGTATCTGGGGATCGGCGGCGTCTGGGCCTTCGTAGAGCGCATCGGTGCGGACGCCGGCATTGATGCCGAAGGCATCGGCTACGCGCTTGCGCTCGGCATGGCAGTAGGGCTCGTAGGCGCGTTTGCCGCTGCTGCCGTGGCTGATCGTTTTGGTCGCGTGCTGCCGTTTACCGTCGCCATGCTGGGCCAGGTCGTCGCAGTCTGGCTTCTCGCTGATCTCAGAGATATCAACGGCCTGATCATTGCCATCTGCCTTTATAACGGCACCTGGAACTTTGCACTGCCCTACGTATTTGCAATGGCAGCGCTTGCGGACACCCGCGGCAAACTTGTCGTTCTGATGACCACCGCTCAGGCGGTTGGCCTCACCTTCGGCGTGACGCTTGCCGGCGCTTTGATCGGACGCTACGAGCTCGCGGCCGTAACCTACCAGGGCGCAGTTGCCGCAATGGCTACCCTGGCCATGTTTGCGATCCTGGCGACAATGTTACGTAGCGCCAAACATCCATAAAACCTCACGGACGCCAGTGTGGAAGGCGACTGATGTGTCCCGGGTTCTTCGCCGAAAGTTTCTGGATCTCGATAACATTGCCAAAGGGATCGCGGCCGTAGGTGACGCGATACCCCTCTTCATCCAGGCTGCCAACTAGCGGTGAGTGCCAGAGGACTCCGGCATTGTCGAGCGCCGCGTAAACTTCGTCGATATCGCCGTCCACTTCCAGCGCGAAATGCGTGTAACCATGATCGCAAACCGGGCGGCCGTTCCGCTGCTCATTCACACCGTCATTCTGGTATTCGAAGATTTCGACATGCACGTTGCCGGCGCGCAGCATCAGGACTTTGGCAGCGGCGCCCTTCACCTGCGTGACGGCCTCACTTTCTTCGTCCGGCCCGAACTCGAATTGCTCCGCTACCTCAAAGCCCAGCACATCACAGTAGAAATCTCTCGCCTTTTGCAAATCCGGAACAGAGATGGCGAGATGATGAATGCCTTTGATTCCTTTCAACATGCTATTTTTGTTCCCTATGCAGAAGTTCCTGATCACCGACGAGTTATTACGAAATCCGTTGAGCGTTCGCGGTGAGCGACTGTTCATCGAGGATTGTGACACCGTGGCACTGGCCGAACAATTCGGCACGCCGCTTTACGTCGTCTCCGCATCTCACCTGCGGCGAAACGTCCGTCACTGGCAGGCGACCTTAGAAGAACACTGGCGCGACGGCCCCGTGCGTCTTTATCCGTCGCTGAAGGCCAGCCCGGTCGTTGCCGTCAGGCGGATCCTGACGGAGGAAGACACCGGCTGCGACATCTTCGGCCCCGGTGAACTCGAATGCGCCATTCGTGCCGGCGTCTCGGGCGAAGACCTGTCGGTCAACGGATCAATAAAGAGCCGTGCCCTGATTCGCCGGGCGCTGCAACACGGCGCTCGCATCATCCTCGACAGCCCGCGCGAGCTGGATCTTTGCGAAGCAGAAGCAGCATCACTTGGCGTAAGCGCCAAAGTACTGCTTCGATTGAAGCCCGACATCAGCGCGCTGGATCTCGAGTCGGATTTTGCGCCGGGGATGCAGGTCAGTTACCTGACCCGCATCATCAAATACGGCATACCGACCAGCGAAGCACTGACGATGGCGGCCAGTATCGGGGAGCTAGAGCATGTGGAGCCGGTGGGCATACACGTGCACATGGGCCGTCACAGCAAGCAGCCGGTGCTGTGGGAAAGCTGGGTAAGGGCATGCGTCAGGCTGACGCGAGAAATAAGCGATGCGATGGGTGGCTGGGCGCCGTCATGTATCGACGTCGGCGGCGGCTTTCCGAGCCCGCTGGACCACGACCCCGACGTGACGGTAGTCGATTACGAGACGCCGCCACTGGACGTGTTTGCTGGCACCGTAGGTACTGCATTGCATGCGGCGTTGATCGAGCACGGTTTCGATCCCGAAGGCGTTCGCCTGGAACTCGAACCAGGCCGTGGCATCCATGCTGACACCGGTATACATCTTTCATCGGTCGTCAATGTAAAAGCCGAACAAGTGGGTGAGGAATACCGCTGGGCGGAGGTCGATACTGCCGAGACATTTATGGATGGCCACGGCTTCAACCTCGAAAGACCGGTCTACGACTATTTTATTGCCAACAGAATGGCGACGGAGAACAGCGCGCTCTACGACATCGTCGGCCAGACCTGCAATGCGGAAATACTGACGCACCGGCTGCCGGCCCCGCTGCTGCAGCGCGGCGATCTGGTGGCGTTTCTCAACACGGGTGCCTACGGCGAGCCGAGCGCAGCCAATTTCAACGCGTTGCCGCGACCGGGCGTCGTGCTGGTTGACGGCGGACAAGCCGCGCTGGTTCGCCGTGCGGAAACGGTAGACGACGTATTCGCCCGTGACGTCGTCCCCGACTGGCTGTCAGTCTGAGGTGACGTGCACCGGTGGTCGTCGATCCGCCCACGGCAGAATTTTCTCCAGCTGACCCGCAATGTTGAACAAGCGGTCCTCGCGACCCATTGGCGCGATAAAGTGAGCGCCGAACGGGAGTCCGTTTGAATCTTTGCAAAGCGGTAGTGATACGGCCGGCGTTCCGGTGAGGTTGTTAATTGGCGTAACCGGGATAAGCCTGCAGACGTTGTGGAACCATTCCTCAAAGGTCTGTCCTTCCTGCACAAGGTTGAAGGGGCTGCCAATCGGCGGCGTGTCTGCACCCATCACCGGTGTGAGCAAGAGGTCATACTGTTCGTGAAATGCCCCCAGTTGGCGGCCAATTACAGACATGGCCGCAGAAACACCGAGCCGCTCCGCCGCCGTCGCATGGCGACCTTTTTCGTACATCTTGAGTGTCATCGGCTCGACGGTGTCCGCCGATATCTTGCGTCCTGCGCTTTGCGCCTCATAGTCGAGCATGGCCGCGATGTCGATTACCCAGATGCGCTGAAAGTTATGCAGGTACGCTTCGTAGTCGATGTCCGGTGCGGCTTCTTCGACAATATGTCCGGCACCCTCAAGCGCTTTTGCCAAGGCCTGCATTTCGCCAGCGATGTGTGCGCTGAAACGAAAAGGCCCCCAGCGCTCGCCGCAGAGTGCAATGCTCAGCCTGCCGGGATCACGATCAACCTCTTCAATGTAAGGCCGTTCCGGCGTCGCCCACGGGATGGGTTCGCCCGGCGCCGGGCCCATCACCGCGTCCAGAAATCCGGCCATGTCGCGAACGCTGCGCGTATTGACGCCGTCGGAGAACAACGGAAATGAGAGGTCACAGCCGTCCGGCATATAACTGATCCGGCCACGCGAGTGTTTCATTCCCGCGTTGCCACAAACGCTTGCCGGAATGCGGGTGGAACCGGCACCGTCATTGGCGTGGGCCATAGGCACCACGCCGGCTGCTGTAATGGCTGCGGAACCACCGCTGGAGCCGCCCGCTATTTTGCTGGTGTCCCACGGGTTAGCGGTTGCACCGGTGAGGATTGACTCCGTCGTTCCGGTCACACCGTACTCGGGGCAGGTCGTTCTTCCGAGGATGTTCAGACCCGCGCGTTCGATTTGTTCCGTGAGAAAACTTGAGTAGTCGGCTACGTAACCTTTCATCAGGCGGGAGCCTGCTTCCTGCCGGCGACCTTGCTGCCGCGGCCCCAGGTCCTTAAGGAAAAACGGGACGCCGCGGAACGGTCCATCCGGAATCGTAGACTCGTCCAGGTCGTCGATGCGATCAGCGTAAGTTTCAATGACTGCATTGAGCGCAGGATTGACTTTCTCTACACCGGCAGCGGCGAGCTGTGCCAGCTCCGTGGCGCCCACCTCGCGTTTTCTGACCAGTTCCGCGAGTCCCGTGGCATCGTATTGAACATACTCGTCGAGCTTCATGTGGATCACCGTTCATTTCGTTGTGAGCCTCATGCTAACGCAAGCCGTCGGCCCGGTGACGTTTGTCGCGTGTCGGACCCTGCAGCAGGGGCAGAATGCGAGCGAGGTGACGACTGCTATGCTACAAAGCAATCGGCCATGACCGCCCTGTCTGGCAAAGTCGGATCACAGGAAAACACGTATGGACTGGAAGATTTTTGTAACGATATTTGGCGCAGTGTTTGTGGCTGAGCTAGGCGACAAAACACAGCTCGCAACCATGCTGTTTGCAGCAGACAAGGAGGTGGGCAAATATGTCGTCTTTTTTGCCGCGTCAGCAGCGCTGGTGGTAGCTACGGCTGTCGGCGTCGTGGCCGGGAGTCTGGTAGCCGAGTACGTAAATGAGAAGTACCTGCATTATGCCGCTGGAATAGGCTTTATCCTGATCGGGCTGTTCACCATCGTAAGAGCGTAAGTCAGCGTGATGACCCGGGATACTTATGATTGCTGGAGAAATGGGTCAGGGTACCGCCAATCGGCTGATACCCTGACCATGTAATGACCCGATCGCCAATAGCCCGCGTGAACAAGTACTGGCTAGTCGCGCTGCAGCTCGGCCTTGCGCGCTTCCATCTGCTCACCCAGTTTTTTCAATTCTTCCGCAGACATGGCTTTTCTCGCCATCTTGAACATCTCCTTTTCCTCTTCGTCGGCATGATGTTCTACGAGCTCCTTCAATACCTT
>JBBKWC010000032.1:0-12816 GCA_037968735.1 Woeseiaceae bacterium | reverse complement strand
GTGATGAAGAATCACTGCTGCAAGCACCGAGTAGCAAAAGACTGCTAAACGCAGCCGCGAAGCTCAGTAATGATTTGATTCTCATGATGAGCCCCTTATTGAACCGTCACGGTGACTCTCACCACCGGGTTCAGCCAGCGATGTATCCGACTGTCGAGATCGCTGCTGCCACCCACGGCACTGGTGTCGCCAAGCGCACCTCGGTGAATGTGAATATTGGTGTTGGCATCGGCCAGCGCCGCACCGGTTCCGCCCGTTCCCGCCATACCACCTGGATCAGCCGGCACGCCCGGAACGCCGGGTGCCCCGCCGCCGGTCAGCAATTCATCATTCGCTTCGGTACCTGCGTCATAGGCAGGAATATCGAAGTTATATATGCCTGGCGCTGTCGGCACCGTGATGGCATTCATGCCGGCAAAGGCATCATTGGTTGGCAACAGCATCGCCAGAACTGTCAACTCGGTGTTGGTGGTGCCATCAGTATCCATGCTGGCGGTCGCACTCATCGCCGGGGCAAGCGGGCCGCCGGCAGGATTTTCAACGACCGTGGCGCCGATGGCCTGGGCGTCCGTAGAAAGGCCTGAGATATCTCCCCCTTCAGCCATTGCCTGCAGGCTGGCGGAAGCCGGCTGACCTGCCGTAAACAGACTGGTACCCGCAGGGTGCGCAACCACGATAAATGGGGTAAACCAGATGCCATTGGTCAGATTGGTGATTCGAACATCGAACTGTGCCGCGCTCGAAACGCCTGCAGCCAGCGACAACGCGGTCGCCAGGGTTACTTTGAGAAACGATTTCATCAAGAAAGCCTCCGGATGGGAATTTTGCTTCGGTCTTTCAGTATAGGGAGGAGTTCTAACAGAAGTATCACGGCGCTGCCGCCGGGCTTGCACGGGCGGCGCACGGCATAAACTCAGCGCGAGCGACTATTCGGCAACGATTCTACTGAGCATGGCGAGCGGTTCGCCTGCACTGACGGGGGGCGTGCCGATCACATAGTTCACAACGCCGGAGAAGGGGGCCCGAATGATCTCAATCTGATCGCCGAAGTAGTCGCGAAGCACGCCGACACGAGCGCCTTTTGCAATAGTATAGCCATCACGAACGTTGGCTTCGAAGAATCCGTCGTGCGGACTCGTCAGCACCTCGTAGTCGCCAAGCCAGGTAATGCCTTCATTTGGCTGCACGTCGCCCGGGACCATCTGCAGCTCGCGCAGTACGTTCCATAAACCCGCTTCTGCCATGTCCACCCATTGCCCGTCGTTAGACCCCAGCTGGCCGGTCTCGGTCGTAATCGCCGGAATTCCCCTGACAAGTGCCGTCTGGTCCGTGAAAAGCGAATCGTCAGCTGCACGCAGCGGCGCTTTATCGACGACGATATGATCCAGACCAAACGCAATGGCCAGTTGCCGCGATTTTTGATCGAGATCCGGCACTCCAGTTACTGGCATGTAGACATAGGGGCGTAGTGCCTCGTTGCCATCTCCTGCATGCAGATCGATCAGAAAGTCGGCCTGATCGATAATCATCGTTGTTATCGCATGAGCGATGCGCTCACTCTGGGTGCCGTCTGCCTTGCCGGGGTAGACGCGGTTCAAATTCTTTTTATCAACCGGATTCGTATAGGTGCTGCGACCGAGAAAGGCCGGCAGATTCGCAATGTGCACCATGATGACCGTGCCACTTAGCGCTTCGGGATTGAGCGAGTTGCGCAGGCGATGCAATGCGGTGATCCCGGGATATTCATAACCGTGAGTGCCGGCGACAAGCGCCAGTACCGGGCCGCTGGTCTTGCCATGCACGACGCTCACGGGAATCTGCGTTGCGGCATCGCCGTTCGCGGGTATTTCCAGAAAACCTGACGCAGTGCTGCCAGACGCGGCCTCAATCGGTCCTACGCTGAAGCTCTCTGCGAATGCTGGCAAAGTGGTCAGGAAACCGAGCCCGATACTCACCACTAGATATGCAAGTTTTGACAATTTCATCACGCTGCGTTCACTCCAAAGTAGCTGCACATAGATTTACCGGCGAACAAATTGAAAACGAACCTCCTGATCATGCTTTCTCTGATCGATGAGGTTGCGGACGCTACTCTCCATCACGATGTGGTGTCAACGTCGTGTCATTGCCTGATGTCGTCTGCGGGAACAAGGGGAAAGCGGACCTGGAATTCTGCACCTGGTGTGCGGTTAATGACATCCGCTTGCCCATTCATCGCTAACGACAACTGGCGCACAATCGCCAGACCGATGCCGGTACCGACCGTCTCCCGTGTCAGTTCCGACTCGGTGCGGTAGAAGAGTTCGAATATCTTACGCAGGCGATTCTTCGGTATTCCCGGCCCGTAATCCCTGATGGAAAGCACGATGTGGTCTTTCTCAGCATGACTGGCAGAGAGGACGATTTCCTTTTGTGTGGCGTCCCGGGAAAATTTGATCGCATTATCGACCAGATTAATTACGATCTGGATAAAACAGTCCGGATCAATATTTATCTTGCAAGCACCGACGTTTCCGGTGTCAACGGTCAGCCTGAAACCGGCGCGCTCTACCTGATTGGCGATTTTCGACTGCACTTCGTCGATCAGCGTTGCAACCGGCAGCACCTGCATCTCAACCTGCGCATCGCTGCGAGTGATCCGGGCCAGCTGCAGAACGTTGGAAATCAAGCGTGACAGTCTCTCGGATTCATCGTGAATGTACTCGTAGTATTGCTGTCGCTTGTCATCGTCCGCCCATCCTTCGCGCAACATTTCTCCGTACATGCGTATCGATGTGAGGGGCGTCTTCAATTCATGGCTGACTGCTGACACGAAGTCCTGCTGTTGTTGCGCAAGCTTAATCTGACTGCTGCCGAGTCGATACATGGCAATGAAACCGCCGGTAAATACCAGTGTGATCAGCAAAGTCGTCCAGCCCAGCAAGGCTGCACCCGGCCCGGGTGGCAGATCGCGGATGGAATAGACGAGTTCCAGGCTCTGCAGCGGCGCGGACAGACGGGCGCGATACAATAAGGCCCCTTCAAGCTCGCCAGCCCGACTCGATGCATAAGCGCTGCGACCCGGTATTACATCGATAATGTCGCCCTGATAGCCAAGGACCAGGTCGGACATGCCGGCAAGACTGGTAGCCTGAAATGAAGCAGCCAGCGTAGCGCGGCTAAAAGCGGCCGTATTGAGCAACATGCCCTGTATATAGCGCTTATCGTCACGCCATACCTTACGGAACAGGACCAGGTGGCCGCTGTCCAGCAAGCTGAATTCGTAGGGATCGATTTCGCTTTCAAACGTGGTGATGGCGCCGTCCGCGTCTGCCGCAGTCACCTGTACCTCGGCGGCCGGTGCCTGAATCTGGCGTGGCACCACCTCCTGTTCGAGTCGACGTTCACGATTGTCGACGGAACGGGGACCGTCGTCCTTGTCAGCGACAGATCCGCCACTGCGATTCAACGCCTCACTCTTTTTCTCGAGGGCATCATCCAGGCCGAGATCGCTGACTTTGCCGCGAATATTGATCCGAGCGGGTTCGCGCACTGCCTCATCGAGCGTTGCAGGCGCGTCTGCCGCTACTACTGCCGGTGCCGAACTGAGCGGCTGGTTGAGTTCGTCAAAAGCCTGCTGGGAGTAGCTTTCGATACGCGCGGTTGACAAGCCGGCCGGCGGACGAGCGGCGGCATCCGATTCCGCTGATTCAATGTCCAAAACATTGCCGGGTGCCGGCAGTTCTTCTTGCGCCAAATCGGTGCGCGCCGCAGACGGTCTCAAGCCCGGACTCTGCGCCAGGCGCGACTCCGCCCGGTCGCGCATTAACTCGTTGTCGGAGAGAATGGCCCGCAATTCACGGGCCAGGGCAGTACGGCGGTCCCAGTCCGCCGCCTCAAGGCCAAATTCGTCGGGGCTGCCTGCCGAATCGGGCAGCAGAGGCGTGGAAAAGCGGCCGTCCGGATCAATCTGGAAGTAGCCGATGACTCCCGGCACGTCCGCTGGCACCGGCAGCGCGGCGAGGGCAGAACGTTCCGCGAATCTGCCGCCGGTCTCGCTGAAAAAAGAGAAGTCCGCGAAGCGCCGGCGATCCGCAGTGGCCACCCGCGCAGCCAACTGGTCGTCGATCACGGCTGTCAGTGCCTCAGCCTGACTGCGATGCTGGAACCACGCCTCCCATTTAAGTTGATTGAAGGCCTGCCAGATCAGGGCCGCCGTCGGCACGGCGAGGGCGAGAAACAAAGCGCCAAGTACCCGCCGCAGCCGGCGCCGGTCATTGCCCCGGACGAAGGTCGCCGGCAGCATCAATCCTGCTCCAGCATGAGCCGGTAGCCCTTGCCGCGAACGGTGACGAGATTCTTGGGTTCGCCGGGCAGGACCTCGATCTTGCGGCGAATCTTGGCCACATGGATATCAACCGTTCTTGTCTCTAATTCTATATTTCTTGCGTAACCCCATACTTTTGATAGAATTTCTTCACGCGATATCGGCCGATCGCTGTGTTGCGCAAGGTAGCTCAGCAGATCGACTTCCCGGCGGGTGAATGCAACGTCGGCCCCTTCCGTGCTGCCGCACAGGGTTTCGGTATCGATGCTGATGCCAGACAGAAGCAGCGTTCTCGCCTGCTCAATCCCAACGCGGGAGCGACGCAACACGGCTTCGATTCTGAGCAATAACTGCTGGATGGAGAAGGGCTTGGCGACATAGTCGTCAGCGCCGAGTTTCAGTCCGGTCACGATTTCCTCATCAGAGGTTTTGGCGGTCAGCATGATGACCGGCATTTCCCGATCCGCCTGGCGGATACGTTCACAGACCTCGTAGCCGTCCATGCCGGGCAACATAATATCCAGTAACACCAGGTCGTGTTTGCCGGCAAGCGCGCGCGATAGTCCATCCGGGCCTGTTGCGGCACCGTCCACCTCGTAGCCGTGAAAGATGAGCACGTCGATCAGGCCGTCGCGAATAGCCTGTTCGTCCTCGATTACCAGCACCCTGAGCTTCTTTTTCATCAGGGAGAAGGCTAACAGCCGGTCAGACAAAATTGGGCGGTGCGATGTAACATTTTTGTAAATCCTCTGGCCGGTCCCGGCCTTTTCCCCACGCCCAGCTTGCTGTAAAACGAGCAGGGCCGCGGCCAATTCCTCATGGCTGCTCACGGGGGTGACATGCGTTCGATGCAAAAGACATGCTTTCTGATTTTCCTCTCTTTCATTCTTTCTGCTTCGGGCTGTTCCAGAGATGCCGGGCCGACAACTGCGCCAGCTATCGCCAGCGAGCAGCAGGCGAACATCGTCGAAGACACAGAAACCACGCGCCTGCGAGAGCGGGCAGCCAGGGTCACGATCATTCGCGATGATTACGGCGTCCCGCATATTTATGCGAAAACTGATGCGGATGCTGTTTTCGGCATGCTGTACGCCCAGAGCGAAGATGACTTCAACCGGGTGGAACGGAACTACATCTGGGCGACCGGCAGACTCGCCGAAGTGGACGGCGAGGCCGCGTTATGGAGTGATCTCCGCGCCCGGCTGTACATGACGGTGGATGAGGCAAAAGCGGCTTACGAGGGTGCGCCTGACTGGCTTAAGGAACTTTGCGATGCTTACGCCGATGGCATTAACTGGTACCTGGCGACGCATCCTGAGGTGACGCCCAGCCTGTTAACGCGTTTCGAACCCTGGTTTCCGATGTTTTTCAGCGAAGGCTCAATCGGCGGCGATATCGAATCGGTCTCTACCACGGGTATCGAGGCGTTTTACGGCATGTCCGATCCTGCGACATCGCTACTGAAAAAAGTTGCGGAAGGTTCTCGCTTCAAGGAACCCAGCGGTTCGAACGGCATCGCCATCGCCGGTGAACACACGCGTTCCGGCGACGCGATGCTACTAATTAACCCCCACACTTCGTTTTTCTTTCGTGGAGAGATACACGTCGTCAGCGAGGAAGGCCTGAATGCATACGGTGCCGTCACGTGGGGGCAGTTTTTTGTGTACCAGGGTTTCAACGAGCACAACGGCTGGATGCATACCTCCACCGGCGTCGACTTTATGGACGAGTTTGAGGAAGACGTCTTTGAGGAAGACGGCGAACTTTTTTATCGCTATGGAAGCGAAGTGCGGCCGGTGGAAACGCTTCAGGTCACCTTGCGCTACAAGAATGCAACTGGCATGGCAGAAAAAACCTTTCCCATGTACCGCACCCATCACGGGCCAATCACGCATATTGAAAACGGCAGGTGGACTGCCACCGCGCTCAATTGGGATCCGGTGCGGGCGCTGGAGCAGTCCTTTGTCAGAACCAAGCTGCGCAATCACGAGGAATTCTGGGAGATGATGAATATCCGGACAAACTCCTCGAATAACACGGTTTACGCAGATTCCAGCGGAAATATTGCCTATTACCACGGCAATTTTATTCCTAAACGAGACGCGCGCTTCGACTACGCCAATTCCGTCGATGGCAGCGATCCGGCAACTGACTGGCAGGGTTTACACGAAGTTGAGGAAATCGTCACGGTCGTGAATCCTGAAAACGGCTGGATCCAGAACACGAACTCGACGCCGTTCACCGCTGCGGGCGAATTCAGTCCGCTTCGCGCTGACTATCCTGTGTACATGGCCCCCGACGACGAGAATTTTCGCGGACTGCACGCGGTGCGGGTGTTGGAGAACGCCTCGGATATGACCCTCGACAAACTTATCACGCTCGCGTACGACCCTTATCTGCCTGGTTTCGAGAAACTGGTGCCGGGCGTGATTGCGGCCTATGAGCAAACAGATAATGACGACGAAACCCTCGCTGCCGCGATTGAGGTTCTGCGCGACTGGGATCTCCGTACGGCTGCTGATTCCGTTGCAATGACCCTCGCGCATTTCTATGGCTCAAACTTTCGTGAGAACGGTACGGTGCCGGCGACCATGGAAGACGCGTCGTTTATGGATCGAGTCGCTTACTATGCGGAAGGCGCGCCGGCCAGTGAACGTTTGCAGATATTTGCAGACACGCTCGCGATGCTGGAAGCGGATTTCGGCCGTTGGGATATACCCTGGGGAGAGGTGAATCGCTACCAGCGGCTCAACGGCGATATCGAACAGCCATTCAATGACGAGGGTCCTTCTCTACCGATTGGTATGGCATCCGGAAACTGGGGCGCACTGGCTTCGTTCGGCGCGCGCCGCTATCCCGGGACAAAGAAGCTCTATGGCACGTCAGGAAACAGTTTTGTTGCCGTGGTGGAATTTGGCGACAAAGTAAAAGCGAAGAGCTTGCTAGCCGGCGGGCAGAGCGGAGATCCTGACTCCCCGCATTTTGACGACCAGGCACAACGTTATGCAGACGTTGCTTTCAAGGACGTAGCCTTTTATCGGGAAGACGTCGAAGCACGCGCCACGCGTACCTACCATCCGGGGGATCCCCTCTAGAATGTAAATGGTGGTGAATGTGCAATGCGAAACTCCGCACGGATGCGGAGTTTTCGCGAGCAAGCTGTAACCGTAAACAGAATGTAAAAACTTCGCATGGACTTTTACCAAAGTCCGTCTTAACCGTTACGCCGTTCCTGCCTAGCATGTCTCCAGGATTCATCAAGGAGGCAACATCATGGCACTTATCAATCGCGTTTCGCGGCTGTTCAAGGCGGACCTGCATGCGGTGCTCGATCAAATCGAAGAGCCGGAGCAAATCCTGAGGCAGGCCGTCCGGGACATGGAAGCCGAGCTTGCGGCAAACGAGCAATCAATCCTGCGCTGTTCTCAGGAGCAGGACGCACTCAGAAATCGCTTGCAGGCACTGCAGCCAGCTGCAAAAGACATCGGCGATCAGCTGGATCTTTGTTTCTCGTCCGGCAAAGACGACCTGGCAAAAACCCTGATCCGTAAAAAACTCGAAGCTGAACGTGTTCAACAACAGCTGAGCGCCAGGCACACGGCCGGGACCGCGTATCTGGAAGAACAGCGGACACGCCTCGAACATAACAAAAACACGCTCGAAAGCCTGCGGCAAAAGGCCGAAGTATTTGCGCTCAGGCGTCCCAGCGCATCGTCACAGCCCGACTGGGACGACACCGGCTGGATGACGCGCGAACTGAACGTTGCTGAAAGCGACGTGGTAATCGCGTTTCTGCGTGAAAAATCTTTGCGGAGCATTTCGTGAAGCGCCCGGGCTTGTTGCAAGGCATCACCGTTTCAGCGGCACTCGCACTGTTGACGGCGATCGCGCTTGCCGCCGCGCCGAGCGCCATGGCGACGCCAGTTTTTGTTCGCCTGTTGGCACCACTGATCGCATTGGCTTACCTGGCTTTTCTGCTGCGATGTTCTGCCGAAAAGACCGGCAGAGTGACGCTTCTGTCGGCGTGGCTGGTCGTCAGCGCCGCCTCTTGGTGGCTCGTGCCCTCGCTCACATTTTACCTGCTCATCCATGCCGGCATGATCTGGCTGATTCGTTCCCTGTATTTTTACGCGGGCATCCTGCCTGCATTGATGGATTTAGGTTTGACCTGGATCAGTGTCGCTGCATTCACAGCGTGCACCGCCCGTACCGGAAATCTGGCTCTCGCCACCTGGTGCTTTTTCCTGATGCAGGCTTTGTTCGTTTATTTGCCAGCTGATCTCAGAAAACGTCATGCCTCGGCAGATGCGATTGACAACCGCGGCTTCGAACGGGCGCGACAACAGGCTGACAATGCGCTCAGGCAACTCATGTCCTGACTGCCACATTCTCTAACCCTCTGTATTTCATCCAAGGAGCATTCCCATGAAAACGAAAATTATTGGCATTGCGCTGTTTGCGCTGACTCTCGGCGCAGTCATTTACTATCCGTCGATTCAGGCTAAACAAATGCCGGTGGAGCCAACACCGATACAAGGCGTAGTACCGGCCGCGCGGCCCGTTGTTGACCTCGTATTCGTACTGGACACCACCGGCAGCATGTCCGGATTGATCCAGACGGCTAAGGAAAAAATATGGTCGATTGCGTCGACCATGTCATCCGCGCAGCCGACGCCAGACATTCGCATCGGGCTGGTTGCTTATCGTGATCGCGGCGATGAGTACGTCACCAAAATCGTCGATCTGAACGATGATCTGGATTCCGTCTACGCCACCCTGATGGATTTTCAGGCCGGCGGCGGTGGTGATACGCCGGAAAGCGTCAACCGCGGTCTTTATGATGCAGTCCACAAGATGTCCTGGAGCCAGACAAGCCAGGCCTACCAGGTTGTTTTTCTGGTCGGCGACGCGCCGCCCCACATGGATTACAACGAGGTGCAGTACCCGGCGATCATCGCAGCAGCCAACAAAAAGGGCATCGTCATCAATACCATCCAGGCCGGCAACCTGCCGAACACGGTGGAGCCATGGACGACGATCGCGAGCCTTGGGCATGGCAGCTTTTTTCAGGTAGAACAAAGTGGCGGCGCTGTCGCTTACGAGTCGCCCTTTGACGCTGAAATAGCGAGCTTGTCTGCGAAGCTTGATGCGACCCGCCTTTACTATGGCAGCGACGAAGAGCGCGAACGCGGTTCCGTAAAAATGTCAGCCACTGCAAAGCTCAACGAAGCAGCGCCGGTGGCGTCGCTCGCACGGCGCGGCGTTTTCAATGCCGCGGATGGCGGACGTAAGAATATGCTGGGAGACAAGGAACTCGTAGCTGCGGTTGAACGTGGTGAAGTCGACCTCGATAGACTTGAAGCAGATACATTGCCCGCCGCACTCAAGCCGATGGCACCGGCGGAGCAGGCAGAATACGTCGCCAGGCTCTCCGTGGAGCGTGCAGATCTGCGACAAAAGATTCAATCGCTCGCCAGCGAGAGGGAAGTATTTATCGAGAAGAAAGTCGCCGCTGCCGGCGGTCTCGACGATTCTCTTGATCATCAACTTTACGAGGTAGTCCGGGAGCAAGCCGGCAAGTCGGGTATCGAGTACAAGGACGGTCCCGCATATTAGGCTATTATTGCGCTGAGGCTTTCCGGGGTCAGAGTCTCCACTCTGACCCCGTCTTTATTGGCGCTTACGTTGGGGGCAAGACATGCGGTATCAGTTTCTCGGTTTAATCATTCTCTGTGCTGTAAGGGTTGCGGGCGGCGCTGATTCGAATGCGGCCAGCGTCGATTACGATGTGATTCCCGCGACTGTCGCCGACAAGGCTGTACTGCTGCGCGAGAGGGCACTGCTCGACAATCGTGCCGTCGATATCGTGGAATCGCTGACCACGGAAGTCGGACCAAGACGTGTTGGCACCGCAGGGGACAGGCGCGCTGTCGCCTGGGCAACAGAAAAATTCGAATCGCTGGGTTTTGATCGCGTCTGGACCGAGGAAGTTGCCATCGAACATGGCTGGATCAGAGGTGAGGCCCATGCGGAAATCCTCGCGCCATACCCGCATCGTCTGGTGGCGACGGCGCTGGGTTACAGCGTCGGCACGAACGGAGACCTGACCGGGGAGCTGGCTGAGTTTCCTACGCTTGACGCGTTGGAAGCTGTGCCTGAGGGTAACAGCCTCGACGGCAAGATTGTTTTCATCTCTTACAGTATGGCGGACTTTGTGCCCCCGCCGGATCAGCCTGAAATGTCCGGCTACGGGCAGGGGACCGGAGCGCGCGGCCGTGGACACGTCGTCGCGGCGAAACGCGGTGCAGCAGCCATTGTTATTCGCTCGGTTGGCTCTGACACCAATCGCATTGCCCATACGGGCAGCGGCTTCTCCTATGAAGACGGTGTCCGCCGCATTCCTGCAGCGGCAGTGTCTGCGCCGGATGCCATACTCATCATGAACATGCTGAAGCGTGGCGCACCGGTCACCATGCGCCTTAACATGAGTTCGGAAATTACCGGACCGATTCTGGGTCACAATGTCATTGGCGAGCTGACCGGACGCGAAGATCCGAACCGGTTCGTCGTGCTTGGCGCGCATCTCGATTCCTGGGATGAGGGCACGGGTGCAATCGATGACGGTGCCGGCGTAGGGTCGATGATGGCTGCGGCATCCTTAATTGGCGACATGGAGCTGCGTCCGCGACGGAGTATCCGCGTGTTGTTGTTTGCCGCAGAAGAGATAGGTTTATTAGGCGTCCGTGCCTATGCCGAACGGCACAAAGATGAAATCGACAGTCACTTGCTGGGCGCCGAAGTCGATAGCGGGGGCGGCCGCATTCATACTCTCGTGTCGGGTGTTGGTCCAAGGGCCGTACCGGTCGTGAAAGAAATGTACAAGCTGATTGCGCCGCTTAAAATTGTTTGGAATCCGGACAACGATGCAACGGGCGATTCTGACATGAGCGTGCTGGGACGTGCCGGCATGCCGGCGCTGAGTCTAGAGCAGAATTCCAATGACTATTTTCACTATCATCACACACCCAACGACACCTTCGACAAGATCGTTCCCGATGACATGCGCTACCTGACGGCGGCTTACGCGACGATCTTTTACCTGGCAGCGGAAGTGGCGGTGGATTTCCGCCTGTGAACACCTTACGCCGAGTTGTTTACGACTGCCGGTCATTCCTTACGGTCACATCGGTTCTGCTGATACTGGCCGCGTGTCAGTCTGACAGCGGTCCGAAGCCTGTTTTCGCGGATAAAATCTTCAGCGGAAATTTTGTCACCTTCGATGCGGAAAATCCGGAGGTCGCGGCGATTGCAGTCAGGGAAGGCTCGATTGTGGCTAGCGGTGACGTCGCTCATGTCATGCAGTATGCGGGCGAGCACACCGAGCTTCGCGCTTTTGAGGGTGTAGCGGTCCCGGGGTGGGTAGACGCTCACGTGCACATCACAATGTTCGGGCAGTTACTTGAAAGCCTGAATGTGCAGTCAATGAACAAGCAGCGCATCCTTGAGTTGGTCAGGGATGCCGTGGCATCTGCAGCGCCAGGTGAATGGATAATCGGCCGTGGCTGGGACGAAGGTTTTTTTGAGGTCGCTGCGTACCCGACTGCTGCAGATCTTGACGCGGTCAGTCCCGATAATCCGGTCATTCTGAACCGCATTGGCGGGCATTCGGCATGGGTCAATGCGGCAGCCTTACGGCTTGCCGGCATCGATACGAATACGCCGGATCCGGCAGGTGGCCGTATCGTGCGCAGGCCAGGCGGTGAGGCTACGGGAATGCTGCTGGAGCAGGCCGAAGGGTTGGTCAGGAAGGTCATGCCCGATCTGAACAGCGAGGAATATCGCGAGCGCTATGTGCGCGCGGCGCTGGCGCAATACGTGCGCTGGGGATTGACCGGCGTACATGATGCCGGCACGACCATGGAAGACATCGCACTGCTGCGACGGCTGGACGAGCAGGACCAGTTGCCGCTCAGAATTTACGCAATGGCGATTGGCGACGAAGCTGTCGCGCATTATCTGGAAAGCGGACCCGAATCCGTGCAGAACAGCGACCGGCTGACGGTGAAGAGTTTCAAAATCTACATCGACGGTGCGCTTGGCGCGCGCGGCGCCGAGATGAGCGCGCCTTACAGCGATGCGCCTGAAACCAGCGGACTGCAACAAATGAGCGACGCGGAACTCGACGCGTTTATCAACAATGCGTTAAGCGCGGGCATGCAGGTCAACGGTCACGTCATCGGCGACCTCGGCGTTGAGCGGCTGCTCGATGCTATTCAGAGAAACAAGGTGCCACCGGAAGCGCGCTTTCGGCTTGAGCATGCATCGATTATCTCGCCGCCGAATTTGCGCCGCTTTGTGGACCTGGGAGTCATTGCCTCGATGCAGCCGGTTTTCATTGGGGAGTATCAACGCTGGGGTGTGGAACGGGTGGGTACTGAACGCGCACCGTGGATTATGCCAATCGGTGATTTGATTCGTTCAGGCGCGCATTTTGTGGCCAGCACGGATTA
>JBBKWC010000031.1:0-3255 GCA_037968735.1 Woeseiaceae bacterium | reverse complement strand
CCCCTGATGTTACAATCCCGACCGTCCTAACAGCGCGCGGCCCCGCCACATGCTAGAACTCGGGATCAAGTTCCTGATCAGCTACTTCATTGGTTCCGTCATGGGCTCCATGGTGATGGGCCGACTGCGGGGCGGCATCGACATCCGTACCATGGGCAGCGGCAACGCCGGCGGCACCAATGCGCTGCGCACCCAGGGCTGGGTCTTCGCGTTGGGTGTCATGATTATCGACATCGGCAAGGGCGTTGTCGGTACGGGCATCGTACCGGGGCTCGACATTCCGTTCGTCCCGGAGGACCCTGAGATATCGCGCGTGTGGCTCGTCCTGGTGTGCGCTGCAGCATCGGTCATCGGCCACGTCTGGCCCATCTATCACGAATTTCGCGGCGGCAAAGGGGCGGCCACGTTGATCGGTACGCTTATCGTGCTGGCACCGGCATTGCTCATTCCCGTACTGCTCGTATGGGTGGGGGTACTGGTGCTGACAGGCTACGTCGGTCTGGCAACGATCAGCGCAAGCATCGCAGCTTCGCTGTGGCTCGCGTTCACCAAATTGCCGGAAGATCAGCCGCTATTTATCTATTGCACTGCGATGGCGATGTACCTCATATTCAGTCACCGCTCCAACCTGATGCGCATGCGCAGAGGCGAGGAGAACCGCCTGGCGCGCGCAATGCTGTTTCGCAAAGGTCCGCAGTTATGAACATCCTCGATGCAGATAGCATACGCGGCCCCATGTCCGGTCTGTCGCGCGAGCGGCTCGATGCGCTCGAAGTGTTCCCGGAAATTGAATCGACCAACAGCTACCTCATGGAGCAGGCTGCGCCACCGCCCGGCCGCTTTCGCGTTGCCCTGGCGGAACATCAAACCGCAGGCCGTGGCCGCCGGGACCGGATCTGGTATTCGCCGCCGGCCACCGGCTTGTGCCTGTCGATGTCTTACACATTTCGCGACACGCCTCAATTTCTGCCGTGCCTCACTTTGGCCATCGGCGTCGGCGTGGCGCAAGCGCTGGAGAAACTGGGCGTGCGCGGTGTCGGCATAAAGTGGCCGAACGACATCATTGCGCGCGACGGCAAACTCGGCGGCATCCTGACCGAAACCCGTGCAACCAATGCACAAATGCCGACGGTCGTTGTCGGCGTCGGCATCAACGTCGATCTGGAGCGCTCGGATGCAAGGGCAAAAATTCGCAGCCGAATCGGGCATGTCATCGACCTGGCGAGTTGCGTTTCGTCCGTGCCTTCGCAGTCCGCCATTTCGTCGCTGCTGATCGAAGGCATCTTCAACTCGCTGGCGCAATTCGATGCGGAAGGCTTCGCTGAGTTTTTTGATATCTGGCCGCGCTACGACTGGCTTCGCGGCCAGCACGTCAGCGTCGAATCGGAAACGGAGTCTTCGAAGGGGATTTGTCAGGGCATCGGCCGCGATGGTGCACTCATCCTGCAGGGCAAAGACGAAAGAGTTCGGGTGCTGAACGGCAGCGTGCGGCTAAACCGGCGCAAGGGCGCCTGAGCGAGTGCCTGAGCGGGCGTTGCTGTTCGACGTCGGGAACACCAGGGTGAAGTGGGGGGTGTTCGACAGCAAGGACATTTCCAGATCAGGCAGCATCAGTCATGAAACCCTGAGCGAGGCCGGCTTCACGTCCCTGGTCACCCGCCTGCCGCGCAATGTCGCGACAGTGTTCGTCAGCAACGTTAAAGGCCCGGCGTTTGCGGCGCGCTTAGCAAGCGTCGTCGGACTGCATTGCAATGTAGACGTTCACTTCGCCCACACAGAAAAGAAAGCCTGCGGTGTCAGCAATGGCTACCGTCAACCGCGACGCCTCGGTGTCGATCGGTGGGTTGCGATGATCGGTGCGCGGGCGACGTCGAAAACGGCGCTGTGCGTCGTAGATGCCGGCACCGCGGTGACCATCGATGCAGTGGATAAATCGGGACAACATCTCGGCGGACAGATCCTGCCCGGCCTGCACATGATGATTGATTCGCTCTCCGCGGATACCAGCGATATCGGCAAAGGCACGAAAAAATTCGCTGCGAGCGAGGGGCTGGCGGTATTTGCCACGCGCACCGAGCGGGCATTGCAGGAGGGCGCAGTGGCTGCGGTCTGTGGTGCGGTCGACCGGGCGGCGAAAGCGATGCGGAGCGCAGGGCACCGGCCGAAAGTCGTCTTGACCGGCGGAGATGCGTCACGCATTCTGGCCCGGCTTGACGGCAAAGTGCTCCACTGCCCAAACCTCGTACTTCAGGGCCTGGCGACAATGTTGCAATCACAATAATGCGAAACCTGCTGCTGTTACTGGTGCTGGCTAACGTGCTCTACTTTTTGTGGGGCCTGTATGCCGATGAACCCACGGAACCGGGCGTTGTCATCGTGCGTGAGAACCAGCTCGGTCCGCCGCTGAAGGTGGATGCCGTATCTCAGGGAGCGGCCTCAGCAGGCGGAGAGTCGGCGACCAGTTCGGCGCTTGCTGCGAATGTCGGGCGTTCCTGCGTCACTATCGGCCCGTTCACCTCGAACGCGGAAGCAAACGGTGTGCTGGCCGAATACCGGGCAGAGGGCATGCGGGCCAGTGTTCGCACTACCGAGGGTCAGGTATTCGTCGGGCACTGGGTGCAGATTCAGGACATTCCCGACCGGGAGAGCGGCAATGAGATGCTGGCTGCGCTGCAAAGTGGCGGGCTCGGCGATGCCTACCTGGTGCCGACCAAAGAGGACGGCCTGAAAATTTCATTGGGACTGTTTGGCGAGATGAGCCGGGCTGAAAGAGTTGAGTTGCAGGCAAGGTCGTTAGGGCTGGATGCCGACATCTCCGCGAGGATGCGGGACTCCACGGTTTTCTACGTAGACCTGGCGCTTCCACCGGGCCGCGGCGCGAGCACGATCATGGAACGCTACGGCGAGGCCAAAGTGAAACTTCGTGACCTCGCCACCTGCCCGCGAGCAGATTAAGCGGCTATAATCCGCGCCTCACAAAGAATGCCGGCATAGCTCAGTTGGTAGAGCAACTGATTTGTAATCAGTAGGTCCCGCGTTCGATTCGTGGTGCCGGCACCAAATTTTCTAAGGATTTTCTAAGGTCATTCTAAGAAAGTCCTATTTCACCGCCATCAACCGGCGGGCGCGGTTATAACGGCGCATGAGGCCGAGACCGGTCTCATGATCAGAATCCGCCTTCGCCCGCAGGTCGTGGAACGTCCAGGAGACCTCGAGCCTTCGCATCGCAGACTGGATTGCCGACATGCTCCACGG
>JBBKWC010000030.1:0-3573 GCA_037968735.1 Woeseiaceae bacterium | reverse complement strand
GCTGACCACCAGCGTTACAGATTGGCCGCGTCGTACCAGCGTCTCAGCGGCCAGAATGGACGGCGTGATGATCCTGCCACCCATGATCTGATGCTTGAGTTTCTGTCCCGCCGCGCTGTCAACGGAAGTGACATAACCGCCATTGAGCCGGGTGACGTCGCGAGGCTCTGCAATGACATCGTCGGCAGTCAGCACATGACCTTTTGGCAATGTTCGTTTCGCTATTAATACCGGCTGCATGACAACCACATCCACCGGCACGTAGACTTTCCAGGGCTGACTGCCCATGCAGCGCACGCCGATGATTGTGCGACTGCTGACTCTGGTCCCACCACGCAAAAAGGGTTCCAGCGGAACGTCGCAACGTGCCAGCTGGAGTCGGTCGTCGAGATGCCCGGCCGAGGGAACAACGCGACCGTCCGATTGACCGAATTTTTTCTGCGCGAACTTCTCAGCGACGGCCGCAATTTCCGCGTTGGACTGCCATTCGGACGCCGTCGCCGTCAATGCAAATGCCAGCGTCGCCAAGACCATCAGTAGCAGGCCGTAGCGGTGCAGGCCTTGCATGACTTCGTCCGCGGGCATGTGACCGTCAGAATTGCGGCGAAGCGGCGCAGCAGGTGTCAAAACACTGACGCCTGTTGCTGTCTCGTATGGTCCTCGCTCTCTCATATCTAAGCAAAACTCCTTGCTACGACTGGTTTTCTGCGGTTTCGGGACGCAAGCCATTTCGCGCTTGTTCCCTTGTGCAGATTGCTAAACGGAATAATGCAAGTCGCGTGCCAGCGGTTTGGGCGTATGCAACGGATGACGGAATGTTGCCGTCAATGCGGCAAGGAATTGCCGCTTTGCCCCACTGTCATTGTCGGCCCGGCAGTGGAAACCTTGAGCCGTCAGGGTTCGCACGAACTGGCACAGGCTTTGCATTGACCATTGCAGTTCAGCAATCCGCCCACTGAGGGAATGTGTTACCGCAATGAAGATTCAACCTTTCGCGCATCACGAACAGGCATTGAAGTTTCGCGAACTTCGCAACGAGGTGCTGTCGTCTAACATCGCTAACGCCGACACGCCAGGCTACAAGGCCCGCGACGTCGACTTTGGAACGGCGATGAAAAATGCGCAGCTCGGTCAACTCAGTATGCAGCGCACGAATGAACGGCACCAGTCGGCGCCGAATGCCAATAGCATTGGCGCATCGCTGCAATACCGAATTCCTATGCAGTCTACGCTTGATGGAAATACGGTCGAAACCGACGTAGAGCAGGCGGCATTTGCAGAGAATGCCGTTCAGTACCGTGCCACGCTGTCATTTCTGGACGGCAAAATCCGCAGTCTTCGTTATGCGTTGAAAGGGAGTGACTGATGTCATTGTTTAAAGTATTTGATGTTGCCGGAACTGCCATGAATGCCCAATCGGTGCGCATGAACGTGACGGCTAGCAATCTCGCCAACGCGGGCAGCGTCAGCGGTAACCCGGACGAAGTGTACCGGGCGCGCCACCCGGTCTTCGCGACATTTGGCGATGCCCTGGCGAGTGAGTCCGGCGTAGGTGGCGTGCGTCTCGAGGGCGTTATCGAGAGCCAGGCGCCGCTGCAGAAGCAGTTTCAGCCTGATCATCCTGAGGCGGACGAAGACGGCAATGTCTACATCAGCAACGTAAGCACCATCGAGGAGATGGTCAACATGATGTCGGCATCGCGGTCATATCAGAACAACATCGAAATGATCAACACGACCAAGGATTTGCTGTTGCAGACCTTGTCACTCGGACGTTGACGCAGACTAAACATGGTAGGAATACACAATGAACGAAATTAACGGATTCGGCGACTTCGGCGCCCTTGCGCCCCCGCCGGGCAAGGAAGTCAAAGATGATCTCGCGCAGGAGGACTTTCTGAAGCTGATGATTACCCAGTTTCAGAACCAGGATCCGTTCGAGCCTATGGAAAACGGCGATTTTCTTGGTCAGCTCGCCCAGTTCGGCACGGTCAGTGGGATCGAGCAACTCAATAGCTCATTCGTGAACCTGCAAAACTCGATCCAGAGCGAACAGGCACTCCAGGCAGCCAATCTGGTCGGCCATCCGGTATTGGCAACCACTGATGTGGGCTTTCTCGAGGACGGCAGATCACTGTCGGGCGCAGTAGAACTGGATGCAAGTGCAAGTGATGTCCAGATTGAAATTACCGACGCGAATGGTGAGCTGGTTCGTCGTATGGAACTCGGCACACAGCCTGGTGGCCTGGCGAGGTTCGAATGGGACGGCAACAATCTCAATGGCGAACGCGTCGAGCCTGGCCACTACAGGATCGCAACTCGTGTGATACGCGGCGGCTATGTCGAAAGTGCGGAAACGCTAATGGAAGCAGATATTGAAAGCGTCAGCCTCGGTTCCGCCGGGAAAGGACTGACTCTGAACATGCGCGGTGGCGACACGCTGTCACTGACCCAGGTTCGCCGAATTCTATAACACTAAGTTTCAAGCAGGAGTAACACCATGCCATTTGCAATTGCACTAAGCGGACTGAATGCCGCATCGTCAGACCTCGAAGTGACCGCGAACAATGTGGCCAATGTGAATACGCACGGCTTCAAGTCGTCGCGCGCGCAGTTTTCAGAAGTGTTTGCCATCGGAACGCAGAGCGTTGGGTCCAGCGCTTCGGGCAGCGGCGTTCGCTTGTCGGCAGTCGCCCAGCAATTTACCCAGGGCAATATCGATTTCACGGACAACGCGCTGGATCTGGCAATTGGCGGAGAGGGCTTTTTTGTCCTGAGTGACGGTGGTGCACGCAGCTACTCGCGAGCTGGCGCGTTCGGTGTCGATAATGAAGGCTATGTGGTCAATGCGGAGGGCGCCCGGCTGCAGGCATATCCGTTCGCCGGCAGCGGGCTATTTAACACGGGCACGCCCCAGGACCTGCAGCTATTAACGGGTGCAAATCCACCGGCGGCAACGACGAGCGCACAGTTCGGTATCAATCTTCCGGCCAACGCAACGATACCCTCGAATCCGACCTTCGATCCTACTGATCCGTCGAGCTTCAACCACACCACTTCCGTTACCGTTTACGACACGCTTGGCGCTGCACACACGGCGACAGTCTATTTCGTCAAAGATGCCGCTCCGAATACCTGGAACACTGAGATCGAAATCGAGGGCAATCCGGTGGCTGGCGCGACGCAAATTGTCTTTGCACCGGACGGCTCGCTGCAGGCGCCTGCAGGTGGGCAGATGCCGCTGGCTGCCTACAACCCTGGCACCGGCGCATCCGATATTTCGATGGCACTCAATTTTACCAATGCCACGCAGTTCGGCAGCAACTTCGGCGTTAACTCGCTCTCACAGGATGGTTTTACAACCGGCCGCCTGACCGGCGTAAGTGTCGACCCGGAAGGCATCGTTTTCGCCCGTTTTACCAACGGACAGTCAACGTCGCTCGGCAAACTGGCAATGGCAAATTTCGTGAATCAGCAGGGTTTGCAGCAGCTCGGCGATACGACCTGGGGAGAATCGTTTCAATCGGGCGACGCATTGCTTGGTGAAGCAGGCACAGCATCCTTCGGCAACAT
>JBBKWC010000029.1:0-16630 GCA_037968735.1 Woeseiaceae bacterium | reverse complement strand
GGCCTGGCGTGGCTGGGTCCCGTCATATCGGCCATGCAGCACATCGTCCGCCCGCAAATGCGCGCAACGGCCTCGGCGATCTTCCTGTTCGTCAACAATCTCATCGGCATCGGCGCGGGCACGCTGGCTATCGGCTTTATATCCGATTCTCTGCAGTCGCGCTTCGGCGACGATTCACTGAAATACGCCATACTTTCCGGCACCGGCTTTTACCTCGTCGCGGCCATACTGTTTTTCGCCAGTGCCAAGCGCCTGGTACAAGATTGGGAAGAGTAGTTGTCGGGGAAAGGGCAGACACGGACAAGAACATGAGTGAATCCATGCGATTTTCAGGCAAGGCCGCGTTGATCACGGGATCCACGAGCGGCATCGGCCTCGGCATTGCCAGGGCCCTGGCGGCAGAGGGCGCCAAGGTCATGCTAAACGGACTCGGGATTCAGGCCGACATCGACGGCGCTGTTGCGAGCGTCCGGGCTGTGGCCAACGCCGACGTCGCTTTTCACCCGGCGGACATGCGCTCGCCCGAACAGATCTCCGACATGATTGCCGAGACCGCTGAACGCCTGGGATCGCTCGACATCCTGATCAACAATGCGGGCATCCAGCACGTGTCACCGATCCAGGACTTCCCTGTCGACAAGTGGAACGACATTATCGCCATCAACCTGACTTCGGCATTTCACACCATTCGTCTGGCGGTGCCGATGATGTTGTCTCGTGGCGCGGGCCGAATCGTCAATATTGCATCGGCGCACGCATTGGTCGCGTCACCGTACAAGGCAGCCTACGTTGCGGCAAAACACGGCATTGCCGGACTGACCAAGACGGTGGCGCTGGAGCTGGCCGAGGAAAATATCACCGTGAATGCCATCGCTCCGGGCTACGTGAAGACACCGCTCGTGGAAAACCAGGTCGCCGACACGGCGCGGGCGAGGGGGATTTCCGAAGAGGCAGTCGTTCGCGACGTGATGCTGGCAGCGCAACCCACGAAACAGCTGATTTCCATCGAGCAGGTGGCGGGTTTGACGCTTTACCTCTGCAGCGATGCGGCCGCCGCCATCACGGGAAGCATCCTGCCCATGGACGGCGGCTGGACCGCGCGCTAATCACCGGCTGCGTCTGTCCGCACCTGGAAAGGCATCGTGCCGGTCTGACTCATACCAAGCGTTGCGGATTGATAATGTCGTCAGGTTCCAGTAGCGCCTTAAAGCAAGTTTGCCAGACGTCGTTTTGGTTCTACCTGTTGGAATTACCGAGCCTGGATGCGCACGCAGAGTTTCGGCGCATAGTCTAACGCCGTCGATGGTGCGAACGACGTCAACTTTGGAGTCCTTATAGGTCTTACCGCCTTCGCTCGCAGCGAGTAATGTGAGTAGTTCAATCACCACCCATGATCGCTGCGGCGTCGTTGAGGATTTCAATTCGATCTGCAATTGACCGCCAGGTCGATTTGTTAGGAAATTCGGCGTAGGCGACACGCAACGCATCTTCGACGTGCTCCGCAGCCGCTGTGGGTACCTTATCCCGTTCACGACTGTCATACGGAGATGCGACCAATAATGTACCCATCGCCGGGCTGCTTCTTTCCAGCAGCAAATCGTGCGGGTGATCTCCCTTGATCCGTCATCCTGAGCTGTGCGCGGCATCTTTCCACACGCCCGATGCGCCAGGCACGTGTGCGCCAGCGTACATAACCCATGAACCCCGTCGCGTAGACTTTACTGTCCACACTGGCAGCAAGGTCGTTCTCTTGATACGGAATTTGGTTTCGGCACACGCATGAACGGACCGTGGTCGAACCGCGTCGCCGCGGACGTGACGCTGCCCGCGGCGGGAACACCAGAATCCCCGTGGAGCAGCCACGGGATCATTCGCGAAGAGCTGTTCAGTATCGAGCGACTGGAGGAGCACGCAGCCAGCCTCGCCGTGGCCCAGCGTGTAACCGATCGGTCGACGCCCGGCCGCTTGCTCGACAGCAGGCTTAAGGAAAATGAGGCGCAGCTACTCGCGGCCTATCGCAATCTCGCGAAAGCGGTCACTGAGGACCGCAGCGTTACGCCGGCTGCAGACTGGCTCGTTGACAACTTTCACCTGGTCGAAGCGCAGATTCGCCAGATTCACGACGACCTTCCTCCCCGTTACTACCGTCAATTGCCGAAACTTGCCGGTGGGCCTTTCGCGGGGTATCCGCGTGTCTTCGGCATAGCCTGGGCCTGGATCGCGCATAGCGACAGCCGCTTTGATTCGGAAACGCTCCGGCGCTTCGTCCTCGCCTATCAGCGGGTGGAAGCACTGACGATCGGCGAACTCTGGGCTGTGGCAATCACCCTACGAATTGTTCTTGTGGAGAATTTACGGCGCGCAGTCGACCGCATCATCGCAAGCCGCGAAGCACTCGAAGCAGCAAACGCCATCGCCGATCAACTTCTCGGTGTTGGCCTCGACGTGCCTGATCCGGAAGCGCTGACCAGGCGCGTCGAGGCCGGGGAAACGTTCTCGTCCGCCTTCATTGTGCAACTTGTGAAGCGTCTCAGAGACCAGGATCCGCGCGTGACACCCGCGATGCGCTGGCTGGAAAATCTGATCGCCGCGCGAGGCAGCAACGCCGATCAGATGGTGCATGACGAGCATCAGCGCCAGGGCGCATCGAATGTGACCGTGCGTAACATCATTACCAGTATGCGGCGAATTTCTGAATCTGACTGGGCCGTTTTCTTCGAAGCGGTGAGCCCGGTCGACAAGTTGTTGCGCGCCGGCAGCAAATTCGCTGCGATGGACTTTGTGACGCGCAATCTTTATCGCAGCGCGATCGAGAAACTGTCTCGTGGCTCCGCCCTTACCGAGATTGAGGTCACCACGGCGGCGCTGGAAGTGGCGCGCACGGGTGGCGCGAATGATCGCCCTGAAAGTGATCCCGGGTACTATCTGATTTCACGCGGGCGACGTGCCTTTGAAAGCAGCCTCGGTTACCGGGCGCCGCTGCGTGACTGGCCGCGCCGGCTGGATGCATCGATAGGGCCGGTGGCCTACTTCTGTGCAGTCGTGGTGCTGACGGCGACGATACTTGCACTGCCGCTGATTGGGCTGGCCCATCAGGGGGTGGGGAGCGCCAATCTCTGGCTGCTGGGTCTGCTCGGCTTTGTGCCGACTGTCGACGCGGCACTTGCGCTGATGAACCACTCGGTCACGCGCAGCATGGGTGCGACGATATTGCCCGGTCTGGCGCTGGATGAAGGGGTACCTTCGTCGTTGCGCACGATGGTGGTCGTGCCGACACTGCTGACGACCCCAGCCACGATCGACACATTGGTCAAGCGCCTCGAGGTGCATTACCTCGCATCCATGCCGGGCGAACTTTACTTCGCATTGCTGACCGACTGGACCGACGCCGCTACAGAGCACGGGCCGAATGACGACGCTCTCGTTGATCAGGCCGTTGCCAGGATTGCACAGCTCAATGAGCTCTATCCCACCGGCGAAGACGGTCCGCGGTTTCATCTGCTGCATCGACATCGACGCTGGAGCGAAGGGCAGGGTTGCTGGATGGGGTGGGAGCGAAAGCGCGGGAAACTCCATGAACTTAACCAGCTACTCCGCGGTGCGACGGATACGTCATTCATCGCTATCAATGGACAACCGCCACGAGTGCCCGCCGACGTAGGCTACGTCGTGACGCTGGACAGCGATACGCGATTACCCCGTGGCGCAGTCCGGCGACTTGTCGGCAAAATGGCACATCCGTTAAACATGCCGCGCTACGACACATCAAGGCGGCGAGTGATCGACGGCTACGCCGTGCTGCAGCCCCGGGTCACGCCCTCGCTGCCAGTCGGGCGTGAAGGTTCACTTTTTCAGCGCGTCGTCTCCGGGATGACCGGGATTAATGCCTACGACACCGCAGCAAGCGATCTTTATCAGGATCTGTTCGGTGCCGGGTCCTACGCCGGCAAGGGAATCTACGATATTGACGCCTTCGAAGTGGCGCTTGCCGATCGCGTACCGGATGATTCGCTGTTGAGCCACGACCTGTTTGAAGGCACGTTTGCGCGTTCGGGCCTGGTGTCTGACATCGAGGTAATCGAGGAATTTCCATCCGATTACAGCACTGCTGCGGCGCGCAATCACCGCTGGGCGCGCGGCGACTGGCAATTGCTGCCATGGATTTTCGGCCGTGCCGACCTGGACACGCTCGGGCAACACACGCTGCCGCTGCTCGGTATCTGGAAGATGCTCGATAACCTGCGCCGCACGCTTTCCGCGCCTGCCTGTATTGCGTCGCTCATCGCGGGCTGGCTGCTGCCGATGCCAGCAGCACTGGCGTGGACCATTTTCGTGGTCGGGACGATCTCACTTCCGGCACTGTTGCCCGTCCTCGCGGTGGTTATCCCGCAGCAAACCAGGATCAAGAGACACGGCCATTTCCGTGCGCTGGGCGCCGACCTGTGGCTGGCGGTTCTCCAGATCGCACTGGCGCTGACGTTCCTTGCCCACCAGGCGTCGCTGATGATCGACGCAATTTTGCTGACGCTGTATCGGCTGTTTTTCAGCCATCGCAACCTGCTGGAATGGGTCACAGCCGCAGAGACTGAAACGAGACCGCGCGTTGGCCTTGCGAAAAATTACCGGAAGATGCGCGGCTGCGTTCTGTTTGCGGTCGGCATGATGTTTCTACTGGGGTTGGCCGAGGCTGCTGCCTGGTGGGTTGCAGCGCCATTTTTGTTGCTATGGACCGCCAGTCCCGCAATCGCCTTGTGGATCAGCATCACGCCGTCTGTCGCCGGACGTTTACCCCTGTCGTCAGCCGACAGCCGCCAGCTTCGCGGCGTCGCGCGCAGCACCTGGCGATACTTTGAGACATTTGTAACTGCCGACGACAACATGTTGCCGCCGGATAATTTTCAGGAAGACCCTCGACCGGTGGTCGCCCACCGCACTTCCCCAACCAATATCGGGCTTTACCTGGTCAGCATCGTCAGTGCAAAAGACTTCGGCTGGCTCGGCATACGCGATGCAATAGAGCGCCTGGAAGCAACTCTGGCGACGATGGCAGGTATGACGAAGCACCGCGGGCACTTCTACAACTGGTATGACACTCGCGATCTGCGACCGCTGGAACCTCGCTACGTCTCGTCCGTCGACAGCGGCAATCTGGCTGCCCACCTCATCGCAGTGTCGAACGCTTGTGGTGAGTGGCGTCAGTCAGTGCCGAGTTACCCGATCATCTGCGCAGGCGTTCATGATGCCCTGCTCCTCGCGCGCGAGCACCTGTCGGAGGTTGCAGGCAGTTCGCAAACCGCCTTTCGTCGGAATCTTGACCAGGCACTGGACATCTTCGCTGATGCCGTGGTGTCGCCGCCGCCCATCAGCAGCGGACTTGCGGTGCGGCTGTCCGAACTGGCGGCGCGCGCGGCCGCGGCGCACGCCGCGACTGAAGCGCTGATCAGCTCTGAACCTGAGGGCTCTTTTGATGCACTGCGGTACTGGGTTGATGCGGCTGCGCAGTCCGTGACGAGCTGGCGGCGCGACGTCGAGCAGAACCCTGCGGCGCGCGTCGCGGTCGATGCACGCTTGACGTATCTCGAGGATACGGCGCGTGGCATCGCGATGGCGATGGAGTTCGACTTTCTTTTCGACCAGGAACGCGCGCTGCTGTCAATCGGCTATCGAGCCGACGAAGACGCTCTCGACTCGAGTTGTTATGACCTGCTCGCGTCAGAGGCACGGCTCGCGAGCTTTTTTGCGATCGCCAAGAATGATGTGCCAACCAGGCACTGGTTTCGGCTGGGTCGTCCGGTTACGCCGATCGGCCACGGCGCGGCGCTGATCTCCTGGTCCGGTTCGATGTTCGAGTATCTGATGCCGTCGCTCGTGATGCGGGCACCGGCCGGCAGTCTGCTCGAGCAGACAAGCAGACTCGTCGTGCGCCGCCAGGCAGGTTACGGCGACGCGTTACATGTGCCGTGGGGAGTGTCGGAGTCCGCCTACAACGCGCGTGACATGGCGCTGACCTACCAGTACTCGAATTTCGGCGTCCCGGGCCTCGGGCTCAAGCGTGGTCTGAGTCGTAACATTGTGATTGCTCCGTATGCGACTGCCCTGGCGGCAATGGTCGATCCGCATGCGGCAGCTTTGAATTTGTCTCGGCTAGCGTCGCTAGGCGCGCGTGGTCGTTATGGCTTTTTCGAGGCCATTGACTACACGCGTTCGCGATTGCCGGATGGTGTGCCCCTGGCGATCGTGAAGGCCTACATGGCACATCACCAGGGCATGACGATTGTCGCGATTGCCAATGTACTGTTCGATGGCCGCATGCGTGGGCGCTTCCATGCCGAGCCGCGCGTGCAGGCCACCGAATTGCTGCTGCAAGAACGCACACCGCGTGATTTGACGGTTTCTCGCCCTCGTGCCGAGGAAGTTGATGAGCCGATGCTGCTGCACTCCACGCGGCCCGCCGCGGATCGCCAGGTGCATGCAACCCGCACCGAGACCGTGCAGACCCAAATCCTTTCGCACGGTGCCTATTCCGTGATGATCACGAGCGCGGGAGCCGGTTACAGTCACTGGCGGGAATTCGCACTCACGCGCTGGCGCGAAGACGCCACGTGCGACGTCGACGGCCAGTACGTCTTTCTGCGCGATGTCCAGAGTGGCGAGGTATGGTCGGCGACCTATCAACCCAGCGGTGTCGAGCCGGATCACTATCACGTCACGTTCAAGGAGGATCGCGCGGTGTTTGTGCGCCGCGATGGCTCGCTCACGACGAGTCTGCAGGTGGTGGTCTCGGCGGAGGACGATGTCGAAGTTCGCCGCGTCTCGATTACCAACACAGGTGACGACACCCGCGACATCGATGTCACGACCTACAGTGAGTTGGTGCTGGCACCCGCGGCAGCCGATCTTGCGCACCCGGCGTTCTCGAAGCTGTTCGTGCAGACCGAGTACCTTCCACATTTCCGCGCCCTGATCGCTACACGACGTCGACGCGATCCGTCGGAAGCGGAAATCTGGGTCGGCCAGCAGATGACCGTACAGGGGGAAGAGCTGCAGGATCGTACATATGAAACCGACCGCGCGTGCATGCTGGGGCGCGGGGGCGGGGTCCACGCACCGGACGCGGTTTACTCGGCAGACCCGCTGTCGAACAGCGTGGGCACGGTACTCGACCCGGTATTTGCGCTCCGCAGCAGGGTCCGTATTCCGCCCGGCCGGACCGTACGTCTTTCATGCTGGACGGTCGCGGCAGCGTCGCGCGAAAGCGCTTGCGACCTGCTCGAAAAGCATCACGATGCGAACGCCTTCGGCCGCGCGGAGATTCTCGCATGGACTCAGTCCCAGGCGCTGCTCCTGCATCTCGGCGTAAGCGCAGAGGAAGCCGATCTGTTCCAACGCCTCGCTGGCCATGTCCTCTATGTCGACCCGACGCTGCGACCGTCTTCAGAGACCATCCGGCGTGGCAGCGGGCCGCGCGATGCCTTATGGGCGCAGGGGATATCCGGCGACCGGCCGATCGTGTTACTTCGTATCGAACAAGCTGAGGACATCTCCGTCGTGCGCCAGTTGCTCCTGGCTCATGAGTACCTGCGCCTGAAGCATCTCAAGTTGGATCTCGTGATCCTCAACGAGCGTGCATCGTCTTACGTCCAGGATTTGCAGAACGCCATCGATACCGCGGTGCGTATGAGTCATACGCGGCTGCATCTCGGTGAGGGGGATGCCCATGGCGCGGTATTCACGCTCCGCACGGATCTGATATCGAACGAAACCCGCGGCGTGCTGAGCGCGGTCGCACGGGTTGTCATTGTCGCTGATCACGGCAGCCTGGCAGCGCAGTTAAATCGCCTGCTGGATACGTCGAGTGTCGAACCGGCAACACCGGACAAGCTACCGAGGCCCATTCGTCGTGCGATTCCGTGTCCACCGAAGCCAGAACTGGAATTCTTTAACGGTCTCGGTGGATTTGGCGCTGACGGGCGCGAATATGTCGTGCAGCTGCACGGCAATCAGATCACACCGGCACCCTGGATCAACGTCATTGCCAATGCGAATTTCGGTTGCCAGGTGTCTGCCGAAGGTGGCGGCTATACGTGGGCGTTGAACAGTCGTGAAAACCAGCTGACTCCCTGGTCCAACGATGCGGTCAGTGATCCGATCGCCGAGATCCTGTATGTCCGCGACCTGGTCACGGGCGAGTACTGGACACCGACGCGCGCACCGATGTGTAACACCGATGGTCACTACACGGTGCGTCACGGCCATGGCTATAGCATTTTCGAGCACGTCGCACACAACCTGGTGCTGTCGCTTGTCGTCTTCGTTCCTCTTGACGATCCAGTCAGGATCTGCCGCCTGACTATTCAGGATACCGCCGGACGCCATCGGCAATTGTCGGTGACGGCTTATGCTGAATGGGTATTGGGCACGTCGCGCCAGGCTTCCGCGCCATTCATAAGCACAGAAATGGATACGTCTACCGGCGCGCTTTTTGCCACCAATCCAATGCACGTCCTGTTCGCATCCCGCACCGCGTTTATCGATTTGGAAGGGCGCCAGACCGAGTGGACCGGTGACCGGCGCGAATTCATCGGCCGTCATGGCCGACTCAGCAGGCCGGCGGCACTCAACGACGCTGCACCGCTGTCAAACCGCACTGGGGCAGGACTCGACCCTTGCGGCGCACTGCGCACGATGCTCGATGTAACAGCGAATGGCAGCGCCGAGGTCGTGTTCCTGCTCGGTGAGACCGACGACGTCGCCGCTGCCCGGGCGCTACTGCTGAAGTATCGCGACGCGGATCTCGATGCGGCACTGGCGTCGGTCCAGGCGCATTGGACGAAGACTCTGGAAGTGGTCCAGGTCAAGACGCCGGATCGCGCACTGGATCTCATGCTTAACGGCTGGCTGCTCTACCAGACGCTGGCCTGCCGCACCTGGGCGCGCGCTGCGTTCTACCAGGCAAGTGGTGCCTATGGCTTTCGCGATCAACTGCAGGACTCGATGGCGCTCGTCACCGCGCGGCCCGACATCACTCGAGCGCATCTGCTGCGTGCTGCCGCTCGCCAGTACCCGCAAGGGGACGTACAGCACTGGTGGGTGCCGACGACCGGCCAGGGCGTGCGCACGAGGATCAGTGATGATCGAATCTGGCTGCCGTATGCCACCGCGCACTACGTCGCGAGCAGTGGTGACACGGCGATCCTTGATGAAGCCGTGCCCTTCGTCGACGGGCCGCTACTCGAGCGGGGTGCCCACGAGGCATTCACTCAGCCACACGTTACCGACTTCACGGCCAGTCTTTTCGAACACTGTGCGCGTGCGCTGGATGACAGCCTCGCGCTCGGCGCGCACGGCCTGCCCCTGATCGGCACAGGCGACTGGAACGATGGCATGAATCGCGTGGGCATGGATGGGCACGGCGAGAGCGTATGGCTCGGCTGGTTTCTGTATTCGACACTCACCGAGTTTGCGCCGTATGCCAGCGAGCGGGATCCTGCACGCGCGTCACGCTGGCTGGCACATGCGGCAGCGCTGCGCGATGCGCTTGAGAGCGACGCCTGGGACGGAGCGTGGTATCGTCGCGGTTATTTCGACGACGGCACGCCGCTCGGCTCGGCGCTTGCCGATGAATGCCGGATCGATTCCATCGCTCAGTCCTGGAGTGTGATGTCGGGCGCCGCAGATCCTTTGCGCGCCGAGCAGGCGATGGCCTCCGTTTCGACCGAGCTTATCCGGCCCGACGACCAACTCGCACTGTTGTTCACGCCACCGTTTGCACACACGTCACACGATCCGGGATACATCATGGCCTACCCGCCCGGGGTGCGTGAAAACGGCGGTCAGTACACACATGCGGCGACGTGGTCCGTGTTCGCACTGGCAAAACTCGGGCAGGGCGATGCCGCCGCTGCGCTGTTCGCACTGCTGAATCCCGTGCATCTCGCGTCTTCGCCGGCCGGCATGCAGCGGTACAAGGTAGAGCCCTACGTAATAGCGGCGGATGTCTACTCGGTTGCGCCGCATACAGGGCGTGGCGGCTGGACCTGGTACACCGGTGCTGCCGGCTGGATGTATCGCGCGGGGCTCGAAGCCATGCTGGGTTTTCGCCAGCAGGGCGCCACGCTCACGATCGCGCCATGTATTCCCGCGAGCTGGCCGCGCTATGACCTGGTGTTCAACTATCGCAGTTCGCGTTACGAAATCGGTGTTGAAAATCCGTCCGGCGTGACCGGTGGTGTTGAGGCCGTTGTGATCGACGGACAACTCTCAGCACCGGACGAGCACCACATCGAGTTACTGGACGATGGCCGCACGCATCAGGTGCGAATCACGCTCGGCGGACACGGGCCGGCCTGACATTGGGCGAAAACGGAGGAGATATGAAAGCGACGCAACAATTGCACGATCTGGGGCAGAGCCTGTGGCTGGATAACATCACTCGCGGACTCCTAACCGGCGGCACACTGCACGACTATATCCGCGATCTTTCGGTGACGGGGCTCACTTCTAATCCCACGATCTTCGACAAGGCGATCAGGGATGCCGACTTTTACGACACGGCTATCCGGCAAAAAGCGGCCGCCGGGCACGCAGGTGAAGCACTGTTCTACGAACTGGCGCTGGAAGATCTGACGCAAGCCGCGGATTTGTTTCGGCCAGTGCACGACGCGACCGATGGTACAGACGGCTGGGTGTCCCTGGAATTGTCGCCACTACTGGCCGACGATACCGCCGGCAGCATTCATGCTGCGGCAGAGCTTCACGCACGCGCAAAACGCCCTAATTTGTTTATCAAAATTCCAGGCACGGCCGCGGGGATTCCCGCGATTGAGGAATCGATTTTCTCCGGTGTGCCGATTAACGTGACATTGCTGTTCTCTCGCGAGCAATACCTCGCCGCGGCCGAAGCGTACCTGCGCGGCATCGAACGACGCCTCGCCGCAAGTCTGAATCCGAAGGTCGCTTCAGTCGCGTCGATCTTCGTCAGCCGCTGGGACGTCGCTATCCAGGACAAAGTTCCAGAGCATTTGCGCAATCGTCTTGGCATCGCGATCGCCAGGCGCACTTACAAATCCTATTGCGATCTGCTGGCATCGGCTCGCTGGAAGAAACTTGAACGCGCCGGGGCTCAAGCGCAGCGCCTGCTGTGGGCCAGTACCGGAACGAAAGACCCGAAGGCACCGGACACGCTTTACGTTGAAGCGCTTGCGGCGCCGAACACGATCAACACCCTGCCGGAGAAAACCCTGCAGGATTTCGCGGAGCACGGCTGCGTGAAAGACGTGATGCGGCGTGACGGCGGAGACGCCGAAGAATTGCTGGCCGCATTCGCTCACGAGGGCGTCAACGATGCGGAGCTGGCCGCCAGATTGCAGCGCGAAGGTACCGAAGCATTCTCGAATTCCTGGCAGGATCTGCTGGAGTGTCTTGCCGCAAAGAGCGAAGGGCTCACAACGGAAAAACGGGCGTGAGTGATGTGCTGACAACGGTAAGTCCCTTGGCCGGCGAGCCCGCGCCACCGAGTTTGTGGGTTGATGTGCCGCGATTGATAACAGCTTACTACATCGAACGTCCTGATCCGGCGGTGCCTGCGCAGCGTATTGCGTTCGGCACCTCCGGACACCGTGGCTCCGCATTCGAGTGCAGTTTCAACGAGCCCCATGTACTGGCTATCACACAGGCGATTTGTAACTACCGTAAGCATGAGCATGTCAACGGGCCGTTGTTCCTGGGCATTGACACGCATGCGCTGTCGGCACCCGCATTTGCGAGTGCCCTGGAAGTGCTGGCCGCCAACACTGTCGAAGTCATGATTGCAGACAAGGACGAGTACACGCCAACACCCGCTGTCTCACACGCCATACTGGTATACAACCGCGGCCGCGATAGCGCGCTCGCAGACGGTATCGTGATTACCCCCTCGCACAATCCGCCGGATAGCGGCGGCTTCAAATACAACACCTCAAATGGCGGGCCGGCGGATACGAAAATCACGCGCTGGATCGAAGGCGAGGCCAATCGTTTGCTGGCAGAGGGATTGAGCGGCGTAAACAGAGTAACGTTTGCAAAGGCGCGTAACGCAGCTACGACGCATCGGTACGACTACCTCAATTCCTACGTCGCGGACCTGGACGGTGTCATCGACATGGATGCGATTCGCAGTGCAGATATTCGCATGGGCGTCGACCCGCTCGGCGGCGCCGGCGTTCACTACTGGGCGGCCATTGCCGAACGCTATCGACTGAATCTAACGGTCGTCAACGACACGGTGGATCCTACGTTCCGATTTATGACGGTGGATTGGGACGGCAAGATTCGCATGGACCCCTCCTCGGCATATGCCATGCAAAGCTTGATTGGCCTGAAAGATCGTTTTGACATTGCTTTCGCCTGCGATACCGATCACGACCGTCACGGGGTTGTCACTCGCAGTGCGGGCCTGTTGCCGCCCAATCACTATCTCGCGGTGGCCATTCACTACTTATTTCAGAATCGACCCCGGTGGCCGGAAGACGCGGGCGTCGGCAAAACCGTTGTGAGCAGCCAGATGATCGACCGCGTGGCGGCAAAACTGCAGCGGAAGCTGTACGAAGTGCCGGTCGGTTTCAAATGGTTCGCGAAAGGTCTGCTCCTAGGTTCGTTGGGATTCGCTGGCGAGGAGAGCGCCGGCGCGTCGTTCCTACGCAGGGACGGAACAGTTTGGACCACCGACAAAGACGGTCTCGTGCCGGCACTATTGTCGGCGGAGATCACCGCGCGCTTGGGTCGCGATCCCGGCGAGGTCTATCGCGAACTGATACGCGAGTTTGGAGAACCGCTGTTCGAGCGCATCGATGCTCCCGCCACACGCGAGCAAAAGAAATTGCTATCGCGCCTCACTCCGCAACAGGTTGTGTCCAGAGATTTGGCCGGCGAGCCGGTCCAATCCATTATTAACCAGGCGGCGGGCAATGGCGCAGCTATTGGCGGACTTAAAGTGATTGCCGAGCACGGCTGGTTTGCCGCACGACCTTCCGGCACTGAAGAGGTTTACAAGATATACGCCGAGAGTTTTTGCGGCGCCGATCATCTGCGCCGTATTCAGGAACAGGCCCAGACTATTGTCGGTGCCGCGTTCGCAGCAGCCGAGACGCCGAAGTTTGCAGCCATTCAGCGACTGGACAAGCGTGCCAAGGCGATATGGCGCAACGAAGGAAATCCAAATTGATTCTTTCGACTCTGCTTCGCAAATGGATCGAAGGACACTCTGGAGTGGCGAGTGCGTTGGAGTTCGCTCGAATCCTGTGGCAGCAATGAATCCGGCCCGCCCCCACATCCTGACGATCAACGGCGGCTCATCGAGCATTCGCTTTGCTCTGTATGCAGCCGATCAAACCTTACGCTTGACGATGCGCGGCAAAATGGAACGCATTGGTTTGAGCGGCGCTAATTTGAGCGTTAAAGACGCTACCGGGAAAGCGCTGGCCGAGCGCGCCATCGATGCTGCCGAACACGGCAAGGCAGTGAGTATTTTATTAAACTGGCTGGAGGCGCAACCCGCGTTTGCGGCTATTCGGGCGGTTGGGCATCGCGTTGTGCACGGCATGACACATAGCGCGCCGGAACGCATCACGCCGAATCTGCTTGATGATCTCCGTCGCATCGTGCCGTTCGATCCCGAGCATCTTCCGCGCGAGATCGAACTGATAGAGGCCATTCAGCAGCGACATCCCGGCTTGCCGCAGATTGCGTGCTTCGACACCGCCTTCCATCGCAGCATGCCGCGCGTCGCAAAGTTGCTGCCGATTCCGCGCCGCTTTCAAACCGCCGGCATCGAACGTTACGGCTTCCACGGGCTGTCGTACGCGTATTTGATGGAAGAGCTCGTACGCCTCGGCGATCCGGCGGCCACTCAAGGTCGGGTGATCCTGGCGCATCTTGGCAACGGCGCAAGCGTGGCTGCGGTGCGCGATGGCAAGAGTATCGATACCAGCATGGGGTTCACACCGACGTCGGGGCTAATGATGAGCACCCGTACCGGCGATCTGGATCCGGGATTAGTCTATTACCTCGCACAAACGGAACATATGAGTGCCACGCAATTTCAGCACATGGTGAACCACGAATCGGGGCTGCTCGGTGTATCGGGCATCAGTGCTGATATGCGTGATCTGCTCGCGCATGAAACGGATGACGTTCGCGCCGCCGAGGCGGTAGCACTGTTTTGTTATCAAGCGAAAAAGTGGATCGGTTCCTGCGCTGCTGTGCTCGGCGGCGTGGACACCCTGGTGTTCGCCGGCGGCATCGGCGAAAACGCGCCGCTGGTCCGTGCGCGTATCTGCGCGAACATGGGCTTCCTCGGCATCGCCCTGGACGATGAGCACAACGCGGCCAATGCACCGTTGATTTCAGCTGACGCGAGCGGCGTCGCGGTACGTGTCATTAACACCGATGAAGAATTCATGATCGCAAGATCAGTCGGCCGTCTCCTGGAGCTCACCGAACACACTGGAAACTGAAACATGAATACGGAAACACTGACGCCTGACTTACTCGACCGGATGGACGCCTATTGGCGGGCAGCCAACTATTTGTCTGTCGGCCAGATTTATCTCTTCGACAATCCACTGCTCAAACGGCCACTGGCGCTCGCTGATGTGAAGCATATGCTGCTGGGTCACTGGGGTACGACGCCGGGACAGAACTTCATTTACGTGCACCTGAATCGGGTCATCAGGAAATTCGATCTCGACATGATCTACGTGTCCGGCCCCGGGCATGGCGGTCCGGCGGTGGTGGCCAACACCTATCTGGAAGGCACCTACAGCGAGATCTACCCCGATATCAGTCAGGACGAAGCGGGCCTGCAGAAACTGTTCCTACAGTTCTCGTTTCCCGGTGGCATTCCGAGCCATGCATCGCCGGAGTGTCCAGGCTCTATCCACGAAGGCGGCGAACTGGGTTACTCGCTCAGTCACTCGTTCGGCGCCGTTTTCGACAACCCGGACCTTATCGTTGCGTGCGTCGTCGGCGACGGCGAGGCAGAAACCGGACCACTGGCCACGGCGTGGCACGCCAACAAGTTTCTCGATCCCGCCACGGATGGTGCCGTGCTGCCGATTCTGCATCTCAATGGCTACAAGATCGCCAATCCGACGATTCTCGCGCGCATCACCCGCGAGGAACTGGAGCAGTTGCTGCGCGGCTATGGGTGGACGCCTTATTTTGTTGAAGGTCATGACCCTGCGCTCATGCACGAGGCCATGGCCGCGACGCTCGACACGGTGGTGGAGCAAATCAGGACCATTCAGCAGAACGCTCGCGCCAATGGAGATCTCACGCGTCCCCGCTGGCCCATGATCGTGCTCAATTCACCCAAGGGGTGGACAGGACCGAAAGTCGTCGACGGGGTACAGATCGAAGGCACGTTCCGCGCGCATCAGGTGCCGCTTTCTGATCCGGCCACCCATCCCGAACACCTCGCGTTGCTGGAAGAATGGCTCAAGAGTTATCGGCCGGAAGATCTCTTCGACCGCCAGGGCCGATTGAAACCGGAACTGGCGGAACTCGCGCCGGAAGGGGCACGACGCATGGGCGCGAATCCCCACGCCAACGGTGGCATGCTGCTGCGCGATTTACGCATGCCGGATTTCCGCGAGTATGCCGCGAAGGTGCCGCAGCCGGGCGTACGCGGAATCGGCGATACGCGAGTGCTCGGGCCATTCCTGCGCGACGTGGCACGGCTGAACGAGAGCCAGCGAAATTTCCGCGTCTTCGGCCCTGACGAGACGCTATCCAACGGCCTCGGCGCGATGTTTGAAGCGACGCAACGCCAATGGGATGCCGCGGTCGTAGCGACGGATGAATTTCTCGCGCCCAGCGGACGTGTCGTTGATTCGATGTTGAGCGAGCATCAATGCCAGGGCTGGCTCGAAGGCTACCTGCTCACCGGTCGCCATGGACTCTTCAATTGTTATGAGGCGTTCATTCACATTATCGATTCGATGTTCAATCAGCATGCAAAATGGCTGAAAGTCACCGCGCAGCTACCCTGGCGACGGAGGATCGCCTCGCTGAATTATCTGCTGGCCTCGCATGTTTGGCGGCAGGATCACAACGGTTTCACGCACCAGGATCCCGGTTTTGTCGATCACGTCGTAAACAAGAAAGCCGGCGTCGTGCGGGTTTACTTTCCGCCGGACGCCAACTGTTTGTTATCGGTAATGGATCATTGCTTACGCAGCCGCCACTACGTCAATGTGGTAATCGCGGGCAAACACCCTGCGCCGCAATGGCTCACCATGGATGCGGCCGTCAAACACTGCACGAAGGGCATCGGCATCTGGCAGTGGGCCAGCAACGACCAGGCCGTGTCGCCGGACGTGGTCATGGCCTGCTGCGGCGACGTGCCGACGCAGGAGACCCTGGCCGCCGTCTCCATCCTGCGCGAGCATCTGCCGGACTTGAAAATCCGCGTCGTCAATGTGGTGGATCTTATGAAGCTGCAACCGACATCGGAACATCCGCATGGCTTGAGCGACAGGGATTTCGACGAGTTGTTCACCCGGGATAAGCCGGTCATCTTTGCGTTTCATGCCTATCCGTCGTTGATTCACCAGCTAACGTATCGCCGCACCAATCACGACAACTTTCATGT
>JBBKWC010000028.1:0-3194 GCA_037968735.1 Woeseiaceae bacterium | reverse complement strand
CGGAAGGTGCCTTCGATTTGTCGGTCATCGACGACCTTTGGCCCTGTCCACCCCTTGGGTGATTTGAGTACGATCATGGGCCAGCGGGGACGCGTTAAATCGCCGTTGGCGCGAGCGTTCTGCTGCATGCTCTTGATTTGCTCCACCGCCGTGTCGAGCGTCGCAGCCATGGCCTCGTGCATGAGTGCAGGATCGTCGCCTTCAACAAAGTACGGCGTCCACCCATAGCCACACAGCAACTGCTCCAGTTCTTCACGGCTGATGCGCGCAAGAATCGTCGGGTTGGCGATCTTGTAGCCATTGAGATGCAGTATCGGCAGCACAGCGCCATCCGTGGCGGGATCGAGAAGCTTGTTGGAATGCCACGCCGTGGCCAGCGGTCCGGTTTCTGCTTCGCCGTCGCCGACGACACATGCGACGATAAGATTCGGGTTGTCGAAAACGGCGCCGAACGAGTGGCTAAGCGAGTATCCCAGTTCGCCGCCTTCGTGGATCGAGCCAGGACACTCCGGCGACGCGTGGCTGGGAATGCCGCCGGGAAACGAGAATTGTAGAAACAGTTTCTGCAAGCCCGCTTCGTCCTGACTGATATCAGGGTAGATCTCGCTGTACGTGCCTTCCAGATACGTGTTGGCCACCACCGCCGGACCGCCGTGCCCGGGCCCGGACACGTAAATCATATCGAGATCGAATTTCTTGATGACCCGATTCAGATGCGTGTAAATAAAGTTCTGTCCCGGCGTCGTGCCCCAGTGGCCCAGCAGCATATGCTTCACATCAGCGAGCGCCAGCGGCCGCTTGAGCAGTGGATTGTCGTAGAGATAAATCTGGCCGACCGACAGATAGTTGGCCGCCCGCCAATAGGCATCCATCCGGTGCAGCAGATCAGGCGTCAGTGTTTTCGAAGTCATGTTGCTGTAGTCCTGTTTCAGTGTTCAGTGAGTTCAAGGAGACGGCCGACCGATCTTGCGATCATGAGCTCTTCATCGGTGTTGATGACACGTACGGCGACCCGGCTCGCGTCAGTTGAAATCAACGCTGCATTGTCCGCGTTGCGCGCATCGTCCAGCGCGATACCGAGGAAGCCCATGTCGTCGCAGATACGCGCACGGACCAGTGGCGCGTTTTCGCCGATGCCGCCGGTGAACACCAGGGTATCCACGCCGCCGAGAACAGCTGCGCAGGAACCGATCCACTTTTTCGCTTGATAACAAAACAGTGCTACCGCCTCGGCGGCGCGATCGTCATCGGATTCATGCGCGAGCAAATCGCGCATATCGGCGCTGATGCCCGATACACCGAGCAGCCCCGATTCGTGATTCACCAGGTGCTGAAACTGCGCGGCACTCATGTGCTCCGTCTGCGCGAAGTAATAGCTCAACCCCGGATCCAGATCGCCCGTACGTGTGCTCATCATCAGCCCCGACGTGGGCGTGAATCCCATGCTCGTGTCGATACTCTGGCCATTCAGCACTGCAGCCACGCTGGCGCCATTGCCAAGATGCGCCAGGATCACGCGACCGTGAGTAGCCGCCGAATCGCCCAGGCGCACGAGCTCTTCCATCAGATACGCGTATGACAGGCCGTGGAAGCCATAGCGTTCGACGCCCGCGGCTTGATAGCGGTGCGGAATCGGCAGCAACTTTGCGATGCGCGGCATGCTGCGATGGAAGGCGGTGTCGAAGCACGCAATTTGCGGTAAGTCGGGATGTCGCTGCTGAATGGCTTCAATCAATTCAATCTCGCGTGGAAGATGCTCGGGATCGAACGGTACGATGCGACGTAGCTCATTAAGCAGATCCGGTGTGACGCGTTCCGGCACGCTATGGGTCATGCCGTGCACAACCCGATGCCCTACTGCTCTGATAGCTGTGAACGCGGGTTGCGCCTCCAGCCAATTCAATAAAATACTCACTTCCGTGCCGTGTTCGGCAGCATCGATGTCGCGGCTGGTTACCGTTTTCCCGGTGGCGTCGGCAACGCTTAAATTGGCGCCGCTCAAACCTATGCGCTCTAATTTACCGCGCGTCGTCAGGCGTAAGGATTGATCGGCTGCATACAGGGCAAAGCGAATGCTCGATGAGCCGCCGTTGATCGTCAGGAGACAGGGGTTATCCGGGTTCATCTGAGCGCGGCGCCGCGAAAACTCTCGGCGTAGATCTTGTAAACATCTTCAGTGCCGGAAGGCCGTGCGACAAACCAACCGTGCTCGGCAATCACTTTAAGTACGCCAATATGGCGTGATCAATCGCGGACACGTCAGTACCGAGCGTGATTTCAACCTGATGCTTGCGGCCATCATCCAGCAATGCGATGTGGTGGTCGTCCGGTGATGAGCGTTGCCCGTCGATCACAACCGTCACAACGCCACCGGTGACACCGGACGGATTTTCGACACTTATTTCGTAACGCGCGCTGCGATAGTTGAACACCAGGTCATAGCGTGGCCAGTTCGCGGGAATACACGGCGCGATCGTGAGCGTGGCACCTTGCAGGTCAAAACCCAAAATGGCTTCGATCCCCGCGCGGTACATCCATCCGGCAGCGCCGGTGTACCAGGTCCAGCCGCCGCGTCCCGTATGGGGAGCGACGGAGTAGACATCCGCCGCAATCACGTAGGGCTCTACCTTGTACCGCTGCATACCGGTTGCCGACGACGCGAGATGCACGGGATTCAGCAGCGCGAACAGCGCCGCGGCGGCGTCACCCTGCCCGAGTTTGGCCAGTGCGAACACTGACCATGTCGCCGCATGTGTGTACTGACCCCCGTTTTCACGCAGGCCGGGAGGGTAGGCCATGATGTACCCCGGATCGTGTGCCGTGTGTTCAAACGGCGGCGTAAACAACAAAGCGAGTTTGTCGTCGGTCCGGATAAGCTCGGTCATGACGGAAGCCATCGCCTGCGCGGCGCGCGCAGGGTCGGCGGCCCCCGACATCACACTCCAGGACTGAGCAATGGAATCGATCCGGCATTCATCTGCAAGCTCCGAGCCGAGCGGCGTGCCGTCGTCGAAATATCCGCGGCGATACCACGCTCCGTCCCAGGCGTTGCGCTCGAGCGACTCGCGCAGCGCTGCTGCATGTGCCAGCCAGCGCGACGCGCGTGCAGGATCACGCTCGCTGGCGTAGGGCGCAAACTCGGTGAGCGTCGCATACAGAAACCAGCCAAGCCATACGCTCTCGCCGCGCCCGCC
>JBBKWC010000027.1:0-43066 GCA_037968735.1 Woeseiaceae bacterium | reverse complement strand
CGATGAGAAATTCGGTGTCCGCCTGACCGACGTCGTGAGCCCGGTCGAACGAATCGAAACGCTCAATTGAGCGACGCAATGACAGATTCCTTAACAATGCATTGTTGCAAACGGGCGCTGGCAGCCTGCGTGCTGCTCGCACCAATGGCGGCAGTGGCGGCCGCACCTAAAGCTGGCGCCCCGATTGGCGCGCCGGATGTGCTGAGCGTCAGCGGCGGCTTGTTGCTGGTGGTAGTGGCCATCATTGTTCTCGGGTTTTTGTATGCGCGGATGCAGGGACACAGAGGCAGTTCAGGTGGCCTCATAAATATCATTGCGACGCAGCCGATCGGCCCGAAAGAACGCATCGCAATCGTGGAAGTGGCGAATAAACAGCTGTTGATTGGTATGACGACGAGCAGCGTGCAAACCCTGCATGTTTTCGACGAGCCGGTGGTGTTGGAGCCCGTCGCCCAGGAGAATTTTGCGAGTCGGTTGAAGTCGGCGATGGGTGGAGGGCGGCGATGATGCGCACGGTGCTGATTGTCATAGTTGGCCTCTTGCCGTTCGCTGCTTTCGGCCAGGCTGAAGTTCCGGCTGCCGAGGCGTTAACTCTGCAGACCGTCGCTGACACCGCTGGTAGTCAGCCATTCTCACTTAGCATCCAGATTTTCGTCATGATGACGCTGCTGACATTGCTGCCGGCAGCAATACTCTCCACCAGTGCCTTCATGCGCATCATTATCGTGTTGTCGATACTTCGTCAGGCCCTCGGAACAGCGCAGACGCCGCCGAACCAGGTCCTCCTTGGAGTCGCCCTGTTTCTGACGTTTTTCGTCATGACACCCGTAATCGATACGGTTTGGGCTGATTCGGTGAAGCCCTACATGGACGGTGAGATTGCGGCGCCGGTTGCTTTCGAACAGGGCATCCTGCCATTGCGCGAGTTCATGCTGAACCAGACGCGCGACAGCGATATACAAATGTTCTCCGGGATCGCCGGGCACGAAGAATTTGCATCGGCTGAAGACGTACCGACGTCGATCGTTATTCCAAGCTTCATGGTCAGCGAACTGAAGACGGCGTTCCAGGTCGGCTTTTTAATCTTCATTCCGTTTCTCGTCATCGATCTCGTGGTTTCAAGCGTACTCATGTCCATGGGCATGATGATGCTCTCGCCCATGCTCATTTCGCTGCCGTTCAAAATCATGCTGTTCGTACTGGTCGACGGCTGGGCGATGGTGCTCGGTTCGCTGGCCGCCAGCTTCTATACATAAGGGCTATCTGAATGACGCCGGAAACCGTAACCACTATTGGCCAGCAGGCGCTCTGGACGACAATGCTGATTGCAGCACCTCTGCTGCTGTCCGCGCTGGCGGTTGGTCTTTTGGTCGGTATCTTCCAGGCCGCCACCCAGATCAACGAAATGACTATGAGCTTTATTACCAAACTGCTGGTGCTGGTAATGGCGCTGGTAATCGCGGGTCCCTGGATGCTCGGTGTGATCGTCAACTACACCCATAGCATTTTCGAGCAAATCCCAACCCTGATCTCATGAGTGAGAAATGCAATGACCTATGCAGACATAAGTGCGGACCGGATTAATGAATCTGGAAATCAATATCGCCTCGCTGGTGACGCTGCTCTCAGACTACTTCTGGCCTTTCGTCAGGATCGGCGCCTTCGTCATGATGATGCCGGTGATCGGCGGGTCGTTCGTACCGAAGCAGGTGCGCCTCATACTCGCGCTGGCACTAACGCTTGCGATCACACCGCTGCTTCCAGCGACAGTGAACGTCGAGTTTCTGAGTTTTGCCGGCCTGATCCTGATGATGCAGGAAATCCTGATCGGCGTGGCAATGGGCTTCGCCCTGCAACTGATATTCGACGCGATCTCGCTCGGCGGGCAGGTCATTGCAATGAGCATGGGGCTGGGGTTCGCCGTATTTCTCGATCGGGAACGCGGTGTGAACATACCTGTCCTGGGTCAGCTGTTTCTGATGCTTGGAATGCTCATCTTTCTTTCCCTGGATGGACACCTGGCGGTTATTCAATTGCTTGCCGACAGCTTTCAGATATTGCCGGTCGCGAGCGGTGGACTCGGCCGAATCGCAGTCTGGAACCTGCTGCTATGGTCCGGGCAGGTTTTCGACGTAGCGATGAAAATCGCCTTGCCTGCCGTGACCGCACTTTTGGTCGTGAACCTGTCCTTCGGTGTGACGAGCCGGGCAGCACCAACCCTGAATCTTTTCGCAGTGGGTTTTCCCGTTGCCATGTTGTTGGGATTCGTGGTCATTTTTCTCAGTCTGGGAAGCCTGACGGAAAACGTATCCCGGTCGTTGGAAGACGCTTTCGCGACAATTCCCTGGTTGCTTAGCAGCTGACTTCAAAGCAGAGAGACGATGGCCGAAGAGCAACAACAACAGGATCGTACCGAGCAACCTACAGCGAAGCGTCGTGAGGACGCCCGCAAGAAGGGGGACGTCCCGCGTTCACGAGAGCTGACGATGACGGGCGTGATGCTTTCCGGAGCCTCTGCACTGATCTTCATGGCAGCACCGATGGCAGATCGCATCGGTGGCGGGTTCGCGCAATCGTTCGATATCGAGCGCAGGGAAATTTTCGACACAAGCTACATGGCCGACGCATTTTCTGCTGCTGTCGCTGCTGCGATCGGCGGACTCGCGCCTTTCGTAATTGTTTTGATACTGGCCGTATTCGGCAGCGCGGTGCTGATTGGCGGCTGGTCATTCAGCATGAAAGCCGCCGCATTTAAGGGCAAGCGAATTAATCCGATCAGCGGCTTCAAGCGAATCTTCAGTGCCAACAGTCTGATGGAGCTCATGAAGGCACTGGCAAAGTTTGCCATCATTATCACGATCGCCGTTTTCTGGCTGTGGCTGTCACTGGACGACTTGCTCGGCCTGGGTCGCCAGCCGGTCACCGTTGCCATCGTCGATGCCCTGCAACTGTGCGCGGTTTCCCTGCTCGTTGTGAGTACCGGCCTGATTCTGATAGCTGCCGTCGATGTGCCGTTTCAACTCTGGAATCATCAAAAGAAATTACGCATGACGCGCACCGAAATACGCGATGAGTTCAAGGAAACGGAAGGCAGGCCAGAGGTGAAATCCAAAATTCGTGCGCTGCAGCAACAGGCTGCCACGCGCCGCATGATGGAGGACGTACCCACAGCACACGTCATTATCACCAACCCGACCCATTTCGCGGTTGCTCTCCGCTATGACGATGATCGTATGGGCGCGCCGAAAGTCGTTGCCAAGGGCAAAGACCTGATCGCTGCGCGCATCAGGGAAATCGGCGAAGAAAATCGCGTGCCTCTGTTTTCGGCGCCACCGCTCGCCCGGGCACTCTATCGCAGCACGCGTATCGGCCAGGAAATCCCGGCGGGACTGTATACCGCGGTTGCACAGGTACTCGCGTACATCTTCCGTCTGCGTGACGGCGTCAAGCCGGGTCAGCCGCAGCCTGAGAAGCCCTCTCCTGAAATCGACGAGAGCCGGTTCTAAGAACATGATTGAGATGAAATAATGGGCAACAATTTAGCAAACAGTATGGCTCTTGATATTCTGCGGGGGCTCGGCGTGCCGATAATGCTGATCCTGCTGCTCGCCATGGTAATCGTGCCATTGCCGCCGATTGCACTCGACACCCTGTTCACCTTCAATATCGCACTCGCCGTGGCAATACTGTTGACGACGGTGTATGTCGGCAAGCCGCTCGATTTCGCCGTTTTCCCGACGATCTTGCTGATTGTCACCTTACTTCGCCTCGCACTCAATATTGCGTCGACCCGGGTAGTACTGCTTGAAGGCCATACGGGCACCGCGGCTGCCGGTAAAGTCATCGAGTCATTCGGTGAGTTCGTCGTCGGCGGCAACTACGCGGTTGGCCTGGTCATATTCAGCATTCTGGTGATCATCAATTTCGTCGTGGTAACCAAGGGTGCCGGCCGCGTGTCAGAAGTCACTGCGCGCTTTACGCTGGATGCAATGCCTGGCAAGCAAATGGCGATCGATGCCGATCTGAATGCAGGTGTCATTGATCAGGAGGCGGCCAAGGCGCGGCGTCAGGAAATCTCCGATGAGGCAGATTTCTACGGTTCAATGGACGGCGCCAGCAAATTCGTTCGTGGTGATGCCATCGCCGGTATTCTGATTCTGTTTATCAACATCGTCGGTGGACTGATTATAGGTACGGCGCAGCATGATCTTGATCTCAACGCTGCGGTACACAATTACACCTTGCTGACCATAGGCGATGGCCTGGTGGCGCAAATTCCCTCGCTGCTACTGTCGACAGCCGTTGCCATCATCGTGACGCGTGTCTCGCGCTCCGGTGACATGGGCACACAAATTTTTTCCCAGCTCTTCAACGATCGCCGTGTGCTGATTGTCACCGCGGCCGTCATGATGATTCTCGGACTTGTGCCCGGCATGCCCAACTTTGCATTTATCTCCCTGGCAATGCTGTGTGCGTTTGGTGCCTATCGCATGTCTGATCGTCGCGGTGCAGCGAAAAGGGAGGCGCCGCCCGTGGCGCCGCCGGAAGTCAAATTACCCGAGCTCGGCTGGCACGACGTCGATCCTATCGACCTCGTGGGACTGGACGTCGGCTATCGACTGATCCCGTTGGTGGACCGCGAGCGCAACGGTGCGCTGGTGAGCCGCATCAAGGGCGTGCGGAAGAAGCTGACGGAAGAGTTGGGCTTCCTCATTTCCCCGGTGCACATCAGGGACAACCTCGAACTTCAGCCAAATTCCTATCGCATTTCGCTAATGGGCGTACCGGTGGGCGAAAGCGAAATTCACATTGATCGTGAGCTGGCCATTAATCCCGGGCAGGTTTTTGGCAAGATTGAAGGCATTGCGACCAAAGATCCGGCATTCGGCCTCGAGGCTTTCTGGATCGATGCCGGGCAGCACGAAGAGGCGCAGATGCTCGGCTATGCCGTGGTTGATCCGGCCACGGTCGTTGCCACGCATCTGAGTCAGATTCTGAAAACGCACGCGCACGAGCTGCTCGGACATGAAGAAACCCAGCAGCTCCTCGACCGTCTGGCCGTATCCGCACCCAAGCTCGTTGAGGAGCTGACCCCAAAGACCCTGCCAGTGGGCGTCGTGTGCCGGGTACTGCAGAACCTGCTCGAAGAACAGATCCCCATTCGCAACATAAAGAAGATCGCCGAAACTTTGTCGGAGCAGGGCGCGAAGAGTCAGGATCCTGACGCTTTGTCGGCGGCAGTGCGCGTCGCGCTGGGTCGTTCGATAGTGCAATCCGTAGCAGGCATGCGGGCTGAGCTGCCTGTGTTTACGTTGGAGCCTGAACTGGAACGAATCTTGAATAGCTCCAGCAAGGATGGCGAAAGCCTCGGACTGGAACCCGGCATGGTCGAACGGCTACACGAGACCTTAAGTGACAAGGCGCAAAAACAGGAGATTGCCGGCGAGCCGGCAGTGCTACTGGTAGCGCCGAATCTTCGTCCATGGATGGCACGCATGATGCGGGGGATCCGCAATCTGTATGTGCTCGCCTATAACGAAATTCCCGATGACAAACGCATTCAGATGACAGGTTCGGTTGGATAGCCGCGCCCTGATGACTAAGGAGCAGGACTGCAGTGAAAATTAAACGATTCATGGATAAGGATATGCGTCACGTGCTGCGCCGCGTGCGGGACGAACAGGGACCGGATGCGGTCATTCTGTCCAACCGTCGCGTTGAGGGCGGTATCGAAGTCATCACCGCAGTGGACTATGACGAGGCACTCGTCCAGCAAGCGCTGGGTTCGCAACCGGATTTTGCGACCGCAAACTTGCCGGCCGGCGGTTTCTCGCCTGCAAGCGATGAGCCGGACGTACCGGAAACAGATATCGACGTGCTCTCCGCTGAACTCAAACCGGTGATACCGGATGCCGATGAGCCGTCGCTCCAGGTGACCGATGCGCGTCAATGGTCGGCTGAGCCGGTGATAGCCCGGATGAATGAGGAGATTTCCTCGATGCGGCATTTACTCGAAACGCAGCTGTCCGGGCTGATCTGGAAAGACAAGAGCAGTCGCTCTCCGTTACAGGCTCAAATGCTTCGCAATTTGTCTCGCATCGGGCTGGCGCCGGATGTTGCGAGCATCATCGCCAACCGGACTGCTCCGATAAAGAACAGCAAAGAACTCTGGCGTGAGCCATTACGCACGCTGACTCAAACGATTCCGGTTGCAGAAGAACGCCTGCTGTCTGAAGGTGGCGTCGCGGCGCTGATAGGTCCGACCGGCGTCGGTAAAACAACGACGATCGCGAAAATCGCAGCCCGTTTTGCCATGCTGCACGGCAGCGACGAAATCGCACTGGTCTGTGCTGACGCATATCGCATCGGTGCCCGCGAACATTTGATGGCGTTCGCTAACATCATTGGTGCAAAAGTGCATGCAGCAAGTACTTCTGAAGAATTGCTGCGACTGCTCGACCGTTTGAAATCAAAGCGGCTGGTGCTCATCGACACAGAGGGTATGAGCCAGCGAGACATGGACCTGTCCAGTCGACTTGCCGCTTATGGACAGTACACGGATCGCGTTAAGTTTTTCCTGACATTGTCTGCGGCCAGTCAGGAGACAGGCCTTGACGAGACGGTGCGCCGATTTAACCGCGTGCCGCTTGCCGGTGTTGTTGCGACGAAAGTCGATGAAGCGGGTCAGCTCGGATGCATCCTCAGCACAGTTATCCGGCACAACCTGCCACTCGCCTATGTGTCGGATGGCCAGCGCGTTCCCGACGATCTGCATGCTGCTGAAAAGAAGAGACTCTGGCTGATCAATCAGGCAGTGGAATGTATGGAAGCCAGTGAGCCCAAGGTCAGCGAGCGAGTCATGGCCGAAAATTACACGGAGGTTTGTTCGAGCAATGCATGACAATAATCAAGCTGCGGGTATCGCCCGCTATCAGCATCAAAAGCCGGTAAAAGTCATCGCTGTTTCCAGCGGCAAAGGTGGCGTCGGCAAAACCAACGTTGCGGTGAATCTAGCCGTCGCGCTCGGACGTGCAAGCCGCAATGTGATGCTGCTGGATGCCGATCTTAGCCTGGCCAACGTAGACGTGCTGCTGGGACTTCAACCACGATTTAACCTGTCGCATGTGCTCGAAGGGGACGTCGATCTCGCGAGCACGATTGTCACCGGGCCGCGCGGCGTGCGGATCGTCCCTGCGTCATCCGGCAACCTGTCAATGGCGGACCTGCCGCAACAGAGCCACGCTGCGATCATCAATGCATTCTCCAGTTTGAGCGATCAGCCGGATATTCTGATCGTGGACACGGCGGCGGGGATCTCACAGAACGTCGCTCGATATGTGCAGGCCGCTCAGCAGGCAATTGTTGTGGTATGCGATGAACCGGCGTCGATTACCGATGCATATGCACTGATCAAAGTATTCAGTCGGGATTACGGTGTATCGCATTTTCAGATCGTGACGAATCAGACTCGAGGACGCTTCGAGGGGCAGAAACTTTTTTCGAAGATAAGCCGGGTCACCGACCTGTATCTCGACGTAGTTTTGCGTCACCTGGGTAACGTGCCGCTGGACAACTATCTGCGCCGCTCCGTCCAGGAACAACGTGCCGTGGTTGATGCCTATCCCCGCAGTCCCGCGGCACTTGCCTGCGCCGAGATTGCACGGCGGCTCGACCAGCTGCCGATTGCAGCGACGATGAAAGGTGGAATGCAATTTTTTCTCGAGCGATTGCTGGGCTCTGCCGACGTCGCAAACGGAAGACCCGCATGAACGCCTACAGCAACGTCGCTGCGAACGATTTCGCATCTCAGGACGACCTCATTACCAACAACATCACGCTCGTCAAACGCATAGCACACCATCTCTCGGCGCGATTGCCGGACAGCGTGGAGCTCGACGATCTGATGCAGGCCGGCATGATTGGCTTACTGGAAGCAGCCGGAAATTTCGATGCCAGCCGCGGCGCCAGCTTCGATACGTACGCAGGCATACGCATCCGTGGTGCCATGCTTGACGAAGTGCGTAAACAGGACTGGACGCCGCGGTCGGTCTATCGCAAGCAGCGGGAAGTGTCCGAGATGATTCGCAAGATCGAATCGGAGACCGGTACCCGCGCGGACGCACGGCAAGTGGCGGAAGGGCTGGGCATTTCTCTCGAAAACTACTACGAGATTCTCAGTGATACCGCCGGGTGCCGCTTGTTCAGTCTCGATGAGACTATGGACGAGTCAGCCTATGGCAGGGAGTTGCCAAGCAGTACGACCGCAACGCCGGATCAGGAATTACATCATTCACAGCAGCGGCAGGAAATTGCCGATGCCATTCTTAAGCTGCCGGAGCGCGAACAACTGGTGCTGTCGCTTTATTACGAACGCGAGCTGAACCTGAAGGAAATTGGCGAAGTGCTCGGGGTCAGCGAATCAAGGGTATGTCAGATTCACAGTCAGGCGGCCTTGCGACTGAGAGCAATGGTCAGCACCTGATGCAGGAGAAAGGGTTATGTCGGACAGCATTTCGGGCGTCAACATTGTAACGCCAACCTATCCGGTGAAGCCGGTACAGCCGTCCAATAAGGACCGGGACTCCGACAAACGCCGTGAGCCGGCGCCGAAGTCGGAGGAAAAGGACGCCGACGATGCGGAAGATAAGCCCGTAATTGACGAGTACATATAATGATGAGTATTGAAACAAGCTATTCGATGTATGCATTGCTGGCTTGCAATGCCGCACTGGCCGGCGCTGCCGCAATCGCAATTCTCCGTTTGCAGCGGATGGTGAAAATGCAAAAGGCCTTCTGGGACAGTCCCACGGCTTCGATGATGTCGGTGCCGGCCCAGAGCGACGGCCTGATGCACGCGATGAACGCCCGCTTTGAGCAGCTGCAGGCGGACATGGGCAAGCTGCGGGTGGAAGAAAAACCGGCCGCGAGATCCGGCGCGCTGTTGCTGGAAAATGCCGTGCGCATGGCCAAGCTGGGTGCCAGTCTCGATGATCTGGTCCGCACTTGCGGTCTCAGCAATACTGAGGCGAGGTTATTGCTGCGCGTGCACGCCGCACCGACACCGAGCGAGAGAGTGAACTGACATGAGTATCGCCATGTCAAGCGCAGAACAGTTTTCGTTCGTGCAGCAGCTGGCACGAGATCTCGCCAGCGAAGATATCAGCCTGCCCTCGTTTCCCGCCGTCGTGATGAAAATTCGCAGCCTGCTGGAGAACGAGGAGTGCGATTTTATCGAAGTCAGTAAAATTGTCAGTACGGATGCAGTACTGGTTTCACGACTGTTCGTATTTGCAAATTCTGCTTTGCATAACCGTTCCGGGAAGCGAGTCACAACGCTCGATGCGGCCATTGCCCGGCTGGGTCTGGCTGTCGTACGTAACACCGCACTGTCCCTGGCAATCAAACAGATTCTTCTGGCGCAAAAGCACGAGACAATCGTGCCGTATCTGAAAGCAATCTGGGCAAAAAGCATGCGCCTTGCCTCGATGGCCTACGCTGTCGCTGGCATAAACGGGGATGTTGACGATGAGACGGCATTCATGTGCGGACTGCTGCATGAAATTGGCAAGGTGTATATTCTGACGAAGGCCAAAGACTTCCCGGGATTTCTTGGCGACGACGAGTCGCTCAAGTCAGTGATGGCTGACTGGCATCCGCAGGTGGGCCGAGCCATCGTGGAAACCTGGGATTTTCCGCATCATGTTGCGGAATCGCTTGATCCAAAAGAGTTTCTCGACGAGCATACGCACCTGCCTGCTGCCCCTGTCGACGTCGTTCACCTGGCGGGACTTCTGCTGGCTAAAGAGGAGCAGGCTTGGCCAGAGCTCATTGTGGAACCAGCCAGTCAAAAGCTGGGCGCGACGCCGGCTAAACTTGAGACACTGGCGGAGGCTTATCGCGAAAAATTGTCAACGATGCAGCAATCGTTGGCCTAGTCCGTAAGGCCAGGGATTTCCTCACCGTCAAGTTTGAGGCGACGCATACGCAGCGTTTCGGACTCGCGATCGAACAGATGCTGAATGAGGATGTCCTTCTGCTCCGGCTTCATTCCCAGAAATTCAACGGCAACGCTGTAGGGCAGACCGGCATTTAAATCCGGCGCGTCGCCGTCGGTGTGCACGACTCTGCAGAATGTCTCGACGTAGCGATTGTCGGAGGCGAGAAGGAAGCGCAGGGCAAGTTTGGTGTCCGGCGAAATCTCACGGCTGGCGCCGAAGAGCATGCCGTCCGCACCGATTTCGCACTTCTGCGACGGTTGTTTCACGAGCGCGACCTTGCTCTTTTTCAGTCCTGGCAATTCATCCATGAGCGCCGTGATCTTCATGTTAAGCAATGACAGACATTCCGCTAGCGCAATGGAGTCCGATTTCAGCCGGAACAGTTTCTCATTGAACCTTGCATCGATATCGAGCAGCCGTGAGCGAACGCCTGCGCCAGTACCCTGACTTATTTTCCAGCGCTCAATTCCCTGGTGAAAGTCAAGATCGCTGATGATTTCGTACATCAGGTACACCGATTCGACAATGCGGAATGATCGCCGGTTCTCTTTGCCGTTTTTCATAAGGATTGTTCCTCTGCCGCTGTGACCGCAGCCTGCTGCTCTGCCACGCTGATGTTTTCTACCTTGTCCAGTTCACCGCCGCGAACAATGCTGATATCCACACGCCGGTTTTTCGCCCGATTCTCGGCTGTGCTGTTGTCCGCAGTCGGCCGTGTGTCCGCGTGGCCGGAGACGACGAAGCGGTTCGGATTAACCGGTGCAGTTTTGAGCAGCTGATGCGCCACCGAAACGGCTCGCGAAGACGACAGATCCCAGTTGGAGCGAAAGCGCTCGTTGCGGATAGGCACATTGTCGGTATGACCGGAAACCGTCACCTGGCCGCTGTTGTTGTCAATCAGACCGGCAATCTTGTCCAGCACCGGCACGAAAGTGGTTTTGACTTCTGCCAGACCCGAGTCAAAGGACGCATTCTCCAGCACCTGGATAATGACCTTCGCCCCTTCCGTTTGCACCGCCACGTCGCCGTTGCCAATCTCATATTTCAGTGCGGCACGAATGCGTCGGGCATGTTCTTCCGTGTCCTCGATGTCTTTTTTCTGTCTGTCCAGCAGGTCCAGCGTGCTCTGGTTCGAATCTATCGTGAACTGTCGGATATCGTTCAGGGCAGTAGGGTCAGGTTTGCCCGGGCTGAATTCCTGAGCAACCACGCTGGTACCTTTGGGGATGGTCCTGACCTCAATTTCGGCCTGAACGCCGAAGGCATCTTTCATTGACCCCGACAGCTGCTTGAATTTCGCCGCATCCATTTCTGAAAAGGAGAGAAGTAGAACGAAAAAGCACATCAACAAGGTCATAAGATCTGCAAACGTCATGACCCACGCGGGTACGCCGGCGCTTTCCTTTTTCTCAGGAGAGCCGTCAGACATGATGGGCAGTCCGGCTAGGCAACTTCTTCTTCCTTCATCCGCTGCGATTTGGGCAAATAGGTTTCGAGCATGTTCTGAATCACGCGCGGATTCTGTCCGCCCTGAATACTTAGCAGCGCATCAATGATGAGCGACTTGCTCTTGTTTTCCTCGAGGCTGCGAACTGCCAGTTTGTCCGCAATAGGCAGCGCGAACATGTTGGCGAGAATGGCGCCGTACAGCGTAGTCAAAAGGGCGACGGCCATCGCCGGGCCGATCTGCTTCGGATCGTCCATATTCGACAGCATTTGCACGAGTCCAATCAGGGTTCCAATCATCCCCATGGCCGGACCCACGTCACCGATGGCTTTGAAAATGTCCTGGCCGTCACTGTGCCGCTGCAGTGTCATGTTGAGGTCTTTGGTCAGCATGGCACGGACAACATCGGCCGGGTGGCCGTCAATCAACAGCGTGAGGCCCGTCTTCATGAATTCGTCAGGCACTTCCGCATCCTCCAGCGCCAGCAGGCCACCCTGGCGCGCGGTTTTCGCCAGCTCTACGGAGGTCTCGATCAGTTTTTCCGGAGAAGTGGGCTTATGGAGGAACGCTTTGGCCGCAATAGTCGCGGCGCCGAGAAACTTGCCGAGGCTGAACTTCATCATCGTGACGAGGATGGTGCCGCCAATGACGACAAGCAGCGACGGCGTGTTGACGAAGGTGCCGGCAGAGCCGCCCAGAACTATCGAGCTGATCACGATGCCAAAAGCACCGATGAGACCAATTAAAGTTGCCAAATCCAACGTCGACCCTCCGTTCATTCGGACGCTAGCGAATCCCGGCAGGTTCACGTCCCGGTCTGCGCTGGCACTGTTTCTATACTAGGTATCGACCGCCAGCGGGATTGCTTTAGCGTCTTCGGAGGCCAATTTCAGGCAATGGAGGCTGCGTTGTGACGAGCCTGACCTTACTCCGTCTCGGCGGGCGGCGGGACATATCGGTGGCAGTTACGCCCGGCGTGCTTTGCCTCGTAAAGCCCGACATCAGCGCGCTTGAGCAGCGCTGCAACGTTATCGCTGTCGTGAATTTCCGTAAATCCAATGGAGCAAGCCACGCGTGCATCCTCGTCCACGCCCTCTAGTTGAATACTGGCGATGCGCTCCATGAAACGTTCGATCAGGGAAACTGAATTGCTGGCCATCGTATCGGCCAGAATAACGGCGAATTCATCGCCGCCGTAGCGCGCCACGAAATCACTCTTGCGGATGAAGCATCGTTCCAAAGATTCACCGACCTGACGCAGGACTTCGTCGCCGGCAGCGTGACCATGTGAATCGTTTATCGACTTGAAGTTGTCCAGATCAATCAGCACCAAAGTAACGGGTTGGTTCAGGATGAAATGCATGTTGAGCGCCCTGGTGATAGCTACGTCAAATGCACCGCGATTGTAGGTGGCAGTCAGAGCATCTCGCTGCATTTTCTCCTGTGCCTGAACGAGATCTTCACGGAGGCAGGACATGCGGTCGTTGAGTTCGCGTATTTGTGCTTTGTATTCCGCCTGCTGTGCAGCAAAGGCACTGGTCACGTTTTGAATGGTCTCTGTTAAAGCGATCTGAACGTCGCGCAGACTGCCATGCTCAACGACACCCTCGACACCGGCGAGCTGACGAAGCACCGCCGTCTCCATGTCCTGGTCCCTTTCGCCCATTTCACGGAGTCCTTCGACCAGGTCCTGCACGATACCTCGGTAGTCGCCCAGTCGTTCGTTGACGAAAGTTTGTTCGCTGGCGCGACGATCGACGAAAAACCTTCTTACTCTGGACCACTGGCGCCCGCCGTCAATCGTTTGCTCCACCTCGTATGCGGGCACAGGAGAGCCGTTTTCCACATGACAGGCAAACGCGTCGCACAGGTCACGGAAGGCATTCGAATCTGCTTCATTTGCTACCGGAAACGAATAGTCGCCCATGGTACGGAGCAGCGCCCCAAGGGTGTCTATTGCGCCGTCCAGAAGCCCCGCAGCGATACCTCGTGCATTGTCTGATTCCGGAAACATCGTTCTCAGCCTGGTGTGATGGGCAGATTGAAATGGCGCCTGCCAGGCGCTCTTACCGGAGGTTGTCGGCGGGGAAGAAGGCATCTTTAAAGGTCAGATTGGGCTGCATTCTAACGACTTTCAAAAATGGTGTTAAATGACCATATAACCAGATACGGAACAAGTTATTGGCAATATGGGGGAAATACAATATATTCGACAAATCTCGCATGAATATGTCAAAAGTGTTTGAAATTGTTTCATTAATATTGATCTGAACACGCCGCGGGGCCGCTCGTCACCATTCCAGCCGGCAGGCCGCAAAGCGCAGAGAAAAATAATGGAGAACAATGGCTTGACCTCCGCTTTGAGTAAGGAAATTTATTTGCCGCCCAACGCTGGCGGTTGTTCGGCCTCGGCGACGGCCGATGCGGCTGGCGATCAACGCTGGATTCCGGGATCACGCGAGACACGAATACCCGTTCGCGCGATTGTTACGCGGACGTTTTTCGGCCGGGGCTGGCAATGACGGGTGTCGAGCGGGTGATCGTCGTCATCGACGATTCCAGCAGTCGCGCCGCCAAGCTGAAGGCCTTGATCGAATTCATGGATGCACCCGCAGTGCTGACCGCCAGTCCGGCCGATTGGACTGCGCGCGTTGGCGATAAACGCCTCGCTGCCGTCTTCGTCAATGAGGACCTGCCGGACGCGGACATGTCGCGATTGCTGGAGGGCATACGGGAAGTCGATCCCAATACGCCGATTGTGATGGTTAACGGCGAACAACATGCTTGAAGAACGCTATCCATGGGCGCGCTTTTATCGCTTGCGCCAACCCGTTCAGTTTGACGAACTGAACGACGTGTTGGAGGAAATCTGGGCCACTTACAGCGCGCATCGTGATGAGACGGGCAACAACAAGAGCGGAACCAGGCTCATCGGCGACAGCAAGGAGATGCAGAGCGTGCGCCACCTGGCTGAACAGGTGGCGCCATCGATGGCAACCGTTCTTATCAACGGCGAGTCCGGGACCGGCAAAGAGGTGGTTGCGCGTTACATCCACGAACGGTCAGGGCGCAAGGGACCGTTCGTCGCTATTAACTGCGGGGCAATACCCGAGCACCTGCTCGAAAGCGAACTGTTCGGCCACGAACGTGGTGCATTCACGGGGGCAGTTTGCTCCCGGCAAGGTCGCTTTGAACTCGCCGGCGGAGGGACGCTGTTCCTTGACGAAATCGGTGATATGCCCTCGGTCATGCAGGTGAAACTCCTGCGGGTTTTGCAAGAGCGTGTGCTGGAGAGGGTAGGCGGCGTTACCACTATTCCCGTCGACATTCGCGTCATCGCGGCCACACATCGCGATTTGCCGGGCCGCATCAGTGACGGGCGGTTCAGGGAAGATCTCTACTACCGATTGAGCGTGTTTCCGATCGAGATTGCGCCGCTGCGCGACAGACCAGATGACGTTGCGCCGCTGGTAGCGGAGATGATCATGCGGGTGACACGTTCTCACGATGTCCATCTGCATCTGAGTGACGCTGCGCTCGCGCTGTTAGCGCAATATGCGTGGCCCGGCAATGTACGCGAACTGGCGAATCTGATCGAGCGGCTGGCCGTGATTCGGCCGAACGGCCTGGTCCGGGACACGGACTTGCCCTGGCCGCTGCGGCCCGAAGTAACACAGACCGTCATCCTGGACAGCGACCTGCAGGCGACGCTGCCAGCAGCAGACGGCAAGTTCCCGAAACAGGGCATGGATCTTAAGAAGTATCTCGTCAATATTGAAAGAAGCATGATTCAATCTGCGCTCGACGAGAGTGACGGTGTCGTACAGAAGGCGGCTGAAATGTTAGGCCTCGGCCGGACGACCTTGGTCGAGAAGATTCGTCGGCATGGACTCCGCCAGTAAGTCAGGACTGCTTGTCGAGCCCTCCGCCACAATGGGGACATACGTCGCTAGGATGCTGCTGTCTAAGCGCCTGACGGACCATTCGCGAATCCAGAATCTGGCTTGCCGCATGCTTGCTGATTCCAAGGCTTTTACGTAGCTGTTCCAGATCCGTTATTTCAGAAGCGCTCAGTTCGCCGTCATCGAGCGCTGCTTCTGCGCGTGCGTCGTACTCGTCTGATCTGAGGCGCAACTGCTGTGCGTAGCCCGATGCCAGAATGCCGGTCGGTAAAGCGACCATGCCGATACCGACGACGGTGATTAGCGCACCGAAGACTTTGCCGCCGACTGTGATTGGCGTGACGTCGCCATACCCTACGGTCGTCAGGGTAGCGAAAGACCACCACATAGCGGCCGGAATGCTGCCGAAGGCCACTGGCTGGGCACCGCGCTCGAAAAAGTACATTCCAGAGGCGGCGAGCAGCATGACGGTTAGCAGGACGAAAAAGGATGCGCCGAGCGCAGACACATTGTCCTTACAGCAGGTGGCCAGCATATCGAATGCGGATGAATAACGAGTCAGCTTCAGCACACGCAGCAAGCGTATGGCGCGGAGAAACCGCATATCGACGTTGCCGAAAATACCAAACAGGAACAGATAGAAAGGCAAAATGGCGAGCAAGTCGATGATTGCATGCGTTGTCAGCATGTAGCGGATGCGGGTTGCCAGCCAATAAAATCGCCGCTCACCAGACATATCGTTCTCTACCGCTGTCCAGACCCGCAGAAAGTACTCCACGCTGAATATGCAGACAGTGCAGACCTCAAGCCAATAGAAGAATCCCTGGAACTTCGCTTCAATCGATGGGATCGATTCGAGTACGACAGCGACGATGCTGAGCGTAATGACGGCCATGAGAAACAGATCAACTGTCCGGCTCAGCCGGTCGCCATCTCGCGCTGTCTCCAGGACAAGATAGAGCGTCCGCCTGAGTGAGGCAGGAGGCGTCATGACGACGGTTGACGCGTGTTCGGCCATGAGTGAATCGAATCCTGGCGGCCCGCGGGCGGTGGCGCGTTGCTGGCTGGTCTCCTCTGTAACGGCGAAATCCTGATGATCTTTAGACGGGCTTGGTCTACAGGCTCCCGTGCATTGACTCTCTTCTTCGTAAACCAGTCGTCGTTTCCAGCTGCTGCTTCTAAAGTTTCGACCTGATCAGGCGATTACGTGGCTGTACACGGATATGAAAAGGAACGCCCCATGGCGCAGAATAGACGCCAGCAACGCTTTCGTCATTCTCATGTGATCCCGAGTGCGCTGCCGGATTCCCGACGGAATCCGGTTAGCCATCGGGTGGCCGCTTTTACCTGCCTCATGCTCCTCACTGCATGCGCGGGCGTGCGTACTGTCGACCACTCCGTCGGACACATAGACGAGGCACCGGCGCCCGCGGCTGCGCTTGATCCTATCGTCGACACGCCACCGCCCCTGCCGACGCCCGTGCCGGTAGCGCCTGTTGAAACCTACAGCGTCGTTGTCAAGGATGTGCTGGTCACTGACCTGCTGTTTTCACTGGCGCGCGATGCGGGACTGGATCTGGATATTCAGGCTGACGGACAGCAAACCATTACGATGAATGCGGTGGATCAGCCGCTGCCAAACATTCTCGGCAGAATTGCCGAGCAAGCCGGACTCCGCTACGAGCTTAAGGGTAACAATCTGATCGTTCAGAGCGATGCACCGTATTGGTACAACTACCGCGTCGACTACGTCAATGTCAGCCGCCACGCCGTCGGCGAGGTCGGGGTGGCAACACAGATCGCAACGTCTGGCGGAACCGTCGCGGAGCAGTCTTCCGGTGGCCAGCAGGATCGCAATGGTAATTTGTCGAAGACGACGGTATCGAGTGAGTCAAGCAATGACTTTTGGAGCAGCGTCGAGCAAAGCCTGTCGTCAATGCTGTTGCAGGGGAAGGATCCTGTGGCGGCGGCCAGTCCGGAAAGCGGCAATCCGGTAATCGTCAATAGCATGGCGGGAATGGTCACGGTGTTTGCGTCGCAGCGCGAGCATCGGCAGGTACAACGGTATCTGGACAAGGTCTCCGCCAGTACGCAGCGACAGGTGCTGATCGAAATGACCATCGTCGAGATCGAGCTAAGCGATCGCTTTCAGGCGGGCGTAGACTGGCAGCGGTTGTCGGACAATGCGGGTGCAGGCAGTAACGGCATCACGTTTAACCAGGATATGTTGGGTGGCAACCTCGGCACCTCGCCGTTCGTCAGTCTGGGTTTTAACAGTTTCGACGCAGATGGCAGCGGCATTTCGTCCGTCGTCCGCGCACTTCAGCAATTCGGCGATACGAAGGTGCTGTCCAGTCCCAAGATCATGGCATTGAACAACCAGACTGCATTGCTGAAAGTCGTCAACGAAGAAGTGTTTTTCACTATCGAACTCGACATTCGCGAAGCCACCGCGGATATCCCGGAGCGACGCACGTTCACCAGTCAGATTCATACGGTGCCCGTCGGCCTGGTACTGAGCGTAACGCCACAGATCAGCGAAACCGGCTATGTCAGCCTGAATATCCGACCCACCATTAGCCGCATAACCGGTTTTGCCATCGATCCCGCACCGCGACTCGCCGCCGCAGAGTTCGATAACCTCATTCCGGAAATCCAGGTGCGGGAAATTGAGTCGCTGTTACAGGTCCTTGATGGCAGAACCATTGTGCTCGGCGGCCTGATGCAAAACGAGGTTGTCAAGAGTCGTGATGGCGTTCCCGGATTATCGCGCATACCGAAAATTGGTGGACTTTTCTCCTATACAACCGACGAACTCGTCAAGACGGAACTGGTGATTTTTCTCCGCCCGTCCATCATTTCCGGCGGCGCATCCCCGGCAGGCACCAAGGGCGTAAGCGACTACTACCAGGTGAACAGCAGCAGCGGCACGGACGTCAACTAGTTTCCGTGCTCAACAGGGTGCAACGATTATGAGTAAGGAAATCTTTGCTGCACAAGCGTTGAGCTTTTTCGTGTCATGAAAAGCTTACTCGTAGACGCACTTCGTCGTGCGGAGGGAACCGAGCCGCAGGAAGCCGAGCCGTCTGACGTCTCGACTGACGACGGGAATTCCGACGCCAAGGCTGAATCCGTCGAACTCAATCTAATGCATACCGGCGCGTTCCCGCGTGCTACGTCAGGCGATGTTGAGCCTACGCTTGCGAAAGAACTTGAAGCACTCGACGTCCCGGGACCATCAGCGACTTATCCCTTCGCGAAGGAAACGGCAGTGCAGGGCAGCTGCGAACCCGGGCAACCGATCAGAAAACCGCTGTTCGCGCGTGTGGCGATGCTCACCCCGGTGCTCTGTCTGCTAGCACTTTCAGCAGCGGCGGCCGGCTACCTGCTGGTTAATCGATTGTCCTTCAACAGCCTTAATGAAGATTTGACGGAAATCGCGCATCGGCCGCGCATGGATTTAGCCGCCGAGGCGACCGATCCCGAATGGCGCAGCCTGCCTGCCACTCACATCAATGTATTTGATCGCAACGTCCTTCGTGATGCTGCTTTGCCACAGGCGTCAACGACAGCCGCAGTCAGCACTGTAAACGATGACGCCAAAGCGCCGTCCGACAGCGGCGTGAATCCTCTGTCACGGGAAACCGCAGGCAGCTCGCTGGTTAGTGGCGCTAACGCAGCGTTTCACGATGCTGCATTCGGCAAAGTTCAGGAAGCGTACGCCGCCTACCGCAGCGGCGACTATGCAAAAGCCGAACTGCTCTACGGACAGGCGCTCACGATTGAACCCAACCATAAAGACGCACTGGTTGGCGTCGCCGCGGTGTACCAGCTCACCGGACAGAAAACACAGGCACTGGACGCCTACCGGAAACTGCTGTCGATTGATGCTGGCAACGCGCTGGCAGCATCTGCCATTTTAACCTTGCGCAGTGCGGAACAGGGCTGGGAAAGCGAATCGGATCTCAAGCATCTGTTGCAACGCTACCCTGAAGCGCATTACCTGCATTTTGCACTGGGTTCGGTCTACATCAGCAAAGCGCGCTGGCCGGAAGCCCGCCAGGCATTTGCAAAAGCTTCAGCACTTTCTCCGGACGACGCGGAGTACCGGTTCAATCTGGCGGTTAGCCTGGAGCATCTCGGTGAACTTTCGTCTGCTCGCGAACATTACAAACTGGCTTTGGCAGGCGCCGAGAGCAGCCTGCGAATCGACCGGCAGGCGCTCGCAGCGCACATCGCCGCGCTATCGGTGGAAGCGTCATGAGCACGATCACTATCCGCAAGGTACAACCCGCCGAACCTAGCCTGCCGCTCGGTGAACGGCTGATCGCGTCGGGACTTATCACGGAGGATCAACTACAGGTAGCGCTGACCGAGCAGAGTCGCCGTGACGAGCCGCTGGGCCGGATTCTCGTTCGGCTGGGCCTGATCAGTGAAGGCATGTTGCGTGACACCCTCGGTGAATCGCTCGGGCAAGAGAGCATCGACCTGTCGACCGTTGTTCCGGATCCGGACGCGTTGCAAATGATCCCGAAAAACATCGCACGGCGTTACCACATGCTGCCGATAAACTTCGACAAAAATCGCAAGCTGCTTACGCTCGCAATGTCCGATACTTTTAACGTCGTCGCGCTGGATCAGACGGCAGCACTCATCGGCTCAGACGTTGCGATCGAGACCCTGGTCGCGGGCGAAGCGGAGATCGAGGCTGCCGTTGAACAGTTTTACCAGTTCGAGCTGTCTATCCAGGGAATCCTCCACGAAATCGATACCGGTGAGGTCGATCGGCTGAATCTCGCCATCGAAAACGAGGAATACAGCCATCCGCTGATTCGTCTCGTTGACGCTATCCTCGCCGATGCAGTCAAACGGGACGCATCGGATATCCACCTCGAACCAGAGGCCGGGTTCCTAAGAGTTCGATATCGGACCGATGGCGTTTTGCGTCAGGTCATGGCGCTGCACAAAAGCTACTGGCCGGGAATGGTGGTGCGGCTGAAGGTCATGGCAAAGATGAACATTGCCGAGACCCGCGCACCTCAGGACGGCAGGATCTCACTGCGGCTTGCGGGGCGTCCGATAGACTTTCGAGTTGCCTGCCAGCAGACCACGCACGGAGAAAATTTCGTGCTGCGCGTACTCGATCGACAGAAGGGCATTGTACCGCTTGAAAAACTGAAGCTCGCCAATGACACGCTGACCACCGTGCAGGTAATGATGGCAAGACCGGAGGGCCTTATCCTGGTCACCGGACCAACCGGTAGCGGCAAGACCACGACGCTCTATTCGATGCTCAGTTTTCGTAATGACGAATCCGTCAACATCATGACGCTCGAAGACCCGGTTGAATATCCGATGAGCATGATCCGCCAGACATCGCTTAACGAAGCAGCCAAGCTCGACTTCGCCAACGGCATTCGATCGATGATGCGCCAGGATCCCGACATCATCCTTGTCGGCGAAATACGCGATGAAGAGACTGCAGAGATGGCATTTCGTGCCGCGATGACGGGTCACCAGGTGTTTTCAACACTGCACACGAACTCGGCATTGGGTGCGATCCCGCGTCTGATAGACATCGGCGTCAAACCACAGATTATGGCCGGCAACATCATAGGCGTCGTCGCGCAGCGGCTGGTGCGGCGTTTGTGCCGGCATTGCAAGCTCGCCTACGCGCCGGACGAGACTGAGCAGAAACTGCTGGGCACCGACCCGTCGAAGCCGCTGTTGCTGTATCGCGAAGCGGGTTGTGAAGCCTGTAACCACCATGGTTTCAAAGGCAGAGTCGCCGTCGTCGAGGTATTGAAAGTTAATTCAGAGATGGATGAACTGATTGCCCGAAGTGCGACGCGCCAGGAGATGCGCGAAGCTGCGCAATCCGCAGGCTTCAGAGAACTCGCCGAGGATGCTATTCGGCACGTTCTTGCAGGCACGACCAGTCTTTCGGAAATATCCAGGGTCGTGGACCTCACGACACGGGTCGGCTGAACGTCATGCCAAATTTTTCCTATCGCGCAGTTGACGGGACCGGCCAGATCGTCAATGGCTTTCTCGAAGCGCCTAACGAGAACGCCTTGGAGGCAAGGCTTCGGCAGTCTGACAACGAGCTCTTACGCTGCAAAATCAAACAAAGCCGTGGCTTCTCCCGTCGAAGGAAGGTCAATCGTCGTGACCTGATCAGTTTCTGTTTCCACATGGAGCAGGTTTCTCGTGCCGGTCTGCCAATGCTTGAGGCGCTGACTGACCTTCGAGACAGTATTGCCCATCCTACCTTCAGTCAGATTCTGAACTCGCTGGTCGCGTCAGTGGAAAGCGGTAAGAAACTGTCGCAGGCGATGGAAGACCATCCAGAGACTTTTGACGACGTATTCATCAATCTCGTTGCGGTTGGTGAGGAAACCGGCGAACTCGCGGAGGTGATGAACAAGATGACGGACTCGCTGAAGTGGCAGGACGAGCTGATGGCGCAGGCTAAATCCATCATTATCTATCCTGCGTTCGTCGGTGTGGTCGTTCTTTCCGTGCTGTTCTTCATGATGATTTACGTCGTGCCGCAAATGGTGGATTTCATCCGCGAGATGGGGCAGGACCTGCCACTGCACACGCGTGCGCTGATCGGTTTGTCCAATTTTCTGGTCGCAAACTGGTTCTGGGTCATTCCGGCCCCACCGGCTGTCATACTTTTTATCTCCTGGTCTGCCAGGCGCAGCCGCCGAATGCGGTTTCGGGTAGACAGCTGGAAGCTGAATTTCTGGTACACCGGTCCTATCGTCAGCAAAATAATTCTCAGTCGCTTCGCCAGTTACTTCGCGTTGCTCTACAGCTCTGGTCTGGATGTGCTGGCCGCGCTGAAAATCAGCGAGGATATTGTTGGCAACGCGGTAATTAAAGACGGGCTGGAACGAATCTCCACCGCTATTACTGCCGGAAAGTCACTCAGTGCGGGAATCGAATCGACGGGACTTTTCCCGCCCTTGATTATCCGAATGGTGAGCATGGGCGAAGCCACCGGCAGGCTCGATTTCGCGCTTGCAAACGTGAGCTATTTTTACGATCGCGAAGTCAACGAGTCTATCGACCGCCTGAAGTCACTGATTGAGCCCGCAATGACCGTCGTACTTGGCGCGATCATGGCCTGGGTCATGTTGTCGGTGCTCGGGCCGATCTACGAAACTATCAGCAGTATCGGGGTCTGAAATGGCTATTCAGCGATTCTTCTACGTTACACAGGAAGCACTGATCGTTTGGAGAAAGAGCGAGGCGCAGCTTTCGTTAGAGAATACTTTTGCGAATGATGACTCGGGATTCCGCGAATTTTCCAACTATCTGCAAGCGGCTCCTGCGCAGCAGAGCCTCATGCTCGTCGATGTCATCGAAGAGGAGTTTACGACCGACTCAATGCCACGAATGTCGGCGAGCGATCGCCGCGGACTGATCGCGCGGCGGGTCGCGCGGCGCTTCGGCAGCACACCGTTTCGTCTTGGCGTTCACCTTGGGCGGTCGAAGCGAGACGATGGCCAGGACCGGGTGTTATATGCCGCGATCACCAATCAGGAACTGGTCGAACCGTGGCTGGAAATTATCACGCAGCACAAAGTGCCGCTTGTTGCCATTACGTCGGTGCCACTGCTCGCCAGCGATCTGCTCTCTACCTTTCGCAAACCAGCCACCAACGCGTTATTTCTTTCTTTGCACCAAGGCGGAAATTTGCGCCAGGTATTTATCCAGGGTGGCCACCCTGTCAGCGCGCGACTGACCCGGGTTTCGGACTCGACGCAGGCCGGATTTGGCCAAGCGGTAATTGCCGAAGTTGTACAAAGTCGTAAGTATCTGGAACGGGCACGCTATCTGCGGCCTGCTGACCAGTTTGACGTTTATCTTCTGGCCGATGAGAAAACGGCGATGACCGCCCTCACAAACAGCAGCGGCATTTCATTCCAGGTACATATCATCGATCCGGCTAAAGCCCTGAAAAAACTTGGTATTGCAGGCAACGTCGCTGCCGGCAATATGGAAACGCTTTACATGGCGCACAGTTCGCGCAAGCGCCTTGCCCAACATTACCCCAGCGGCAAACGCACGAACTACAGCCGACTCCTGAAAATACGCCGGCTGGCGGTTAGCCTGACGGTGGCTTCAGCGGTGGCGTGTTCGGTAGTTGCGGGCGTATTGCTGACGAGCGGGATGATGTTTCGCAACGCCTCGCAGCAAGTGGACACACAAATTACTCGCATGGAAGAAACGTTTCGTCGCGAAAATGCCGAATTCGAACCCATACGCGCAGATTCGCACGAAATGAAACTGACCGTTGACACCGGTGAATATATTTTGCGCAACACGCTGCCGGCGGAGTGGGTTATGCAGCAGGTCGGGCAGGTGATGGGCGACTACCCGGACATGCACTTAGGCTCTCTCAGCTGGGAGATCGAGACGGCGGCGCCCGCGAACCCGGAAAATGCCCGCAGGGGAAGAAGCGCCGCCGAATTGCCAGTTCCGGTTCCAGAGGTCACTGCGGTGACGGCGCGACTGAGTGGCGAGATGCGCCCTTTTGACGGCGATCTGCGGCAGGCGTTTGGCAGAATTGATGCACTGGCTGCCAGTTTACAAAAGCAGACGGCGTTCGATGCGGCCGCGGTGGTCGAGTATCCCATCGATGCTCGCACCGCAGTTTCGGTCAGCGGGGAAGTGCGTCGCGAAGGTAACGTAGCGCCTGCCCGATTCGGTGTGTCTCTGACCTTGAGGATTGCACCTGATGCGAGCTAGAACCGACTGGAACTATCTTCTTGACGACATGCTGATACCGGCAATCTCTGTGGTCTGCGCAGCCCTTGTGCTGGTCGCCAGCTGGTGGTTCCACGACCGCGAGGAAGCGATATTTGACATTTACAGTTCCAATCAGAATGCGATTCACGAAGATTATGATGCGCTAGTCTACCGTCGCCGTCTTATCGACCGCTACCATCGCCGCTACAAGGAATTTCAGCAAACCGGCTTCGTCGGCATGGAGCGTCGTCTCGATTGGATTGAAACCATACGCACAGTGGCAACTGGACTGGATCTGCCCAGCGTCAATTATTCGCTGGAACCACAGCGGGCCGTTGCGAAACCGGTCGAGTCGGCGTCGGATGCGGATATACAGATCCGACTGAGCCGCCTCGAGCTCGAACTTGGACTCGTGCACGAGCTCGACCTGCTGCGATTTTTCCGCCGGCTGCAAGCGGAGGCACCCGGGTTGATGAAAGTCGATCAGTGCAGTCTCGTCCGCGTGGCGGCTAGTGATCAGGCCTTAAAGGCTGAAGCAAATATCACCGCAAACTGTTCGTTGCAGGTGTTCAGCGTCATTACTTCGGACATTACAAACCGGGGCGGCCGGATATGACGTTGCGAGTACTGCTCCTTCTGCTTGCCGGACTGCCGGTGGTGAGCCTGGCGGCCCGCCCTGAACCGGCGCTGGCCACCGCAGCGACAGAAAGCACCCTTGTCGGGCGCGTCTTTCTGACACCGCTCGAACGCGAAACGCTGGACAGACTGCGCGAACGCCAAGCGGTTCCGTTGACGGTTGCTCCATCAAGTCCGGCAGTGGTCGAGACGCCGGCGAAAAAACCGACGGGTGCCGGCTACATCAAGCGGGCTTCAGGCACTGCGTACGAATGGTCCGATGGCGAATTCAGGCGCACGGCGCAGAACGAGGTCGAATTGGGACGCTTCCCGGGGGCAATTCGCATCATAGTGCACCCGGGCAAAGTGACATCGGCTAACCCTGCCGGTGTCGAGGCGTCGCCCGAGCTAACGAACGCGTCGAGCAGCGCGGCTGATTCTGCGGACGCTCCTGATGATGATGCACAATAGTCTGGCGCGTCGGCAACAAGGCGCAGCATTGCTCGTCATGATGCTCGTCGTCATCGTAGGCGCGGCAGCACTGCTTGTCAGCAAACTCGATCGCAATGCCAGCCGCCAGTCACAGTCCAGCACTACCCAGGCGTCACTGGCTTCTGCCAAGCAGGCTCTGCTGGCGTATGCGATGTCCTACCCGGACCGGGTTTCCGGCGCCGCCGCGCAGCTCCCCTGTCCAGATATTGATACCAGCGGCGTTACCCTTGACGGTGAGGCGCATGAGTTTGATTGCGGTGCAGCGGGTGAGACGATGCTCGGGCGACTGCCATGGAAAACGCTCGGCATAGCTGCATTGACAGATGGCGCAGGCGAGTGCCTGTGGTATGCGGTGAGTGGTGATTATAAATCTGCGGGAGCCGCCACGGCAGCCATGCTCAATCCCGACTCAAGCGGGCAACTTGAGCTCCTGCAAAGCGAGTCCGGCGCGGTGGTGCAGGGGCAGACTGCAGCGAGCCGACCGGTCGCGCTAATCATTGCTTCGGGCCCGGTGCTTGGCGGCCAGACCCGGCAGGCCCTGGGACGACCGGGGCAGCAGTGCAGCGACGATTTCAATCGGCAGGCATTTCTGGACGATGACGCTGCGACCGGCGTCTCCAACGCCAGTGTCTCCGGCAGCGTCGCCATCGAGCAATTCGTGCTCGCTGCCGGAGTGGTAGACGGATTTAATGATCGCGTGCTGCCGATTACGCGGCGGGAACTTGCTGAACTCGTCTATCAGCGGCACGATTTTGAAACGCGCATCAGGGAGCTGACGCACGCGCTGGCTCAATGCCTCGCTGCACATGGCAAATCGAATCCAGGTGGCGTGACGGACTTGCGGCTTGCCTGGCCCTCGCCAGTGCCGCTCACCGACTATCGTGTGGACAGTCAGTATGACGACGCGGGTAGTGGAATACTGTCAGGGCGACTAAGCGATGTCGTAGATGACAGCAATGCTTTGACCGGCAATGCCACCAGCAGAGTATTGACCGATTGCAGTCCGGCGGCTGCGCCGCTTTGGGATGCTCGGATGCTGTCCATGTGGCAGAACTGGAAAGATCATTATTTTCTCTATGTCGCCGACGCTTTCAGCCCAGCGGCAGCGGTGCCCAGTAGCTGCGGAAGCTGCCTGACCGTCGACGGCAGCGGTCAGTATGCCGCGGTACTGATATTCGCGAACCGGCGTTTGCAATCTGCCGCGCAAAGCCGCGACGCGCCACCGTTTGATGCCGACACGCGCGACGACATTGGAAATTATCTGGAATCCCGAAACACCACTCTGCACCCTTACCTTGCGGGCAATGCAGATCTTGAGTCACGACCGGCCGATGCAACTTTCAACGACATTCTTTACTGCCTGGATACATCGCTGACGGTGAGCGCATGCTGACGAAATTCAGAACCGGTAGTTTCAGTCAGCAAGGCGGGTTCACGCTCGTTGAGCTGGCCATAGTGATTCTCATCATGGGTCTCATCCTTGGCGGTCTTGCGATGCCATTGTCGACGCAGCTGGACAATGCGCGTATCCGCGAGACGCGAACCGCCTTACAAGACATCGACGATGCGTTGCAGGGCTTTGCAATGACAAACGGACATTTGCCGTGCCCGGCCACACCCGCAAGTCTGGGCTTTGCTGACGTATCGGGTGGCGGGTGCGTAGCGCAGCACGGCTTCGTTCCTGCGTCCACTTTGGGAGTAAGCGGCCCACGGAACGGCGACAATCTGCTACTGGATGCCTGGGCGAACCCGTTCAGGTACAGCGTCTCTGCTGTGGACGCTGACGGCGACGGCAATTGGGATTTCACAGCGCCAGGCGAGATGCGTGATGTGTCCCTGGGCGTGCTGGATCCCGACCTTACGGTATGTTCAACCGCAACAGGATCGTCGGCTACCGCCTGTGCAGGCCCAGCGACGACCTTGACCGATTCGGCACCTGTAATCGTATTTTCCATGGGTAAGGACTGGAGCACGTTCACGTCGGCGGACCAGCAGGAGAACGTTGGAGCAACCCTGGCGGGCGGGCCGACCGCAACCAGTTACCGGGTGCCAGCAGACAATGTTGCCGTCAGTCGGCGGCCCGGTGAACAGGCGGGTAACGAATTCGATGACATCGTCTCCTGGATAGCGGGCAGTGCTCTCTACCATCGCATGGTCAGCGCCGGCCAGCTGCCATGACCCAGACTGTAATTTTGTGACGTAGGTCAAACTTCCGCACGAGCATGATGAAAAACAGCCAGTTGCAGTCGCGGCTGCTCTAAAGTTCTTCCGCGTCGGGTCGATAAAGCTAGCAGCAATCTGTTGCGGAATGTCCCCAAGGCAGTTTATTTGGTGACGGAACTAAAAGAGGATAGTGCTTTGAATATTGAGCTGACAAGTCGACGCAAACAATCCGGTTTTACGCTGGTCGAGATCGCGATCGTACTCGTAATCATCGGCCTCCTTGTTGGCGGCGTGCTGAAAGGCCGGGAGATGATCACCAACGCGAAAATCAAGCGGGTCGAAAATGATTTCTCCGGCGTATCGGCAGCAATATTTGCCTATCAGGATCGCTATGGGGTTTTACCGGGCGACGATCCTGCGGCGGCCACGCGTTTTGCGGGCACCTGGAGAACGGCGGATAACGGCAACGGGAACGGTAATATTTCCGGCGGCTGGAGTTCGACCAACAACAGTCAGGAAGCTCGCAAGATCTGGAAGCACCTGCGCGGTGCCGGTCTGATCGCCGGTCCGGTGGACAACACGAATGCTTCCTATCAGCAACCAAGTAATGCATTTGGTGGCCTCGTCGGTATCGATCTCAATCTTTACAATCTGAGCGGCCACAACATCGTCTTCGGGGAGATACCCGGTGACATCGCACAAATTCTGGAGTCACGTGGCGACGACGGCAACCCCAGCGGCGGTAGCATCCAGTCGCACAATTCACAAACGGCCTATGTCATCGATCAACGCTATGACATGGGATTCCGTCAGTAAGATAAGACTTCAGTGTGGGGTCAGTGCAGCGGCGCTGACCCCGTACGGATAGCAAAGCTTGCTTCACGGCTCACGAAATCGACTGATGCATTGATGACAGGCAGATGTCGTAGGCGGCATTAATTTCGTCAATTGACGACTCTGAAATCTCCAGCCGCTGGAACGCTCCGTGCGATGCTGCTGTCTGCAACGCCAACTCCAGGTTGAATACCAGTAACCTGGAGGCAACGACAACGTCCGCGAGCGTTGGCTCGTCGCCAGAGTGCTGCACATTATCAGCGTCCAGTGTCTGCGCAATATCCTCTGGAAAACCCCATGCCTGCACGATGGACTTGCCAACGGAGGGCGACCACTTGGACATTACCTCGCCAAGTGCTTCGCCATCGCCTAAAAATTGCGGATAGTCCTTCGCCTTGGTCAGGATATAAAGCTTGCCGACTTCATTCAGCAATCCGGACAAAAACGCACTGTCGGCACTGACGCTGCCGCTTCGTTGCGCGAGCACAGAGCACATTGATGCCATGCGCGTGCTGTTCAGCCATAATTCCTGCATTCGGTCCCTTAGATTGTCGTGTTTTGCAGCGTCGAAGATCTGTTCCACGGCAAGGGCGATGGCGGTATTACGCACTGTTTCAAAACCAAGCCGGCTGATGGCCAGACTCAGGTCGACAATCTCGATCCCGGCGCGGTTATGAAATGCAGAATTTACCGATCGGAGCAACCGTGACACGAGCACCGGGTCTGCTCTGGCGACCTCAGCCAGCCGTTCAGCCGTGCAGGTGGGGTCTTCGAGCGCAGTACGTATCTTGATGACAACATCAGGAAACGACGGGAGAGCAATTTTTCTGCTGTTGAGGGACTCGGCGAGGCCTTGCATGAATTGCGTCTGTTCACTGGGCGGCATGGGTAATCAGCTCTGAATTCGGGCTGCATTACCGTATTCGTTTAGCGAATTCTGTGCAAGCGGCGGGGCACCCGCAGAGCGGCTACCGGGCATCCGCATTTCGGCGGCAGAATTTACATCGCTCTTGACATTGAATCTGCTGTGCTGGTCTCGGCAAACTCTGCGGGCGCTCTGACGAGGACGAACCCCAGACTGGATATCAGCGAGACGGCATTCATGAAGCGCTCTTTAGTAAGCGAATTCATCGTACTGAGGAACCCCGACAATTCTATCGGGGAAAACATAATTCGGTCTGGCCGCGATTCATACTTCTCCTCGAGCAGCGCTTCTGCATCCGGCAGAGTTAGCAGCACCAGTGGCACCGACTTGAACAGGTCCAGTGATCTCAATGATTCCAGCAGCTTCAGTTCGCGCGGGTCCGCGCCGGTGAAATCGAACAGCACCAGGTCAGGCGTGGGTGCCGTGCCATACGGATCCTGTTGCAAGAGGTAGCGCGTTGAATCGCCACCCGTGCCGACAGTCTGCAGGCGACAGAAGGTCTTCGCTTTTTCGAGGGCCTCGCGCGCGAGTCGCAGACGGCGCGGACAGTCCTCAATCAGCAAGATATTGAGCCGGGATTTGACCTCTGTCATGGGCGTTCACCGTAGTTGACTGTTCACTCAATAACGGGCGGTTCATGAATTCGCCCCCCTGTGCCTTAAATTATTCTGCAGTATTCGTGCCAACAACGTGGTCTGGCAACTAAAGTTAGAAAAATCAACAATTTATCGAAAAAACGGGCAGGCGGGAGTCAGTTGTCAATTGCGCAGAGGCACGACATTTCGTGTTAGACGCGACATGTCGTGCCCTGGATCTCGTGGCTTGCCGGTTTCGCGGGGCCGGGCGCCGGGCAGAGCTGCGTCGCCACACATGTGGTCCCTATGCGCTACACTGCTGGCGCCCGCTAAACGCAGCAGTATCCCGTGCGTCTATAGCGAGTACCGGCGCCGTTTCGATCAGCTCAGGAGGAATTTCAAGATATGAGTGCGATGCCCATATGCGGTGAGACGGGCATCCCGGTATCCATGCCTGTCTGCAGCGAGAGCCCTCAGGCATGAACAGCTATTCCGATGCGGCAATGATCGGCTTTGATCTCATGCTTATTCTACTGATGCTCGCGGTGATTGCCTCTTTCATCCGCTACGGCGTTTTCCAGGAAGAGAGCATTCTTTCCACCGCGCGCACATTGATGATTGCAGGAATTGCCGTACCTGCCATATATGGCGCCGCCGATCTTTTCTTTGTCCTGGGGCTGCCTGCGATGATAGGCGAAGACGCCGCCCGGCAGATCGCTCGCTATCATCGTGTCGAAATACAGCTCGTTGCCAGCCTGGTATCGCTGATACTCGTCAGCGGCGGCGCGATCGCAGCAGCCGTTCAGCGCCGGCCCTTCGAGCAGGCTCTGCGCCGATCCAGAGATCAGGTGGCCGATGCAGAACAGGCGATTGTGCGTTCCGAGGCTCGGTTTCGTTCATTGCTCGAACATGCACCCGATGCAATCTATTGCCTGGAGTTCAAGCCGCCGGTGCCCATCAACCTGCCGCTTGACGAGCAAATTGCACGTAGCGGCGACGCCGTCCTGGTGGAGTGCAATACGGGCTTCGCGGTAGCGCTGGGACACGCTGCTCCGGCCGCAGCGCTCGGAATCAGGTTCAGGGAGGTGGATTCATTCCACGACACAAAATCGCACCAGCGTTTTTACCGACGATTTGTCGAATCCGGTTATCGTCTGCAGTCTTATGAGCTTGAGTTTACCGACCGACAGAACAAGGCCAATGCGCTACGCATCAGTTTTACGGGCGTCGTAGAGGACGGCGCGCTGGTTCGCATCTGGGGCGCAGAGCACGACATTCTGGAGAAGAAACAAACGGAAGCCGCACTTGATGAGCGCCGACGCTTTCAGGACTTCGTCGCCGCCATGTCCTCGCTTCTTATTGCGACGCCGGAAAACAGAGCGGACGATACTTTGCGTTTGTGTCTTGAGCACAGCTGTAATTTTTTCGCGTATGAACGGGCGAACATTATCTGGTTCGATAAGCGAAATTTCAGTCTGCGAGTATTGTACTTCTGGAACGAAATGGGTTTGCCGCCGCAGGTGGAACTTTCACTGACAAATTTTCCCTGGGCCGGCACCAGATTGTTTACCGGAAAGCCCATCAGGATCAGTAACGCAGGCGATTTTCCGGCAGAAGGCGCGACAGATGCGACAAGTTTCGAGAAACTTGGTCTGAAGTCGTTCGCAGCAGTGCCTATGATCATTGGTAACGACACGCTTGGTGCATTGACCTTCGGTGCAACTGCAAAAGAGATCGCATGGACTGATCAGGATATGGCTGACCTGCAGGTGATTGCCGATCTTTTCACCAATGTTGTGGCGCGGATCAGTGGCCGTACAGCGCTGGATGCGGCGCTATCGGAGTTGCAGAGTGCGACAGAACGGCTGGAGGCCGAGAACGTCTATTTACGTGAGGAGATCAGCTCTACTCATTCATTTGATGAAATTATCGGTGAAAGTACAGCGCTTCGACGATGTCTCGTAAAAGTGGAGCAGGTCGCAACGACCACGACGACTGTGCTGATCCAGGGAGAAACCGGCACCGGCAAGGAACTGATTGCCCGGGCTATCCATGATCGCAGTGACCGCCGCCGTCGCCCACTGGTGAAAGTCAATTGTGCGGCCCTGCCAGCGAACTTGATTGAAAGCGAACTGTTCGGACACGAAAAAGGTGCGTTTACCGGCGCAGTTTCAAAAAAGAGTGGCCGCTTCGATCTTGCTGATGGCGGTACATTGTTCCTTGATGAAATAGGCGATTTCCCACTGGAGCTGCAGGGAAAGCTATTGCGAGTTCTGCAGGAAGGTGAATACCAGCGATTAGGGGGTACTGAAACGGTCAGAGTCGACGTACGCCTGATCGCCGCTACCAACCGGGATTTGCAGAAAGCGGTGGACAATGCGGAGTTTCGAGCCGACCTTTTTTACCGCATCAACACGTTCCCCGTTAATGTGCCCCGACTGGCTGATCGTGAGGGTGATATTCCACTGCTGGCGCGACATTTCGCCAGGAAGTTTGCGACCGTTCTTGGCAAGGAAGTGACGGCGATATCTTCCGACATGATGGGCCGCCTCATTTCCTACCAATGGCCGGGTAACGTTCGCGAGCTGGAAGGCGTTATCCAGCGGGCGCTGATTTCGGGCGAAGGGCCGGTGCTCGAATTACCCGATGCCGTCGACCGCGATATTCGTCACGACGCGGGTGATTCGAACGAGCCTGAAAGCAGTGCGGTCGGCCTCACAGCAGCAGAACGCAATCACATTGAACGTGTCCTGCAACAATCGCGATGGATAATAGGCGGCAGCGGCGGTGCGGCCGCGCTTCTTGGTGTGCCGCCCAGTACCTTAAGATCCAAGATGAAAAAGCTGGGCATCGTTCGTCCTCGCAGCCTGTCCATGGCGGACAAAAACCTGACATAAATCGGCGGGTGTCAATGTCCTCGCGAGTGGCGAAGCCGCGCCACGACTGATTTGCCGTCTGTGATCAGCTTCACGGACTAACTGTGAATCGACTCACACATTCGCCTGAAACTCGGGCCTAAAGCTGCAGTTCTCCAATCTATAAGCCACATTCGCCGCTGGACTCGTGCAGGACGGCAGTATTGTCGTTTGCAGGCCCGATGTCGGGCGTGCGCCACATTCACGGATGGATTCCGCGAGCGGCTGTGTCGAGAAGTGAGCCCTTGGGAAGAGGGCCGGCAAGCTTACGCGTGACTCGCTGTTGGCAGCGCGCGAATGCTGTGATTAGGGAATGAACCTTGACACTGGCAATACTACCTTCCGTGAGGACGGCGGCTGCATTACGGGCGCGCTTGTCGCCACCGAATCTACTCGCCCTTGTGGCACTGATTGGCTGTCCGTGGATGTCAGTACCCGCGTGGTCTGCTGGCACCACAGCAGGCACCGTTATAGACAATGTTGCCAGCGTCAGCTTCGACCTCGGCACCGTCAACGCCACCCTGGATTCAAATACCGCCAGTTTCGTCGTGCTGGAACGTCTTGATGTCGCCGTCACACTTCAAAGCAATCAGATTCCGGTGTCCCCGGGCGAAGCGGCAGCCGCGTTGCTGTTCACGGTTACCAATACGGGCAACGGCAGTGAAACCGTAGAGCTTGATATCGATAGCGTGCTCGGCGGTGACGATTTCGATCCGGCACCTTCTGTACCCGCGATCTATTTCGATAGCGATGGCAGCGGAACCTTCAGCACCGGCGACGTTGCTTACCAACAGGGCGTGAATGATCCACTGCTTCTGGCTGATGAGAACATCGACATCCTGCTGCTCAACGACATTCCTGACACCGCGGGCGATGGCCAACTCGGCCGTAGCGAACTGACCGCACGAACAGCAAGTGGCACCGGACCAACGGGAACCACACTCGCAGGTGCCGGAGACGGCGGCATCGACGCGGTCTTTGGCTCAAGTGGCGGCACCGATGTCGCAGTCGGGGAATACATCGTTGCCGACATAGACATCAGCCTGCAAAAGACTGTGACTGTTAGTGACCCGTACGGCGGAACCGAGCCGACGGTTGGTGCGACGCTCACCTACCGCGTCACAGTTGTTGTGCTGAGCGGCGGTACCGCGACGGCAAGCGAATTTGTCGATCCGGTTCCCGAAAACACCACCTTCGTCGCAAACAGTATCCGGCTGAACGGCTCCGCCATGTCCGACGCGGCTGATGCTGATGACGGTGAATACAACGCGAATGCAAGTCCGGCCGTCGTCGTGCGGCTGGGCGATTTAACGGCGGGCGACGGCCCGCAGAACATCGAGTTTCAGGTCGTGATTGATTGATCTGACTGACATTTTAAAATTCTGAAGGAGAGCGAAATGAAAATTATTTGCAGATTGTTGGTAGTAACAGGCGTTCTGTTCTCAACAGCAGGACTCGCCCAGCAGGGACATCTTAATGTGCAAACCGAGGTGCAGAAAGAAGAGCTTGTGATCAACGCAAGCGGTGAAACCGAGCGCCGTCTGGTCGCGGCGGCAACGGTCGTGCCTGGCGATGACGTGATTTACACCATTACGTTTACCAACATCAGCGATGAGACGGCGGAGAACGTCGTCATCACAAATCCGATTGCCGACCACCTTACGTACGTAGAGGGTTCTGCTTTTGGTCCAGGAACTGCCATCGAGTTTTCGGTAGACGGTGGTACGACCTTTGGAGATCTCGCGTCATTGACTGTTGACGTAGACGGCGAACGCAAGCCCGCCGCAGCCGAAGACATCACCCACGTTCGATGGACGATGCAGAGCCAGCTCCAGGCGGGTGCAAAGGGCATGGCGCGGTTTCGCGCACGACTGAATTGATTCTGATCGCAAAAAGACGATCGCAACGGAAGGGGAATAGCAGTGCAGGTCAATTCCTGCGCTGTGACTACTGACCCATGCCGGGCAGGGATTGCCGGTGATTGGTTTTTCTTGTGAAAAGTAAGGAGTACCGTAATGAATGGTATTAGAAGCAATGACAGCTTCGTCATGAAGCTGGGTATTTCCGCGGTGGTGCTGCTGTTTGCACAGCACGCATTCGCTGCCGGAACGACAGCAGGGACCGACATCGTTAACCTCGCTACTGTCGATTATTCTGTTAATGGCAACGACCAGGAGGATATCGAATCCGCACCGGGGCCGGGTAACAGCGTGCCAGGGGTTGGCAACGGTCAGAACACCGTGTTTGAGGTGGATAATCGTGTGGATTTCTCGCTGACCCAGGTTGGCGGCGTGCACACGAGCGTTACGCCGGGCGACACCGACGCTTTTGTCGAATTCATCCTGGCAAACGATGGCAACTCTGTGCAGGACTTCCGCATGGTAGCTACCCAGCTTGCCTCCACAGATGGTGCGGTCTTTGGCCTGACTGATTCAGACAAGGATATTGCTGCACTTCGCGTTCGCGTTGGCAATGGTGGCGGCGCGCCAACAACCGCCAGCGATGACTTTGCTGACGAGCTTGCCCCCGATACGAACGTTACCGTGTACGTGTACGGCAATGCCGATGCGCTGCTTGGACTTGTCGATGGCGATGTTCTGAACATCGAACTATCCGCGACGGCTGCCGAAGGTGGTAGCGCAGGTGGCGGTGCGGCCGGCGCTAATCTGGTGGACGACGTTGGCGCTGCCGATGATCCGTCCGTGATCGATATCGTTTTCGCCGAAGGCGGTGCTCTGGGTGACGGTGTTGACAGCGATCGGCACGGCTTCGTTGTGGCATCCGCAGGTCTGAATGTGACGAAAGCCATGACCGTGCTCGATGATCCGTTCAATGGCACGACCAATCCGAAAGCAATTCCGGGTGCGACTGTCGAATATGTCATCACGATTGCCAACACGGGCACCCAGGACGCGGAAAGTATCTCGGTAACCGATGCAATTGACGCCAGCGTGGTGTTCATTGCAGACGCTTACTCGGGTGACGATCTGCTGGTTGTCAATGACGGCACGCCGCTCGCCGCCTGTAACGCCGATGCGGGTGATGGCGACACGGACGGCTGCCAACTCGATGGCGTTAACCTGACGATTGGCAATGCCAATCTGGCAATCACCGTGGATGCTGGCACTACGATGACGGTCACGTACCGGGTATCGATTCCCTAAACAGGGTTCGGTAAGCTGATTACGGTGCTCATGAACCTGCACGCGGTTTCACCGCGGCGGTCCGCTCTTGTCAGGGAGCAGTCGCGGGGGCGCTATGGGACAGCGTTGCAAGACGCTGTGCCGGGCGTGCGCGTGCGGCAGATACCGGGAGGGGAGCAATGGCTCCCCTCCCGCTTATTTCGCCGGTTCAAAGGTCTTATCAGCAGATGTTCAATCAGCACTACAGTGGCGCTTCTATTGGTGTCGGTCGGGGCATACGGAAGTCCGCCAGGGACCGTCATTAGCAATCAGGCCCGCCTCGATTATCAAAATGCGGCGGCAGCGCCGGCCACCGCGGTGAGCAATGTGGTCACGGTCGTCACAGCGGTGACACGAAGTCCCGCCAGTGTTGAACTCACGCGGGTGCAGCTTGCCGGCAGCGGGGCTTATCAGGAACCAGTCGGACCGTCCGCCTGTTTACAGTCAGGCACCTATACTGATCTCGCTGATCCTGTGATATTTGGCGGCACTATAACGCCGAGCGAAGCGCAACAGGTAGATCCTGCCGGCGCCTACAATCTGGGGGAGCCGATCTTCGTCCGACTGGACGATGCAGATCAGAACGTCGACGCAGCCGTCGTCGACTATGCCCTGGTGCGTGTCCGGCATTCCGTTAGCGGGGACACGGAGACCATCAGACTGATTGAAACCGCCGCTGACAGCGGCATTTTCTCAGGCTACGTACCCAGTTCGCGAGGTAGCGTCGCGAGCGGCGACTGCGTGCTTCAGGGTTCGTCCAACAGTGCCGTAGAGGTTTCCTACTCGGACCCTGCAGACCCTGACGACAGCGCAGCGGCGAACGCCATGCTTGATCCGGTAAGCCGTGTCTTCGAATCGCAGACGGGTCTGCCAATAGACGGGGCCACTGTTGCCATCGTCGATGCAAGCAGCGGGCTGCCGGTGCCGGTGTTCGGCAATGACGGCGTCAGCATTTTTCCTTCCGTCATCATAAGCGGTGCCAGTGCAACCGACAGCAGCGGAACCCTGTATTCTTTCGCAGCCGGTGAATTCCGTTTTCCGGTGGTAAACGCGGGCAACTTCCGCCTTGTGGTCGAGCCGCCCAGTACCTACGCCGCGCCCTCCGTGACGCCGCCGGACGAACTCCAACTGCTGCCTGGTGCGCCATTCACCTTGGGCCCCGCGTCGTATGGTGCGGAGTTTACTCAAGGCAGTGCGCTGCCCGTGAACTTCGATATCCCGCTCGACCCGCGCGAGGACGCACTTTTTTTGCAGAAAACCACGCGTACGACGACTGCTGCACCTGGCGATTTCGTGCGCTACGAATTGCGGCTGGACAATGCCGCCTCCGCGGGTGTCGCGAGCAATGTCACCATTGTCGATCAATTGCCGCCAGGCGTGCGTTTCGTCGCGGATTCGGCAACGCGCGATGGCCAGAGCACCCCGTCTCCGTCGAACGACATTGAGCTGTCGCAGCTTCAGTTCCAGTTAGGTGACGTCGCCGCAGGCGAGCGGGTCACCCTGAGCTACGTGGTCGAGATCATCTCGGGCGAAAGAAATACCGAGTTGGTCAATACGGCGAGAGCATTTGCCGATGTCGGACTGGTCTCCAACGAATCCGTCGCACGTATTCGGCTCACAGAGGATCTGTTCCGCACCACCGGTACATTGATTGGGCGAGTCGTGGATGGTGATTGCCGTGCCGGAAACCTTGCTGAAGATCAGGGTGTCGCGGGTATCAGGATATATCTGGAGGATGGCCGCTTCGCCGTTTCTGATGAAGGCGGTCGTTTCCACTTTGAGGGGCTGCGGCCAGGAACACACGTTGCGCAGATCGACAGACAAAGCGTTCCGCCGTATTTCGACATCGTCGGCTGTGAAAGTGCGCCTCAGTTTGCAGGCCGAAAGGATTCGCAGTTCGTCAGGCTCCATCAGGGAAGCTTGTTGCGTGCGGATTTCTATCTGCGGCGCAAACTTGCGGCCGAAGGGCAGGTCGATATTCAACTGGCGAATCACGCCACGGATAGTGCCGAAGAACTTGCTTATCTCCTGAACGTCAATGGCAAGGGCAATATCCGTATCCGGGATCTGAACGTGATGATATTGTTACCCGATGGCGTCAGCTATTTGCCGGGCTCACTGACCATTGATGGCAACCCCGCCGCTGATCCCCGTGTCGTCGGTCAGTCTCTCACGATCCCCTTAACCGAACAGTTTGGCGACTGGGGAAGCGAGCTGCGGATGAAAGGCGCGATAGCGCGCGACACAGAAGGCGAGCTCACAACGCGCGCCTTTGCAAAATTCAATTCTCCCATCGAAAGCGGGCAGCAGACGCCGGTCGTAGAAACCGCAATGCTGCGTGAAAGTGCGGTGATCGAGAACACGGGTTATGTGCTAAATCTGCAATTCGGCGTGCTCTCGGCTGATCTGTCTGCTGCCGATCGAACGGAGCTCGACGAACTGATCACGACCTGGCGAGGCGTGGACCACGTCGGCATCGCCGCGATCGGTCACAGCGACAGCCAGAATATTTCCCCTGCCAACCGGCATTTGTACGCGGACAACTATGCGCTTTCCCGGGCACGGGCAGAGTCCGCCGCCAGCTATCTGGCGAATGCGCTCAATGCCCGCAGCGACCGGATCAATGTGGAAGGTCGCGGCCCGGACGATCCGCTGGCCGACAATGCCACGGCGGACGGGCGGCAGGCAAACCGCCGGGTCGAGCTCATATTGTCGGGCAAACGACCAGCGAAACCGTCGGTGCTGGAGGTTATGCAGAAAACCTCAGGTGTCGTTATCGCAGCGACGCAGGGAAAACTGCCCGGCAGCGAAGAAGCGGACACCCGAAGCGTGCTGGAATCAACCGACAACGACACGTCCGGACTGCCATCTTCGCAAGTAGAAGCCGCAATCGAATCGTTAATGCCTGGCACTGAACTACTGCTACCTGCGGCCGATTTCCAGCCGGCGATTCCGAGTACAAAGATATCTGTCAAGCACGACGTGGCACAAAAGGCTCAGGTGTTTCTGAACGGCAAACCCGTCAATCCACTGAACTTCGATGGCACGGAAACGAACGTTCGAAAGACCTTGGGTGTATCCCGCTGGAAGGGCGTGGACCTCAGAGACGGCGGCAACATCATTCGCGTTGAAGTACACAACGCAGATGGGTCCGTAGCGGCAGTGCTGGAGCGTGAGATCACCTACGCAGGCAGTGCGATCCGGGCTGAAATCGTGCCCGAGTTATCCGTGCTGGTTGCAGACGGCAAAACCCGACCGCGTATTGCGATCAGGCTTTTCGATCGCGCCGGTGCTTTGTCCAGGAAGGGCGGCATCGGTGCCTTTCGGGTCAGCGCACCTTATCGCTCATGGTGGGAGGTGGAATACGAGCGCAAGAACGAGATTGTGGCCATTGGGCAGCGCGAACCAATTTATCGTATTGGCGCAGATGGCATCGCGTATCTGGAGCTCGAGCCAACGACGCAGGCCGGCGAAGCAGAGATTACGCTGAACTTCGACAATCGGCGGCAGCAGGAGTTGCGGACCTGGCTACACGCGCAGCCACGTGACTGGATACTCGTCGGTTTTGCAGAAGGTACGGTCGGGTACAACACGCTCAGCAAGAATATGAATGCTGCGCTTGGCGCAGGCGAGGACGATGGCTACTTCGACGAGGGCAGGGTGGCATTCTTCGCGAAAGGTCAGATTCGCGGCGACTACCTGATGACCCTGTCTTATGACTCGGACCGCGAGCGCACAGAGACGCGCGAGTCGTTCCAGAGTCCGATTGATCCAGCGGCGTACTACACCCTCTATGGCGATCGGAGCGAGCAGCGATTCGACGCGCCGAGTCAACGCAAGCTATATCTCAAACTGGAGCGCCGTCAGTTTTTTGCCTTGTTCGGCGATTATGACGCTGGCCTGTCGGTCACGGAACTGGCCCGCTACGAGCGTCGATTCAATGGTCTCAAGAGTGGTTACCGGGGAGAGCACGTCGGTTATACCGCGTTCGCAACTGAAACGAATCAGTCTTTTCTGCGCGATGAAATCCGCGGTGACGGAACGTCTGGTCTCTATCGATTGCAGAGCGCGCCGATTATCACCAACAGCGACCAGGTTCGGATCGAAGTTCGCGATCGATTCGATACGGGTGAGGTGCTGAAATCCACGACCCTGAGCCGGTTTCTTGATTACAGCCTGGACAGCCGCAATGGCACGCTGTATTTCAAAAAGCCGATACCGAGTCGCGACGCTTCGTTCAACCCGGTCTTCATCGTGGTCGAGTACGAAAGTGCGTCTGCGGCAAACGAAGAAATCGTTGCCGGCGGCCGCGCGTCTTTGCGTTCCAGGGACGACAGTGTTGAGGTTGGCTTAAGCTACATAGATGAGAATCAGCAGGGCGCGGAAGCCGAGCTGGCGGGAGCGGACTTACGCTGGCAGCTTAATCCTGAAACATTAGTGAACGCGGAAATGGCCTCGTCTAGTCGGATGGAAAGTGGCACAGAGATCACAGGCGACGCGTATCTGCTGACCCTGGAACACCAGGGTGAAAAACTCGACCTTCGCGCCTACATGAAAGAAGTGGATGAAGGATTTGGGCTTGGCCAGCAGAACGCAGCCGAGAAAGGGGTCAGGAAAGTCGGCGTTGACGGCCGGGCGCAGGTTGCTGAACGGCTTTTCTTCGATGGCGAGGCAAGTTGGCAGCAGAATCTGGAAAGCGATGCGATTCGCCAGACGGCGCGCGCACAAATACGCTACGAGAAGGACGGTCTCAACGTTTCGACAGGCCTGATCCATGCAAGTGACGAATTCGCGGACGGTGAAACGCGCGATAGTAACCTGGCTGAGCTCGGCATCAGCAAGCGAATGGGGAAGGTAACTTTACGAGCGAACAACAGTTTCGCACTGGGCCAGTCTGCGGACAATACCGATTTCCCCACAACGCTGCTTCTCGGCGCGGACTATCGGCTTATGCAGGGCGTGGAATTATTCGCTGAGTATGAAGATGCCAGTGGCTCCGCATTAGAGTCGACAATGTCACGCCTGGGCATTCGCGCCACGCCGTGGAATCGCGCCCAGCTCAATACTTCGTTAACCAGCCAGGAGACTGAGTTCGGCCCGCGACTGTTCTCGAATCTTGGCCTGGTGCAGGGATTCCAGCTCAGCGAGCGTTGGTCGCTCGACGTCGGACTCGATCAATCCAATACCATCACAGATGCGAATCTGCGGCAGTTCGATCCGGCGCGCGAACTGTCCTCCGGCTCCCTGAATGACGATTTTATCGCGGTGTTTCTCGGGGCGTCATTCAGTGCCGATGCCTGGAGTGCGAACAGCCGCGTAGAAATGCGCAATTCGGACAGCGAGAAACGCATGTCCCTTTTGAGCGGCTGGTATCGGGAACCCTCACTGGGACACGGCTTGTCGGCCGGTGTCACGGTTTTTTCAAGCGAGAATGTAAGCGGTGCCAGGACCTCCGCTGCGGATTTCCGTTTCGGCTGGGCATGGCGTACTGCCGAGAGTGACTGGTCGTTCCTTAACCGGACGGATGTCGTCATCGAAGATACGGTGTTACTGAATAAGCAGGATGAGAGCTGGCGCGTCATCAACAACTTTAATGCAAACCGCCGTTTGAGTTCTCGAACCCAGCTGTCACTTCAGTATGCGTTCAAGTACGTGCGCAGCATGTTCGATAGCCTAGAAATTTCAGGCTACACGGATTTGACAGGGCTGGATTTCCGGCGCGGTTTCAAAAACAAATGGGACTGGGGTGCGCATGCCAGCGTTTACCATGCCTACCGGTCCAGCGTGTTCGACTACGGTTTCGGGCTTGATCTCGGCTACAACGTACGCGAAAACATGTGGCTGACGCTCGGTTATAACATCGCCGGGTTCCATGACAACGACTTCGCACAGGCGCGTTACACTGCTCAAGGTCCCTACCTGCAAATTTCCATCAAGGCAGATCAGGCGCTGCTCAGGAACATAGCCGGCCGTCGCTGATTTCTTCACTGTGAGGCGAATTTCGTGAATGTTTTCCGCGCCCGGCAAGGTATATTGCCGCAGTGCAAACGCTTAGCGATTTCTTCGGGGCCGATAGCCCCCTAAAACCTCACCTGCCCGGGTTTCAGCCGCGGGCCGGCCAGTCGTGGATGGCAGAAGCTGTGCATGAAGCGATCACCAACCGCGACAAACTCATCGTCGAAGCCGGTACTGGCACCGGTAAAACCTTTGCTTACCTGTTGCCTGCATTGCTGAGTGGACAGCGCACCATTATTTCAACCGGTACCAAGGCGCTGCAGGATCAGCTTTACCACCGGGATTTGCCGTTAATCGGCAAGGCGGTCGGGCGACCCGTGACAACGGCGTTACTGAAGGGACGCGCCAATTATCTCTGCCTGCAGCGCCTGGATACCGTTGCTCCGCAAGCCGCGGGAACTCATCTGGACGCCGAGCTTGACGAAGTGCGGGAATGGCGGCACCGCACCCTTACCGGCGATCGCGCTGAAGTGCGGGAGGTCTCCGAGCACTCTGCGATCTGGCCGCTCGTGACCTCCACGGCAGAAAACTGCCTCGGGTCTGAATGCCCTTTGTATAAGAAATGCCACGTCGTCCACGCCCGCCGTGCGGCCCAGGAAGCCGATCTCGTCGTCGTTAATCACCATTTGTTGTTGGCTGATCTGGCGATGAAGGAAGAAGGCTTTATAGAATTTCTGCCAGGGGCGGATGCGATCATTCTGGACGAAGCGCATCAGATACCGGACCTGGCGGCGCAATTTTTTGGCATCAGTCTCGGTAGCCGGGAGCTCGAGCGACTGGTCGAAGAGTTGCGCGCCGCATCGATTTCGCTCAGGAACGCGGAACTTGACCGCAGGCTGGATGCGGTACAGACGGCCGTACGCGTGCTGCGCGCCGAGGCACCGCGCGACGAAGGACGATACGAACTGGCAACCGTCCTCGAAGGGCTCCGCGGATCGTTAGACACTCTGCGCGAATGTCTTCGGCAGCTGCTGGACGCCGTTGAAAGTCTCAGCGACGGGTCGCAGGAATTGGAAACCTTACAGCAGCAGCTATTCTCCGCGCTGGAGCGGCTCGCGAATCTGATCAGCGACGAATCGTGGGACGGGTTACGCTGGCTCGATGTAAGACCTCGCAGCCTGCGCCTGCATCTCACACCGCTGGATGTGGCGGGCACACTCAGCAGCCTGATCGGCCAAAGTGACCAGGCGTGGATATTTACCTCCGCGACCCTCGCCGTCGGCGAAAATTTCAGTCATTT
>JBBKWC010000026.1:0-16006 GCA_037968735.1 Woeseiaceae bacterium | reverse complement strand
CGAGTAACCGCATCGCGCGGACGAACAGCAGCACTGTACGGACGTACGACGGGATTGCACTGACGTATGTCAGCACTGTAGGAGCGGCCCCCGGCCGCGATTGTTTTAAGCGGTTGGCTATAGTTTATGCACGTCGCGCCAGTCGAATAGATTTGATTTTTTTTAGACTAGGCCAGTAGCTCAATTGGCAGAGCGGCGGTCTCCAAAACCGCAGGTTGGGGGTTCGATTCCCTCCTGGCCTGCCAAGTAAGGAATCGTGAAAGTGATCTCGCTTGGCAGGTGGATTAAAACTGTAGCGCGATGGCACGCGCCGCTGGTTTGGCGAGAAGGCATCAAGAGACGCGGATCTCGATTGGCAGGTGAAAGAAAAATTGTCGCGCGATGGCACGACGCAATCTGCGCAACAAAATGCACGCTTAATGTCGTGCAAGGGTATTAACAAAGTGGCAACCACAACTCAGGAAACCAGTCAGTCGGGCGTGCTCGATCTCATCAAGCTGCTCGTCGCGGCGGGTGTGCTCGTCGGCGGGCTCTATGGTTACTACTACCTGATCGAATGGTCGCTGCCGCTTAGGGTGCTGTTGGTACTGGGCGGCCTTATTGTCGGCGTCGGCATTGCCATGACCAGTACGCAGGGTCGTCGTCTGTGGGCATTCATCCAGGGTTCCAGGGTGGAAATTCGCAAGGTCATCTGGCCGACGAAGCAGGAAACGACGCAAACAGCCATTGCGGTGTTTGTGTTCACATTGGTAATGGCTTTGTTTTTCTGGGGTCTGGATTCGTTCCTGCTCTGGCTGACCCGTTTGCTGGTCAGTTAAGTCGCTGACCCCGAACTAAAGGAATCAAGAGGATTAACAAAGTGGCGTTACGCTGGTACATAGTCCACGCCTATTCCAATTTTGAGCACAAGGTGAAGTCCTCGCTCGAAGAGCGCATCAAGATGATGGGCCTGGAAGACAAGTTCGGCGACATACTCGTGCCGACGGAAGAAGTGGTCGAAATGAAGGAAGGTCAGAAACGCCGTAGCGAACGCAAGTTCTTTCCGGGTTACGTCCTTGTGCAAATGGAGATGGACGACGAAACCTGGCATCTGGTCAAAGAGGTTCCCAAGGTTCTCGGTTTTATCGGCGGTTCGAGTGACCGGCCGGCGCCGATTACCGAGAAAGAGGCGAGCCAGATCCTGAACCGGGTGCAGGAAGGTGTCGACAAGCCGCGGCCGAAAGTATTGTTCGAGCCTGGCGAAGTCGTTCGGGTCATTGATGGCCCGTTCAATGATTTCAGCGGTGTCGTCGAACAGGTTAACTATGAAAAAAGCCGGCTGCAGGTCGCGGTACAAATTTTAGGTCGTTCCACGCCCGTTGAACTGGATTTCAGCCAGGTCGAAAAAGGTTAGGCAAAGTTTTTGCACAACGCAGGTCAGGAGACATCGCTCTGTGGTGGTCACTGACGGCGAGACAATCAGGACGAGGAGGCCTTAGAAGCCGTTTGAACTCGAGAGGTAAATCTAGATGGCTAAGAAAGTAACTGGCTACATCAAACTGCAGGTACCTGCAGGCCAGGCAAATCCGAGTCCGCCGGTCGGCCCTGCACTGGGCCAGCATGGCGTGAACATCATGGAATTCTGCAAGGCATTTAACGCGGAAACGCAGGGCACTGAGCCCGGCCTGCCGATTCCGGTCATCATTACCGTTTACAGTGATCGCAGCTTCACCTTCATCAGCAAGACGCCGCCAGCGGCAGTGCTGTTGCGCAAGGCTGCCGGCATCAAAAAAGGCTCCGGTGTGCCGAACACCACCAAGGTTGGCAAGGTAAACCGCAAGCAGCTCGAAGAAATTGCGACCACCAAGATGCCTGATCTCACCGCCGCCGATATGGATGCTGCGGTTCGCACCGTTGCCGGTACGGCGCGGAGTATGGGCATCGAGACGGAGGGCGTGAACTGATGGCCGCCGTATCGAAACGCCGCAAGAGTCAGCGGGAAAAGATTGACGCAAACATGCTTTATCCGATCGATGATGCACTCAGTCTGGTGAAGGAACTTGCGAACGCCAAATTTGCCGAAAGCATCGACGTGTCCGTTAATCTGGGCGTCGATCCGCGGAAGTCCGAGCAAGTGGTACGCGGCTCTACAGTGCTGCCGAATGGCACTGGCAAGACGGTTCGTGTGGCCGTGTTTGCACAGGGCGAGAATGCTGAGAAGGCCAAAGCGGCAGGTGCCGACATCGTTGGATTCGAAGACCTGGCTGAAAAAGTGAAGGCGGGCGAAATGAATTTTGACGTCGTCATTGCGTCGCCGGACGCCATGCGCGTTGTTGGCACGCTAGGCCAGATTCTGGGTCCGCGTGGCCTCATGCCTAACCCGAAAGTCGGCACCGTCGCGGCAGACGTCGCTACCGCAGTGAAGAATGCCAAAGCAGGTCAGGTGCGCTACCGCACCGACAAGGCCGGCATTATTCATTGCCCGATTGGTCGCGCCGATTTTGAAGTACCGGCATTGAAAGAAAACCTGGCAGCGCTGCTGGCTGATCTGAAGAAGGGCAAGCCTGCGACGGCGAAAGGTATTTTTCTGAAGAAACTGACGGTGTCCTCAACGATGGGCCCCGGCATTTCAGTAGATCGGGCGTCCGTAGACGGCTGATCACGATTTTTTGGCTGTGCGGAAGCGTGCAGCCATAAAAAGACGACCGGCGTAACAACCGGTCGACGTCGAAGACCGCAGGCGGTTGGCAATTGGGGCAACCTTAATTGGTACCTGCGCAGATGGTGAACCTTTAGTCAGAGTAATCTGGCGACGGTTGTCACTGTCAAACGTTGCGATAGTCAGGCCGAGGCGCAAGCCGACGCAGGTTTATCGCGACAATGAGGGAGTGGGGCATGTCCTCGCTCGTATGTGTAACCGTAGGCCAGGAGAAATTCATGGCACTGAGACTCGAAGACAAGAAACTCTTTGTCAAAGAGGTGAACGCGGTTGCGGTTGAATCTCTGACCGCTGTTGCAGCGGAATACAGGGGTCTGACCGTTTCAGAAATGACGGAACTGCGAAAGGAAGCTCGCAGTGCCGGTGTGTACCTGCGGGTGGTTAAAAACTCGCTGGCACGCCTTGCCGTCACAGGAACGGAATTTGAGTGTATGAAAGACACGCTCAAAGGTCCGCTTCTGCTCGCGTTTGCAAAGGACGACCCAGGTGCCGCTGCCAGGATAATCAAGAACTTCGCCAAGGATCATGAGGCCTTGAAAGCGGTATCGCTTTCAGCAGGTGGCCAATTGCTTCCGGCATCTGATCTCGGAATGTTGGCTGATCTGCCAACCCTGGATCAGGCGCGTGCAATGTTGTTGGGCGTGATGATTGCGCCGATGTCGAAACTGGTACGCACCCTTGCCGAACCTCCGGCGATGCTCGCGCGGACTTTGTCTGCACGCTCAGCGCAGGAAGCGGCATAAGCTGAAAATTAACTGTTTACCTGACTCAGGTTTAAATCTTTAAAGGAAATTGAAATGGCACTGTCAAATGAAGATCTGCTCAAGGAGCTGAGCGCCAAGCCCATTATGGAAGTAGTTGAGCTCGTTAAGATGCTCGAAGAAGAGTGGGGCGTATCCGCTGCCGCACCGGTTGCAGTTGCTGCCGCTGCGGGTGGTGGCGAAGCTGCTGCTGCTGAAGAACAGACTGAATTCGATGTCGTTCTGAAGAGCTTTGGTGAAAACAAGGTTGCCGTCATTAAAGCGGTACGCACGATCACCGGACTTGGCCTGAAAGAAGCAAAGGACGCCGTCGAAGGCGCTCCGTCCACGGTCAAGGAAGGCGTGTCCAAGAAAGAAGCGGAAGACTTCAAGAAACAGCTTGAAGAGGCCGGCGCAGCAGTAGAGCTCAAATAAGCGCTTGGATCTGACCCGTAACGAAAAGGATACCGGGCTGCTGGTCCCGGCTTCCTGATTGCATGAGGCAGCTGGTGGGCGACCCACCGGCTGCTTTGTGCACGCCTGCACGATGCAGATCGCGCGGCATGCAAGTTTCAGAGTTTTAGAACGTGGTAGTGACAGTCTGACTGGCGGCTTCAGCTACCTCAATTGAGGACATACTCGAATGGCCTATTCATTCACAGAAAAAAAGCGCATACGCAAGAATTTCGGCAAGCGTCCGACTATTCTCGAAGTTCCTTATCTTCTATCGATTCAGCTGGATTCTTATAATAAGTTTCTGCAGGTCGACAAGGACGAGGCAGATCGCACGGATATCGGTCTTCATTCCGCATTCCAGACCGTATTTCCCATTGTCAGCTATTCCGGCAATGCTGCGCTTGAATACGTGAGCTATCGCCTGGGCGAGCCCGTGTTTGATGTCAAGGAATGTCAGATGCGCGGCCTCACCTTTGCCGCTCCCATTCGCGTAAAAGTCCGCCTGGTCATATATGACAAGGAAGCCAGCGGTACGCCGAAGCCCGTCAAGGACATCCGTGAGCAGGAGGTCTATCTCGGCGAAATGCCGCTGATGACCGATCACGGCACGTTCGTAATCAATGGCACCGAGCGTGTAATCGTTTCCCAGCTGCACCGTTCACCCGGCGTATTTTTCGATCACGACAAGGGCAAAACCCATTCGTCCGGAAAACTGTTGTTTTCGGCGCGGATCATTCCGTATCGCGGTTCCTGGCTCGATTTCGAGTTCGATCCCAAGGACGCGTTGTTTGCACGCATCGATCGCCGCAGAAAACTGCCAGTCACGATTATCCTGCGTGCGCTCGGTCTCAGTAATGAGGACATGATCGATACGTTCTTCGAGAAGAACGATTTTTATCTGTCGTCAAAGCAGGTCGAGATGGGTCTGGTGCCCGAACGCCTGCGTGGTGAAACTGCTAATTTCGACATCAAGCTCGGGCGTAAGACGATTGTCGAGGAGGGCCGCCGTATTACGGCCAAGCATGTAAAGGACATGGAGCAGTCCAAAGCGGACAAGCTGATCGTTCCTATCACGTACCTGGAAGGCAAGATTCTCGCGCACGATATCGTGGACGAGGAGACCGGCGAGCTGCTGGCAGCTGCCAATGCGGAGTTGACCGAAGAGCTGATAGCTCTCTTGATCGAAAAAGACGTGCACCACATCCAGTGTTTGTACGTGAACGATCTCGATCGTGGGCCGTATATTTCCAACACGCTGAACATCGACCCGTCTACGACCCGGCTGGAAGCGCTGGTCGAGATCTATCGCATGATGCGACCGGGCGAGCCACCGACCAAAGAGGCAGCAGAGAACCTGTTCCAGAACCTGTTTTTCAACCCGGACCGCTACGATCTGTCGGCGGTAGGACGCATGAAGTTCAACCGTCGCGTTGGCCGCGATACCTCGGAAGGCAGTGGCATCCTGGACTCCGACGACATCCTCGATGTGCTGACGACTTTGATCAACATCCGCAACGGTTACGGCACGGTCGATGACATCGACCATCTCGGCAACCGGCGCGTGCGCAGTGTCGGCGAGATGGCGGAGAATGCGTTCCGCGTCGGACTCGTCCGTGTTGAGCGCGCGGTCAAGGAACGGCTGACACAGGCAGAGACCGAAGGTCTGATGCCGCAGGAAATGATCAACGCCAAACCAGTGGCTGCTGCCGTGAAGGAATTCTTCGGTTCGAGTCAGCTGTCGCAGTTCATGGATCAGAACAATCCGCTCTCGGAAGTGACCCACAAACGTCGCGTATCGGCGCTTGGGCCAGGCGGTCTGACGCGCGAACGAGCGGGCTTCGAAGTACGCGACGTACACCCGACCCATTACGGTCGCGTCTGTCCTATCGAAACGCCTGAAGGTCCGAACATCGGCCTCATCAACTCTCTAGCCGTGTTTGCGCGGACGAACGCCTATGGTTTTCTGGAAACCCCGTACCGCAAGGTGAACAACAGCAAGGCGACATCGGAAATCGAATATCTCTCCGCCATCGAGGAGAGTCAGTACGTTATCGCGCAGGCCAATGCCGAGCTCGACAAGAATGGCAAGTTTGAGGAAGACCTTGTTGCCGTGCGGCACAAAAATGAGTTCACGCTGGCTGATCCGTCGCAGATCAATTTCATGGACGTATCACCACGGCAGATCGTCTCAGTCGCCGCGTCGCTGATTCCGTTCCTGGAGCACGATGATGCCAACCGCGCCCTGATGGGCTCGAACATGCAGCGCCAGGCTGTGCCGACATTGCGTTCGGAAGCGCCGCTGGTTGGTACCGGTATGGAGCGGGCAGTCGCCGTTGACTCCGGTGTTACCGTGGTGGCAAAGCGCGGCGGCACGGTCGATTCGGTTGACGCGTCGCGCATCGTTGTCCGCGTCAATGACGACGAGACGGACGCATCCGAATCCGGCGTCGACATCTATAACCTGACCAAGTACACGCGTTCCAACCAGAACACGTGTATTAACCAGCGCCCGCTTGTCAAGGAGGGCAACAGCATTTCGAAAGGCGATGTGCTGGCTGACGGGCCGTCGACCAACATGGGCGAGCTAGCGCTCGGCCAGAATCTGCTGGTCGCATTCATGCCCTGGAACGGCTACAACTTCGAGGACTCGATCCTGATTTCGGAGCGCGTCGTTAAAGAGGATCGCTTCACGACGATACACATCGAGGAGCTTTCCTGCGTTGCTCGCGACACCAAGCTCGGCTCCGAGGACATCACCTCGGATATCCCGAACGTAGGCGATGCTGCACTGGCGAAGCTTGACGAGTCAGGCATCGCTTTCATCGGCGCAGAAGTCAACGCGGGCGACATCCTGGTGGGCAAAGTTACGCCGAAAGGCGAGACCCAGCTGACGCCGGAAGAGAAGCTTCTGCGTGCGATTTTCGGCGAGAAAGCATCCGACGTTAAGGACACCTCGCTGCGCGTTCCGCCGGGCATGGACGGCACCGTTATCGACGTTCGGGTTTTCACCCGTGACGGTGTGGAAAAAGACGCCCGCGCTCTGTCCATCGAGAAATCGGAACTGGAAGCAGTGCGCAAGGATCTGGACGATACGCTGCGTATTCTCGAAGAGGATATCTACGAACGTGTCGAGCGCATGCTGACTGGCAAGGTAGCTCAGGGTGGGCCGGACAAGCTCAAATCCGGCAGCAAGATCACCAAGGCATACCTGGAAGAGTTGCAACGTGAACAGTGGTTCGAGATTCGTCTGAAGAATGACGAGGCCAATACGCAGCTGGAAACGGCGGCCGAGCGCCTGAAAACGCAGCGTGCCGAATTCGATCGTCGCTACGACGAGAAGAAGGAGAAAATCACTGCGGGCGACGATCTCGCGCCTGGTGTACTGAAAATGGTGAAGGTCTATCTGGCAGTCAAACGGCGCGTTCAGCCGGGTGACAAGATGGCCGGACGCCACGGCAACAAAGGTGTCATCTCGACCATTGTCCCTGTCGAAGACATGCCCTACCTCGATGACGGCACGCCGGTTGATATCGTCTTGAATCCGCTGGGCGTACCTTCGCGTATGAACGTGGGCCAGGTGCTGGAAACGCATCTCGGCATGGCGGCAAAAGGCCTTGGGCATAAGATCAATGCCATGTTGAAGGCGCAGGAAAGCGTGACCAAGGTTCGCCAGTTCCTCGAGACCGTTTACAACAAGACGGGTGGCAAGGAAGAAGACATCAAGTCTCTGAACGACGAAGAGGTTCTCGAACTCGCGCAAAATCTGACAAGCGGCGTGCCGACGGCAACGCCGGCATTTGACGGCGCGACAGAGGACGAAATCAAGAACCTGCTGAAGCTCGCCGATCTTTCTGAAACCGGTCAGTCCAAATTAACGGACGGCCGTACCGGCAAGGACTTCGATCGCGACGTCACCGTTGGTTACATGTACATGCTGAAACTCAATCACCTGGTTGACGACAAGATGCATGCCCGTTCGACCGGTCCGTACAGTCTCGTTACCCAGCAGCCGCTGGGCGGCAAGGCGCAGTTTGGCGGACAGCGATTCGGTGAGATGGAGGTCTGGGCGCTCGAGGCTTATGGCGCCGCCTACACCTTGCAGGAAATGCTGACGGTCAAATCTGACGACGTGCAGGGCCGTACCAAGATGTATAAAAACATCGTGGATGGTGAGCATGAAATGGATGCGGGTATGCCCGAATCCTTCAATGTACTGGTCAAGGAGATTCGCTCTCTTGGCATCAACATTGAGCTGGAGACAGAGTCATGAAAGATCTTCTTAAACTGTTCAAGTACCAGAATCCCGTTGATGACTTCGATGCTATTCGCATTGGTCTGGCATCGCCCGACATGGTGCGTTCGTGGTCCTTCGGCGAGGTCAAGAAGCCGGAGACGATCAACTACAGAACCTTCAAGCCGGAACGTGACGGCCTGTTCTGCGCGAAGATATTCGGTCCGATCAAGGACTACGAGTGCTTGTGCGGAAAGTACAAGCGCCTCAAGCATCGCGGCGTGGTCTGTGAAAAGTGCGGCGTTGAAGTCACACAGACGAAAGTGCGTCGCGAACGCATGGCACATATCGACCTGGCGAGCCCGGTCGCGCACATCTGGTTCCTGAAATCGCTGCCTTCCCGCATCGGGCTGATGCTCGACATGACCCTTCGCGAGATTGAAAGGGTGCTGTATTTCGAGGCATTTGTGGTGGTCGAGCCTGGCATGACGCCGCTGGAGCGTGGCCAGCTGATGACCGACGAGATGTATCTCGACGCGATTGAGCAGTACGGCGATGAATTCGATGCCCGTATGGGTGCCGAAGCTGTGCGGGAAATGCTCATGACCATCGATCTGCAGCGCGAGATGCTGCAGATTCGTGAAGACATGGGAGCCACGCGATCTGAGACCAAGATCAAGCGACTGTCCAAGCGACTGAAGCTGGTCGAATCGTTCATCCATTCCGGCAACAAGCCCGAATGGATGGTCATGACGGTTCTGCCCGTGCTGCCGCCGGACCTGCGTCCGCTTGTGCCGCTGGACGGTGGCCGCTTTGCGACCTCCGATCTCAACGATTTGTATCGTCGCGTTATCAACCGCAACAACCGCCTGCGCCGCCTGCTGGAACTCAATGCGCCCGACATCATCGTGCGCAATGAAAAGCGCATGTTGCAGGAATCGGTCGACGCACTGTTGGACAATGGCCGACGCGGCCGTGCCATAACCGGCACCAACAAGCGCCCGCTGAAATCGCTGGCCGACATGATCAAAGGCAAGCAAGGCCGTTTCCGCCAGAATCTGCTCGGCAAGCGTGTTGATTACTCCGGCCGTTCCGTCATCGTGGTCGGCCCGACGCTGCGTCTGCACCAGTGTGGACTGCCGAAAAAGATGGCGCTGGAACTGTTCAAGCCATTCATTTTCTCGAAGCTGCAGCTGCGCGGCGAGGCGACCACTATCAAAGCTGCCAAGCGGCTGGTAGAGCGCGAGGGCGCAGAAGTCTGGGATATCCTCGAAGAAGTGATTCGCGAGCATCCGGTCATGCTGAATCGGGCGCCAACTCTTCACAGGCTTGGCATCCAGGCATTCGAGCCGGTGCTGATCGAAGGCAAGGCTATTCAGCTCCATCCGCTGGTGTGCACCGCCTTCAACGCCGACTTTGACGGTGACCAGATGGCAGTGCATGTACCGCTGTCGATCGAGGCCCAGCTCGAAGCACGCGCGCTGATGATGTCGTCCAACAACATCTTGTCGCCTGCCAACGGCGATCCGATCATCGTTCCGTCCCAGGACGTCGTACTTGGCCTTTATTACATGACCCGTTCAACGGTCAATGGCAAAGGCGAGGGCATGGTGTTCTGCGACATTAATGAAGCACGCCGTGCTTATGAGAATGATGTCTGCGCCCTGCAGGCCAGGGTGCGTGTTCGCGTTCCGATGCACGAAAAGGACGACGAAGGTGAGATGGCAACCACGGTACGGCTGGTCGAGACGACCGTGGGCCGCGCTTTGCTGTCTACGCTGCTGCCGACAGGTCTCAGTTTCGACCTGGTTAACCGCGACATGACGAAGAAAGCCATTTCCAACGTCATTAACGCGTGCTATCGCAACCTCGGGCTGAAAAAGACCGTGGTCTTCGCTGACCGGCTGATGTACACCGGTTTCCGTTTCGCCACCATCGCCGGTATTTCCATTGGCGTGAACGACATGGTCGTGCCGGAGAGCAAGGGTGCGATCCTGGCAACGGCAGAGGCGGAAGTGAAGGAAATCCAGGACCAGTACGCGTCCGGACTCGTCACCGAAGGTGAGCGTTACAACAAGGTCGTCGACATCTGGTCGCGCACGAACGATCAGGTTGCCAAAGCCATGATGGACAAGCTCGGTTCCGAGACGGTCGCTGACGCTAACGGCAAGATGGTTGAGCAGGAGTCCTTCAACTCCATCTACATGATGGCGGACTCCGGCGCGCGAGGCTCTGCCGCCCAGATCCGGCAGCTCGCCGGCATGCGAGGCCTGATGGCTAAGCCTGACGGTTCGATCATCGAGACGCCGATCACGGCAAACTTCCGCGAAGGCCTGGACGTTCTGCAGTACTTCATATCGACTCACGGCGCTCGAAAAGGCCTGGCCGATACCGCGCTGAAGACTGCGAACTCGGGCTACCTGACACGCCGTCTTGTCGACGTTGCCCAGGATCTCGTGGTCACCGAGGTCGATTGCGAAACTCGCAACGGCGTCGCGATGGCACCGCTGGTCGAAGGCGGCGATATCGTTGAACCACTGCGTGAGCGCGTACTTGGCCGGGTACTGGCCGAGCCGGTGCTCATTCCGGGCAGCGACAAGATCGCGTTCGATGCCGGTACTATGCTGGATGAAGCCGGTGTCGCGCGGCTCGAAGAACTGTCGATCGATGACGTCATGGTGCGTTCGCCGATTACCTGCGAAATTCGCTACGGCGTCTGTTCACAGTGTTATGGCCGTGACCTCGCGAGAGGACATCGCATCAACATCGGTGAGGCGGTGGGTGTCATTGCCGCGCAATCGATCGGCGAGCCGGGCACACAGCTCACCATGCGTACCTTCCATATCGGTGGTGCGGCGTCACGATCTGCAGCCGTTAACAGTATCGAGATCCGCAACTCCGGTGTCGCGAAGCTGAATAACATCAAGACAGTGACCCACAAAAAGGGCTATCTGGTCGCAGTGTCGCGTTCAGGTGAAGTCTCTATCGTCAATGAGCAGGGCCGTGAACGTGAGCGTTACAAGCTGCCTTACGGCGCCACGATAACGATCAAGGATAACGATAGCGTGAAAGCCGGTCAGGTGGTTGCCACCTGGGATCCGCACACTCACCCCGTCGTGACGGAAGTAGCAGGCAAACTGCAGTTCCAGGACTTTGTCGATGGCGTGACGGTCACCGAGCAGGTGGATGAATTCACCGGACTGACCAGTATCGTCATCCTCGATCCGAAGACCCGCGGCCCGTCGCATAAGGATCTGCGGCCGGTAGCCAAGCTCGTAGACGACAAAGGCAAGGAAATCTGCTTTGCGAACACGGAAATCCCGGCTGTATATGCGCTGCCGACCGGCGCTATCCTCAGTATGGGCGATGGCTCGAAAGTGTCGGTGGGTGACGTCATCGCACGTATTCCGCAGGAATCCTCGAAGACCCGCGACATTACAGGTGGTCTGCCACGCGTCGCCGATCTTTTCGAGGCAAGAAAGCCGAAGGAACCGGCGATCATGGCGGAATACACCGGCACGGTCAGTTTTGGCAAGGAAACCAAGGGCAAGCGCCGCCTGGTCATCACCGATGACGCCGGCGAGAGCTACGAGGAGCTGATACCGAAGTGGCGTCACCTGAATGTCTTTGAAGGTGAGCAGGTCGTGCGCGGTGAGGTCATCGCCGATGGCGAACCCAATCCGCATGACATTCTGCGTCTGCAGGGCGTTGAGTCACTGTCTGATTACCTGGTTCGCGAGATTCAGGACGTCTATCGCCTGCAGGGTGTGAAGATTAATGACAAGCACATTGAAGTCATCATCCGGCAGATGCTGCGCAAGGTTATCGTGGTCGATCCGGGCGAGAGTAACTTCCTTCGCGGTGAACAGATTGACCGTGCTCGTGCCTACGAGACGATCGATCAGCTTGCTGTGCAGAAAAAGGACACGCTCACATTCGAGGCGATCCTGCTCGGCATCACCAAGGCATCCCTTGCAACGGAGTCCTTTATCTCGGCGGCTTCCTTCCAGGAAACCACCCGGGTACTGACCGAAGCAGCGGTGCGCGGACTGAGCGACAACCTGCGTGGTCTGAAAGAAAACGTCATCGTGGGACGGCTGATTCCGGCCGGCACCGGCTACGCCCATCATGCAGAGCGCCGCCGAACCCGCGAGCAGGATCTTGCAGATCAGTTGAAGGAGCTCGAAGAAGAAACCCAAGCCGCTGATTTGAAACAGGAATTGGAAGCAGAAGCGGCAGCCGTGACTGCCGCCGGTGAAAGTTCCGACGAGGCAGCGGAGGAAACCGCTGCAACGACAGAAGAATAGGCAGTAAAGCTTGCCGGTAAAACCCGGCCGGCGGGAGCATCGCTTCCGCCGGCCGCACTCTTCAGCAGCTTGACACTGCTATGAGGCCGTCAATACAATGCCCGCCCTTACCTAAAGGCCCAGCAGATCCGGGGCCTGACAATCTAAGGACGAGGCTCAGGTTTTGCTCTGAAATTTCAGGCACTTGAAACCTGAGTGATCAATCCGGCAGGCCGGGCTAGAAATAGTGCGGCCGTTGGGCGCGCGCGTCAGATCGTGCGCTGTTTTTTTGCGTTACATCAATCTAACCACTGACAAGAGAAGGCCCATGGCCACAACGAATCAATTAGTCCGCAAACCGCGTTCGTCGAAGGCGGTCAAGAGCACGGTGCCAGCGCTGCAGGCCAGTCCGCAGAAACGCGGTGTGTGCACACGCGTCTATACGACGACGCCGAAGAAGCCGAATTCGGCGATGCGCAAGGTGGCACGTGTGCGTCTGACGAACGGTTTCGAGGTCACCTCCTATATCGGTGGTGAAGGCCACAATTTGCAGGAGCACTCGGTCGTGTTGATTCGCGGTGGACGTGTCAAGGACCTGCCGGGCGTTCGCTATCACACGGTGCGTGGCACATTGGATTGCGCTGGCGTCGCCGATCGAAGGCAGGGCCGGTCCAAGTACGGCACCAAAAAACCGAAGACCTGAGCGACCGGCGGGGCAAACCAGCCCGCCAATAAAATCAAGGCGCCATGCGCCGTATAACTAAAGATCAGAGATAAGCGATGTCCAGAAGATCACAAGCACCGAAACGCACCATTCTGCCGGATCCGAAATACGGCAGTCAGCTGCTCGCCAAGTTCATGAATATGATCATGAATGACGGCAAGAAGTCCGTGGCGGAACGCATCATTTATGGCGCGCTCGATCGCATGACGGAAAAAGCCACGGCAGAAAGCGGCCAGTCACTTGAGGTGCTGGAGCAGGCGCTGGAAAACGTAAAGCCAATGGTCGAGGTGAAGTCACGCCGCGTTGGTGGTGCGACTTACCAGGTACCGATCGAAGTCCGCCCGGCGCGTCGGCAGACACTTGCCATGCGCTGGGTTATCGACGCTGCCAGAAAGCGCAGCGAGAAATCTATGGCGCACCGGCTTGCGCATGAGCTGATGGACGCTGCCGAAAATCGCGGCACTGCAGTAAAAAAGAAGGAAGACACGCACCGTATGGCGGAAGCGAACAAAGCGTTTTCGCACTACCGCTGGTAGTCATTCTTCACCCCAAATTCAAGGAATATTCCCGTGGCACGCACAACCCCTATCGAGCGCTATCGCAATATCGGCATCATGGCGCACATTGATGCCGGTAAGACGACGACCACCGAGCGCGTACTTTTTTATACCGGCGTTTCGCACAAGATCGGCGAAGTGCACGATGGCGCGGCTGTCATGGACTGGATGGAACAGGAGCAGGAGCGTGGTATTACGATTACCTCTGCTGCGACGACCTGTTTCTGGTCCGGTATGGACAAACAGTTCGACGAGCATCGCGTCAATATCATCGACACACCTGGCCACGTGGACTTCACTATTGAAGTTGAGCGTTCGCTGCGAGTACTCGACGGCGCGGTAACCGTGCTGTGTTCTGTCGGCGGCGTCGAGCCGCAGACGGAGACGGTATGGCGTCAGGGCAACAAGTCCAAAGTGCCACGCATGATTTTCGTCAACAAGATGGATCGTGCCGGCGCTGATTTTCTGCGCGTCGTCAAGCAGGTCAAAACCCGGCTCGGTGCAAACCCGGTGCCGATTCAGCTGCCGATTGGCGCTGAAGAAAAATTCGAGGGCGTTGTTGATCTCATCAGGATGAAAGCCATCTATTGGGATGAGGCCAATTTGGGCACGACTTTCGAGCTGCGCGAGATACCTGACGACATGAAGGAAGCGTGCCAGGAGTGGCGCGACAAGATGGTTGAAGCCGCTGCCGAAGCGAACGACGAGTTCATGGAAAAGTTTTTCGACGACGGCCAGCTGACAGAAGACGAGATCCGCAAAGGTCTGCGCATGCGCACCCTGAGCGGCGAAATCGTCGTGACGATGTGTGGTTCGGCGTTCAAGAACAAAGGTGTGCAGGCAATGCTGGATGGTGTGGTTGAATTCATGCCGTCGCCTGCTGACGTGCCCGCCATCAAGGGCATCCTTGATGACGAATCTGCCGGCGAACGTCACGCTGACGACGATGAGCCGTTTTCGGCGCTGGCATTCAAGATTGCGACGGATCCCTTCGTCGGTAACCTGACCTTCTTTCGGGTCTATTCCGGCGTGCTGAATTCCGGCGACACCATTTACAACCCCGTCAAGTCGAAGCGAGAGCGCATCGGTCGCATCCTGCAGATGCATTCCAATGATCGCAAAGAGATCAAGGAAGTTCGTGCAGGCGACATCGCTGCGGCAGTCGGTCTGAAAGACGTGACGACTGGCGACACGCTGTCGGACATGAAAAATGTCATTACCCTGGAGCGGATGGAATTTCCGGAGCCGGTCATCGCGGTGGCCGTCGAACCCAAGACAAAGGTCGATCAGGAAAAGATGGGCATCGCGTTGCAAAAGCTGGCAAAGGAAGATCCTTCTTTCCGTGTCGCGACCGATGAAGAGTCCGGACAAACAATCATCTCGGGCATGGGCGAACTGCATCTCGATATCATCGTCGATCGTATGCGGCGTGAGTTCAAGGTCGAGGCGAATGTCGGTAAGCCGCAGGTGGCGTACCGTGAAACCATTCGCTCGCTGGTTGAACAGGAAGGCAAGTTTGTACGTCAGTCCGGTGGCCGCGGTCAGTATGGTCACGTTTATCTGCGGCTGGAGCCGCAGGAAGCGGGTGTTGGCTACGAATTCGTCAACGCCATTGTCGGCGGCGTCGTACCTCGCGAATATATCAACGCTGTAGACAAGGGCGTGCAGGAACAGATGGAAAACGGCGTGATTGCCGGTTATCCGGTCGTCGACGTGAAGGTGACCTTGTATGACGGCTCCTACCATGACGTCGACTCAAGCGAAATGGCGTTCAAGATCGCCGGCTCGATGGGCTTCAAGGAAGGCGCTCAGAAGGCCAAGCCGGTGCTGCTGGAGCCGGTCATGAAGGTCGAGGTGGTGACGCCCGAAGACTATATGGGTGATGTCATGGGTGATCTTAATCGTCGCCGTGGCTTGCCGCAGGGCATGGAAGAATCGCCGTCAGGCAAGATCATTCGTGCCGAAGTGCCGCTGGCCGAAATGTTCGGCTACGCAACTGACCTGCGCTCGATGAGCCAGGGTCGAGCGACCTACTCGATGGAATTCGAGAAGTACAACGAAGTACCGCAGAATGTCGCGGATACGGTGATGAAAAGAGGCAAATAGCGTCATGCAGAAAAAATGAATAAAGCTTTTCTGCAGCTTGTTGCAAAATACGACCAGGTATCAACCACAGGATAAGAATCGGAATCAGCCATGTCCAAAGAGAAATTTCAGAGAACGAAACCGCACGTAAACGTTGGCACGATTGGCCACGTTGACCATGGCAAGACGACGTTGACGGCGGCGCTGACGAAGGTGATGGCGGAAGCGC
>JBBKWC010000025.1:0-187477 GCA_037968735.1 Woeseiaceae bacterium | reverse complement strand
TAAACAGAATTCAGACGCGTTTGTATATTCGGCCTTTTGTTGGAGACGCTATCTCCTGGCCCGCTATGTATTCGCTCTCCGGTTCCTCTAAGGGTCAGTGGGCTCTAGGGCCTCAAAGCAGTGCAGGTTTGACCGGAGCAGATATCTTTATCTGTTACGTGGTTTCTGTATGCAGGACTTTCTAAGCAGCCATCGCCAGTTGATCTCGACGTTGGTATTCCGTTCCCTGGGTGACAAGCGCCCAGGCCGTTCGTACATTCTTGTTGGCCAGCGCAACGGCGGCACGCCGCGGTCCCGCTCGCTCGATGAGATCCTTTAGCCAGCGATCCTTGCTCGTTCGTGGCTCCTTCATGCGGTAAACGTAGGCAAGCGCACCCTGGATCAGGATCGATCGCAACCTGCGGTTGCCGATCTTCTTGCTCAAGCCCACGATGTTGGTTTTACCACCGCTGCTGTGCTGCCTCGGTGTCAGGCCGAGGTAAGCCGCGAACTCGCGGCCCCCGGTAAATGCGGCACCTGAGCCGAGTGCTGCATACAACGACAGTGCACCGATCGGGCCGACGCCTTCCAGTGCCGTCAACTTGCTGCACACTGGGTGCTGCTTCACAAGGTTGTCGATCTCCTTGGTCATGGCTTCAATATCGATGCGCAGCTCCCGCATGCGACCGTAGAGACAGTGCAATGTCGGTCGATACAGGTCGGGCAGATCGTTGTCACCGTCTTCCAGCACCTCCGGTAGTGTGCGCAACAGCGAAGCAAAGCCCTGCGGGATCGTCACGCCAAACTCAAGTAGGATGCCGCGCATATGGTTCGACAAGGCAATGCACTCCTGGATCAGGAGATACCGCGACCGCTGGATCGACTGCAGACCCTGCTGCTCAACCGTCTTCATCGGGGCGTCTTTAATGTTCGGTCGTCGCGCGGCTTCTGCGACAGCCAACGCGTCATTGCTGTCTGTCTTGTGACCTTGTCGAAACGGTGCCACTGCCTTGGCCGGAATAATCCGGGCTGAGTGACCGTGACGCTTCGCCGCACGCGCCCAGTAATGGGCGCTCGCACAGGCTTCGAACGCAACGAGTGACGGACATTGCTTGCCCAGAAACTCCGCAAACTTCTTGCGCGACAGTGAACGGTTGGAAAGCTCTTTGCCGCGGCTCGATACGACCGAGATCTGGATGACGTTTTTTGCCAGGTCGACCCCGACTGTAGTTGAATAGGACATGTATGGACTCCGTTCTGGTTTTGGTCGACCCTCCAACCTAAGAAATTAGGTTGGAGGAGTCCATACATAGGGTCAGTCGCAGCCCGTTCCAATTTGGTCAATATTATCATTTGAACGACCGCTGTTACGTGCTTGCCGGACTTTTTTGTGGAACCTTATTGCTCCCATGAGAGCAGAAGTAAGGAGACAGAAAGATGTTCAATAGAACGCAACACACCAAATCCCGATTGCCCTGGAACAAGGGCCGACTGATCGGTCAAAAAGCACCGCTATCGTTGCAAGAAATCTGGTCAATTCGCACGAAGCTTCAGGACGCTGGCAGACGACGCGACTTAGCTCTGTTTAATCTAGCGCTGGACAGCAAGCTGCGCGCCTGTGATCTACTAAAATTTCGCGTATCGGATGTTTCAAGCAGCGGCTCATTTAACACTAGAGCGACCGTGCTGCAGCAGAAAACAGGCCGACCGGTTCAATTCGAGATCACTGGCAAGACTGGCAAATCGATAGGGGGAAGCTCCTGAACGTGTCGAATTTTCTGTTCTTGATGCTCGGCGTGGCCTTACTGACTGCTGGCGGTGAGGCATTGATTCGAGGCGCTTTGGCTGCTGCTAAGCGGCTCGGCGTATCGCCATTGCTAAGTGGTCTGGTCATAATTGGATTCGGCACCTCTATGCCCGAATTGGTGGTCTCTGTAAATGCGGCGCTGGATAACAAACCTGACATTGCTATCGGAAACGTAGTGGGTAGCAATATCGGCAATATTTTGTTGATCTTAGGAATATGTGCCCTGATTACGCCAATGGCCGTCAAGCCGTTAGCGCTGCGCAGAGACGCTGTCACCGGCGTTGCCGCAAGCCTACTTTTTCTGGTCTTGGTCGGTGGAAGCGCACTGGGGCGTGCAGACGGAGTGATTTTGTTGTTGGCCTTGGGCTCGTTCCTGCTATGGGCATATTGGAGCGAACGCTTTCACGCTCCACCTTCTGCGGAACTTCACAAAGCCGAAGCCGAAGAGCTTTCCGGACTGCCGCGCTCAGTCGTCTCGACGTTTGCGCTTGTTGTTTCCGGACTGCTGCTATTGATTTTTGGATCGCAGGTACTACTTGTCGGTGCTGTCGGAATCGCGGAGCATCTTGGAGTTTCCGAGGCCGTTGTCGGTTTGACGTTAGTAGCAGTGGGAACATCACTCCCAGAGCTTTCGATTTCGGTGATCGCGGCACTACGCCGGCATGCAGATGTGGCGATTGGCAACGTGCTTGGCAGCAATATCTTTAACTTGCTAGGCATCCTTGGCGTATCTGCTGTGCTTCAACCACTTCCAGCCCCCCTGAGAGTCTTGCAATTTGACCAGTGGGTGATGCTGGGAACATCTGTGTTGTTGTGGCTATTTCTGTATTCGGGGAATCGTCTAACTCGGCTGGAAGGTGGAATACTATTGATTGGTTATGGGATTTATGTTGGCCTAAGTTTTACTGCGTTCGGTGGGTAACGCCAATTGCCCGGTGAATCGTACGACTGATTGATACCGCATGGTTCTTGACCGCAGTTTCCCTGGATTGCTCAGGGGGTTCCAGCGCTTTCTCGATTGTCGGCGGGTCCACCTCCGGATCGCGTAGTTGACCTTCCCATTTTGCGACGGCAGCGGTCGCGATAGAATTGCCGACGACGTTGGTTGCACTGCGGCCCATGTCGAGGAAATGATCGACTGCGAGGATGAGCAAGAGCCGTTCTTCGGGCAGACCCAGGAAGGAGAGCGTTGCGGCGATAACGACGAACGACGCACGCGGCACGCCGGCCATGCCCTTGGAGGTGACCATCAGCAGCAGGAGCATGGATACCTGTTGCAGCGCCGTCAGTTCAATGCCATAAACCTGCGCAATGAAAATCGTCGCAAAAGCGCAGTACATCATCGAGCCATCGAGATTGAATGAATAACCAAGTGGCAATACGAAACTGGCAATGCGATTCGATATTCCAAAGCGCTCGAGCTTTTCGAGCAACTTTGGGTAGGCAGCCTCCGAGCTCGCGGTTGAGAAGGCGAGCGTTACGGGTTCACGAATCTGTGCTAACAGAGGAAATACACGTTTGCCAATCACGACTCGCCGGCAAGGGCGAGCGCAATCCAGAGTAAGGCGAGTGAAAAGTCAAATCCGCTAACAAACCCGCCATAGGTAATAATGACACCGAGCCCATGCGTTGCCACGACGCCACCGATCGCCGCAAAAACCGCAAAAGGAGCAAACAGCATTACATATCCGGTCATGCGTAATACAACGAGCGCGCTTTGTTCGAGAAACTCGGTGACGCGTGCTGCCTTGCTGCCAAGCGCGCCAGAGCAATGCCGGCGAAAACTGAAAAGACCACGATCTGCAGTATTTTGTTGGTCGCCATCGCCTCGAAAATTGAACGTGGTACGAGATGTGTAGTGAAACCGGCCAGACTAAAGGCCTCCGCGGATACTGCGCCACCCACCTTCGGTGCCACGTCGAGATCGAATCCTGCACCGGGGTGCAGCAAGTTGACCATTATGAGGCCGAACGTGAGCGAAAACATTGACGCGCCGATGAACCAGCCAATGGTCCTGGTGCCCACGCGCCCGAGAGTTTTCGAGTCGCCCATGTGTGCTATTCCGACGACGAGTGTTGTCAATACCAATGGTGCAATGATCATCTTGATCAGGCGGAGAAAAATGTCGGTAATGATTCTCAAATAGGAAGCAACCGACGACACGTTGTCTGGCAGCAGGTTGGCATGAATAAAAGCGCCGAACGCTATGCCGATTAACATGGCGATAACGATGAAGCGAAAAGTCATGGTTTACGGCCCGGCTTTTTCAGGACCTGGAAGTAGCACCATGCTGCGAGCACGACGACAAACAGCACCGCAGTGCTCATAAAAAGAATCGCCAGAAGGGTCACGTGGGTCTCCCGGGGTCGGTCACGGGTTCAGGCGATTCGGCGAGAAGCGTCTTGCCATCGAGATCCATGCCTGCCGCTCGCCAGCGACGCGATCCGATGGCAGTAACTACCATCAGCATGGCAATGCAGCCGAGGATAACCAGCCAGGCGTAAATTACCGATCGATTGGCTGGCGTACCGGTACTGGCGTCCCCTAACACCGACTGTATGTAGGGCGGCAGGTTGTACCAGCAGAATCCCAGAAAAATCACAATAAGGTAGGTTGGCGATACGTACTTGATGATGAATCGAAACATGCGCGGAATTCGCAACTGCGCACCACGGTGTGCTTCCTCGAGTCCCTTGTCGACGCCGAATACCCAGGAAAAGCAGATGATCTGCGTGCCGGCGACGACGAAGATCATGAAGGTTCCGACCCAGAAATCCAGTGTATCCAGCGCCACCAAGCCTTTACTGAACCACAGCACGAAAACGTTGCCGGCAATGCAAAGGCCTGCCACGAGCGCTGTGGCCCCTTTGTGCGACAAACCCAGCGCCTCTTCAAAAAAAGCCTTGGTCGGTTGCAGCATCGACAATGAACTCGTAATCGCCGCCAGAAAGAGCATGAAGAACCAGACGGCGCCAAAGAAATCGCCCAGCGGCATCCGCTCAAAAACGACGGGCAACGCCGTAAAGCCGGTGCTGAATGTGCCGCCGATATTAGCCTGCGTTGCGACCAGTCCGAGAAAGACCACCGCAGCGGTAAGCGTGATCATGCCGCCAAGCGCGACTTCGAAAAATTCATTGGTTGCTGAAGCGGTCAGACTGGATAGAACGATGTCGTCATTTTTCTTCATGTACGAGGCGTAATTGATAATTACGCCAAAACCGACGGACAAGCTGAAGAATATTTGCCCAGTTGCCGCCAGCCAGGTCTGGAAATTTCCGAGAGATGCAAAATCAGGGTTCCACATGAAGTTGAGTCCTGCCGCCACACTTTGATCCGGCAGGTTCGGATCCGGTGTACCCAGTGTCAGAACGCGAACCAGCACAATCAGGGCACACACCGCCATCGCCGGCATGGCCCAGCGACAGAAGGTCTCGATGCCGCGACTCAAGCCGCGATACAGAAAGTAGATATTGAGGGCGAAGGCAATGCCCCAGAAAATAACCGACGGGTGCAGGCTACCCTGCACCAGCAGCCCATCAAAATTGCTGCCGGTAGTCTCATTGAAGTACAGCTGCGATGCGGAGACCTGCTCAGCCACCGACTGACCCGGGACAATTCCAACGCCGCCGTTCAGGTAGCTCCAGGCATAAGACAGGCACCAGGATTCGATTAAGACGTAATAGAAGTAAACGACCATTGGAACCAGCACGCCAAATGAACCCATGTAACGAGCCACGGCGCCGCGCCCCCACAGACCCATGATTGCGGGAGCCGAGTGAAAACCCTTGCGGCCGCCGTAACGTCCCATCGTCCATTCCGCCCAGCCAATCGGTATTCCGAGCAAAAGAAACGCGATGAAGTAGGGTATGAGGAACGCGCCACCACCGTTCTCTGCGGCGTTGCCCGGGAAACGCAGAAAATTTCCGAGCCCAACGGCTGACCCGGAGACAGCAAGGATCACGCCGAGGCGAGAGCCCCAGGCCCTTCCGCCGATCGCTGTCTTGTCATTCAATTCAGTCTCTCCCCTTATGTCAGAAAGCCCCGGCGCCCTCGTGGTGGCCGGGATACAAATGCATCATGCGGCGGCCGCTTGCCAGCCGAAAATTCCGAGAAACGCTGCAAAACCGGCCAGATAGGCCAGCGGTATATACCAGGCGTGTCGGAGCCAGGAAACGACAGACCGGGTTTCCGGAAACTGCGTAGACAATGCGACTCCCGCCGAGGATCCAAATTAGATCATCGAACCACCGAAGCCTACCGCGAAGGCGAGCGAGCCCCAGTCGTAGCCGCCCTGCTCGAGTGCAAGTTTGGTGAGCGGTATGTTGTCGAATACCGCGGAAACGAAACCAAGACCAAGCGTTGTCAGCCAGGACGGCGTCGGCAGGCTCTCCACCGGCATCATCGACGCACACATGACCAGCGACAGCAGAAACAGGCTGCCGAGTGCTGCAGCTGGTACGAGCTTCCAATCGGGCGCACGCCACGGTGTCGTTACGATCAGCGCAACCCATACAGCCGCACACAGAAACGGAAAGTGATCTGCAAGTCCCGCGAACTGATATCAGCCCCCAAAAGCACCCGGTGAGAAACCACCTCGGATGGCTTATCCATGTTCGCGAAACCAGGATGTTGCGTCCGGCAACAGCAGTAACCAAGCCTGCCCAAATGAGGGCAACTGGGCCGACAGCTATCCTTGGCTGAACAAATTCAGTTTCCAATGCCGCCAGCAATCCCAAAAGTGCAACCAATACTCCGACAAAAGTCACTATAGCTGCCGAGTGCTTTGCGGTTTCCGGGTGCATCATTTACGAGTCGTCCGTCCGAGGGATATGAATTGGTGAAGACTCCGATAGAGTCAGATTGTAACTGGAGATGGCACATCACAGGCGCGAAATTTGCTGCCCCGCGCTATCTTGAACAGCGCTAATTCGCGTCGTCTTCCAGCATCCTGCAGCTTCGTGCGAATGGGCCCGATTTCTTGCAACGGTAGCGGTGCTTTTTGACCGATCAGTCGGCCCTGGTTGAAAGGCAATCGGGGTTTGGTATATTGCGTTCTCTTAAACGTCTTGTTGTCTCCTTACTTCTTCTCTGACGGGAACAATAAAGTCCCACGAAAAATTCCGGTAAGCACGTAACCGCGGTCGTTCGACTGCAAATATTGACCACAATGGAACGGGCTGCTACTGACCCAAAACCGCCGATCACGAAGTTTTCTTGAACCATGAACGTCAAGACATAAATGAGCAACTTGTTGCGAGCAGATCTCTCCACAGAAAGGAAATCGAAATGAAAAGAATTGTATTGGTCACAATAATAATTCTTGCGTCGGTTCCTTCGTTCGCTCATCGTGGCGACCACTTGGCGAATGAGGATGTGTATACGCTCTATCGAAGTAGCGCTCTAGATGCCACCATGCGAATCCACATGGCGACTTTCGATTCGTCTGACGGCGCTGACTACAACAAAGAGAATTGTGCGCTCGTGCGGGACCTTATTCTCACGCTACCCCATGTAAAAGTTGCCTACTGGTGCGAGCGCGGTTACGTTCAGGATGATGACTAGCCTCAAGGCGGCTAATGACAGCGAGGCTGAAATTGAGGGGCCCTACTTGGGCACTTTGATACCACAAGAGTCAGCGGCTCTAATGCGGATCGCATCAACCTGATCGAATAGCATGTGCATCGCGCTCTTCTTCAAGAACTCCCTTCCTAAGGCATCCCGGAAGCACATCCTCTGATTGGTTGGAGCGTCAGAGTGCACGTAAACGTAAGATTCGAGAGCCATCACAACTCCGCAAGTATAGTCGTCGAGCTTCGCTGCAGGCTCACCTGCGAATAATGAACAATCTGCGTTGGCCGAACTGGCCCAGAAAGAGGCGACTAATATCAGCGGGTATTTCATTTTATTCTCCGTTAATACAGAGCTTGCGATCGGACAAAGTGTACCGATACTTAGCACGAAATTGCGGACTTACTTTTGACCGACTGCTTTTGGCCGTTAGCAGAAGCTCAGGTGCTAAACTGCTGACAGGCATTCCAGAGAGAGCCGTAAATGAAGTTGAAACTAGCCGAATATGCCAGCATTGCCGAGATTGTTGGAGCTTTTGCAGTTGTGATATCGCTGCTCTATGTAGGTGTTCAGGTCAATGATAGCGCCAGTGCAGTGAGGGCCGCATCAGCCAATGACGTAAATGTATCGTTGCAGAATTGGTATCTGCAGATTGGCTCAGACCAGCAAACCAGCGAGCTCTTCTATGAGGCGCTGACGAGCAAAAAAGCTCTCTCGAATGAAAAAGAATTTCAGCTCTTGATGATGCTTCACGGAGCGTTTCTGGCATTTCAGAATAGTTACTTGTTAGCTGAGGAAGGCACCATTGACGCTGAACTTCGCGAGGCCATAACTGCGGCCATACTCGGGGTAAAATATACGCCAGGAATGGAACGATACTGGCGGCAAAGAAAGAGCTACCTGCATTCGGGCTTCGTTGATTACGTCGATGAACTGCTTGAGCTAGATGAAGATACAGACGTTACCGTAGATATCTACCGTGACCCGGAAGTCGAATCGAACCCGAACAGGGAATAGTGTACGTCGCGAGCGTCCGCTTCTGGCCAAAACCACCAGCTCAAAACGAAGATTCTGTAATTCTGACAATCCTCTGGCGCCCGATAGCAGTCGTCCAAACGGTCCGTTAGCATCGGCTAGGGCGACAAGAATTCAAGATTGCCAAACGCAATCAGAATCGACCAGCCCAGAAAAATCGTAGCCATGATGTTGCGGGTACGCATGTCTGTGGTCGTTATCCCTATGACAACAACCGGGATTGTTGCAATGGAGATTCCCATGCCGCTGTACCCGGTATTGAGCATGTATGGAACCACCTGTCAGGTAACTATCAATGTCATCCGGAATTGTCGCAAAGGCGAGTAGGCTGTAGAACCACACTCGTCTCTGCAGGAAATACTCCTTTAAACTTGTGACGCCGTCCCAGGTTCTCGGTACGAGTACGGCCTGAAGGAGGAAAATAGTTACGGCATAGAACTGGAGCAAGTGCAGAAGAATAGTTAAACTTATTAACAAAGAACTATCGGATACGACCGTGCGCTCCGCAATAGTTTTCGCGTTTTTTCTACTTATTGCTGCACAGATGTCCTGCGTGGGAGTTCGAACTGAACTCGCTGCAAGAGCCATCAAGCATCACGAATTCGAAGCGCTTCTTGAAACGCTCGCACTTGGTTGGAACACTAACGACAGCACGACGGCGATCTCCGTTTTCGCTGAGGACGCAATTTATGCCGAGCCGCCCGTCAGGCAGCTGTATGTCGGGCGGGACGAAATCTTTAAATTCTTTGGTGGGGAGGCCGGCCGACCCACGTGGATGAAAATGGTATGGCACAACATCAGCTTCAACGAAAGGCGACAGACGGGAGCCGGTGAGTTCACATTTTCCTGGGAGGAAGGCCAGGTTCACGGAATGGTCTCTATTCAGATTAAAAATAGTCTCATTTTCAGATGGCGAGAGTATTTTTATGAGACAGACTTCGAGTGGGACGCCTTTCAGAAACCGTCTCAATTTGAGACCCGTTAGCCAGACGACTGTAAACGACAGTTCGCCCGGTTGATAATTGGCAGCAACTCGAGGACGCAGGCATGTCAGTGAAGAAAACGTCGTCCGACCTCGCCGCAGGGGACCGGCTCGTTGAAATGGCGCGGCGCCAGAGTGAGGAGCGCGAGAAAGGCTATCGGGCACAGGCGTTGAAGCTGTACCCGCATATCTGCGGACGTTGTGGACGTGAGTTCAGCGGCAAGAATCTGCGCGAGCTCACGGTGCATCACAAAGATCACAACCACGACAATAATCCGCAAGACGGCAGCAATTGGGAGCTGCTTTGTCTCTACTGCCATGACAATGAGCATGCGCGCTACCAGGTTGCTAATGAAGGCAACGCCAGTACATCACGCGACGAGCCAAAGGCGCTGTCTACTCATACGCCGTTTGCTGAACTTCGGGCCTTACTTAAACGCGAACCGTGACAATCTGCCTGAAAGGCGAAAGGCCGAAGTTTTCAACCACTTCGCTCGAGTGATCGATCCTCTGCTAAAGACGATCGGTGTCGAGCACGGTCAATGACTGTATGTTCAATCCGTCAATGGTTGCCGTTTCCCTCCCCGCTCAGTCGGCCATGGATTTCAGTCGTCAGCGCTTCAATGCGTATGCTCATATCCTGTGTAAGTTGGGTCAACTTCGTGTTCTGATCTAAAAGCTCCAAAATCTGAGCAGATTGCGTGTGTAAAAGTTGCTGTCGCTCCGCATCAGCTGTCGCAAGGGTCTCCCGATGCAGGGCATCAGCTTCCGTTGACGCCTTGTCGCGCTCCGCCTGCCGGGTCTGTGCCAATAGAATGAGTGGCGCTGCATAGGCAGCCTGCAGGCTGAAGGCGAGGTTAAGCAATATGAAGGGGTAAACGTCAAACTTTAGATAGCCGGCCGCATTAAGGCCAATCCACAAAAGAACGATGAGCGACTGCCCGATCAGGAACGCCGGTGTACCGAAAAAACGCGCGAACGCTTCTGCCTTCAGCGCGAACCAGTCGTCGCCGAAAACAGACCTGAGGTGACGATGAGGGCGATGAAAACGCAGGTGCGGTTTGTCGCCGTTTGCGAGTGTCGTGGAATTTGCGTCGGTGCTGGTTTTCATCGGTACCTCTTCGAATTGACCAAGATAGTTGCGTTTCCGGTTCTAATTCAAAACTAAAAACGCATAGAGCAACAAAGGCTGGGCAGGTTCCCTGTATAGTCTGCTCAGTGACACGTCGTGACCGCTCGGCTATCTGCGATTGATCACATCCGTACCTCTAGCGGACCAGTATTTCCAAGTTCGTTATATCCGCCAAAGCCCAAGAGCAATGAGCGATTATTATGCGACTTACCGGCAACTTTTTCATACGGTGATCAGAGCACGAACCGTGCGAGAGCTGCTGGCGTTCTCCGGATCGCGCACCGTTGTCACGATTGTTATCTTCGGACTGATATTACTGGGGCTGATTGTGCGGGCAGGTCAGGATATCGCGCGGTTACAGGAATTAGTGGACGGTAGAAATGCCTGAGAATTACTTGCGCAAAATGTGCCGCTACAAGCAATGGGCCAACGAAAAGATTTATGCAGCCCTTAAGGCCTTACCGGCAGATATTCTGACCATGGAGCGAAAGATCGTGTTTGGCAGCATGCTCGCAACGCTGCACCATGCCTATCTGATGGATACCGTCTGGAAATGTCACCTTGAGGGGTCTCCGCACGCTGTAACTTCGCGAGATCCAAAGAATTCACCGTCTCTGGAAGTCCTTTTCATCCATCAGGTTGAAGTTGATGCCTGGTTCGTAAACTATGCTGAATCGCTGCACAGCGATCTGCTCGAAGACGTCGTCGCGTTCGATTTTATCGGCGGTGAGCGGGGATCAATGTCCCGACAGGACATTGTCATGCACGTCGTCAATCATACGACCTATCATCGGGGTCACATAGCAGGGATGATGTACGAGAGCGGAGCAGCACCTCCAACTACCGATTTGCCCGTTTTTCTCAGAGATTACGGCTAAGGTCGATGAATCACGGTGATTCGATCTGGCAATCGTTAAAGAAACCGTTGCACCTTTCCGGCAATCACGAGCGAAGCTCTGCACGTCGCCGGACGCCTGATTGATGGATCAGGAATGGGCTGCGTTCAATGGCAGAAAGTCGCGAAGCAGGAAATTGGAGTAAAGAATGGCCAGGAAATTCACGCGCAGGGAGGCACTCATCGGTGTTTCGTCGACCTTGCTGTTGCCGGTGGCCTGCAGCGGCGTCAACGACCGACCTGATGCGAACAACACTGCAGCATTCCTGCACGGCATCGCCAGCGGTGACCCGGACAGCTCGAGTATCGTTATCTGGACGCGCGCCAGTAACGCGACCGGGACGACCGACGTCAGTTGGCGCGTTGCAAGCGACGTTAACTTTGTAAACGTCATCGCGAACGGCAGCGACAGCACAGATGAGTCGCGCGACTATACGGTCAAAGTGCTTGTCGACAATCTAGCGCCCGGGCAGAACTACTATTATCAGTTCGATGTCGGTGGCCGGTTTTCTCCCACTGGCCAGACGAAAACGCTGCCGACCGGTCATGTCGATCGGCTGGTCCTGGCCGTTGCCACCTGCTCCAACTACGCCTTCGGTTACTTCAACGCTTATGACGCAATCGCGAAAGATTCCGACATCGATCTCGTCGTGCATCTGGGTGATTATATTTACGAACATGGCCGCGACGGTTACGGCGCGGATATCGGGCGACGAATCGGGCGCAACCACGAGCCGCCGCACGAAGCGCTGACATTAATCGATTATCGGCAGCGTTTCGCTCAATACAGAACGGACGCAGGATCAATGGCAATGCATGCACGTCATCCACTGATCGTGATGTGGGACGATCATGAGACTGCCAACAATCCCTGGATGGGCGGCGCCGACAATCATCAGGCAGATGAGGGGGATTGGGAAACGCGGCGCGCGGCAGCTATGCAGGCCTTTTACGAGTGGCTGCCCGTGCGAGATCCGGAGGAAGGTGGTACCCGCGAGGAATACTGGCGGCACTACAAGTTTGGCGATCTTGCGAGTCTCATTACACTGGAAGCGCGGCACACCGGCCGCAGCAAACAGGTCGATATCGATGATTACCTTCCAGGAATCGCCAGCCAATCCGAGGCCGAAGAATTCATCGATACCGTGGTTCGCGAACCCGGCCGCAGGCTGTTGTCCGACAAGATGGAGCAATTCCTCGCCAGCGAACTCGCGGAATCTGTCAGCGCGAAACGCCGCTGGCGCATCATTGGCAATCAGTCTGTGATGGCGAGACGCATTGCGCCAAGGCTGGATGATCCGTTTTTTGTCGATCTGAAAAACCGTCTTGACGACGGCGCTAAGAACATGCTGAACGGACTCACGAGACATGGCGAACTGGCGCTGCCGGTCGATCTTGACTCATGGAACGGCTATCCGGATGCCAGAGACAACTTCTATCAGATCAGCCGCGATGCGGGCGCGAGGGATTTGCTGGTGCTCGCAGGAGACAGCCACAGTTTCTGGCAGAACGCACTGTACGATGCCGCCGGCGACGCTATGGGGGTCGAACTCGGCGCAACCGGCGTCACGTCACCGCGGTCGCTGCTGGATCTGGGGCGGGAAGGGCTTACCCGTTTCGATGAGCTGAATGCCAGTAGCAACGAGGAAGTTGAGTGGACGGACGGTCGCTATCGAGGATTTATACGGCTGAAGATTGATCAGGACCGTGCCCATGCTGACTTCGTGAGTGTCGGCAACGTCGAATCGCGCGACTACGACATCAGCGTTGTTCATTCGGTGGACATTGAGAGCAGCGATGGCACATTGCAGTATGTGTGACTACCTGTTCGTCGTGCGAAAGGTGTTGTGAGTTGAATCTGTGATGCAAAAAACGTCAGCTAAGAGGATCAGTTACGTCATTGGCGTATTCCTGCTGTCGATGTCAGCGGCAGTCGTTGCTGCCGACAAAGAAAGTCCACCTAACGTGGTGCTGATCATCTCCGATTACATGGGGTATCACGACATCGAGCCATACGGTGCAACCGACATAAGTACGCCGGCCATCTCCCGTCTTGCCGCCGAGGGCGTGACCATGACGGATTTTTACGCAGCAGCCCCGGTGTGCGGACCGAGTCGCGCGGCGCTGTTTACAGGTCAGTATCCGGCCCGAATCGGCATGGAAAAGAACATTCGAGCGGAAACTGACGGATTATCTTCTGCGGTCCCGTCATTACCGCGATGGCTGAAGGATGCGGGCTATCGAACAGCGCTGTTTGGCAAATGGCACCTCGGACGCGCCACGGACAAGACGCCAAATGCACATGGGTTTGACAAGTTTATCGGCCATCACAGCTGGACTATTGGCTACTACAATCACAAGACCTCGCAAGGCGATCCCGGCCTCTATGAGAATGATCAAGTCATTGAACGCGAGGGCTATCTGACCGATTTGCTGACGGATGAAGCGGTCCGGTTTATTGCTGACAATCAGGCCAGCCCTTTCTTCGTGACCTTGGCATACAACGCCGCCCTGCCGCCATATCAGCCGCCAGGATTGGCGGAATCCGAATGGGATACGGGTTGGGACGTCAACACGGCGACACGGGAAGACTATGTGCAGATGGTCGAACGTATGGATGACGGCATCGACCGGGTGCTGGATACCCTCGACTCACTCGACCTGACATCCAATACCTTCGTCATCTACCTGTACGATCACGGCGGGCGCCACCTCGTCAATGCAGAGCCACTTTTCCACGGCTTTGCCAATTTGTGGGAAGGCGGCATTCGGATCCCGGCGATCTTGCGCCTTCCTGATGTCATTCCGGCCAATACGAGATCGAGTATGCCGGGTATTGCGATGGACCTGACGGCAACGATTCTTGAAGTGGCCGGGGTCAATGTCTCCTCGACGCTGGACGGCGTCAACTTGATTCCTTACCTCCGCAAAGAACAGACACAGCCTGCCCGACAGTTTTTCTGGCGCGCGGATTTTTACGATTTCGGTAAACAACGTGCCATTCGGGAAGCAGACTGGAAGTATGTCGAGGATGGCGACACGCAGTTCCTGTTCGACCTTGGCGCGGATATCGGCGAACGGCACAATCTGTTTTACAAGCACCCCGAGGTTGCGAACAGGCTGCGAAAGGATCTGGGCGACTGGATGGACCGCTTGCCCGAAGAATGATCACCTTTAGCGGAAAGCAGTGAACAATGATTCTGGCGTTACCCGCTGAAACGATAACAACATTTCTTGCGGCGTCAGTTGCATTGGCGCTGGCACCCGGTCCGGATAACATCTTTGTCCTCACACAATCAGCGCTGCATGGTGCCAGGGCGGGCCTGTTGATTACCCTGGGTTTATGCACCGGGCTATTGGTTCACACGACGGTCGTGGCGCTGGGCGTTGCTGCGATATTTCAAAGTTCTGCTGTTGCTTTCAACGGTTTGAAGATCATCGGTGCCGTGTATTTGCTGTATCTGGCATGGCAGGCTTTCCGCTCGGGAGCGGTGAATATCGAAGAGGTAAAGAACGCAAGTGTGGCCTGGCGCAAGTTGTATGCTCGCGGCGTTATCATGAATATGACCAATCCGAAGGTCGCAATATTTTTCCTGGCGTTTCTTCCACAGTTCGCTGATCCGGTACTGGGGTCAGTGACGGTGCAGATGTTCATGTTTGGCGGTCTGTTCATCATCGCGGCATTGATCGTTTTTTCATCGGTTGCCTGGTCCGCCGGCTTTCTTGGCGATTGGCTCAAGCGTTCGGCAAAGTCACAAATACTGATGAATCGTATCGCTGGCACCGTATTCGCAGCATTGGCGCTCAGACTCGCCTTCAGTGAGCGCTAGTAGCGAAAAGTCCGACACCTTCTGCAATCAACGCAGGGAAAATCAACAGCGGTATTCATCTTGCGATTCCTTTCAACTCGACCATGTTTCCCTCGGGGTCCTTAAGATAGATCGAAGGGCCCATACCGGATGCCCCATAACGGTCTTCAATATCGCCAAATTCGACATCGTGCAGGCGCAACTGCGCCTGTATCGCCGCAGCATCCCAGGGATCGATCTGAAAACACACATGATCCATATTCGGCGCTGCATGCGTTCCACTGTGATCGTCAACACTTACAAGATCGAGCAGCGACAGACCGGCCCGCAGCTGCGCGAGTCGGCCCTCGCCTGGACCGCGTTCCAGCTTGCAGCCAAACACGTCGCGGTAGAATGCGATCATGCCATCGAGATTCTTGACGCGAATAACCACGTGATCGATGTGGGTAATGTTGATCGGGTTGGCTGGCATCATGGTTGAGTTACCTGTGTCATAGACTGGCTCTGTAACGGGATGGCGACAGGCCGAATCGGTCCCGCGTCAGCGCCGCGAAATTTCAGTGAGCCGCCTATGAATGCGAACTCGTAAATCTGATCGCGTGAAAGTTCCTCAAGATAGACGAGTTCAAGTATCGGTGCGCCTTGTTCGGCTAGAAGATAGGTATGAACCGGCACGTAGTCATCGTCAAGCTCGGAGGGAAAAGCTTCCAGGCTGAGGTTGTCGGCACCGACAATCATCGCGCCGCCTTCTTCGATGAGAAACTTTGCCGCCGCGAAACTCAGGCCAGGCGAATTCTGCATATACAGAGCTGCATTTTCGTAGTGCTGCATGCGTCCGGTTCGTATGAGGACCACGTCGCCTTCGCGTAGCGATACCTTTTGCTTTTCAAGCGCGTCCTGCAAATCATCCGGGGTAATTTTATAGTCGTCTCCCAGCATCTCCACGCCTTTTGCGGCCGCGACATCGATCAAAACACCACGTGCGACGATAGGCGGAATATTTTCAGCACCGGCAACCTGCCAGCCGCGATCGCCGACCTGTTCGCTTGCAGAAAAACCATTCCAGATCCTGCCGTCGAGTCCGAAATGATTGAGGGAGTCGATGTGCGTGCCCATGTGCGTGTACATCGAAACCGCGGCACCGGAGTAACTGACGTGCTCATTCATTGCGTTGCCCAGTCCAAGCGGGTCATCGACGATCGTTCCCTGCGGCGTGTGCGTCATCCACAGCCGATAGTGCGGGTCGCCAGCCGCCTGCTAGCTCGGCATCCCGATGAAGTACTCGACCGACAGATTGTAAACGGCGCCGCCCGTGATGCGGGATAAAACCTCAGCACGACTTTCGGCCGTGATCAGGTTCAGCCGACCAATTTCGTCTTCGGGCCCCAGGGGCTGGTACCAACCCGTCTTTCCTGCGCCATCACCGTCGTCGCAAGCACTGCCAGCAAAATTGCGTAAATGGTCGATTTCATGATCCGTCTCCTGAATGTACCGCCAACGTTCAGGAAGACGATAGCGTAGATCGGAGGATTGATAATCCGGCCCGTTGGAATAAGATTGTTCACGCCAGTTACCTAATCTGAGTAAAGCCATGGATTCACTGTCAGATATCGCGGTTTTCGTCCAGGTAGTGGACAGCGGAAGCTTTACCGCGGCAGCCGAGCGCATGGATATATCCAAGTCGGTTGTCAGCAAGTACGTAACACGGCTGGAAGATCAACTGGGAGCAAGACTGCTCAACCGCACCACGCGTCGGCTGAGCCTGACGGAAATTGGTCAGGTGTTCTACGAACGCAGCCGCAAAGGACTCGACGACATTGAGGAGGCAAAGCAGGAGGTGTCGCTCCTGCAAAGCGAACCGCGGGGCAACTTGCGAATCAACATGCCGATGTCATTTGGCATTTTGCACGTTGCGCCGGCACTGGCGGAATTCCAACGGCAGTATCCTCAATTGATCGTCGACGTGAATCTGGATGATCGTAAAGTTGATGTCATTGAAGAAGGTTTCGACGTTTCGATACGGATCTCAGATCTTCCCGACTCGTCGCTGGTAGCAAGACCGATTGCCCCGTGCAGGCATGTCATCGTGGCATCGCCCGCGTACCTGGCCGCGCATGGCACGCCACGTACCCCCGCAGACCTTCAGGAACACGCCATCATTTCCTACCGTTTCCAGGAATCGGCACTGGAGTGGCACCTTATTGCATCGGACAGGACGCCGCTGTCAGTCTCGCTGTCAGCATCGATAAAGATGAACAACAGTCTGGCGATTCGGCAGGCCGTTTTGAACGGCGCCGGCATCACCCGCACGCCCACTTTCGTCGTTGGCAAGGACATTCAGGACGGTCGTTTGCTACCGGTGTTAACGAAATATGAGAACCTGATCTTGCAAATCTATGTCGTTTATCCCCAGCGCAGACACCTGTCGCCCAAAGTTCGAGCATTCGTTGATTTCATGGTTGAGCGCATAACAGCTAACCCGTATTGGGATGGACCCGCGGGTTGAGAAGCTCATTTATTGCACGCCGCGTTCCAACCGCGATCAGTATTTTTTTTGCACGAGGTACAGAAGACTTAGCCGCAAATCGAATGCAAGAGGTACTCGCACCGTGACAAGAACTTTAGACGACTTCGAAATTACCCGCCGCTGGCCCGCACGAAATCCCGACCGGCTGCAACTCTATTCACTGGCTACACCTAATGGTGTGAAAATATCGATCATGCTCGAGGAGACAGGTCTGCCTTATGAGGCCCATCAAATTGACTTCAGCGAGGGAGATCAGCGAACCGACGCTTATTTGAGCCTCAACCCTAACGGTAAGATTCCCGCGATTATCGATCCGGACGGGCCAAACGGCGAACCCTTGGCACTGTTTGAATCGGGGGCGATTCTCCATTATCTGGCGGAGAAGACCGGCAAGCTGTTGCCCGAAGCTGCAGCAGCGCGCTGGCATGCGATGCAATGGGTGTTTTTCCAGGTCGGCCATGTCGGTCCAATGTTCGGGCAGGTGGGATATTTTCATAAGTTCGAGGGACGGGAGTGGGACGATAAGCGCGCGCTGAAGCACTACGTCGCAGAGAGTGCGCGGCTGCTTGGCGTAATGGATACCCACCTCGCCGGCCGTGAATGGTTTGTCGCCGATTCCTTCTCCATTGCCGATATTTCCATGCTGGGCATGGTGCGAAATCTCGTCGGCTATTACGATGCCGGCGACCTCGTGGCGTTCGAACGTTTCGACCATGTCGCTGCCTGGCTGGAACGGGGTCTCGCTCGGCCGGCTGTGGAACGCGGACTTAGCGTACCGGGAAACTAACCTGAAGCAAGTTGATCCCGGCTGACAAAAGATTCCCCGCGGTAACGCTGGAAAAGTGTATCCCCGAGCAGGCCAAAGCTAATAAAGAGCAGCCCATGCGTTGGCTCCTGATATCGATACCGCTACACTGCAGACGCGGCTATCCGCGCCCGTTTCTTAACCACAATCGGAAGCAAGAAAATGATTATCGAGAAGCACGCCAAACTGCATATCATTTACCGGGCACTGTACGAGAAGTCGACCCGCCGGCATTTCCTGGGCGAAGTGGTGCAGGCGGAAGGCGTTGTCTGTCTGCTGCAGGGCTATGCATTCGTCTACGACCCGCAACTGGAAACCTATGCGCGCAAGCCGGAACTCCGCAGAACCGTCATCGATCTGGCCGAAAGCGGCTATGTCGTTAACCTCATCGACCCGAGCGTCAATCTTGATGACGTCACATACAAGTACGTCAGGGAAACCGGCATGGTCGCGACCGACGGAAAGAATTTTACGCTGGACATAAACGAATTCGGACTACGGAGCTAGCCTCGACAAGCAGAAGCAGCTCTGTTCCCGAATACGAGAATCCAGATCAGAAGAGAGATAGTCCTTGATCGGATTAGTGATGATAGTGCTGCCTGTGCTGGTCTTTATTTTGAGCCTGGCACCGTCGCGCCGGTTCAACGCAAGTCTGGGCGCCGTGTATCGGTACCTCGGCGGATTCGTCGTATTGGTCGGAAGTGCAGTCTCGATTTACTTCGCGATGTACAGTGGGGACCAGGGCGGGATAGCGGCATTCTATCTTCAGACTGCCGTCATTTTGATCTACGCGTCGCTGTCGATTTTGTTGCTTGTCATTCACTGGCTTTTCTCCACCAGTAAGTCGGACATCCCGGCAGATCAGCGTTTAATCGCCATGCTGGCACAACACGAAGAATATCGATACGGAACCACGAGGAGTGAACCATGGCCGTTGTCAGACCCCTTGAAGAAGACGAAATCCAGGAAGACCTGCTGGCACAGATTCAGTTTTTCAAAGGTCCGCTTGGCGTCATCCCGAACAGCGTGCGGACTATGGCCTACCGGCCGCATCTCGCGCAGGCATTCACCAATCTGAACGTCGCAGTCATGACCTGTGAAGGCGCTGTGACGCCGGAATTCAAAAGGCTCATCGGTTTTGTCACCAGCATGGTGTCCGGCTGCCGTTACTGCCAGGCGCATATGGTGCTCGCCTCCGAACGCTTCGGCTCGACGGAAGCCCGCGTTAACTCGGTACTGGACTACGAAGAAAGCGAGCACTTTTCCGCCGCCGAAAAAGCTGCACTGGCGTTTGCATTTGCAGCGGCGGAGTCGCCGAGCGCCGTCACCGAAGATCACGCAACAGCACTGCGCGAGCATTGGTCAGACGGTGACATCGTAGAAATCATGGGCGTGGTCGCGCTGTTTGGGTACCTGAACCGCTGGAACGATTCGATGGGTTCCGCATTGGAAGACCTGCCGACGCAGGCGGGTGAGAAATACCTGAGCAAAGTGGGTTGGGATGTCGGGAAGCACCAATGATGATGCGGCGGATCGCTGCGTCATTGGTTCTCGGCGGTGTCGCTGCCATCGCCGCTGCGACAGAAACAGACTTTGCCGTTGAAGTGGTCAGTGCAGTGGTTGAGCTTCGTGAGAAGCCAACTCAGCAGGAAATCGACCTACCCACCAAAGTCGTCGTCCTTGGAACCGGCACGCCGATACCGGACGCTCATCGCGCCGGACCCAGCATCGCCGTGATTCATCGCGGCGAGTCGTATCTGTTCGACATCGGTGCTGGTGCGGTCCGCAATGCTGCCACCGCCCGTTATCAGTACGACATCCCGTCGCTCTACCCAACTCAGATTGGTCATGTGTTCATAACCCACATGCACAGTGATCATACCCTTGACCTGGTTGAAGCAGCCTATTCGATGTGGTGGCGGCGTCCTCACAAGCTAAAGGCATACGGACCGGAAGGCCTCGCAGAGATGGTCGCGGGAATGCAGCAGATGATGGCACCCGATACACGCATTCGCCTTTCCGGATCGCAGCCCGTTCAGCATCCTGAGTCGTATCGTGTTGATGCGACAGAGATCGAGGAAGGGGTTGTTCTGGAAAAAGAAGGATTAAGGATCGAGGCCTTCAATGTTCCCCATGGCGACATCCGTCCGGCCTTCGGCTACAAAATAACAGCGCACGATCGGGTCATCGTGATATCCGGAGACACGGCGGTCAGTGAAAAGCTGAAAGAAATGGCGAAGGGCGCAGACATTCTTGTTCATGAGGTGATCAGCGATACAGGCTTGTCGCGCAACAGTGAATCGTTCCAGCAGTATCACAAGCGCTCGCATACCACGGCTGCGGACCTTGGCCGCCTGGCAAGCGACGTCGAGCCTGAACTGCTGGTGCTGTACCACGGACTTTTCTATGGCGAAGCGGAAAGCCTGATCGTCGATGAGGTCCGGTCTACATACGATGGCAAGGTCGTGCTTGCCAGCGACCGCGACATTTTCTAAGAGACACGCACGCCTTCGGTGGCAAGGAACTGCTGCAACGGTTTTTTTTGGCGTCCGCCGTCGTCGAAATTGTCCTTATCAAGCCATTTGCAAAAGCCCGACTTTAAGGCCGGCCAGTCGCGGTCGAGAATGGAATACCAGGCGGTATCCCGATTTCGGCCCTTGTAAACGATCGCCTGTCTGAACAATCCGTCATAACGAAAGCCGAGTCGCTCTGCGGCGCTTCGGGATGCGGCGTTCAGTGAATCGCACTTCCACTCATAGCGGCGATAACCGAGATCGTCGAACACCGCTGTCATGAGCAGAAACATTGCTTCGGTGGCGGCAGCGGTGCGCTGCAAAGCGGTGGAGTAGGCGATGTTGCCCACCTCAATGACCCCCATTTCCGGCTTGATTCGCATGAGCGCTGCCAGTCCCAGCGCTTTATCTGACTCAAGGTCCACAATCGCATAGAACATCGGATCTTCGCTGGCGCAGGCCGGACGCAACCAGGCACGAAGCGAGTCAATGTCGGCGAAAGGGCCAACGAACATATACGTCCACAGTTTTCCCTCGGCGTCCTTCCTGAAGGCATCGAACAGGTCAGTCAGATGCTTTTTTTCGTCTAGTGGTTCGATTTGGCAGAATCTGCCGGTCACCGAGAAGCGAGGTGGCCGCTTCGCGCCGACCCAGCCGGGGACCTCGTCGCCAATTGCCTGACCCAGCGCGTTCTGTCTCGTCGCCATTGCTACCCCGCTTCTTACCGTAAGCCTTCCAATGTCATCGACATTACAGGATTAGCAGCGTGAAACCGACATCCGCATTCAGGCTGTCGTGTCGACGAAACTACCTTTTCCGCTGCTGACAGCAATGGACTTCAGCAAGGAGTTGACCGAGCTAAGCAGACGGTCGATAAATCTGGGCTCATCGGTTTCTCCGGACGATGTAAAGACGGCTCGTATGACTTTGAAATCTGTGCGTACGTCCCGCCTGAAGCGGTTAGCATCTCCGCCACTGAATTCCAGCGAGCTGTTATCTGCCCTGGATCTGAGCTTGATGCCAAACTCGGCTTCACTCAATCCAGTGGCCGCTATCGCGTCGGTAAACGCCGATTCCGCTTCAGCTCTCAGCTCAGAAAGTCCGGCCACGTTCGCCGACAGATTCTGCTCCGTGAACAAGTCGTTATAAGTTTTAATAAGTGCTTCTACCGCCGCGTTAATCTTGCCGACGTCGCCAGACCGTGGCCGGTCGGCTCCCTTGCTTGGCTCAACGGTGTCAGAGTCAATGTTAAACGCCGCGAAAAATCCCGTGCCATTGTCGTCTATCGACAGCGAAGTTTTTGCATTGAAGTTGCGCACTACTAGCCTCTGATCGGGCACGAGTACTGCGAACGCGCCGCTGCCGGATTGGTTGATCCGGCCGACAATGTCTGCAACGGAATCTGTACTTCTGTCAATCGCGATACTCTGGCCGTTGACGATTACATTGCCGTTCGTGACACCGGCAAAATCGCTGACCGCAGACAGCGGGATGTCCAGGTCGGAGTCCGTTCCGGCAACGAATTCCCCGTCGTCGAGTTTCAGGGCTGCGATGAGCCCGGAGGTGTCGGCACTGATATCTACGTTTGCGGCAGAGCCAGGCGTGTTCTGCAAAAGCGTGACAATTTCGGAGCCGGTGTCATAGCTGGCCGTTACGCCCGCTGTCGATGCGTTGATCTTGCTCAGGATGCTGTTGACTGAATCGTTGTCCAGAACAGAGATTGCGACCCCATTGATCTGAAATGTACCCGCGCCAACCGCTTCGCCATCATCGAATCCCGGCACCGAGCCACTCGAGCCGTCGAAAGCGGCAGCGGGATTCAATTGCAGATCGAGGTTTTCTTCAACTAAGACAGTGAACTCGTCACCGGGCAATATGGTGCCGCCGTCGAGTGTGAGCAGGAGACCGTTGCTGAGTGAATATTGCGTGTCCACCGGATCGCTGGCGGCAATCAGGATCTCTTCGACAAATCCGCCACCGGGATCGCTTAATTCGATTCGTGCGTCCGTGAGGCCTCTAATCCCACTCTGGGTGACTGAAAATAACAGTGTGCCAGTGCCCTGAGCACCATTGTAAATGCCGCTCAATAATGGCGACGCCTGCGATCCCTGCTGCCAGTCCGGCGACGCGGGACTGTATGACGTATCGTCGGCGACAACCTCGCCACTGGATTGAAGCGAGGCGTACGTTGCGGTCGAACTCAGAGAAACATGTGTGCTACTGATTACGGTGGCTGCTTTCGGTGCTGTACCAATATTGACCGAGTTCAGGATTTCACGCAGCGAAACCAGCGCCTCACTGAGGACATTTGTCTTTCCGGCGATGCGACGCAACGCAAGTCCATCCAGCCGCTGCTGTGTCGTGTTTGTTAGTTCACCGCTGCTTATGCCGGCAGACGAAGACTGCACGCGCGGCCTGAATGCGCCGGTGCCGATACTAATGGCCATGAACAATCCGAACGAGACGATGCCCGGAATATTAGCGATTCGGGTCTGCTGAAGATGTGTCGGATTTGGAATTTACGTCGGCGCGATCAACGTCCATCACTGTCGCCGAATTTAACGAGGTGCGCCGTAGAGGTGTTGTCGGCAGGAACCTGCGGAACTTGAGAAAATATTTTTGCGGGATCGGCCGAAGCGAACAATGTCCACTTCAAGTCGCCAGTATTCTAGGAATCCCAGACAACGTGTTCATCTTCCCTTATCGCGGATTCCAGGAGTTCTATGAGGGGAATCGCGCGCTGATCCAGGGTGACAATTGGCTGATCTTTATCGTCTTCGTTACGCGGGGCCGTTTCGTCGGATTCGCCCCCCGCCGCCTTCAGCAGCGACTCCTTCAGCTTATGCAAAGCAGCAGGAATGTCTTCGTGCTGAATAGCGCCCGGCACGTTGCCCGACTGCCCCATCGACTTCAAAAGTGCCTTGGCCACGTCGCCGAACATGGTGATATTTGGATAATACTTTGTACGAAACGTGACTAACATTCTGTGATCCTTGGTTTGCTCATCAAAGAGCAGCGGGGGAATTATGTTACTTGATACCAGCGGCGACGCGTACCAGACGCGCCGCCGCTGGCACGATTTACACCGCTGATCGGCCCTTGACCATGAATACCAGTGCAAGCACCAGTCCCACAACAAAGAGTATCCAAGCGATATTCGTCGCAGCGCCTGCAACCCCGCTGAATCCCAGCACGGCTGCAATAATGGCTACTACCAAAAACGTCAATGCCCAGTTAAACATATCATTTGTCCTCCACAGGCTTTCGAAAGCTCCTGCCGCGGATTCGGCCGTCCTGGCCAGAGCGTCGCCCTCCGCACTGTCAAAAGTGCAAGTCCTGTGCCATTTCAGTGCTATGGCGCTATTAGCGGCATTCCAAACCTCCTGACGTGAGCATTTGTAGAACGTGAGCTGTCAGAGCACCCCGGAATCTGCTTTTCAGCTGTAAGTCGTACAAGCTGTGAGCAACTTTACAACCCCAATGGCCTGCTTCGCGGCAATTCCCTTACGTGGGAGCGATTGCCAGAGATGGCACGGGAATTGCTTCTAGTACAAGTGAAGAATCACGCACTTGGATCAGGAGGAATACGATGAAATCTTCAATAAAGGTATGGGGAACCGGTATTGCAGCAGTTGCTTTGCTTGCAGCTTGCGATATCGAGAAAACGCAGGACGGCGAAATGCCGGACGTTGATGCAAGCGTTCAGCAGGGCCAGGTTCCCAAATATGACGTAGATGTACGCAAGACGCAGGAAGGCAAAATGCCGGACGTCGATGTCGACGTAAAAGGCGAAGCCAGACTGCCGAAGTATGACGTCGATATGGCCGAAGTTCGCGTAGGGTCGAAAGAAGTCGAAGTTAGCGTACCCGACGTTGATGTGGATATGGAGAAGAAGACCATGTCTGTGCCGGACATCGATGTAACGATGCCGGAAGACGAGCCACCCGAATAAATTGAGTTACATTTAGCTTGGGTTGAAGGGCGCCAGATCGGCGCCCTTTTTTTATGCGCGCAAATGACGCCAGGACCGACGCTAGCCGTCGCCTGACGGAATTGTAAATGGTTTGGCATCGACAACGCGTGGCGTGGCTTGCAGACGTTCTTCCGGCTTCAACCGGCCACTACGCATCATCTTACCGAGGTGACGGTAACCAGGAAGATGATCGAACACGACCTTGGCACTCGTCGCAATTGGCACGGCGATAAGCGCACCGGCGACGCCCCAGAGCCAGCCCCAGAATATGACTGACAGAAATACGATAATGGCGCTCAGCGACATGCGTTTGCCCAGTACCATCGGAGTGACGAACTGGCCTTCAAGGATTGTCAGCACCAGAAATGCTGCTGGCACGACAATAGCCTCGGCAAGCGTGTCAAAAGCCGTCAGACCGACCAGGAACAGAATACTAGTCGTCGCCAATGCGCCGACGTACGGGGCGAAATTAAACACCGCCGCGACAGCACCCCAAAGGAAGGGATTTGGTACCTCAAGCCAGTACAAAAGCAGCGCTACTATGGCGCCAAGCGACAGATTGATCACTGTTACCGTGCGCAGGTAGAGCGACAAATCAGACTGGATCTGCCTGGCAATACTCACGATGCGGCGACGCTCTTTGAAGCTCCTTCCGCAAGCCGTAATTCGACGTAACATTGTGTCGCCAGAGGCGAGCAGGAAGAAGCTCAGGACGAAAGTGATGCCGATGAAGGTCAGCATTGTCGGCAGGCCGCCTACGAAGTTCTCGAAAATGCCGGGACCCTGAATGACAACTTGTTGAACCGTTTGCGGCGTATCCACAGCGGTCAGCTCGTCGACCTCTTCGGCAAGGTCCTGAATGTCCGAGAGACTGCTCCTACTCGCGAAAAGCTCATTACGCAGTTGGCGAATCGTGCTTGGTGCATCATTAAGCCATTCGTCGGCAGGGCCGGCGAACATGCTGATTGCGGTGGCCAACGCCGTAACTATTGTGATGAGTAGCGCCGCGGACGACAGCACCGCGGGAATGCGACGACGCGCCAGGTAACGAACGGTGGGAGACAGCAACAGATTCAAAAGGATCGCCAGGGTGACCGGTATCAGCAGATCCTTTGCAACATAAAGTGCCGCGACCGTGGCGAGCAGCAGGAGTCCTACCATCGCGGTTGATGATTTTGGTCGGTCCCTGTCCGGAGGACGACCGCTCCCCAATAACGTGTCGTTCATGTCGAGTCGATCCTCAGTGTGCTTCCGCGAGCCGGCGCGCAGTTATACTAGTTGTTATTCAGCAGTGCGCAAACTTCGAACCTTGCATGATTAACAGGACAGGCCGTCCGCTCAATGGAGCAGGACGGCCGTTTCACAAGTGATTCCTCTGCCGAGCTTATTTTGCTGGCTTGGAAAAATCCCGTTTTGACTCGGGATCATGTTCTTTCGCATGCTTCTCCGCTTCACGAACTGCAGCTTCAAGCTCGCTTTTGCTGGCGCCGCCTGAGTGATCCGTCTTGTTTCGCTCTTCCCGACCTTTCGCAGACTCCACAAATTTTTCCGCGGCCTCGTTGTAGCGTCGCGCGCTCTCGCGATCGCCCTCTCCCTGATTTTTGTGCTGTGTCATCACGTTCTCCCGATAGTTCACAAGATGGCTAGGCGGCAGGACCCTTAGGTCCGGCAATAGCCCAGATGATCAAACCGAGAACCGGCAGCAGGAGAATAAGCAAGGTCCAAAGTATCTTTGCTCCTGTTGAAGCGCCACTGGACAAAGTCTTCAGAATCGCCCATATATCGAGCACCAGGATGATAAATCCAAACAGTCCAACTTCGATTCCCATGTCCCGTCTCCCTCTTTTTACTGATCCGCGAGGGTAATCAGTTCAAGATCTTCAACCCGTGCCAGCCGCTCACCGACGTCTTCCCAGTTGATTATCTCGAAAAATGCTTTCGCCCAACGTTTCTTCTCATTCTTGTACTGGAGATAAAACGCGTGTTCCCACATATCCATCACCAGCAGAGGCAAGGTCGTGCTGCCCCAGTTTCCCTGGTGGTCGTAAATCTGTTCAACGATAAGCGAGCCACTCAGCGGCTCCCAGCTCAGTGCCGCCCAGCCGGAACCCTGGACGCCGGTGCCTGCCGCCAAAAACTGCTCGCGAAAAGCATCCATTCCGCCAAAGGAGCTGTCGATCTCGCTCTGCAGATCCTTGTGGGGTTTGCTGGCGCCGCCAGGTGACATGTTCTGCCAGAATAAGGAATGCAAAACGTGCCCGGACAGATTAAAAGCAAGGTTCTTCTGCAACTGATTTATCTTGTCGAAGTTACTATTCTTCCTTGCCTCAGCGAGAGACGCCCGGGTCTTATTCGCCCCGTCTACATACCCTTTGTGATGTTTCGAATGATGTAATTCGAGAATCTCTGCTGAGCACGCCGGCTCCAGGTCACCGTATTCGTAACCCAGAGCCGGCAGCTCGTACTTTTCAGATTTAGCTGTCGTCATTACTAATTTCATCTTTCGTGTCTTCTGCGACTTCTTCAATCTTCTCGCCTGTTGCTTCGATGTCCTTGCCTAACCCTGCCGTTGTGTTGCAACCCGCAACTGAGAACGCGAAAATCGCCCCGCTTAACAGTATCAATAACTTGTTCATATCAATTCTCCCTGAGTGTGTGAGTGTTCGATTTAGTCAATGCAGTTAACGTGCCAACATTTTCCGTTCGGAATACGTGAGAAAACCTGCAGTCGAGATGCGGAAATTGCTGCGATTCCGCTGCTGGTGTTTGAAAAAATTACCACCTCGCGCACATTTTGCGGGGGTAACCAAACACTCAATAATGACCTCCGCCGAAAATTCTATGGCACATTAGTTGCTTTCTGTTGCTGACAGTGACGCAGCGGAAACATGACGCGTTGCGGCAAATGACATTACCCAGACCAGCGGAAAAATTGAGGAGCGGTGCGATGAATGAGTATCGAATTAAGGGAAACTGGAACGAACTCAAAGGCAAGGTTAAAGAGAAGTGGGCAGAGCTCACCGATGATGAACTCGAGCGAATCGACGGGGAAACGGATCAACTGATTGGTGCCATTCAGAAACGCTACGGAAGGTCGCTCGATGAGGCGCGGCGCGAAGTGAACAGCTGGCGAACCACAACTAACTGCTGAAACAAGCCAGGCTGGTACCAGGCCGGTGGCGACTGTCACCGGTCTTATATCGTTGCGCAAGCGGCTTGGTGCACCACGATCCTAGCCATCCGCGGTAAACTATCGTGGTGATCTACACCACGGAGCGTGACGATGATTGAAAAGCGCCGTCCCGGCCGCCTGATGAGTTATGCGCCGCTGTGCGCAGCTGTGCTGTCACTCGTTGCTGGCGTCACGGTGCTAATGGGCTGGTTTTTGGATATCCCCGAACTGCGCGTCTGGTTGCAGGGTCAGGTGTCCATGAAGGCCAATACGGCATTCGGCTTCGTGCTCGCCGGAATGTTGACGCTGGTAGCGAGGTATGGCCAGAGCTCCTTGGCGAATGCTTCTCGCTGGGCCTTGGAATCGCTGATATTCACATTGGGCCTGCTGACCTTGTCGCAGTACCTTTTCAACATTGACCTGCACCTCGATGAACTCCTGACCGACGCCAGTTCGGATGTGGTACTGACAACGTCGCCCGGACGGATGGCCCCGACAACCGCAATAGGCTTTATGCTCTTTGCGCTCGCCCTCGTCGTTGATCATGTTGGCTCAGGCGCTGCGAATACCTGGAGTCGATCGTTTGCGGTTGTCTTGCTGATTGTCTCCTCAATATCCTTGCTCGGGTACGTTTATGGCGCCCCCAGCCTGTACCTCGGCATCGATGGTGTCACGGCGATGGCAGTGGCGACATCAGCACTCTTTCTGGCGCTGTCAGTTGGTGTCATCTGGTTGCGGCCAAGCTCGGGTTTTCCCGCCCTGCTCGCAGACCGCTCCCTTGTCGGTACGCAAAGCCGAGCGCTGATGCCGATAGTGGTCGGAGCCCCGCTGCTGGTCGGGGCGCTGGTTTCTGCGGGGTATGGTCGACTGTATGAGGGTCAGTTTGCTATCGCTCTTACTGCGCTCGGTTCCGTCGTGACCGGCGGCATCATCGCCGTCGTGTCGATCATCGTGTTGCGCCGGGCGAATGCCGCACTGACGATTCGCGACCGAGCCCTGGCTTCAATTGGCAGCGGCGTACTCATCACAGATCACCGTGCGCCGGACGAGCCAATTATTTATGCAAACCGCGGTTTCACCGACATCACCGGCTATCTGCCAAGTGAGGTGCTGGGCCGCAATTGCCGTTTTATGAATCAGGGTGTGGACGACATCAGAGAAGCTCGCAATACCATGCAAAAGTGCATCGAGGCAGAAAATGAGGGCGTTTTCGAACTGCGAAATCGACGCAAGGACGGCCAGATTTTCTGGAATCGCCTGAGCATTGCGCCGGTGAAAGATGTGGACAACAAGGTGTCGCATTTCGTCGGCGTCATCGACGATGTCACGACCGAACGCGAACACGAATTCCGTCTGGCACAGGCGCTGCAGGATGCTCGTGCGGCCAGTTCCGCCCGCGACACGTTCGTCCGCGTTGTGAGTCATGAGCTGCGTACTCCGCTAAATTCTGCACTCACCTGGATCAGGCTGCTGGAAGTTGACGATCGTCCGGAGACCCGCGACCGGTGTCTTGACGTCGTCGCGCGCAGCATCGACTCCCAATCCCGGCTGATCGACGACCTCGTCGACGTAACACAATTACACGGTGGCGGGGTTACGCTCGAACTCGAAGACGTAGACGTACGTGATCTGGCAGAACGCACCATCGAGGAGTTGCGGCAGACGATTGAGCCAGACAAGCGTATTCGGCTGGATATTCGAGCAGGCGAATATACGATTCGCGCAGACTCGCTGCGGGTGCGACAGATCTTAAGAAACCTGATCACCAATGCTAACAAGTACACTCCGGCCGGGGGGCATATCGAGGTTGGAATGCTCACTGATGAAGAAGGCATCGTCATTGAGGTCGCCGATACGGGTAAAGGACTGTCAGTCGAAGAGATTGAACGCATTTTCGAACCATTCTGGCGCGCGGAATCGAATCAGCCAGGTCTCGGCGTCGGGCTTTCTATCGTTGCAGATCTCGTCGAGGCTCATGAAGGCAGTATCGCTGCCGCCAGTGACGGGCACGGCAAGGGCGCAAGTTTCACCGTCAGGCTGCCGCGCAAGCGCTGATGTTGACGCGCCTGTAGCTCGTCATCGGGGTTACATCGGTGTGCTGTACGGAGCCGTCCCGGCCTCGCGGCCGGACGACTAGGGCGCCGCGTCGATACGATTTAGCAGTTCGATCAGTCTTTCCGCACGCATGGGTTTGATCAAATGATGATCGAACAGCGGTGATTGCTGCATGTAGGGTTGCCCGGTCAGCGCAATCAAGGTCAATTCCTCGCAAGCAAACTGCGCTCGCAGTTTCTCGGCCAGCTCATAGCCGTCCATGACGGGCATCGACAAATCAAGAAATGCGACATCTGGACTGAACTGTCGCGCCGTTTCCAATGCCGATTCACCGCTGTACGCTGTCTCAACTTTCTGCCCGATACGCAACAGCACTGCGGAAAGCGCGTCGGCGTTGTCCGGCTTGTCGTCGACAACCAGTACCCGGTGTACGTCCGGCAGTTCTATTTCAGCTAAGCCAGATGCATTGTCGGAAACGATCGCGTGAGCCGTAATCGGCAGACGTACCGTGAATTCGCTGCCTTTACCTGCGCCCGCGCTGTATGCGGTGACTGCTCCACCGTGGAGTTCGACCAGCTGCCTGACCAGAGTAAGGCCCAACCCCAGGCCGCCGTCGATGGCACCGGCCGGTCGCGGCTCGTCGCTTGCAAACAGCTTTTGCAGTTGCTGCTGATCCATTCCAACACCGGTGTCACGAATGGAGATCGCTGCAAAACACGTTTCGCGCCGTGTCTCTATGAATAGTTCACCGCCGTTGGAAGTGAAGCCAATTGCATTGCGCAACAGGTTATCCAGTATTTGCGCCACCCGTTCAGGGTCCGCCAAAACATGCATCGGGTCGCTTGCCGTCGACACCTGCAACGTAAGACCCCGTTTTCGTATCTTCGGCCGGGCCGCATTGACGATTTCGTCAATACATTTCTGGATATCAAACGTTTCGAGACGAAGTTGCAGTTTTCCACGGCTCAGCCGATTGATATCCAGCAGATCATCAATCAGTCGGCCCAGATGGCGACTCTGCCGGGTAATAACGCCAAGCGCCCGATCCAGGGTTCCAGCCTGCTTTCCACCGCCGCGCTCTTCGCGCGCCAGGCCGATAAGCTCGAGGCTGTTCAGTATCGCCGCCAGCGGGTTACGCAGTTCGTGCCCGAGCATGCTGATGAAGCTCTCACGACTTTCATCGATAGCACGCAGCTCAGCGGTCTGCACCGTAAGTTTTCGCTCGCTCGTTTCCAGCTGCTTGGTTCGTTGCCTCAGTGCTTGGACGAGATCGACAAGTCTGCTGCGCTGTCGTCTGTGCTGGATCACGGTCAGTGCCTGGCGAGCAAGCAGGTTAATCACGTCTCCCTCTTCATTGCCTAACGCCAGGGGCTTCTCGAAATACAGCGCCAACAGTCCGGCACATTTTCCGTCGCCGCCAATGAGAGGCGTCACATGCATGGCTGCGAATCCGCCGTGCTCGAAAATACGTCGGTCCGCACTGTCGGACGTCAGGGTGTCGGCATCGACGATGACGATTTGCTCCTGCGAGTCGCACGCGCGCTGAAAGACACTGCCCGGCATCGACGACAGTTCGTTAAATTGCGATCTGAAGCCATCCGGGAGTTGAAAGTCAGCAGCAAGCGCCAGATTGTGGTCATCGACACCAACGACCTGAAGGGAACCTGCATCGGCGTGTAGCAGCGTTGCTGCGGATTCGAGAATGCCTGTCAACGCCTTTTCGGTCGTGCTCTTGCCTGTGACCGCGTCGATCACGTCGTGCAGCGTTTCGACCAGATGCTCTTCCAGCGCCCGGTCCGACGGCATCGTAGAAGTACCGACCACACCCCGCTCCTCAGCCGCAGCAGATGGAGGATTTGCGGACTCGACGTCATTCGGACCAGACATGTGACACTACCTGTACGTAACCGATTGCTACTAACGACAATATAGAGAGATCAACACGCTCCACCAGGTCTAAATGATCAAACCTGGCGGAGCGTAGCCCCGGTGAGGCCAATTGGGCCTTAATTCTTAGCTGGACGATTCCCGACCAAAGGCTAGTTGCTGTCGTTTTCTAAACGTCGTAGTACGACCGAATTTCCTGGTGCAGATCAGCGTCGCCTGTCTTCGGCCAGTGATCCTTGTCGAAGCCAGGCGCGTTCTTGAGTTTTTCTTTATCGGCATCAAGCACCAGGCACTTCTCTTCAGTATCTACCCGCATGGCCTGCAGCGGAACGGCAAACAATTTGTCTCCGAGGCCAAGAAAGCCGCCGAAGGAAAGCACGGCATAAGAGACTTCACCCGTTTCAGTATCAAGAACGAAGTCTTCGACCTTGCCCAAATCTTCCCCTGCGGCATTACGTACATTGTCACCGGTTAGTGAGCTTGAGGATAAATGCATTTTCTATTCTCCTTCGTGAGATTAAATTTGTGAACATGGTTGCGATAACCCTGTTAAACATGGTGCAAACTTCATGCCACACAGATATCAGCGGAATAAATACCGCCGTCGCAGAAAACGTAACAGTGGGCGTCCCTGAAGCGGTTGAAATCCAGAAATTCTTACGGCGAATTGCAGATTTTGCAAAGGGTCGGAGCTGACGCTGGACGGCATCTGGCCGCTTTCAGAATGCAGCAGCCAGCTTGAACAAACTGGCCATTGCACGATCGCTTGCCATCCCGCGATAGCGCCACAGTGCCGTAGGCAGACTGGCTCTTAACGCATTGCGGTGGCCATCGCCATGCCTTCCGGGGCAACGCGCCACACGACATTGCCAACATCATCTGCCACCAGGAGTGCCCCGCTGTTTGCGATGGCCACGCCGGTCGGACGGCCATATGCGTCACCTTCATCATTGACGAAGCCAGTGAGAACGTCTTCCGGGCGACCGCTTGGCTTGCCGTTTGAAAATGGCACGAAGATCACTTTGTAGCCGCTCAGCTCACTCCGATTCCACGATCCGTGCTGTCCAACGAATGCGCCATTCTGGAATTTCGGCGGTAAGAGGTCTCCGTTGTAGAAAGCCAGGCCCAGTGAAGCGGTGTGTGAACCGAGTGCGTAATCCGGCACCAGCGCCGTGCGAACAAGTTCCGGCCGCTGTGGCTCGACGCGTTCGTCAACATGCTGTCCGTAATAGCTGTAGGGCCAACCGTAGAACCCGCCTTCGCGAACCGACGTCATGTAGTCTGGCACCAGGTTGTCGCCGATTTCATCCCGCTCGTTTACGGTCGTCCACAATTCTCCGCTTTGCGCATTCCACGCCAGGCCGTTCGGGTTTCGCAAGCCGGAGGCAAAAAGTGTTGTGGACCCCGTTTCCGGATCGACTTCGAGAATAGCGGCACGGTTCTCTTCGATTGCCATGCCATTCTCGGCGACGTTGCTGTTAGAACCGACGGTTACAAACAAGCGACGGCCGTCTGGAGACGCGATGACATTCTTTGTCCAATGGTGGTTAAAGGGCCCCGCGGGCAGATCGGCCACGCGCGTGCCCTCGCCCAGCAGGCGGGTCGCACCTTCACGATAGGAAAAACGAACAATCGCGTCGGTATTTGCAACGTACAACGCATCTCCGACCAGCGCCATGCCGAAAGGTGAGTTGAGTCCGGTTAGGAAGTCGGTCTGAATTTCCGCAACGCCGTCACCGTCGCCATCGCGCAACAACGTGATGCGGTTGGCGCTCGGCACCGCCGCACCCGCTCTCTTCATCACCTTGCCCATTGCCCAGCCGCGAAGCCCTTCGCCGTGCTCGGGCCGCTCAGGCGCGTTGGTCTCTGCGACAAGCACATCCCCGTTGGGCAGAACGTACAACCAGCGCGGATGGTCCAGATTAGTAGCGAAAGCGTTCACGGCAAGCCCGGACGCGGCCCTTGGCATCTGCCCTTCCGGCCAGCGGACAGCCGGTGCTATGTTGACCGTTGGAAGCAGATCATTGTCTGGAGGGGGTAGCACCGGACTCTCGCCAATGCCGTCCTCGATGGGCATGGTGCTGCCACTGCACCCTGCCAGCAGGGTGATGAGCAGTGAAGACGTTGCGGCAGACAGCAGAACCCGTCGTGACCCTCTGCTGCGCTGGTGAGTTGCGGTGATCATACTCATTCTCCCGGTGTTGACAGAGCGGACGGGCGAAATAATGTTCAGCCGGTCGCTACCAGTGCGAATGCAAGTTCCGTTCCATCGTTCCTCTGGTACATAAATTGCAACATGCACTCAACTCGCCAACGTATGGCAAATTCGTAACAGACTCTGAGCAGAGAAAGCCCATGAAAGCGAACCGAAACCCAGCAACGACAAAGCTTCAGGACCGGGGCTACTATCTGCTGCTCGCAGTTGCCACCGTTGCTTTCCTGTTGCTGCTGAGTGGGCTATATAAAGCAGTTCTATGGGCAATTATTTTCACTCTTCTGGCGCATACGCTGCATGCTCGCATTCGCGACCGTATGCCGGGCCGCGAGAATCTTGCTGCCGGCATCGTGCTTTCCCTCGTTTTCCTGTTAATCGTGGTGCCGGCCATTTTCCTCGGCGTTGTCGTCGCACGCGAGGCCAGTAAGTTCGTGGAACGGCTGCAACAGGGGGATGTGGATGCACCGGCAACATTCGACTGGTTCGGGGATCTCATACCCTCTGTGCGCAGCACTGCCGAGCAGATGGGGCTGAATCTGGACCAGCTTGGATCGCGACTGTCGGAGTCTTTCGCGACCGGTGGCGAGTTTGTCGCATCGCAGGCACTCGTATTCGGCCAGGGCGCGTTCAAAGTTGCGATTCTCCTCATTGTCACGATGTATCTCTTGTTCTTTCTGCTGCGCGACGGAGAAACAATCCGCGCGGCAATTTATCGGGTGTTGCCTATCGACTATGTGCGGCGAGACTTTCTCATCCATGAGGCAGTCGGCATCACCCGCGCCACAATTAAAGGTGTGTTGGTGATTGGAATCATCCAGGGCACCATCGGCGGCATCACGTTTGCTCTGCTGGGGCTGGAGGCCGCCGCATTGTGGGGTGCTGTAATGGCGGTTGCATCGGTCATCCCGGTTGTCGGCACGGCGATAGTCTGGGGGCCTGCAGCTCTGGTGCTGCTTGCAGGTGGGTTCTGGGTCAAGGCGCTCGTATTGACCGGCGTCGGTGTCGTCGTTATTGGACTGGTCGACAACGTTCTGCGGCCTGTTCTCGTGAGTCACGACACGCGCATGCCGGACTACATCGTCCTGTTAGCGACGTTGGGCGGCATATCGCTGTTCGGCATTTCCGGCTTTGTAATCGGGCCACTGATCGCCGGAATATTCCTCGCGAGCTGGAAAATTCATGGCGATGAACTTGAAGCGGAAAAAGCGGACCAATCCCCGGATGGGAAGCGAGCAACTATTCCGCAGGACTCGCGTTTGTAAGAATTTCATGCGGCTTAAAAAATCGGGCTCGGATTTTAGCCTTTGCCGCGGTAGTTAAGCCGATAGACGGTACAGGTATTCCTCTGAAGCGGTTGGCATGATGCTTGCTTGACGTAACAGTAAGCCCGGCGCAATCACCAGCCAACGCGTGGCGACCGGAATACTACTAAACGGACGGAGGCTATCATGAAGACACGACTCGCTACTATTGCCGCACTGACCCTGGTTGCGGCAGCTTGCGCGGACGATGATCGCGCGACGAATACGAGCATCGCATCCCAGCATGACAACACGCTGGAAGCCACCACGGATACTCGAAGTGTGGTCTCTACGACGGAACCAACCGATGCCGCAAGCCGCATAACAGGTGTGGAGTCAAGCGAACAGGAGGTGGAAGAGCATGAGCAGGACAGCGTGACCGCTGATGCCAGTCAGGAACCGGACTTCTATGCCACGGGCGAAGACCAACAGGACATTGTAGTCAGCGACGCCGCGCTCCTCGGCAAGGCCGTCAAAGGCACGAATGGAGAAGAGATTGGCGAAATCGAGAAAATTGTACGTGACCGCGCGTCAAATGATCGCGTTCTGGTCGTAGATATCGAGGGCATTCTCGGCGATGGCATGAAGAGAGTGACCATCCCTGTCAACGATGTAAAAATCTCCGCAGACGGAAATTCGGTGCAAACCGCGATGACTAAGGAACAGCTCGAGAATCGCCCGGAATATGACGAAGCGATGTTTGAAGGGACTGACTAGCGCTGGATCAGTTCGGTGTTGATAGACGCGGCGACCGGTCAGAACGTTGCGCCGGTCGCCGTTCTTTGGCACAGCAATCAGTGCTGCACCATTCGATGGCAAAGCTGTGATCCAGGCGGATGTTTTATATTTCTTGGCCATGCGACCTGACGCAGATAGAGAGAGCCAATGATGGCCAACGCGTTGCTCTCTAGTTTTGCCGCGACTTCTTCAGGAGATCACGAAGTGTCGCAATATTGACCGGTTTCACTTCGTGAAAGTCGAAGCCTGCACCCTTCGACAATTGCCTGTCGTTATCATTGCCGAATCCGGTAAGTGCGATCAGGAGCATGTCTTTCCCAGAGGGTGTCTCGCGCAATGCACGGGCAACATCATGGCCATTGATATCGGGCAAACCGATGTCAAGGAGTACCGCCTGCGGTGCAAACGCCTCCGCAGCGGCAATGGCATCCTTACCGCAGTGAACAGTCTTGGCCTGATAACCCACTGCCTGAATCAGTTGTTCGAGCGCTTCGGCTGCGTCGACATTGTCATCAACAATTAGTACGCGTCTGGGCTGATCGGACTCATCGGATAGCGCGTTCTCCTCGTCCATCTTGTTAAGGTCGCCCACGGCAGCACTTTCTTTCCTGAGAGGCAGGGAAATTGTAAAAGTACTGCCCATTCCATTACCGCCGCTCTTTGCAACCAGGTCACCACCGTGGAGTTGTACCAGACGATAGGCAAGCGTCAGACCAATCCCGAGACCCTTATTCACGTCTTGCGTGGGGTGTTGTAGCTGACCAAACATTTCGAAGATATGGTCGAGCTTGTCCGGTGCGATGCCGTATCCGTCATCGCGAACGCGTATGCACAAGATGTCCGCCGCAAGTTCGCTCTCAAGCCATATGTGTCCCCTGTCTGCCGTGTACTTCGCCGCGTTTGTCAGGAGATTAGAAAGAACTTGCGACAGGCGGGTCAGGTCGCCATCCAGACTGATTGGCTGCTCCGGGACAACGACCTTGAGCGTATGCATGCGGCTGTCGATAAGAGGCCGGCAGGTTTCGACTGCGTGAGCAACGATCTCCTGCAACGTGGTAGGACTGATTCGTATCTCAAGCTTGCCGCTATCGATTCTCGCAATATCGATGAGATCGTCGACTAAACGCGTGAGGTGTCTAACCTGACGCTCTGCTACGGCCCGCGCCTCTTCAACTTGAATGGGATCAGTCACCATGCCCATAATTTCGAGGCTGCTTACTATGGGTGCTAATGGATTACGCAGTTCGTGTGCGAGTGTTGCCAGGAACTCGTCCTTACGCCGGTCGGCGATGCGCAGGTCCTCGGCAACTTGCTTCCGCTCCGTAATATCAACGCTGGTGCCGATATACTCCTTGAGAACGCCCGGCGAGGAAAATCGCGGCTGACCGTATGACTCGATCCAGCGCCACTCGTCCCGTACACCCTTCACGCGCGCTTCTCCATTAAAGATTTGCTGTGCGCGCATGTGGCGGTTGAAGCTTATACGGTAATCCTCGTCCTCCGGATGAATGGGCATTTGCCATCGGCCACTTAGAACGTCACCTTCACTCACACCAAAGAACTCGCGAAAGGTTCGATTGACAAACACATAGTGGCCTTCAGGATCATGTGCCCAAACAATAAGCGGCAGGCCATGGGCAAGATCGCGAAATCGTTCCTCGCTGTCACGAAGCGCCTTTTCCGCCAGCTGCCGTTCCGTCGTATCCAGAATGATCGCAACAAATACTGCGGTTGACTCAAACCGGGTGTGCTGAAGATGGACTTCGACGGGATACAGCGAGCCATCCTTCCGTTGGTGTACGGTGTTGAAAACCACTTTATCCTTAGTACCCTGTTGCAAGGGTTGTATGAGTGCCGCGAAGGATTCACGCGTATGTTCAGGTTTCAGGTCGAGAGCAGTCAGCGCACTCAACTCCTCCATGCTGTAGCCTAGATTGACACGCGCACCGCGATTCACCTGGATAAAATGCAAGTCCTCCGCGCTGAATATGTAGATCTCATTCAGCGAGTTTTCCATGATGCCCGTGAGACTGTCTTCAAACTGCTTGCGCGAGGTTACATTACGAATGGCGCAGGCGATGAGCAAGTCATCATCAGTTTTCACCGGGCTTAAGCTGATCTCTACCGGGAATTCGTGACCGTCAGAATGCAGACCAAAAAGATCGAGCCCACTGCCCATAGGACGAGGCAGCGGATGTTCAGCGAAAAGCGCACGGTGCGATGGATGCGCGCCCCGGTATCGCTCAGGCAACAGTGACTCAACCGCGCGGCCGTGTAGCGCCTTTGGATTATGACCAAAAAGCTTCTCCATCAGTACGTTGGCGAAGACAATCTTGCCTTTGCGATCGACAATAATGGTCGCGTCCGGCGCGAAATCCAGCAAGCCGCGGACCAGCCGTTCGGGTAAGCGACTCATCGGGCTGAACCGTGACTGACTGGCGAATCGGTTGAAGTGACCTTGCACCGGCAGCCATTGCCGCGCAAAACGACTATCCACGGCGAAGCGGCGGCGGTTTCAATACCAGCCATATGGCACAGCTTTTGCAACTTCCAGGGTAGACGTGTCATCGAGGGCTAACCATGAATCTTCAAACATCCTATCGCAGCACTATAGCTGTACTGCCACTTTTTTTGCTACTTGCCTCCTGCGCGACATCCCCGCTAGGCCGCTCGCAACTGCAATTGTTCAGTGAGGACACAATGTCCGAAATGGGCGCCGCGGCGTTTCAGAACCTGAAGTCAGAAAAGCGCGGCGAGAGCGACAAAGATGACGCCGAGTATGTGAGCTGCGTGGCGCAGCAGGTGATCCGTGCTTTGCCTGCCTCCCAGGCGTCTGGCTGGGAAGTCCAGGTTTTCGCGGATGACACGCCGAATGCGTTTGCATTGCCGGGGCGCAAAGTCGGCGTACACAGCGGCCTGCTTGCGGTAGCCAAAAACCAGCATCAGCTGGCTACCGTTATCGGCCATGAAATCGCTCACGTGAACGCGCAGCATGGCAACGAGCGCATGTCCAACACCTATGCGGCGGAGGCCGGGCTGCAAATGGCTGGCGCGCTGCTCGGAAATCCCGGATCCAAAGAATCCCAGACCGTCATGGCACTCCTGGGCGTAGGCGCGCAGGTCGGCGTGTTGCTCCCCTTTAGTCGCGCTCAGGAAAGTGAAGCGGATCTACTCGGTCTTGATCTCATGGCGAGGGCCGGTTTTGATCCCGCCGAGAGCGTGCCGTTATGGGAAAACATGGCAGCCGCAGCAGACGGCAGCCCGCCCGAATTTCTGTCTACGCATCCTGGTCCGGGAGGCCGTATCCAGGCGCTGAACGCCCGCATTCCCGCGGCGAAAAGGCTGCAGCAAACCGCGATAGCAGAAGGCCGCAGGCCCGACTGCAGCCGCTGACAGCCGAATGCCGGCAGTTTTTACACGCCGTTGTAATTTTAGACGACTAAACCGTCTGCCTGGTGTGGGTTATCGCAGCAATCGGCGACGCCAACGGCTGGTACGGACATTGCATAGACATGATCAAGACTCAGTTTTGACTGGCGTCTGTCTGCCATATCCCCCCAATGCTGATGGCAGACTACTTGCGGTGACCGGGGGACACATTGCGTCGCACTGCGCGAATCGTCCATCGGTCACCGCCTTTAATTCCCCGTGTTCCAGGAGAGTAAAAATGTTCGACGGTATTCCCGGGTCCCCCCTGTCGATGCTTTTCTGGGCAGTTTTGGCTATCGCAGTAATATTCGGCGGCGCGCGACTTCTTGTCGAAAGAGGGCGCAAAAAAAATGAAGAATTTCGGGAAACGCACGACGAGCCTGTTAAGAAACCGTGACAGGGCACTCGTCGTCTGTCTGTTTCGCGGCGCAAGCCATACAGCAAAGTATAAAAACAAAGACGCTAAACTAAGTAATCAGGAGAATGACAATGTCGAATATAACTCGTGGAATGGTCGCAGGATTCGCTGCAACTCTGGCGCTATCTGCAATCATGGTGATGAAGTCGATAATGGGGTTGATGCCGGAACTGGACGTGATTGCCATGCTCAGCGGCATGATGGGTACCTCCGCGACAGGTGGCTGGATCGCCCATTTCGTCATTGGTACGGTGCTTTTCGGTATCGGATTTGCCCTGATGTTTCATCGCATCCCCGGTGACAACCCGGTGATCAAAGGCATTTTATTCGCGACAGGCGCGTGGCTCGTGATGATGATCGCAGTGATGCCGATGGCTGGCGCCGGCATGTTCGGATTGTCGCTCGGCATCATGGCGCCGGTTATGACGTTTATGTTGCACCTCATCTATGGCGCAGTATTGGGTTTTACTTACGCTCGTGCGGTCACGACGCCAGCACACCTTCCCGCCTGATGGCGCGGCATTGATGGGCTGCCCAATGACGATGGTGTTGTGAAGACCCTTAAAACTGACGTCGTCGTGCTCGGGGCAGGAACGGCTGGCCTGAACGCTATTCGGGCACTGGAGAAAGAAGGGCGCGACTGGCTTCTGGTTGAGTCGGGACCTTACGGTACCACCTGTGCTCGTGTTGGCTGCATGCCTTCCAAACTACTGATCGCTGCCGCTGACCATGCACATGCGGCGAGAGAGGCACCGAAGTTCGGCGTCCAAGTCGATGCCATGAGAATCGACGGCGCTGCAGTGCTCAAGCGCATACAACGTGAGCGCGACCGTTTTGTTACAGGGGCGGTGGAGGATACCGAGGCGTTACCGGCGAAGCGCCGCCTGTGCGGCAGTGGTCGCTTTACAGGACCGGGAAAACTTGGCGTGGATGGAAACCAGCTTGTCGAGTTCGAGGCAGCTGTCATTGCGACAGGCGCCCATCCTTTCCTGCCCCCGCCATTTGATACGCCTTCTCCGGCGGTCCTGACGACCGATCAGTTGTTTGAACTTGAACAGCTTCCCTCGTCGGTAGCGGTGGTTGGTATGGGCATCGTCGGATTGGAAATAGGCCAGGCTTTGAGCAGGCTGGATGTCGATGTAACTTTCTTCAACAATCAGAGCAAGGTAGGCCCGCTTACAGATCCTGAACTGCAGGCTACTGTGCAGAGCTTTTTCGCCGAAAATTTTGAAGTGCACGCGGATGCCAAAATTTTAAGCTGTAACACAGACGAGCAAGGCGCGACACTTGCCTGGCAAAACGCTTCTGGGGAACGGCAATCCGGAACGTATGAGCTGATACTTGTCGCCGCAGGCCGCCGGCCAAACGTCTCTGCGCTGAATCTGGCCGCTGCCGGGGTCGATACCGACAAGCATGGTATGCCCGTAAACTGGGATGAACAAACCACGCAGTGCGGAGATGCACCGATATTCTTGGCGGGAGACTGCAATGACTATCGTCCACTGCTGCACGAGGCGTCGGACGAAGGCCGCATTGCCGGGGAGAACGCTGCCCTTTACCCATCTGTCAATACGCACACGAGACGAACACCACTGGCGATCGCCTTTACACACCCGCAGATGGCGATCGTCGGCAAGGCATTTGCCTCACTGGAGAAGAACGATATTAAGATCGGTGAAGTGTCTTACGACAATCAGGGAAGGGCGCGCGTGGCTGGAGAAAACAAGGGTCTGGTGCGCCTCTATGCGACAAAGCAGGGTGGCAGGCTTGCAGGCGCAGAAATGTTTGGTCCAGATGTCGAGCACCTTGCACATCTGCTGGCCTGGTCCATTCAGCAGGACAGCACCGTCAAGTCTCTACTAACGATGCCTTTCTATCACCCGGTCGTGGAGGAAGGTCTGAGAACAGCATTGCGCAGACTGGCGAAGAAACTGGATATTCAGGACGACTGCCGAACACAGGACTTTGCAGTGTCACCTGGCATGTAAAGACCTCACTGTGCTTGGTTCTGTTTGACCCATTCATCGAGCACGGCCTTCTGTGCCGGCTCAAGCAGCACACCGTTGCCACGCAGACATTGGTAGAACATCGCTTCTTCGGGCCAGCGAACGCCCTTGCTGTCTTCCTCCGCCGCTTTGGCATCCTCGATGATGTCTTCTGTTGAGCCCGGTGCATTACGGGATATCTGCCGTTGCAACATGCCTCCTCCATCACCGGATCCGGAGGTTGCTTCCCGGCTGCAACTTTCCACGACGGCAGGCGGAGTCCCTGCCGGTATTGTCCATGGGACGCCACTGCAGCCTGCGATGAAACTTCCCAGGATGGTAGTCAGGAGCGTCGGTGATAACGGAGTCGGTAAGTGGCTGCTCATAATGATGCTCTCAGGTGACAGTTGCCGTGTGCGTGGCGGAACGTGGGCGGCCATACAGATCATACACTCTGTCAGCGGTCCAGACCGCTATTCAGGCGCACGTCAGAGTGCCCGCTTACCGGCGCGCGACCCACCCAGCCGTTCTGACAGACACGGCAATGTATGCAGGCAATATCGCCTGGTCTGCTGTCGCAGAACTGCGTTGAAAATAATACAAGCGTTCGCAAGAAATGCGGCGCTATTTAAGCGGGAGCAAGACGTTTCGGATGCTAGCCCAGGCAGCTGTTGCCGTAATGCCACTGGCACAGAACTTGCAAAACAGGGTTCTTCAGCGACCGCGCTTTAAATCGCCCGGTTGACTACAGCCGAAGACCAAACTAAAGAAGGACAGCACACTATGGATATCTTACGAATTATTCTTTCAATCCTGTTGCCCCCGTTAGGGGTATTCTTGCAAGTTGGAATTGGCATACAGTTCTGGCTCAATATCGTGCTGACGCTGCTCGGTTACATCCCTGGCATCATCCACGCAGTGTGGATCATCACCACTCGCGGCAAATAGGCGGCAACGGGTTCTTGGAAACGCTTTGCAAATTGGCACGCGCATCCGTTGCTACGGGGCGCGTGCCCGCGCATTAAGGATAAGGTGTCATGAGCAGCAAAGAAGAAGACGTAGCTCGACTCAAGGTACGCCTTGATGAACTCAATGCCGAGATCAATCGCATCACCGAAAAAATCGATGATGGCAACGAGCAGGACAAAGCTCAGTATCTTGATATGAGAGCTGACCTGTTCCGGCTGCGCAGTGCCGCCAACGCCAAGCTGACGGAACTCGAAATCGAAGATCGCAGCGACGAAGAATCGACAGCGTTTGCAAAGGATCTCGATGGCGTCTGGGACAATTTGGAAGAAGCCGTAAAAGCTGCAACAGCTCGCGTTTTTGAGTAGTCGGAAAACTGCCGGCTGACCAGGACCAGGGCCGCGGCTCCGATCCTGGCACACTGATCGACGGGTGCCTGAAGGTCAGCTGCTAGTCTCGGCAGTTGCAGCCCTCATGAGTGCAACCTTTTCCATCCCTGCATCCTTCCGAGCAGTAAACCGAAGCGCCTTCTATCACGGCCGACTCTGCAGATGGCACGCACTCACATGCTGCGTGATTACATTTTTCACTACTCGTATTTTCTTCCTGCATAACAATCTCCTGTCAGTACGGGGTAGTTATTGCAGAATTTCATCCAAGAAACATGCCATGCTGAATCTCCCGTGGCACGTATCTTGCTTTTCTAATACATAACTTACCCGGTTTGTCATACACCAAGGAGACTGACATGGACAAGGCAGATTTGGATCACTACATGGAGATACTGAATTCATTCAGCACCGCGATGCTGGTGACCCGGCGCGACCGGGAACTGAGATCCAGGCCAATGGCCATCGCGGAAGTTTCCGAGGATGGTGCCATCTGGTTTCTCACCAGTATAGAGAGCGGCAAACTTGAAGAGATTACTGACGAGCCATTCGTGAATCTGTCCATGCAGGACGAATCGAGCTATCTGTCTGTCTCCGGTACGGTCATGGCAACGCGCGATCGTGAGAAAGTCGAGGAGCTCTGGTCTGCGGCCGACAAAATCTGGTTCCCGGAAGGCAAGGATGATCCCTCTATTATCGTCATGGAAGTCGTCCCGACTTACGCAGAGTACTGGGATCACTCGGGCGTGGAGGGAATCAAGTCGATCTTTGAAATAGGCAAAAGTCTGGTGACGGGTGAACAACCCGAATTCGATGATGGTGTCCATCAGAAACTGAATTTTCCGGATCACATGGAGGCACAGAAATGAGCAAAACACCTGAAAATGAGAACCCGTCTCCAGTACCTCCGGATCAGCGGCCGGTCGAGCCGGTGAAAGAGCCACCGCCGCCGCATCCAAGTCCCGGGCCGGACACGCCAAAGAAAATTGTTTGAGTCGGCGCTGGTTTCGTACACCTTCCCGGTGTCATTGCTTCCGCCGCGACGAGAAACGTTGGTGGGATGGAAGAGATCGCTTTTAGCGAGAGACCAGAATAGCAGGTTGACCTGGCGCGAACGCCGCTACAGATATTGTGGCTGATTGTCAGAACTGATCCGCGCTGGCCGACTGCCATAGTTGTGCATAGGGAGCTGGTCCTGAACCGGACAACAGTTCTCCCGAGGCGAGGTAGGGAAACAGCTCGCGGTAATTGCGAATTTCATTTGGCGTCACGCGACGGTTTAACATCGCCGGATCCAGTGTGCCGGGGTCACTTACGCCACACACGTTCAGCACTTCGACGAAATGGCTGATAGTTTGCTCGTGATACGAAGCGACTCTTTTATATTTTTCCTCTACTACCAGACCATGGGTCCGCCACTTGTCCATTGTCGTGATACCCGTCGGACAGGTGTTCTTGTTGCAAACCCGGGCTTGTATGCAACCCAGGGAAAACATAAATGCACGGGCGGAGTTGCAAATGTCTGCGCCCATCGCAATCTTGGCGGCAATGTCGAACCCCGTCACGATCTTTCCCGCGGCGATAACCCGTATTTCATCTCGCAAGCCGGCGCCAACCAGTGCGTTGTGTGCAAACACCAGTCCTTCGCGTAACGGCATGCCGATCGAATCCGATAGTTCCTGAGCGGCAGCGCCGGTGCCGCCTTCCGCGCCGTCGATGGTGACGAAGTCGGGGTGTATGCCCGTGTCCAGCATTGCTTTCAAAATAGCCAGGAACTCGGCTGGCCGTCCTATACATAGTTTGAAACCTACGGGTTTACCGCCGCTTCCTTCACGCAGCCGCTGGAGAAACTGAAGCAGTCCGCGTGGTGAATCGAACTCATCAAATACCGGTGGCGAGTGCACGTCCCTGCCTTCCGGCACCCCGCGCGCCGCCGCTATTTCGGCGGTGACTTTTCTACCCGGAAGCAGGCCGCCGCCGCCCGGTTTCGCGCCTTGCGACAGCTTCAGTTCGATCATTTTTACTTCGTTGCGAGTGGCTGTTTCCGCAAATTTGGCCGGATCGAATCCGCCGGCGCCTGTTCTGCAACCGAAATAGCCTGTGCCAATTTCCCATACCAGGTCGCCGCCGTATTTCAGGTGATGCGAGCTGACGCCACCTTCACCGGTGTTGTGATAGAAATGTCCTTCACGCGCACCGCGATTAAGTGCCTCGATGGCGGGTCCGGACAGGGAGCCAAAACTCATTGCCGAAATGTTGAAGCGGGAGGCCGAGTACGGTTCCTTACACTGCGGCCCTCCGACAGACAAGCGAGGATCAATGGCCGGCAGATCCAGCGCCTGCAAACTGTGACTCATCCATTCGTGACCAACAGCGTACATATTCTGAATCGAACCGAAGGGATGACTGTCAATCTGCCGTTTGGCGCGCTGATAAACAATCGTGCGCTGTTCCCGATAAAATGGCACGCCTTCGTCATCACCCTGGATGAAGTACTGCCTGATATGTGTCCGGAAGTCTTCCAGGAAGTAGCGAAGATGCCCGAACACGGGATAATTTCTGAGAATCGTGTGTTCGGTTTGTACGATGTCGTAGACCAGCAGTGCGACCAATGGCCCTACCAGCAGCAGCAGCCAGCCCGCGGACGGCCAGGCCGTGGCCCACCAGATGTTAGCCGCGACCACAAGCAGCGCGCCAATGATAGTTATCTTTTTCACAATCAGTCGCCCTGTCGCTTCGTCCCAAGCCGAAGATTACAGCTAAATCCGTTTTTGTGCCTTAGGGAGGTGTTCGTCAGAATCGACCGTATTGGATTGCTCAGCACGATAGGCCTGTGCGGTTCGCTCGGCCTGCTGCTTATGCTCACCTTGCCGGTTGGCGAGTTTGATCAGTTGCCAAACCGCTGGTTTCCGATACTTTACAACTTACTGGTCAGCGTCACCGGCATACTGACCGGGCTACTCATTGCAACCGTACTGCTTTTGTTCTCCACCTTGCGCCGCGTCATTGCCAGAGTTACCCCGTCAGACGACGTTTGACCAATAAGCGAGATTTCAGCCACGCAGCGCGGCGATTCTTTTTTCCAGGGGCGGGTGCGTCATCATCAAACGCTTCAGGCCTGCCGCGCCAAAAACGGCCGGCGTAATACCGAAGCTCTGCATTTCTGCAGGTAGCTGAGCCGGTCTGTGCACCGCCTGTAGCCGCTCCAGTGCAGCGATCATTTTGTCGCGCCCGGCCAGCTCGGCGCCGCCACGGTCTGCCCGAAATTCCCGAAAGCGGCTAAACCAGCGGACGATGAGTGTCGCAAGCACGCCGAACACGAGTTGCGTGACGACGTAACTGACTCGATACCCTATACCACCGCCGAAGCCATAGCCGGTATTGCCATAGCCACCCCTGCCACGGCGGTCGATCAGAGAGGAGACAATATGTGAGATCACGATGACAAACGTGTTCAGTACCCCCTGTATCAGCGCCAGGGTCACCATATCGCCGTTCGCCACATGACTCACTTCGTGGCCAAGAACCGCTTCTGCCTCATCTGCGGTCATGGTGGAGAGCAGCCCCGTACTGACGGCAACCAGGGCGTCGTTCTTGCGGGCGCCGGTTGCAAACGCATTGGGTGTCGCCGACTCGAATATCGCGATCTCCGGCATGCCGATGCCTGCTGCAGTCGCCTGATCGCTGACCGTCTTCACCAGCCACTGCTCAGTGTCGTTCGCCGGTGTCGTGATGATTCGCGCACCGGTTGACCGCTTGGCGATGGTCTTGGACATGAGCAAGGAAATAAACGAACCGGCCATGCCAATGACGCCCGCCATGATAACCAGCGAGGAAGTACTCATACCGGGCTGGTTCAGGCCGAGCGCTGTTACCGCCACATTCAGGACAAACAGGACAGCCAGGTTGGTGCCGAGGAAAAGAACGATTCTAAGCATTGGCTTTGCTATTCCCCTGTATGCTGATGGAACGGCCGCAAACCTTAGTCATCAGGACATCGAATCAATGAAGCGGCCCGCTTCGGCAATAGAGCGCTCCATTTCATCGATCAGTGACTGGGTAGCATCTTCGATGTTATCAAGCTCGGTCTCCAGTGCGCCTATAGCTCGCGCGTTCAGGTTATGCCGTAAAAACAGCACCTGGTCCCTGAACAATGCCAGTACGGGTGGCATGGTGCTTTCTGCGCGTCGCATGGCGCGAAGCATCTGCCGATAATCGGTGCGGGTATCAGCAAGCAGAGTCTGGCTTTGCCGGCGAAGACCCTGGTCGGAGTACTCACCTATCTCGGTTTCCCATTCTTCAAAAAGATCCTCGGCTACCGTTTCGATCGAATCTATACGTTCGGCAACTTCCGCCGCTTTGTCTTCACTGCGTTCGAACTCACGATTCAATTTGTTGTACGTAGACTCCAGATCGCCGCCGTCAAAATTGATGACCGAACGATACTGCTCCAGTGCGGAAGCAAACTGTTCTTTCGCATCCACCTGGGCGTCCCTAGCTTCCTCGACGCGGTCCGTCAGTATGTCCCGCTTCTCAATGCCGAATTTCTCCAGCGTTCGATAGTAAGTGGAGGAACAGGCGCTGAGCGTCAACGCAATCAGCAGCAAGAATATTGTGTTTGGCAAAATTCGATTCATAACTATTAATCCTGGTTATCGTTGTTGTTCGCAATCCGTCTGACGCGCCGTGTAAAATTTACACCCAATACTTATTCCTACAACCTGCAAAACATTTCACGAACGCTGCAGTTGCCCGACCCTCTGCCTGTAGACGACAGAGGCCCGTCGGCAAGGCGATTACCTGCGAGAAAATGCAAACTCCGTGCCAGCGGCATTGCGAACAGACTGGAACTGAGAATTGGCACACTTCCTGCTTCTATCGATACAAAATTGACATCAGCCGCCGCATACAGGGCAGCGATACTGCCGGGAACGATACGATGAATCTGAAGAAGCCAGCGCCATGACAGCCGCTGTACACCGCGACTCTCCCGGACGCTACCTTGCTGTTGGCGCAGGCATTCTGGTGGTCGCTTTCCTTGCCTGGAAACTACTGCCGGTCGATGACTGGATAGAATGGATGGTGACGACCATTTCAAGCATGGGCGTCACCGGCATGGTCCTGTTCTGCATCATCTATGTGGTAGGCGCCTGTATTGGATTTCCGCGAACCCCGCTGAACGTTGGTGCAGGTGTGATGTTTTCGTACCCGGTTGCACTGGCCCTGGTCCTGATATCCGGGACAACCGTCTTCATGATGACATTTCAAATAAGCCGAAACTACGCGAGAGACTGGGTGCTTAATCGCTTGAAGAATATTCCCAATGCGGACACGGTGATGAAGGCGGTCGAGGAGGAAGGCTTCAAACTGGTCGTCCTGTTACGCATGAACCCGTTTCTCCCGGGCATCATCAAAGGCTACGGATTCGGCACGACGACCTTGCCATTCAAAACCTATCTGGCCGGCAGTATTGTCGGCTTCATTCCCATCGCTGCAGCCTACGTTTATCTGGGCTGGCTGGGCGGTGAGGCGATGATGGATTCGGCCAGTCAGCCAAAAGAGTGGCGCAATGCGGTTCTCATCGGCGGTGCGATCGTCAGCGTACTGATGATCGTCCTGGTCTCCTGGTTTGGTCATCGCGCCATGGAGAAGAAATCAGCAAACAAGCAGGTTCACAAATGACAACGTTAGTCTGGATTAACCCGTCGAGTCGTTCCGGCGACACTGATTGCGACGCGCAGCTCGATCGCCTTCGGTCTATAGGAAATGTCGAGGTTCACGAGCGAGGCAAGGGCGCAGACCTTGCTGACCTTGTTGAAAGTTTGTCTGGTACCCTGTCCCGCATCGTGGTCGGCGGCGGCGACGGCACGGTCAATCACGCGTTACCGGTACTGCAATCTGCCAAGGTTCCGGTAGGGATACTGCCACTTGGCACGGCAAACGATTTCGCGCGTTCACTGGACATTCCGCCAGACCTCGACAAAGCGATAGACGTCATTCTGTCCGGCTCGCAGCGTAAAGTGGGCCTCGGCGAGGCGAACGGTCATTTATTTCTTAATGCGGCCGGGGTAGGCCTTGGTCCCGAGCTGACGAAAACGCTCGACGAAGATAAGAAGCAACGTCTCGGTGTGCTTGCCTATTTCAGCAGCTTGATAAAGGTAGTCGGTCACCAGCGGCGAACGCGGGCGACCTTGGACCTGGACGGGCATATCCGGCAGATCAATTTTATGCAAATCACCATCGCCAACGGCCGACATTATGGCGGCGGACTGACAATCTCCGAAGATGCAAAACTCGACGATGGTCTGCTCAGAGTGCTATACCTCAAACCGCAGTCGCCTCTCGAATTGTTCAGTAAGTTTGCGACGCTTCGGTGGGGTGCACGCAAGGACGAGTACGATGAGAAGTTGCAGCTTTTCACGGCGAAAAGGGTTCGCCTCGAGACGGCGATGCCGCACGACGTGACCATCGATGGCGAATTGGAAACCAAGACACCACTAGTTTGCAGCATTTACCCCGATTACCTCAACGTTTACGCGCCCCGTATGGCAGCAGACGACGAAACGGCGGCAGCGGCATAGTCATCCGCCAGCCGCAGGGAAACTGATATGCAATTATTAAAAGAGCCGGATGAACGAGCACTCGACGAAGTCACCGCCGCATCCGCCGAGATGATTGAACGTATAGATATGTTACTGGCCCTGCATCCCGAGTCCGACCCGTTCCGCCACCTTATGCTCGAACAGCAGGGTGCGCTCAACGAGGCGCTGGACGCATTGTGTATCAGCCTGAGAAAAAACGGTCACGTCCCGGCTGCCGGTAACATCGAACTGGCGGAATTAAGCGCTGTCGCTGCCAAGGCTCATGCGGCTATCTCGGGTGAGAAGGAAGTGGAAGTCATGGCGAAAAGTCTTTCCAAGGATCTTGCCGGCCTGGATCAGGCTGTGCAGAACGCCGAGCGCGAGATTGGAGCACAACATCCGGCGACGCGCGAAGTCAGGCATCTACACGCGAGCGTGCACGAGTTGACGCAAACGATCAGCCGCTTTGTTGCAGAATAATCCTGACACGCGATAGCAGGTCGCCTGAAATGGCAGAGCAGATTAACCTGCTGTTCTCTCGTTAGTTTTCGCATTATTTTCAGCCGACGAGGCGGCGCCTCGCCAGCCCGGCGCAAGTGGTGTGCTATAACAATAAGGAGTCGGGCCAGTCGGCCGGACTACTGTGCAAGATAAAGGGGAATTCACTATGCGAAAAAATAACGTAAAGAAACTAGTGGGACCACTGATCGGTACGGCAATTCTGACGGCCTCTCCAGGCATTTCGCACGCAGTTTTCGCGCAGGTGCTTGAAGGCGGCTGTTACATTGAACAACACCGCGTCTGTAAACTTCACGTTGAGCCTTTTACGATTAACGTGAACGAAACAATCGATGAACGGGTACGACAGTTCCAGCTCCGACTGAACGGCGTGGTCGTCTACGAGATGTCAACCGACGATGTGTATTCCCGTCGTCCGGCGGGCGATTTCTCGCCGACACTGGGCACGCAGGACATCGCCATCGAGTGCAACACGATGTACAGTCTCGACATCATTGTGCACAGCAGCACCCCAGGTGCCGACAACTCGCCAGTACTGGCGGGACGTGCGGAACCGTTTAGCTGCCCGCATCCGTGGGCCACGAAACAGGCACGCAATGCCGCGTCGATTTTCTTCCCGGCCACTGCTACAGCTACAGCCAGAACCAACGCTGATGGCGATAACGAGTCCGTGCCGGACTCCGCAAAGCTCGTCGAATACGAAGAAGCCTTAAGTGACGCTTCCGACGGCGTCGATAGCGACCAGTAAGCGGTACCGTGGTGTCACGTTGCAACGAAGGTGTTGCGGCGTGACACCCGGCGTCGGCAATGGTCGACCGATGCCGATTGCCAGCGTGTAGACAACGCCCGTGCCAGACGCGCGTACAGCAGGCTAGCGGTGGCCAGCGCCAGACAACGTGTTACGACTGCGCCGGGATTTGACGGTACATGGCATTCACAAGGCTGTAGCCGCCATAACAGATCAGGCCAACGGAAATCACGCCGAGCGCCCAGGGAATCGATGACAGCTCTGCGAGTGTGGCACCCATGCCTCGGGTTTCCTCCGGATTACTGCTCAATCCCGCATCGAGGATGTAACCGCCCATCATCACGAAAATGACGGCGCGCGCGGCGATACCAAAGCGTGAAATGCGGGTCGCCCATTGACGCCTGTTACCTGAAAGCGAGCCTTTCCAGTGTTTTGTGAATTGGGTTTTCCAGGCGCGATAGAACTGGTATAGACCGCTGATCACCAAGCCTGCGCCGACCGCCATAACCAACCAGTCACCGCCCGGCATAGACATCGCCTCTGCCGCCTTGGCGTCGCTATCGCTGGACTGCGAGATACCCCGTGCCAGCATTAGTGACGACCACGCCAGACTGGCATACAGGCCACCGCTGATGAACAGGCCGGCACGTTTCGTAAGACCTTCCGCATCAGCGCCTTTATTTTCGACATCGAGCAGTGCCTGCGCCCAGCGCCAGGCGGTGTAGGCAATAAGGCCGAGGGCAATTGCAATCAACATCGCAGTGCCGAAGGGCATTTCGCGGATTTCGGTGAGGGCACCGGTGGTCCCGGTCAGTTCGCCGCCCATGCCAGCGGCTCGCATGGCCGCAAGGGCGCCGACCAGGGTATACACGACACCTTTCGCGCCATAGCCCAGGCGACCCAGCCCTTCGATCCATTTCTCATCAGACTTGTTCATGGCAGTTACTCCACTTTTCCGCGGGCGCGCAGCCATTCGGCTATCGCCCAGCACAGTACCGCCCATGCAGCGCCGGCGGCCCAACCGCCAAGAACATCAGTCGGCCAATGCACGCCGAGGTAAACCCGGCTGACACCCACGACCAGTGTGAGGAATGCTGCTATACCGAGGAAATAAGCTTTCAACCGGCGGCTGTCTTCGGTTCCCGCAAGCAATGCACCCATTGTGAGAAAGGTAATCGCTGACATCATCGCGTGTCCGCTCGGGAAACTGCTCGTGTAAACATAACTTCGATGTGGAACCAGATCAGGGCGCGGACGCGCGAACCCCGCTTTCATCGCCATGCTGATGCCAATGCCGCTGCCTATCGCCAGCAACAAATACACCGCCATATGCCCCTTGCGTTGTAAAGCGAGCGCGCCGGCCGCTGCGAGCGTGGCAAAGGTAAGAACGCCGACACCCCCCAGCCCGGTGATGTCCCGCGCCATTTCTTCAACCCAGCGTGGACCCAGCGGGTCCGACAGGTCCGCCGCTGATCGCATAGACAGCAGCAAGCGTTCGTCCACGCTGGCAGTGTCACCTTCAAGTACTTCTTCTGCGAGTTCAACGAAGCCCCAAACGCCCCACGCAGCCAGCATCAACGCGATGAGCACATGACGTTCATGCGAACCCACCCAGGTTAGGAATCTCTGGATAACGTCTAAGCCCTTACTGAAAGCCATACTGCGGTCTTTAATGCTGGGTCAGCCTGCGCACAGGCGCGGCTGCCAGTGATTTTTATTCTGTTGCGACGGTTGGTTGTCGCGACGTCAAATTAGAGGCGCCCGGCAAAACCGGGCGCCTGGTATTGCTACGGTACGCTTCGGCCCTTGAGGAAAAAGATGACCGCTACAATCAAACCTACGACAAAAAGAATCCAGGCGATGTTTGAGGCAGCACCTGCAACGCCACTGAAGCCAAGCAAACCGGCAACGATGGCCACGACCAGAAATATTAGAGCCCAATTCAACATGATTTTCTCCCTCTGATTTAACGAAATTTTTTGATCTGTTTTCCTGCGTCCTCCCGTCAGGGATGGCACAGCTGTTCACGAAAGGTAATGCAAGGCTCGTGCCAGATGAGTTTGCGTGGCCGGAGCGGCGCAGTGACAGGTGTGGCGAGGCTTTTGATACGGTAAAAGTTGCAGCGGGATGTCAATTTGACGGTGGACAAGGTCGAGCGAGTGTCCGTCGGCCTGTCCGGAAAAGCGTTGGTTACGCTGCCTGCATTCCGTCGTCCGTCCCCAGCGTGAAATAGAATTTCGCACCCTGACCTTTTTCCGAGACGGCCCAAATACGGCCCTCGTGGCGCTCAACTGCTCGGGTGGCGATGGTGAGTCCCAGCCCGACGCCATCGGACTGGCCGGCGCCGTCGAGGCGTGTGAATGCCGCAAAAAGCCGCACCGCGTCTTCCGGATCGAAGCCGATGCCATTATCCGACACACAATAGGCGGGACCCGTGTCAGTCTCTTCGAAGCTGACTCGAATAAATCGGTCCTCACTTTGCCGCGTGTATTTGACGCCATTACTAAGCAGGTTCATGACCAGCATGTGTACGAGTTTGCGATCGGCAAACGCCGTCGGCAGTTCGCCGATTTCGATCCGTACGGGCGGAGGTGGCTCTGCAACGATGAGGTCCTCAAGAATTTCTCTGACCAGCTCCTGCATGTCGACCGATTCACGCTGGAAGGTTGAATGTGAAACAGCAGACAACCCGAGCAGCCGATCGAGAATGTGTGCCATCTGCTTAACCGAGGGCATCAGCCGGTGGAGTATCTTCAAGCCGGCTTCTCCCAGCCTGGCACCGGAATGTTCTTCCAGCAGCTGAACGTTTACAGAGACGGTGTTCAGCGGATTTCTGAGGTCATGCGCTACGGACTCGGTCAGGGTCTGCAAATCCATGCTGCGGACTGCCAGCTGCCGGGTGCGGTCCGCGACCTGCTGCTCCAGACTGCGATTAAGGGCAGCCAGTTTCGTTTCCGCTTTCTCTGCAGCGTCTGCTCTGGACCTTGCCCTGCCGTTCTCAAACGTCAGCGTTCCCATGAGCACGGCCGTCACCAGTCCGAGCAGCAGAACCAGCCCTACCGACGGTTCTTCAAAAGAGCCGACCAGATCAGTGGTTGGCATGTGAACCACCCGCCATACGGTGCCAAGCGATGACTGAATCAACCCTGCGCGCGTCCAGTTGTCCGGCGCGTTGGCAGCAGGCTCACCGCGTGCAAACAGCTCGATTTCTCCTGCATAAACGCGAATGGCGTAACCAGGCGATTCATCCTGCAGCATCCTCGCCAGCGTTTTCGGGGCGTCGATCACTGCGGCCAGAACGCCACTCTCTGAATTGGCTGCATTGACGAAATAGACTTCAAAAAAAGCAGAGCCATCCTCCCGCAGGAACGGTCCGGAAATCGCGTTCTGTGTCGCCGTGCGTGCTTTAGCGAGCAACCACTCGTACATCGCCCATTCTTCATCGGTCGGACGGTAGTTGAGCGTGGGATTTTCCGGCGTGCGCGCGTAGCGAACGCCATTGCTCGGGTCTTCCCACAGCAGCATCGTGACGCCGCCGAAGTGCTCCAATTCGATCCCGGCGTCTGACGCCCATTGCTCCTGCGGCAGACGGCCGTAGGTCGACCAGAAGGCGCGGACGTTTTGCATCGCGGCAAGGAACGTGTCGACGCTACGAACCAGCTGGCTGCGAGCCGCATAAGACTCCGCTTCCGCTATGCGCGCGACCTTTTCTTCGTTATTTTCCTTCAGTGAACCCCAGAGCAGGATGGTCCCGAGTCCGAGTGCCAGCGATACAGATGCCGCAATAACGAGTCGCTTGATCAATCCTGCCCCTTACAATGCCGTGGTGCTGCCCCGGCCAGAGGCGTCATCTTATTGTCCCTGATGCCCAATGCAAGTTCGGCAGCCAGCGCCGTAATTCTTACAAATTCATGTAAGAAACCCTGTTCTGGCAGGTCAGGTGGGGAGGTGGCATAGCCACGGTGCGGCAGCGCGTATCCATGGCACGATCTGTGCACAGTGCCCGTTAAAGGCGGGTATTAGCAATGCATAAGAATCGAAATTCGGGAAGCTCTCTTACGGCCATGCTGGCATCAATAATGCTTTGCGGGTGCGTCGCCGTGCCACCGAGTAACTCAGCGAATGCCAGTCCACAGGTCACGGGTCAGGATGGCGTGGTATCGGCCCGAAGCGCCGAGAAAATCATCGAAAACGTTGCGGACGAAGCCCCCGATTCTGAGGAATTCGAGGAGTTGCTCAATACCATCGGCTCATTGAGCAGTGCGCCTCTTTATAACGACAGCAGTGCCAAATTGCTGATCGACGGACCGGAGACATACGCAGAAATGCTGCGCGAAATCGATTCAGCCGAACGATTTGTGCACCTCGAGACTTTTATCTTTGCTGACGACGAAGTCGGGCAGAAATTCGCGTCGGCACTAACGCGAAGAAGTCAGGCTGGCGTGCAGGTCCGAATTATCTACGACAGTCTTGGCAGCGTGAGCAGCAGCGACTCGTTCTTCGAGAGAATGAAGCAGGCGGGAATAGAGATCGTCGAGTATCACAGCGTTAACCCGATTGAAGGCGGCAACCCGCTGGATGCCAATGTCCGCGATCATCGCAAGCTTCTGATTATCGACAGCCGCGTAGCATTTACTGGGGGCATCAATCTGTCGAATACGTATTCAAGCAGTTCCAGCCGTAGTACGCCTGATCCATTGAGTGATGGATGGCGGGATACACATGTCGCTATTTATGGCCCAGCCGTGGCTGGCTTTGACAGGGTTTTCGAAGCCAACTGGCGCGAGCACTCCGGCGATGTGAGTAACTATCCGGCGCCCGCTGCGGAGCCGGAGAAGACGGGCGACGAGTTAATAGCCGTTCTCGAGTCAGAGGGTGGGGACGGTGAGGAGTCCTCTATTTTCCACGCCTATCGGGAAGCCATGCACCGTGCAAAAGAGCGCGTTTGGATCACTCAGGCTTATTTTGCCCCTGACGAGCTTTTCATGGCAGAGCTAAAGGATGCCGCGTCGCGAGGCGTCGACGTGCGGGTCATTGTGCCGGGGGTCTCGGATTCCGAACTGGTCTTGAGTGCGTCTCGCTCCCGCTACGGAGATTTGCTCAAGGCAGGCGTACATATTTACGAGAATCAGAAGGCGCTTTTGCACGCGAAAACCGCAGTGATTGACGGCATCTGGTCGACAGTGGGTTCCAGCAATCTCGATTCCCGCAGCTTTTTGCACAATGATGAAATCAATGCGGTGATCTTCGGTAAGGAATTCGGTGGCCAGATGGAGCGGCAGTTTCAAGCCGATCTGGAAGAATGCGAGGCGATCACGCTGGAGGAGTGGCAGGATCGCGGATTTTTCAAGCGGATCAAAGAGCTGGTCGCCTGGCCGCTTGAATACTGGCTTTAGCGCCTGTTTTCAATGGCTTATCGCCCTCCAGACTGGCGGTAGCCAGGGTATCATAGGGCAGGCCGCACCAAGCAGCGTTCTTCTGTCAGCCTGACAGACTGGAATGAGTCACCCGACCGACCTTCCTCGCCGGCGGTAGGGCACAACTGTGTGTACCCAACCTGCCGCGTTGATGGTAACGTGAGCGGTTCACAAGAATACAGAACCATTGGGGATTCTCAGTTCCATATGATTAGCAAACTCCGACTGTCGGGCGAGCGTTTCTGCGCCAACTATTTCCAGGTAGGCTCATGGCAAGCATCCTGATCGTTGACGATGAGGCCGCTTTTAGCAGCGGCATTTCCGAATACCTCGAGCTGCACGGGCATAAGGTCGTCTCGGCCAATAGTCTCGCGACGGCGAGGAGGGTATTGCCGGAACGGCGACCCGATGTTGTGCTGCTCGATCTGATGCTGCCGGATGGCAGCGGCCTGGAGCTTCTCGACGCGTTCAAGGATCACCGCCCGGAAAAGGTCGTGATCATTACCGGCCATCCTGGCGTGAAGTCTCTCATCGGCGGTATGGCTGGCGAGGGCATCTCCTACATGAAGAAGCCCATCGAACCGCGTGAACTGACTTCGCTGCTGAGTACGGTCGGTAACTCGACCGTCACGGAGAAAGTTCTGGAACCGTCGGGTCCCGGGCATTTCGGTCTCATGGTTGGCGAGAGCGATGCCATGAAGAACGTGTATGAGACGATCAGGCAGGTCGCCAGAACCGACAGCACGGTGTTCATACAGGGCGAAAGCGGCACCGGCAAAGAACTGGTTGCCGACGCCATTCATCGCCTGAGCAAACAGGAAGGTCCCTTTGTGCCGGTGAACTGCGGCAGCCTGAATCGCGACCTCTTGTCCAGCCAGCTCTTTGGTCACGAGAAAGGCAGTTTTACTGGCGCTACGCGCCGACATGTTGGCGTCTTCGAGCGTGCTAACGGTGGCACTTTGTTCCTTGACGAAATCACTGAAATGCCGATCGAAATGCAGACGCATCTGTTGCGCGTGCTGGAAACCGGCAAAATTCTGAGAGTCGGTGCGGAAGATGAAATCGCTGTAAACGCCAGGCTGATAGCAGCGACCAACAAGGATCCGGTACGCGCGATCAAAAAAGGTGAGTTGCGTGAGGATCTCTATTTCCGGCTGCGGGTTTTTCCGATCATTCTGCCCCCGCTTCGTGAACGGCAGAAAGATATCGAGTTACTGTCAGGACATTTTTTGCAGGAACTGAATGAGAAAAACGGGACGCAGAAACCGTTCACCGCAGAAGCGATAGAGATGCTGAAGCGGCATACCTGGCCAGGCAATGTCCGCGAACTGAAACACACTGTGCATCGCGCTTACATCATGGCCGATACGGAAGTGAATATACCCGATCGGTTTGATGAGGACCTTCCCGGTGAAATAGAGGGACTTCGCGTTGGACGGTCAATCGCTGACATAGAAAAAGATCTGATTCTGGCAACGCTGGAGCACTTCAGCGACGATAAAAAGGCGGCGGCAGCCAGCCTCGGTATTAGCTTGAAAACGCTATACAATCGCCTCAAAGAATACGAAAACGAAAGCTAGTTCCTCGCGGGAACGACATTCACGCGTAAAAAGCCAGTGACGCGAACGTCACTGGCTTCGATTGGCGCGTCGCAACGCCTACTGACAATGAACGTCGCTTAACGAATGTCATCGACGCCATCGTCGTCCATGTCGTCGTCATCGTCGTCTCTATCCATGTCGTCATCGTCATCCATGTCAATGGCCAGACGATTGTTCACAGACATCGCGCCATCGGTGTTGGCAGCGATCTGCCCGGCGAGGTCCTTTTCCTGCTCTGATTTTACATCGCCGGACAACGTCACAACGCCGTCTTCAGAATCCACATCAATAGACATGCCACCCGTATTGTCGTTAACGAGCAACTGAGTTTTAACGCGGGCCGTCAGCGTTGCATTGAGAACGCTTTGTTTGAAGCCGCTGCGATCTTTTCGGTCGTCCGTGTCGCGAGCTTTGCTGGCTTTCATCTTATCGACAGCCAGATCATTCTCAACGTCACGTACGCCATCAATCGACTTGGCGATTTCACCGGCGAGATCGCGATCGATATCTGATTCAACCGACCCGCTCAGGTAAGCAACGCCGTCCGTTACTTCTGTGTCAATGGCGAATGAATTGAGATGTTCGTTGAACAACAGCGCTGTTTCGAGTTTGCCATCCAGCCAAGCATCTTGCATTCCGGACTCAGCATACTCGGCTTGCTGTTCCATCGACTTTTCATCGTCGGCGTAGGCGTTCGGCAACACCGTGCCGAAACTCATAAGGCTGGCAGCAATCGCAGCCGGCAACATTTTTCTTTTTTGCATCCCGATCTCCTTTCGTTTTAGAAACGGTCAATCTGACCAAAGTCTCGCGATCACTCATTATGAAAAACCGCGTATCCTATTCAGTGAAGCTGCAACTACTGTGCCAAACCAGAGAAGTGCCCCAAGGCGCGCGAACCGCTGTGTTTTCAAGACTTGAAACGCGTAACTTTTACGAGCCAAACGTAAAGTTTTCAAGGGTCGGAACCGTGCTCCGACAAGCGTCTGGTGCAAAGCTGCCACCAGCAACGCGCTGCAGCGCCAGGCCGCGTTGGCACGGTCTCTGCATATAACCTTCCATACAAGAGAGTTCGGGCGTTGTCTGGATTTCTCCTCAAGTTAAAGCGAGAGGTCGATCATGCTGTCATGGGCGTTAACATTTTTTATTCTGGCAATCATTGCGGGAGTTCTGGGATTCACCGGCATTGCGGGCGCAGCAACCGGTGTCGCCAAGATATTGTTCATGGTGTTTCTCGTGCTGCTCATTGTCAGTTCAGTTTTAGGCGCTATCCGCGGTAGGCCGCCAATCTGACGCCGCTCGCGACAATCATGACTGCTTTACCGTAACGACATTCAGGAGGATTACATGAGACTCATAAAATCATTAAATGTAGCGACTCTGGCGGCTGTTCTGTCTCTGACAGTCTCGGCTTGTGCGACGACATCTGATCGTCCCGACCAGCAGCTGGCACGGGCAGAAGCGACCATCGAGTCTGCCAGGCAAAGTGGCGCCGCACGCTATGCCGCTGACGAACTGGAACGCGCTGGCACCAAGCTTACGCAGGCGAAGCTTGCCGCCGATCAGCGCGAGTACCTTCGAGCCGAGCGGCTTGCGACGGAAGCGGAACTCAACGCAAAACTTGCCGCGTCAACGGCAGACAGATCAAAAGCGGAGGCAGCACTGCAGGAAGTGGATGAAAGTATCGCCGTACTGCGCCGCGAGATTGACAGAAACGAAATTCAATAGGGAGAAACGACGTGAAGAATATATTCCTGATTGCCCTGCTGGGGGTTGCGCTGGTCGCTTGCAGCACGACACCGGATCGCGTCAACGAGCTTGAACAGGCGAGAGCGCTGGTCAATGACGTTGCAATGAACCCGCTGGCAGAAAGAGCGGCGGCAAATGAAATTAAGGAAGCGCAGCAGGCGCTGGCTCAGGCTGACCGCATGCTCGCTAATAACGGTGACGTCGAAGATGTTCGCTATGTAGCCGGAATTGCTACTCTGCATGCAGAAATTGCCAGGGAAAGAATTGCAGAAGCCCGCGCGACTGATGAGATAGAGAACTCAGAAGGGGAACGCAACGAAGTCCTTTTACAGGCGCGCGAGCGCGAAGCGGAGCGGGCCAGATCGCTGGCCGAAGCCCGCGGTGCTGCCGCTGTCGCTTCCGCACAGGATGCAGAATTTGCCCGTGACCAGGCCGCAACGGCGCGCGATCAGGCGGCTGTGGCACGTTCGGAAGCTGAAATGGCGCGCGAAGAAGCCATGCAGGCACGCGCCGAGCGAGCCGAGATGGAACAGGCGCTTGAAGAATTGAAAGCGAAAGAGACGGAGCGCGGCATGATTCTGACGTTGTCAGACGTGCTGTTCGACACAGGCGAGGCGACATTGAAGCCTGGCGCAGAAACAGCCATTGGCCGTCTGGCGGATGTGTTGGCAACCTATCCGGATCGGACCGTACTGATCGAGGGGCATACCGATGCGAATGGCAGCGACGAATTTAATCGTAGCCTATCAGAGCGTCGCGCGAGTGCCGTGCAGACAGCACTTGTGAGCCGCGGCGTGAGCCCGGATCGCCTGCGTTCGCATGGATTGGGAGAACGATACCCCGTTGCTACCAATGACACTGCCGCCGGCCGACAGCAAAATCGTCGTGTCGACATCGTTGTGTCGAATGAAAGTGGCGACGAGTTTCCGGAACCTGCCGGCGATCGTCCGTCAAGCGACTAACACAGGTCGCCGAATTGGCGGACACGTTTGCAACAACAGTGATGTGCAGTTTTTGAACAAAATTTAATTAAACCAGGAGAAACACATGAACACCGCAACACCTACTACTCATACCGACACAACGATCAAAGACAACAGCAGCAAGACCAAACGCGCTGCCAGCAGCGCGCATGGCCTGATCGACGATGCCGCCAGCAAAGCGGAAGAAGTTGAAGCCAAGCTTCGCGTCAAAGCTAGCCAGGCAGGCCGCAAGTTGGAGCAATCGCAGGAAGCTGCTGTTGAGCAGTTCGAGCAGTCTCTGGAGAAACTTGAGCTCTTCGTGAAGCGGCGCCCGGTCACGGCTGCGGGTATCGCGTTTGCAGCCGGTGTGCTGGCTTCGGCTCTGTTACGTCGCTAGACGCTGACGGCTGATGTCCGAACCACTCAAGGAAAGACAAGCACCCGCAGAGGCCCGCGATAGTGCGAGCATCATAGAGCTGGCTTCCGACTGGATGTCGGCAGCCAGCTCGCGGGTCAAGCTTACGACAGAACTGGCCGTGGCTGAAGCCAGGCTGGCTGCGACGAGCGTCGCGCTTATGGCTTTTCTGGGCATGGTCGCCGCATTGTTTGCGGTGGGTGCGTGGGGAATGGTAGTCGCCGGCATCATTGCCGGCATGGTTAAGCTGGGGCTGTCGCTCTGGATTTCCCTGGCGATTATCGGTGCCGTACACCTGCTTGCCACGGTGCTGATCTGGCGAGCAGCCATGCGCTTAGGCGATCATGTGACGTTTGCAGCGACTCGCCGCCAACTGAGCAAGCCGGGAGATGAAACTTATGCGCCTGACGCAACAAATACTGCGGGTTAATGCGCTGGCGGCGCGCGCCGATGTGAATCGAGAGCGCAAGAAATTGCTCGGCGCCCAGCTGCACGACAAAACCTTCCGCCATTTAGCTTCAACGAAATCTCTGGTGTGGATATTTGGCACGGGAGCGCTTTGGGCGGCGACAAAGGGGTCGCCGAAGCAAAAGAAGACCGCAGCGAAGGCTACGACTCGCAAGTTGCTGAGTGTTGCTAACCTCACGTGGATCGCGCGCACGCTGATGTCACACCGCCCGCCGCCAAAGCCCGCCATGCCAGCAACGCCGGCTCCTGCCGTCATCACATAACTGCCGCTACATGCTGAGCTAACGCCGACACACGTCGCCATAACTTCCCCAACGCCTGACAACGCTGCCTGCGAGTACCGCACCGGCTTTCAGTGCCGCAGGGATATCCAGACCTTCGCCTGCATGACAGCAGAGGAAGGCTGCCGCGAAGGCATCACCGGCACCCGTCGTATCAACGATGTCATCAGCGCCGATTGCCGCCTGCTCAAATGTGGCACCTCCGCAGAAGGCTCTGCTTCCTGCACCCGCAAGCGTCACGACCAGCAATTTACCCCGTTGTCTGGCCAGGTCGGCAATTCTCTGAATAACTTCAGTTTGCGACGGCGCGAGACCGAAGAAGCCCATGTCGATATGCTCGAGTGACCGCTCTAACAGTTCGAAATCCGGATTATCGGCGAAGTCGGCGAAATCGACGGCAAGCTTGCCGCTGCGCGGTAACTGCAGAAGTTCGGCAATCAGCCGTTCGATCTGCTCGAAAACCGCGGTGACAAGCAAATCGGCCTCTGCAATGGCGTCCCGCTGCCGCAGGTCGAAATGAAAGCGCCGCAACACTCCTTCATCGTAACCGTCAAATACTCGCTCACCCGCGGCGTCAATCCTGATGCGTTGCAACGGCGTTGATCCGCGCGCACGGCTTATTAAGCAGTCGATGCCGGTCTGCGCCAGCGAGTCGTACACCCGCCCCCCGTAACGGTCCTCGCCGACGCAGGAAATGAGGGCGACTGAATCGGTATCCGGCAGAATGTCCTTGAAGTGGCGAGCTACATTCGCGCTAATGCCACCGACACACGACTCGCCCGCGGGCAGGTAAAGATCGATGCCGCAATCACCCGCGCAAACGAACCTCATGTCAGCGGGCGATTACATGAGACATCAGCAATTCCACAGCATCCAGATCCACTGAGCCGTTGTCCATCAAAGACGTGCCGACAATCGCACCGTCGCATTCGGCCAGCAGCGACGCTGCATTGGCCGGAGTCAGTCCGCTGCCCACGAGAACCGGAAGACCCTGCGCCGCCGCGCGCAGATCCTCAATCGACGGCGCACTGCCGCTGGCATTGCCTGTCACAATCACCGCATCTGCGCCCATCTCACGAGCCAGACGGGCTGAATCGGCCAGCGGCCGGGGTTCCAGCATGACGGCGTACTTTACCTGCAGGTCCGCAAGGATCAGCACATTGCCGGCGTTCAGCTTGCGCCGATACGCCAGGACTGCGTCCGGATCGATGCTGAACTCACCGTATTCCGGCCGCATCATGCGGTCCACGAAATAATCAGTGCGAATGAAGCGGGCGCCAGACGTGCTGGCGACTGCGAGCGATGCAAACGGATCGTTTAAAAGAATCTCGCAGCCTACGATTGCTGTTTCGCTTTCCTGCACGACAGCCCGGGTGACTCTGGTCATTGCCGCAATTGTCTCGGCAGCGGCTTCTATCTGATGCGGCCGGTCATATTCGTTCTCGACTAGAATGCCGTGCACGCCGCCTTCCTCCAGCGCTCGCAAATCAGCGACGGCATGTCGCACCGCGTAGTCGATGCCACGTGATTCGGTATACCCAGGTAACGGTGGCAGATGAATCATGCCAATGATGATTTTCGAACTCCCAAACACTGTTCTGAAACTACTCATGTGTGGGTTCCGGGCTTCTTTTACTAAGTACATAGAACACCGGCGCCCCGGCCAGCGTCAATGCAACGCCGATCAGCGTGTCCAGGGGGTTATAGATCAGCGCCACGATGATGAAGACCGATGTCACAAGAATGTAAAGTGCCGGAACAAACGGATACAACGGGACCCGAAACGAATCCGGCGTCGATAGTCGAGGACGCAGGCGGAAGATCGTCGACACCATCAGGGCGTTCATAAACTGGAAGGGCACAACGAAGAACACGACAATGCGGGAGAACGAGCCGAAGAACAGCAACGCCGCGATGGATATCGCTGCGGCAAACAGTATCGCCCCCGACGGAACCGATCTTGCCGGCGACAGATGTGCGAGCGTTGCAAAAAACGGCGCCAGCATCGAGCCCCGCGCACGGCCTGTATATTCGGCAGCTGCAGCGTAGAACAATCTGGGTAAAGTCATGATCAAACCGCCGAGCGCACCGAATATGGAGATCCACATGAGCACGTTGATAGCGCTGCCGGCAATGGGTCCGAAGGCGGCGATTGCGACGGCGGGTGCAACTTCGGCCGGTGCAGCGCGCATGGCCTCAAGTGGCACCACTCGCAGATATGCGTAGTTAACCAGCAGGTAGATGAGTGTGATCAGCACCACGCCTGCGCCCATCGCAATCGGAAAATTTCGATTCGGATTTGCGACTTCACCAGCGACATTTGAGGCGTCTATCCAGCCGTCATAAGTAAACAGCACTATCGCGACACCCAGTCCGATGAAGCGAAGCAAGCCAGCAGCGCCTTCGGGCTCCGACGGCGGGGCCGCGCTTCCGCCCGTCAGTACAGCAGGCTCGGCGAGAAAAATTCCGCCGACAACCAGCGCCAACAGACCGGTCACTTTCACCGCGGTAAGAAAAATCTGGGTGCGACCTCCCCAGTCGACGCCGCGCAGGTTGATCAGGGAAAAGAACAGGATAGCCACGATTGCCCAGACGAGATCCAGACCAGCATTGCCGTTGCCAAACATCTGGTTCGCCAGTTGGCCAAAAAGAATTGCAACACCTGCAATGGCGCCCGGCCCGCTTACCAGCACCATCATCCAGGCCTGCATGAATCCGGCAAATGGACCGTAGGCCTCGTTCAATGCATGGTAGGAAACCCCGGCGCGCGGAATGAGCGCTGCGAGTTCCGCAAGTGTCAGTGCGCCGCACAGTGCGATGAAGCCGCACAGCGCCCAAAAAAAGTAGACCTGCCATTCTGCGGTCGCGACGGCAGCGAGTTCACCGGGCGTGAAGAATATTCCCGAGCCGATCATATCGCCCATGACGACGGCGAGTACGGCAGACAATCCGAGTTTTCTTTGCAACGACATGCGAGGTTCTGTTTTGCTTCCTGCGTCGACATTACAGGTCTGGCAGCAGTCGGGGAAGTGCTATCCTTACTGGCTACATGATTATTCTATCGGCATCAGACGTTGCAGCTGCCTTGCCCTATCCGGCACTCATCAATGCGTTGCGCCGCGCTTTCGCCAGCGACATCGTGTCGCCGCAGCGTACGCATCATGAGATTCCGGTTCCGGAAGGAAATGCAGCAACCCTGTTACTGATGCCGGCGTGGCGCAGCGGACAGGCGCTGGGGGTCAAGATTGCGACCGTGTTCCCGGATAACGCAAAGCACCGGTGTCCCGCTGTATTCGCGAGCTACTTCCTGAGCGACGGACAGACCGGCAAACCGCTTGCTGTTCTTGATGGCACTGAACTGACACTTCGGCGGACGGCGGCGGCATCGGCGCTGGCGTCATCCTATCTGTCGCGCCAGGACGCCAATAGCTTACTGATGATTGGTACCGGAAACCTGGCACCGCATCTGATTGCGGCACACTCCTCGGTGCGGCAGTTCAGGGAAGTCAGGATCTGGGGTCGCTGCATGGAGAAGGCTGAACAACTCGCAGCCCGGCTCGCCGGTAATGAGGTGGATGTGTCGGCTGAAAATGACCTCGAAAACGCGGTTCGTCGGGCCGATGTCATCAGTTGCGCCACGCTAGCCACACAGCCGCTCGTGCGTGGCGCGTGGCTATCGCCAGGTCAGCATCTCGACCTTGTGGGCGCATTCACACCCTTGATGCGCGAAGCAGACGTCGAGGCTATTTCCCGCGCTGATCTTTATGTGGACACCCGCTCCGGCACTCTGGCCGAAGCGGGTGAGATTATTCAGGCAGTTGAGGCTGGCGCCATATCTGCGTCTCACATCCAGGCAGAACTGAGTGAGCTTGCGCGCGGTCGCGTTGCTGGCCGTCGTAATGACGCGGCGATTACTGTGTTCAAGTCCGTCGGGACGGCGCTCGAAGATCTTGCTGCAGCCGAACTGGCAGTCGGTAATTACCGGGCAACGATTGACGTCTCAGCGCGGCACTAAGCGGTCTGCGCGAATCTGCGCCGCAATGATCGCTGCCTGTTGCCGTATCAGCTCTGTAGCATCCGTGTTCTCGTAACTGAGAGAATTGATTGACCACACCTTTTCGCCGGTTTCGCCGCGATAAATCTCAGTCACAAACGTGATTGCCGCGGCGCGGCGAATGCTATCGGCGCGATTGAGTTCTTCATAGTCATAGCCGAAAAGGTCGAAGGCTGCTCCGGTCGGACGCGCTGACCCGGCGTCTCTACCTTCCTGGCCCTGTTGACGAGTGAACAGCACAGCGTCGAATTTGCGCGCCGTAATAATTGTCTCGAGTGCCGTGCGCGTCAGGCGGGGCCGTCTGCCGATGACCGTGTGATAGGCAAGGGCCACCACTTCCTCGTTGTACAGCAACTCAGCCAGCGTTCGTTCGAACAAGGCTCGCGATTCATAGTCGCCCGCAACCCCGATGATCAAAATTCGCCTGAATCCGGGATGCTCAGTGCCGAGCCTGTCCATTGTGCGAATAATATTGGACGGTGCAGCAGGCGGCTCCGCGCAGGCAGCGAACGCGAAAACAACAAACATCAGAAGCAGCAATTGTCGCGCGGCGTTGTGCATTAACCTGGTTTTCTCCCGGATGGCGGTATCGCCTGCAGTCAGACTTACGCAAAAGTCAGTCGCACTGAATATACCACCGCCACCCTGTAATATACTGCGCGACCCAGCCACTTGGGCATTAGAATTGTGTTCCGCCTTAAGCAAAAATATTCAAACCAAAAGAAAGCACGACTGCCTGCGGCAGACGGCCGGAAACTGCTGGCGGCACAGTCGTTGCGGCGCGGCCTGATTGGCACGATCGCCACCGCTTTGCTGATCTGCTGGTTATGGGCGATGTTCGCCATGCTGACAGGCAGAGTGTTTCCCTGGTTCTCGATTCTCATGGGCGCGCTGATAGGGCTGGCCATGCAGTATTTCGGCCGCGGGCTGGATTGGCGGTTCCCGGTAGCAGCAGCCGTAGTCGCCGTGCTGGCGGCCTACCTAGGCAATCTGGCGATCGGCATATTTGAGACCGGCCGTTATATCCAGGAGATTCCCCTGCGTGTATTCGGCGGCTTGTCCGCGGATACTATGGAGAATTTTTTTTCGAATACCATAAGCCCCGTCGATCATATCTATGCATTCAGCGCCGCTGGTGTGGCGGCATTTTTTGCAAACCGGCGCTTGAAGCGCCATGAAGTGCTCGGGCTGAGGACCATGGCGGAGCGTAATGAAGGGGAGTTACGATGAGTTCGTCAACCCGCGCTAAGCAATTATTGACCGAATAATGCAGGGACCATGCATGAGCAGCCGCTTGGAATTTTTCTACGATTACGTCAGTCCCTACTCCTACCTGGCGAACACCCAGGTGGCGAAACGCTTTCCTGAGGCCGTACATCGTCCTTTTTTACTGGGGGCTGCCATGAAGGCGGTTGGCAACCGCCCGCCGCTTACAGTTCCCGCCAAGTTCGCCTATCTCGAGCGGGATATGGCGCGCTGGGTGAGCCACTACGGGATCAGGTTTGTCATGAATCCCCTGTTTCCCCAGAACACGGTCAAGGCTCTGCGCCTTGCGCTGGTGGCGCAGGAGGCTGGTCAGTTTGCCGGCCTTCACAACGACTTGTTCGAAGCCATGTGGATTCATGGGCAGGATCTCTCCAGTCCTGAATTGCTTGCCAGCCTGGCGAGCAGGAATGACCTGCCTGCCGACGCCCTGGTGCGTATTGAAACGACAGGGATCAAAGACAGCCTGCGGCGAAATACCGATGAAGCCGTTGCGCGAGGCGCTTTCGGCGCGCCAACATTCTTCGTGGGCGAGGAAATGTTCTTCGGCAACGATCGCTTCGAGTTTATCGCCGAAGCACTTGCAGACTGAAGGTTTGGCGCTCGTCTCTCAGGCGGAAACAAGCTTTGCGGGAGGTGTGTCCTGCTGTTTTGGAATTGAAGCCAGCAGCCGTTGTGCGACCGAGTCCATATTCTCAACTGCATCAGCGACGCCGATAAAGCACGGTGGCTCTCGTCGCAGCAATTGCCAGTTGTTGGTTTTCAACACGCGTACGAGGTGAGCAAGGTTCGTGCGAATGCCATCGACATACGGATTCTGGCCATCGAACAGCACCTCAACGTAACGGTAGGCACGATTGAACTTTGATTGCAGTCGGTCTTTCGTCGCCTGCTGATAAAAGAGCGGTGTCTTCTTCAACAGGTCGATGCCAGATTCGTAACGCACCACGTACTCTCCCGGCGCAGCGTTCTCGAAGGCGATGCCGCCAATGACGAATTCCGTGTAAAGCCGGTCACGGCACTTTTCCAGGTAGCAGCGATCTGCCATCTGGGCGATAAGGTCGGCAGTGCCTATCAGGTGACCGCAAATGGCATCGCGTGGATCGTCCAGCTCAATATTATCCAGATCAAGTTCGTAGCCTGTGAAATGCACAATCATGCTGGCCACGGCGACGTCGTTCGCCAAGCCGAGCTCCGGCAGATAGCGGCGCAGAAAATCCGCGCTGCGGGATACGTGACAAAGCGTAAATTCGGCGCCGTTACTAAAGTCACGGTCACGAACTTCATGGCGAATATATCCCGCATCGTGGAACAGCGAGGTCACGATCGCCATTTGCGCGCGATGCGCACCGAGACGGTCAGCCGCATCGGCAGTGCGTTCGTAACCGGCGACGAGCCGGGCGAGTGCGAGCGTCATATCCAGCGTGTGCTGCATGTCGTGATAGGTAGTGTCGCAGCCGCGATAGCCAGGGTATTTGCCCGAAAAGAGTCGAGCGAAATCGTAGAAAGCCAGCCACAGTTTGTCGAACGAAGTCCCGGGGTAGGTTTCGCAATAGAGGTTCTGTACGGCGTCGCGTACGGCGGCAGGGTTGCTAACCTGCACCGAATTGGTGACATCGTAGTCATTGCGACGATCCTGATTCATCAGCTTTTGCTTATTGTTTGATATTGATGAAGGACGGGCGTGCTCGCTCGAATTGCTGCCATTGGCGTCTTTCATGCCTTGGTAGAATTGGCATAGCTTAACGGAAAGGCATGGCGATGTTGGCCTGGGTCCAGGTCACTTCGCCGAACTGGTACCCTTGCCCCGGAAGAAAGCGTGACGCAGTTCCAGGAATATGTCATATCAAAGCGCGAACTCGGCGATCACCGGTGTGTGATCCGACGGCCGCTCCCAGGTTCTGGGCTCCCGGTCTATGGAGCTGCCGCTGCAACAAGCGGCCAGCGCCTCGCTGGCGAGAATGAGGTCGATTCGAAGTCCGGCATTTCTGCGGAAAGCCCCGCTACGGTAGTCCCACCAGCTGAACATGTCCGCGGGTTGTTCGAACTGACGGTAAACGTCGGTCAGCCCAAGCTTCAACAGTTCGTTCAGCGCCTGCCGTTCCAGAGGACTGCACAGGATGCCGTCGCCCCATTTGACGGGATCGTAAACATCACGGTCCTCCGGCGCTATATTAAAGTCACCCAGGACGACAAGTTTTTCATGAGCCTTGAGCTCCTCCGCGAGAAAACCCTTGAGCGCTGCCAGCCAGTTCAGCTTGTACGTGTACTTCTCGGAACCAACACTGCTGCCATTAGGTACATACAGGTTCACGACCCGGACGCCGTCCACCGTCGCTGCGAGAATGCGCCGTTGCGGATCTTCAAAACCCGTGAAGTCGGTGACGTGATCGGTAGACTCGCAGCGGCTTAACAGCGCAACGCCGTTATAGGTTTTCTGACCACTGGCGACGCCACGGAAGCCGGCCTCGCTGAATGCGTCGGCGGCGAACGCTTCAGCGAGCTGCTTGATTTCCTGTAGTACCAGGACGTCGGGCTTCGCGATCTCCAGCCAGTCGAGTACATGTTGCAGGCGCACATTGAGCGAGTTGACGTTCCAGGTGGCAATCTTCACGCGGCTTTTCCGATACCACTCTGGCGCAGCAATGCGTCCAGGGTTGGCTTTCTTCCACGGAAGGCAATGTATGCCTCCATGAAATTGCGGCTACCGCCGATCTCCAGTATTTCCTGACGAAATCGTTGCGCCGTGGCAAGGTCGAAAATCCCGGCTTCCTCGAAAGCGGCGAACGCGTCGGCCGCCAGCACTTCCGCCCATTTGTAACTGTAGTATCCCGCCGCATATCCGCCAGCGAATATGTGCGCGAAGCTGTGCGGCGAGCGATTGTACGCTGGCTGCGGTATCACGGAGACGTCGTCGCGAACCTGCGTTAGCGTCTCCATCAGCCTGCTGCCGTACTGCGGATCGTAGTTGGCATGCAGGCGGAAATCGAACAGGGCGAACTCCAGCTGTCTCAGGGTTGCGAGCGCAGCGCCAAAATGGCGACTGGCGTGCAGCTTGTCGAAGGTCTCTCGCGGCAGTGGCTCGCCGGTCTCCACATGCAACGACGAATTGGCCAGCACTTCGTAACTCCAGGCGAAATTTTCCATAAACTGGCTCGGCAGCTCGACGGCATCCCAGGGCACGCCGTTAATGCCAGCGATGCTCGGGTAATCAATCTTGGTCAGCAGGTGGTGCAGCATGTGGCCAAATTCGTGAAAAAAGGTCACCACATCGGTGTGTGTTAGCAGCGACACGCCATCCGCATCCGGCGGTGGGAAATTGCATACCAGGTATCCTACCGGCGGCGTTGCGTCGCCACTCAGGTCCTTACGAACAACGCACTCATCCATCCACGCGCCGCCGCGTTTGCCGCTGCGCGCAAACAGGTCCGTATAGAAACTGCCGGTGATCTGCCCGGCCGGGTCGCGGATTTCATAATAGCGAACCGTTTCGTGCCACCCGGACACCGCGGGATTCTCGACGACCGTTACTCCGTAGAGGCGCTCCGCCACCCCGAACATACCGTCGGAAACGGCTTTGAAAGGAAAATACTGCCGCAACTCCTCATTCGAGACCGAAAACTTCTGCTGCTTCATCTTTTCGAGATAATAGGAAATATCCCAGGCCTGCAGTGCCTGTGGGGCTATCTGCTGAATCTCGGCCAGCTCGCGCCTGGCCGCACCGCGAGATTTCTCGGCAAGTTCAGTCAGGAAATCCAATACCTCGGTCGCGGTTCCCGCCATTTTGGTCGCGAGCGAATAGTCGGCAAAATTGTCGAAGCCGACCAGCTTCGCGGCTTCGTGGCGAACTGCAAGAATCTTTTCGATGATCGCTGAATTATCCCACGCAGGATTGCTGCCCTGGTCGGAGGCACGCGTCGCCCAGGCCTGGTAAAACATTTCTCTCAGACTGCGGTTATCAGCGTGCGTCAGCACAGCATGATAATTTGGAAAGTCGAGTTTGAACCACCAGCCCTCGGCCCCTTCCGTCGCCGCATCATCCCTGGCGCGTTGCAGAACCGAGTCAGGGATGCCTGCGACTTCGTCTTCCGTACGCGTGTGGTAGTGCCAGTCGTCGGTAGCGTCCTGCACGTTCTGATCGAAACTGGCATTGAGTGAGGCGAGTTCCTGCATCAACTCGCCGTAGCGAGCTTTCTCTGCCGCGGGAAGCGCGACCCCGGCCAAGCGGAAATCGCGAAGTGCCTGCTTTACCAGCATGCGCATCGGCGGCGTGGCATTGTCCGGTAAGGTTTCGGAGACTATCTGATAGGCGTCGTGCAGCTCACTGTTCTGGGAGACCTCGGTGCCCCACTCTGTCATCAGTGGCAGCGTTTCATTATATGCGTCGCGCCACGCGGGGTTGTCGAGCACACTTTGCAGGTGCCGGACAGGGGACCAGACACGGCTGAGTTCGTGATTCAATTCCTCGATCGGCGCGATCAACGAGGAAAAATCAAAGTCATTATCATCGGCCAGCAGCGAGGCGAGCTTTTGCCGATGCGCTGCGATAAGCTCGCGAAGCGCCGGCACAGCATGCTCAGGTTCAATCGCATTGAACCGCGGTAATTCGCTTTTATCCAAAAGTGGGTTGGCCATGATTTCGTCGCCTGAAAAGGTGCGGCAGGATGTTATCACAGGGCCTGAGGGCAAAGGCTTGCCGGACTGCCGCAAAGTCACCTGAAAAATTATTGTGGGTTGAAGCGTGGGAAAGAATGTGACCAAAAAGTTTGACCTGATTGTGATCGGTGGCGGCAGTGGCGGGCTTGCCCACGCCCAGCGCGCAGCTGAATACGGTGTCAAGGCTGCAGTGGTTGAGTCGGGCCGGCTCGGTGGTACCTGCGTCAACGTTGGCTGCGTGCCCAAGAAAATCATGTGGTATGCGGCACATCATGCGCACCAGTTGCACCTCGCCCGCGACTTCGGGTTTGACATAAGTAACGATGGCCACAGCTGGTCAGAATTGAAAGACAGCCGGGATGCGTACATAACGCGACTCAACAAGATCTACGAAAATAATCTGCAAAAAAGGGATGTGACCTGGATCAAAGGCCATGCAGGGTTTACCGATGCGCGGACGGTCGAGGTAGCGGGGCACGCCTACACGGCCGAACGGTATGTCATAGCCACTGGCGGCTACCCTGTTACGCCGGCCATTCCCGGCGCGGAGCTGGGCATCACATCAGATGGATTCTTCGCGCTGGATGAACGTCCGAAACGGGTAGCGCTGGTCGGCAGCGGCTACGTTGCGGTTGAGCTGGCCGGTGTTTTCAATGCGCTCGGCTCCGCTACGACGGTACTGGTGAGAAAGGATGGCGTACTGCGAAGTTTCGATACCCTGCTTCGCGAGGAGCTGACAGCGGCCATGCATTCCAGCGGAATAACGCTCGAAACGGGCGTCGTACCGGAAAGCCTGCAAAAGGAAGCCGACGGCATTCAATTGCAATCGGCGGACGGCCGAACCTTTGGCCCCTATGATGCCGTGGTCTGGGCCGTCGGTCGGGCGCCCAACACAGAAGGTCTGGCTCCCGAGCGCGCCGGCATCGCGACGGACGTGGCGGGGTTCATTCCCACAGACGACTGGCAACAAACCAATGTCGAACACATCTGCGCTTTGGGCGATGTTACGGGACGCATAGCGCTGACACCGGTTGCAATTGCTGCCGGCAGGCGCCTGGCAGACCGGCTGTACAACGGGTTGTCTGAACGGCGACTGGAATACCACCTGATTCCCACCGTCATTTTCTCGCATCCGCCTATTGGTACCGTGGGCATGACAGAAGCCGTGGCGCGGCTGTCCTTTGGCGACGACATTCGGATCTACGAGACTCGATTTAACCCGATGCTGTATGCGTTCAGCGAGGAAAAAATGGCTACCGCTATGAAGCTGATCGTGACGGGCCCGGATGAGCGCGTTGTGGGATGCCACATGATCGGCGACGGCGTTGACGAAATGCTGCAGGGCTTCGCCGTTGCCATCCGCATGGGGGCAACCAAGGCAGAATTTGACGACACCGTAGCCATACACCCGACCAGCGCAGAAGAACTGGTGACCATGCGCTAGCGTGGGGTCACGAGCTCAAGGACCTCGGCGCCCTGAACGAACTCAGTGAGACGTCGGCGCACTGTCTATGGTTAGCTGTCGCAATACCGGCCGTGTATCCGGGCGGACACCCCGCCAGATATAAAATGATTCGGCGGCCTGTTCGACAAGCATTCCCCAACCCATGACCGATCGGGCCGCACCCTGTCCGGCAGCCCACACGGAAAAAGGTGTGGGCGTCAGCCCGTACGAGAGGTCGTAGCAGGTTGTGCCACGGTGAACAGCGGCGGCGGGATAGGGCGGTGTTTCTCCCTTCAGTCCGGCTGAAGTCGCGTTGATGATCAGGTCATAGACCGGTGTTGCACCAACTTCTTTAAAGCTCAGAGCCCGCACCGGCCCGGAACTCGAAAAGTGTTCCGCGAGGGCTTTCGCACGTGCCACCGTGCGATTCGCAATCACGATGGCAGATGGCTTGCTGGCAAGCAGCGGGCCGATAATGCCGCGAGTGGCGCCGCCCGCGCCCAATACCAGTATGTGTGCGTCCAGAAGCTTCATCTCAAGGTTGTTTTCAAGGTCACGCATCAGGCCGATGCCATCCGTGTTGTCGCCCAGGAGGTGATCGTCATTGAAAACAATCGTATTGACGGCACCCGCGGTACGTGCGCGATCGCTCATGTCATCGACAAGGCGGGTCACTTCGCTTTTGTGGGGTACCGTTATGTTCAGGCCCTTACCGCCGGTACGGCCGAACTGACTCACAGCCGATTCGAGATTGTCCGGCGTGACCTGCAACAATTCATATTGCAGATTCTGGCGGGTCTGCACTGCAAAGAGGCGATGGATCACCGGCGACCGGCTGTGCGATACCGGATAACCCATTACGCCGTACCGATCGGGTTGACCGTGCGCCATTCGGCTACGCCGCCAGCCAGCGAGCTGCATCAAGTGCGTAATAAGTCAGGATCGCACTGGCGCCGGCGCGTTTTATGGCAGTCAGTGCTTCCAGCACCGCCAGCTCTTCGTCCAGCCAGCCGTTATCCGCCGCTGCCTTTATCATCGCGTATTCGCCACTCACCTGATAGGCGAAGGTGGGCACGCCGAAGCGGTCCTTGACGCGCCGTATGACATCCAGATACGGCAGGGCCGGTTTGACCATGACGATGTCGGCACCCTCCGCCAGATCGAGTGCAACCTCGGAGAGGGCCTCGTCGCTATTGCCCGGGTCCATCTGATAATTGCGTTTATCGGCACCCGCAAGGTTTGCCGCAGAACCAACCGCATCGCGAAAAGGACCGTAATAACAGGAAGCGTACTTGGCGGCGTAGGCGAGTATCAGCGTGTTGCGATGTCCGGCTTTTTCGAGCGAACTGCGAATGGCGGCGACGCGTCCGTCCATCATGTCAGAAGGAGCGACGATGTCCGCGCCGGCAGCGGCATGCGTTACCGCCTGCCGCGCCAGCATGGCAACGGTTTCGTCATTCAGCACATAGCCGTCGTCGGCGACAATGCCATCCTGCCCATGACTGGTGTAGGGATCGAGGGCAACGTCAGTCACCACGGCCAGTTCAGGAAATGCACTTTTCAGCGCCGCGACCGCGCGCTGTGTGAGCCCGTCGGGATTGCTTGCCTCACTGCCGTCAGCGCTCTTCAGGCCGGGGTCAATGACCGGAAACAGTGCGATGGCCGGTATGCCGAGGGCGACAGCCTCTTGTGCATCCCTCAGTAATCCATCTATGCTCTTGCGCGCTACCCCTGGCATTGAAGCGACGGGTTCCTGGCGCCCCTTGCCATCCAGTACGAATACCGGATAGATCAAATCAGCATTAGACAGCGTTGTCTCGGACACGAGTGCCCGTAAAGCCGCGCTGCGACGCGTGCGACGCATGCGTTTGGAGGGGAACCCGGTGGGCAGAAAGGTACTCATATCAAGGTCTTACACATTAACAACTTGGATTTTCCCTGTATTTCGGTAGGGTTTCCACGCCTGAATCACAAAAATGCGCCCTCCGGGTAATAATTTCTCAGGAAAACGGGTCACCTCGCATGAACAGTAGTGTTGCGGACAAAGGACGCAAGCGGCGTTTTGAACGGGTCGTTGGGATATTTCACCAGGACATGTATCGCTACGCGATGTGGCTGTGCCGAAACCCGGATATCGCCGAAGAAGTCGTTCAGGAGGCCCTGTTTCGATCGTGGAAGTCTCTCGATGCACTTCGCGACGATGATGCAGCAAAGCCGTGGTTATTGACAATCGTGCGCCGTGAGAACGCACGTTACTTTGAAAGGAAAAAGCTGGAAACGGTCGACATAGACAATCTTACCGCCGCTCAGTCAGCAATGCTTGCCGAAACTGAGGATGAACAAGTTGACGAGCTGCGGCAGGCTATTTTCAAGCTTGAAGACGATTATCGCGAACCGTTGGTACTGCAGGTCCTGATGGGTCACAGCACCAAAGAAATCGCAGCGATGATGGGTATACGACAGGGCGCCGTGCTGACGAGACTGCACAGGGCGCGATTGAAGTTAAAGGATGAAGTAGAGAGAGCAGAGGCAGCAGCAACGCCTCCACCAGGAAAATGAACTGTAACGACTATCAAATAGCCATTGGCGCGGATCCGACATCGACACCCGAAGGTGGCGATGCGCATGTTTCGAGTTGCAAGACTTGTGCGGCATACCGCCAAGCGATGCTTTTGCTCGATGCCAGGATTGTGTCGGCAGTGGAAATCGACGTGCCGCCGCTGGTGATGCCGGCGCTGCCTCCGATCGAATCGGATAACGTCGTGCCGCTGGCGACGCGCAGAACTGCCAAGCTCGGCATGCCTGCCTGGATCGGCATTGCGGCAGCATTTGCACTGGCTGCGGTCATTGGGGTGCAACTTATTGGCAGCGAGCCTGCCCAACAGCTTACGCTTGCGGAACAGGTCCTTGAACATCTCGATCATGAAGCCGGCTCACGTGTCGTCACGAATGTCTCGGTATCAGCGGACACGCTGCACGCGGCGGTCGATGACTCACTTGAATCGGTGGACGACAGTATCGGACTCATTACTTATGCGCGCAGCTGCGAAATCAATGGCCGCAGCATTCCTCATCTGGTTATCCAGGGCGAAAAGGGCCCGGTCACGCTGCTGCTCATGCCGGATGAAATGATCGGCGAAGCCATCAGACTGGATGGTCAGGGTGTTAATGGCGTCATCCTGCCAGTTGGCGATGGCAGCGTAGCAATCGTCGGGGAGCGCGATGAGCGCCTCGAAGAAATCGAAAAACGAGTCGTAGACTCGGTGGAGTGGCGCATCTAGCGTCGAACCCTAAGTTTGCCCGGGGGAATGGGCACAATACTGATGCCCGCTTGGGCATTGAAATCAGAAGATGGAGATTGAAATGTCTGACAAGAAAATTGTAAAACCAGTAGCAGTCGCTGTTGGCGCAGCACTGGCGGGTTCGTTCGCATTTGCCGCGACGGCGAACGCGGATACCGGCGTCAGCCCGTTCGCAATTACGGCTCTCGGCGCAGGCTATCTGCTCGGTGCGCAGGAAGCGGAAGGAAGCTGTGGCGAAGGCAAATGTGGCGGCGATAAAGAAGGCTCAACCGCGGAAGGCAGCTGTGGCGGCGACAAGGAAGGTGCAGAAGCTTCCTGTGGCGGCGACAAAGAAGGTGCAGAAGCCTCTTGCGGCGGCGACAAGGAAGGCGCAGAAGCCTCTTGCGGCGGTGATAAGGAAGGCGCAGAAGCTTCCTGTGGCGGCGATAAAGAAGGTGCAGAAGCCTCTTGTGGCGGCGATAAAGAAGGTGCAGAAGCCTCTTGCGGTGGTGACAAAGGCGCTGCTGAAGCTTCCTGTGGTGGCGACAAAGCCAGCCAGTAAACGCTGCGCTTTGTAGTTAGAAAGATTGGAAGAGGGCCCGCGTTTTCGCGGGCCCTTTTTTTTCACTAAAGATCAATCTGCACCTACCCGTACAGCTCCAACAGCACTGCGGGCAGATTGATCCCCTCGTCTTTGCATGACATTCAATCTTCAGACAGCAATCCTTATCTGCCGCTAATACTGAGAATCGACACTGCCTGTTCCTGCTGATGATCGTTACAATTGGCCAACACTCGACGTTGAATGGAACCATGTCAAAAAAAATCAAACGTTGTGGCTGGGCCGGGGAATCAAGCCTTAATTACATCGCTTATCACGATCAGGAGTGGGGCGTACCCATCTGGGACGATCAAAAACAGTTCGAGTTTCTGATACTCGAAGGTGCGCAGGCGGGCCTGAGCTGGTCCACCATTCTCAACAAGCGCGATGGATACCGGCGCAATTTCGCCGACTTTGAGCCGCATAAGGTGGCGCGCTTTACCGTCAAACGTATCGATAAAATCCTGCAGGATCCGGGCATCGTCCGCAACCGGCTGAAGGTGACCGCCGCCGTGAACAACGCGCGGCAGTTTCTCCGCGTACAGGAGGAATTTGACGGTTTCTGCAACTACATCTGGGATTTCGTTGACGGCGTGCCTGTTCAGAATCGCTGGCGCAGGATGGCAGATGTTCCGGCCACCTCGTCGAAGTCAGATGCCCTGAGCAAAGACCTGAAAAAGCGCGGCTTCAAATTCGTCGGCAGCACCATCATTTATGCACACATGCAGGCGACCGGCATGGTAAATGATCATGAGTTAAGTTGCTTTCGCCACAGCGAGTGCAAGGCGATGGGACAGGGGAGGCGGTCGAAAGCCTGACTCGCTACGGGCGACAGCGCACGGCCGGACGGTTTGCTAAACTGTGCTGGCCGGCCAATGCCGGATAGATAACGCACTAACAACGCGAATAATAAGCGCGAGTAATAGAAAGGGGATCGCATGAACGATCAGCCAGTACAGTCGCCTCCAAAATCCTTTTACGTCGTCGCCGGTACCGCTCTCGTCTGGAATCTGATCGGACTGATGATGTATGTCGCCCAGGTTTCAGCCGGTCCGGACGCGCTGGCCGAATTACCTCCGGCAGAACGTGCGCTCTACGAGAACGTACCGGTGTGGGCAACGTCGGCCTTTGCAATTGCCGTCAATGCCGGTGTCGTGGCGAGTATTCTTCTGATCTTGCGCAAATCGCTGGCGGTGCCGATATTCATCGTGTCACTGATTGCAGTTTTCGTGCAGATGTTCCACTACTTCGGCATGACCGACGCGCTGGCAATACTGGGCCCCGTATCCCTGCTCGGACCGCTTCTGGTAATCCTGATTGGCGCGGTTCTGATCTGGTACAGCCGCGATGCACAGCAGAAAGGCTGGCTGGGCTAAGCCTCTCGAATTGCGTCAGCTGTTCGCCAGACCCGGCATCGTAAGTCCGGACGCCTTCAGACTGGACGCCAGCTTGCTACTGCTCGTCCGATCCAGTTGGGTGAGCGGTGGCCGCACCCTTCGCCAGTCATCGTCGCCACTGTACTCGGCAACGACGGCTTTCAGAGCGGGAATCATCGGATAAGCCATGACGGTTTGTCGCAGTGCATCCAGCGCTTTTTGCTTCGCATCTGCGTCGTTACTTTCCCAGTTTTGAAAAACGTCGGCAATGGCGGCAGGATTGATATTCGCCGTCGCCGAAATGCACCCGGCCCCGCCTGCACGCATGTTTGCCAAGAGGAAACTTTCGCTGCCCACAAAAATTCTGAAGTTCGGCCAGTCACGATTCAGCATCGCCTGCGTGTTTGACCAGTCGCCGGAGCTGTCCTTAATGCCCGCGATCGTATCCGGATATGCCGCAATAAGCCGCTCTATCAGGGGCAGTGACAAGCCGACCTGTGCCACCGGTGGTATGTGATAAAGATAGATCTGTAACGCGTCGTCGCCCACCCGCTGTATGACTTCAGAAAAACTCGCGAACAGGCCATCGTCACTGATGCCCTTGTAGTAAAACGGCGGCAGCATCAGGGTCCCGCCGCAGCCAAGCCGAACGGCATGCGCCGTGAGCCGGACGGTGTCGGGAAATGCGCAGGCACCCGTGCCCGGCATCATGCGCGTCGCATCAATGCCGGCCTCGACGAGGCGGTCCAAAAGCGACATTTTCTCCGGAACGGTCAGTGAATTCGCCTCGCTGTTAGTGCCGAACACGGCGAGCCCAACGTCCTGGGAAAGTAGCCATTGGCACTGGCTGACAAGGCGCGTCGCATCCGGCGCCAGGTCTCCGCGAAACGGCGTAACGACCGGGCTGAGCACGCCCGCCATTCTTTCAGTCTTCAAGTAAGCTCCAGTGAGTCATTTGCGAGAGTGGTGCGAGAGTCTGTACGAAATGTAATTCGTCAACGGACAGGACACTAGTTACTAATATTCACGACGGTAATCGCCACCAGCCCATCGGGCGTATTGTGGGATATACCGCCAAGATAGATTGTGTCTGAAGACAGTCCTGACCAGTCCACCGTGACGTCGCCGATTGTGCCGGCATTAACGAAGGCCGGTCCGCTTGCCGACATGTTGCCACGATCGTCGTTCAGGCCGAAGGCCCAGCCAAGCAAAGTGTAGAACGTACCGGGACCTCCGGACACATTGTCCGCTGCAAAGCCGTGCACAAAGACGGCGTAAGTGCCGGCACCCGGAAACAGTATGTCAACCTGTTCCCGGGAAGTTGCTTCGCCGCTCTCACCGATCTTGCTGCAGTTGTTTCCATCCGGACAGTAGTAGACGTACAGATCCAGATCATCGTCCCCGTCTGTCAGTTCGTCGAACAGTGCGAAACGCAGATACGCCTGATCGGCTGGTACGTCGATCAGATGACCGGTTACGCCACGCGATGTGCCGAATGTGAAAGTCTTGTCCGGATCCTGGTCGACGAATCCTTCATCTCCGTCGATGATCAGTGGCAGCGCCAGGCCGTGCACGCCAGGTGAATAGGCGCCCGTGTAGCCATAACTAACCGGAAATGTCAGTGAGCCGCTGCCCCCAAAAGAGAACACTTCAGCAGGTGCGTCAACAGATAAGGGACGCACTGCCAGCACGCTACGTACGCGATGTTCACTGCCAACCCAGGTCAGGCTGCCGAAGCGGTAGATGTCGAGCGGACCGTCTGCATAGCTGAACGTGACCTCGAAGTCGGCTGACTGGCCGGGACCAACGGTCAGCGAAGTGGGAAATACCTGGATGTCTATCCCCGCTGGCGGCACGATTTCAAGCGTGTAGCTTTCCGATTCATCGCCGACGTTGGTAACGCGTCGTGAGACAGTCGCTGTGCTGGTCAGTCCGGACACGGAAATCGACGGCAGATTCAGATCGCTGGCAGAGAAGGAAAAACCGTTCGCCGCAAGTTCATCGCAGCGAGCCTGGTCAGGATCTGTGGCCGCCGTACCGCAGGCGAACGCATCGTACTCGTCCGCCGTAATGTCATAAACGAGACCCGGGTCATTCGCGAGATTCGGCACAATATGCCCGCTGCCGTAATCGAAAGGCAGGATATTGCTTTCATCCGGCATGCGCACATCCTGGCGCGCCGTCGTCATCAGCGCGGATTTAAGCGCCGCGGGGCTCCAGTCGGGATGCGCCTGCCTGAGCAAAGCGGCGACACCTGACACGTGTGGCGCTGCCATCGACGTGCCGGTCAGAAAGGCGAAATTCTCACCGGGCGCGGTGGCGACGGCATCCGGAGTATGTCCCGCCAGAATATTGATCCCGGGCGCAGTGACATCCGGCTTCAGAATATCTTCCACCGGACCGGGTCCTCGCGAAGAGAAACTGCCCATTACGTTGCCGGTATCTTCAACGGTAAGAAACAATCCTTTGTCGAGCACGACTTCGATGACCTGTTCGCTGTCGATTTCGTCGAGCAGCAAGGTGCCATCCGCAGCACCCATCATCAGGGCTGGTATGGCCGTCGTGCCGGTGGTGCTGGTCATCACGATCGGACTGCCAGACAGGTTGAAGATCACGGCGGCCACGGCACCGGCCTCTTCCGCATGCATCACTTTAAGGTGAAAGTCGCAGCCGCCGCGCTGAATGAAAGCGATGTTGCCAGTGATCTGGCTGCCATTATCGAGCGGCTGGCAGGCGTCGATGTTCGTGCCCGCCACGCCATCGCCGAAAGCGTCGGGCGGTAAACTGCTGTCTCCATCGTCCACAAGAACCAGCTGTCCTTCCAGTGGGTCATTTTCAGCAAGCGCCGCCGAGAAAGCGGCTTCCTGCACCGCATATTTGCCGGCCACACCGGCGGGCGAGCTTACCTGTAGCGCTTCCAGTGAATGTTGGCCGTCGCGACTCGACGCGCCGGTGGTGATCACCGCAGGATTCCCTGCAGGCGACGTTATGGTCTGAAAATTGGGCCCCTCGTTACCTGCGGCAACCACCGACAGCACGCCCGCTTTTGCGGCAGCGAGCAGGGCCAGGTCGTCAGGCGCCGTGACCGTGAACAGCGAACTGCCAATGGAGTAATTGATAATATCCACGCCATCAGCGACGGCCATGTCGATCGCATTGGCAAGATCTGATGTGTTGCAACTCGCCCTGGTCGCGCCAGGCCTGAGCCAGCAGGCTTTATAAGTGGCAATCCGTGCGCCGGGGGCGACTCCCTGCACGTTGCCGAGAAAGGTGCCATAGATCGAGGCTTTGACGCGATTGCCGGCAGCCGTTGTCGCGATATGGGTGCCGTGCCCGTCGACGTCTCGCGGCGAAAAAATTTCACCGGAATGGATAGGCCCTGTAGCAACCGCACCGTCGACGAAAAAGCGCGCGCCAATCATCTTGTTGTTGCAGTCATCGCTCGTGAACTGTGGGCCGGTCTCGCAGCTGCCGTTCCATCCTTCGGGCGGCTCGAAGAGAAGCACGTCTTCCTTGCGCCGGTAAGGGCGGCAAAGCCATCGGCCTAGCAGGGTCGTTTCGCCCCAGCTGCTGCGGCACGCGCTCGGCCGGTCCGCTTCACGCGTGTCCTGCACTGCCGGATGATCAGGGGCAATGCCGCTGTCGATAACCGCGATGACAACGCCATCACCATTGAGGCCAGGTTTGCCACGCAGTCCGACTTCGGCATCGAACAGGCCGAGGAACTCGTTGCTGTAATTCGTCGCCAGCGGCCGGACTTCGTCTTCCCAGACCTTGAGGACCTCCGGCATGTGTTCCAGTTTGTTGGCGGTGGCTGGCGCCATGCGGGCGGCAAATCCGTTCAGGCTGTACTTGTAACTGTAGATGCGATCGATGTTCGCGCCGCTTGCGGCTTTGGCAATGACAGCAGCCTGCTCGTCTTCCAGTCGCTGCACATGGTTTTGCACGGCGCCACTCAACTTGTCGAAGCGCCTGATTGACGGCAACGCGCCGGGGGAAAGTTTTTGCGATCCCCGCGCTGCAGTCTGGCTGTGAATTTCCGCGGCGGACGGGGAACGGAGCTGCACGATATACACCTTGCTGCCGGTACCGGCCTCGCTGCCCGCCAACTGCACACCCGTCGCCGGACCTGAATAGCGCAGGCGCGTCTGCACGTCCGCGTGCACGAGGTCAGCGGACAGCAGCACTAGAAAAAATGTGACGCTCAGGTGCTTCACGGACATACCACTCAGGACACGGACACTGCGACAGGGCCGCCATACGTTCCGAGACCGGTCCGCCCTGTTGATTCCTACTCAGCAAACCGATGTAAACCCCGGTTTTACAAGGAACCTATCACTTTGTATTGCGCGTTGCCAGATTCGCCTGCGCGTCGCTCAGCTTGCCAGCCAGTCCCTGGGCTGCAAATAATTTTTATATAAATCGGCTTCCGGCGAACCCGCATCGGGTTGCCAGTTGTACTCCCAGCGAACGCGTGGTGGCAGCGACATCAGTATGGATTCGGTTCTGCCTTCTGACTGCAGCCCAAACAAGGTGCCGCGATCGTAGAGCAGATTGAATTCGACGTAGCGGCCGCGGCGGTAGAGCTGAAATTCTCGCTGCCGCTCGCCGTACTTGTGTTTATGGCGGCTCTTGACGATGGGGAGGTAGGCGGGCAGAAAACTGTCGGCTACCGAGCGTACGAAGGCAAACGATTTGTCGAAACCAGCACTCATTACATCGTCGAAGAACAGGCCCCCCACACCACGCGTTTCCCCCCGGTGACGGAGAAAGAAATATTCATCGCACCACTGCTTGTAGCGGGCGTAGAGGTCGTCGCCGAAGGGCTGACAGGCTGCTTTCGCGGTGCGGTGCCAATGCAGTACGTCGTCCTCGAACGGATAATACGGTGTCAGATCGAAGCCGCCGCCGAACCACCAGACAGCCTCCCCGTCATCGCCGTCGGTCGTAAAAAAACGAAAATTCGCATGCGTCGTCGGCACGTAGGGGTTCAGCGGATGAAGTACGAGCGACACCCCCATCGCCTGGAATCGACGCCCCGCGAGTTCGGGACGGTTTTTGGTTGCTGAAGGCGGCATTTCACTGCCGAACACGTGTGAAAAGCCTACGCCCGCCTGTTCGAATACGTTGCCATTTTTAAGGACACGGCTTTCACCACCGCCACCGCCGGGGCGTTCCCAGCGTTCCTGCTGAAACTTCGCTCGCCCGTCGACGTCTTCCAGAGACGAGCAGATTCGCATCTGCAAGCTTCGCAGATACTCTATAACCAGCGCGGTGTCGACCACTGTCATGACGTCCTCAATACCTTTCCGGTCAGCAAGTCGCGAATTTCGGAGGGTCCCCCGGCGGAGCCACAGTTGCCCGGAACGATATAGTCTACAAGACGGCCGAACCGGCGACGCAGTAGCAGGGCGTTTCTCGGTGGTGCCTGGCCACTCGTATTGGCGCTGGTGGACACGAGTGCAGAGCCCGCCGCTTCACACAATGCGCGGGCGACCGGATGCTCAGTGCGCCGCACTGCGATGCTGTCATGCTGACCACAAATGAGCTCAGGCGCGGCGCTAGTAGCGGGCACGATCCAGGTCACCGGTTTGTCTGCCGTGGACGCAAGCTGGGTGGCATCGAGAGGAACGTCGATCCAGCCGTCGAGCTGCGAAACTCTGGAGATGATCAACACCAGGCCCATCGCAGGGTCGCGCCCCTTGAGATCCAGTATGCGCATGACCGCTGCGGGGATATCCGGCAAACATCCAAGGCCAAATACTCCTTCGGTCGGATAAGCGATGACGCCGCCCTGTGCCAGCAATCGCGCTGCATGTCTCACGTTCTCTGAGCCGGCCATCGCAGTCGGCTTTGCCGATCAGGAATCGCCGGATGCCAAAGCGGCTTCGCTTGCCGCAGGCTTTTTCGGGCTCGCTTTCTTTTTCGCGGCAGCCTTCTTCTTCTTTGCTTTTTTCTTGGCCTTCTTCTTTTTCGCGGGCTTCTTCTTTGCAGCAGCTTTGGCAGGTGCTTTCTTCGCGGCCGCCTTCTTCTTGCCACCACGTTTGCCGCGTACGGGCGCGGCAGCCAACAGCTCCTGGCATTCCGCCAGGGTCAGGGTTTTCGGTTCCCGATCCTTCGGCACGCGCGCATTCTTGGTCTTGTCAGTAATGTACGGACCATAGCGACCGTTCAGAACCTGAATGCCTTCAGCCTCGAAGTCCTGGATGATGCGATTCGCGTCGGCAATCTTTTTCTCTTCGATGAGTTCCAGCGCGCGGTCCAGTTCAATCGTATAGGGATCGTCTTCGCCGCGGATAGACACATACTTGTCACCGTAGCGAATATACGGACCAAAGCGACCGACGCTTGCGGACACGCTTTGCCCGTCCGGCGTTTCGCCAAGCTTCCGTGGCAGCTTGAACAATTCGAGTGCCGTTGTCAGATCGACATCATTCATCTTCTGGCCGGGGCGCAGTCCCGCAAACTTCGGTTTCTCTTCGTCGTCCTTGGTGCCGATCTGGACGAACGGTCCGTAACGCCCCATGCGGACCGTCACCGGCTTGCCACTTTTGGGATCAGTGCCTAATTCCCGCGACTGTGCCACCTGTTCGCGGGTGACGCTTTGTTCCTTATCCAGCACCAGTTCGTTGAACGGCTTCCAGAATCTCTCGAGCAATGGAATCAGATCCATCTCGCCAAGTGATATCGCATCGAGGTCGTCTTCGAGACGTGCCGTGAAATCGTAGTCGACGTACTGCCTGAAGTGTTCTGTCAGAAAGCCATTGACGATGCGGCCCATATCAGTCGGCAAAAAGCGCTTCGCGTCCATCTCGACATATTCGCGATTCTTCAGGGTTGCGATGATGCTGGCATACGTGGACGGGCGGCCGATGCCGTATTCTTCAAGCGTTTTTACGAGACTCGCTTCAGTAAAGCGCGGCGGTGGCTCGGTAAAGTGTTGTTCCGTACGCAAAAGATCCAGCAAAATCTGGTCTCCGACGGAAATATCGGGCAGTAGCCGATCGCCATCGTCGTCCTTGGAATCGTCCTTGCCTTCGTGATACACCGCCATGAACCCTGGCTCAACCATGACAGAGCCGTTGGCGCGGAAACGATGCTGGTCGTCAGCCGCTTCTGCGCTGCTGGCGCCAGGCGCGAATTCCAGTGCGACGGTATCGAAGATGGCGGGCACCATCTGGCAGGCCATCGTGCGCTGCCAAATCAGGGTATAAAGCTTCAACTGCTCTTTTTCGAGCTTGCCTTTCAGCGATTCAGGCGTTCGCAGAACGGACGTCGGACGAATGGCTTCATGGGCTTCCTGTGCATTTTTTGCCTTGGTTTTAAAGACGCGGGTTTCGTCCGGGACGTTCTGCGCCCCATAGCGTTCTTTGATGACATCGCGGATCTCTGCTACCGCGACACCCGCCAAGGTTACTGAGTCGGTACGCATGTAGGTGATGAGACCGACATTACCTTCATCAGGGAGCTCAATACCTTCATATAGTTTCTGTGCGACACGCATCGTCCATTGCGTATTGAAGCCAAGCTTGCGGGACGCCTCCTGCTGCAGTGTCGATGTCGTGAACGGAGCGGCAGGATTCCGGCGCCGTTGTTTCTTGTCCACGCTCACCGTGGTCAGCTTGCCGTCAGCCGAAGCGAGAATCGTTTTTTCAACTTCGCGCGCCGTGCCCTCATTGCCGAAACTGAACTGCTCTACTTTCTCGCCCTTGTAGCGAACGAGCCTGGAGACAAACGGTTGCTCCGCCTTGCTTACATCGGCTTCTATTGACCAGTACTCACGCGGCTTGAATGCCTCGATTTCCAGTTCGCGCTCGACGATCATGCGCAGTGCCGGGCTTTGTACGCGGCCGGCAGAAGTGCCGCGCTGCACTTTTTTCCACAACAACGGCGACAGGTTGAAGCCAACCAGATAATCCAGTGCGCGCCTTGCTTGCTGTGCGCTGACCAGATCTACGGACAAGCCGCGCGGGTGATCAATGGCTTCCCTGATCGCATCCTTGGTGATTTCGTGGAAGACCACCCGATGCACCGGCTTGTCGCCCAGCGCATTTCGCTCCTTGAGCAATTCGATCAGATGCCAGGAAATGGCTTCGCCTTCGCGATCAGGATCAGTCGCCAGATACAGCGCGTCGGCCTTCTTCAGGGCTTTGACAATCGTTCTGACGTGCTTTTCATTGCGCTCGATGAGCTGGTACTTCATCGCGAAGCCGCTTTCCGGATCCACGGCGCCCTCTTTAGGCACCAGATCGCGAACATGGCCGTAGGAAGCCAGCACGTCAAAATCCTTGCCAAGATATTTGCTAATCGTCTTGGCTTTGGCCGGTGATTCGACGATGACGAGGTTCCTGGACATTCCGGCTGACGATTCCTTTGGATGAGGGATAAAAAACAAAACCGCGGACAGTGCCGCGGTTGAATTACAGCTTTACAGACGATGTGTCAAGAATTCGACAGATCAGCCTGTGTTTCCGGAATGCTCAATGTAGCGATGAATTGCCCTCGTCAAACACCAGATCTTCCATGCGGGCGTAAGCAACTTCCTGTCCTGGCTGCGTGAACAGCACCATAAGGACAACCCACTTTATCTGCTCAACATCGATGTCATGAGTCTCAAGCGCAAGCAGCCGGTCGATGAGAATTTCGCGCTGGGTCGGAGACAATATACCTATCTGTTCCAGATAGGAGATAAATCCACGGCAGCCGACGTCAAGACGGTCCGATTCGACACTGTTATAGATTCTCGTGCCGTGAGCTGTCTGCGGATGGTAATTGAAGCGTTCGTGATTCTCTGTAAGCCCGTCGAGCCAGTCCAGTGCACGCTCAATTTCCGAATCACCGAAACCCGCACGCGAAAGCTCGTCTTTCAGTTCGTTATGGTCAGGTTCCGGCTCTTCCTCAGCGTCTATGTACGTCTCAAACAGGTACATCAGCACGTCGAGTACATTTTCTTTCATGCCTGGGGCATCTCCCTGTCTGGCCGTAGCCGTCGTCTGCTCTTTTACCGGCCTGTTATTTTGGAATACCGGCCGCCTGCGTGGGCTTCTATTTTTCCCTCGAGCTCCAGGATCAGAAGCATGGAGGAAACCTGATCGATCGTCAATCCGGACTGATTTGACAGTTCATCGAGCGTTGCGGGGTCGAAATCAACGATGTTCAGCAGCGTGTGATACTCATCATCGTGTTCCACGCCTGATGTTTCCACCGGCGTTGAATCATCAGCACTTTGCAGCATATGAGCGGCAACCGGCCCCAGCTCACTAACGATGTCATCCGCACTTTCAACGAGTTTTGCGCCTTGCTTTATCAGCTGATGACATCCCTTGGCGAGCGGATTATGTATCGAACCGGGTATGGCAAATATTTCGCGCCCCTGTTCGGCGGCGAGGCGGGCGCTGATTAACGAACCGCTGCGTTTCGCAGCTTCAACCACCAGCGTGCCGAGACTCAGACCGCTGATCAGCCGGTTGCGTTGCGGAAAATGTTCCGGGCGCGGCACGCTGCCGAGCGGGAACTCGGAGCAGATTGCACCGCGGGCCAGAATGCGTCTTGCCAGTTCGCGATTCGCGGACGGATAAATACTGTCGATGCCATGGCCGAGAAACGCAACGGTCATGCCGCCGCCATCAAGCGCGCCTTCATGTGCAGCGGTGTCGACGCCGAGCGCCAGGCCGCTGACAATAGAGAATCCGGAGCGGCTCAGGTGTTTGGAAAATTCGTAGGCGTTCTGCAAGCCGCCGCGAGTCGGATTACGGCTGCCGACGATCGCGAGCGATGGCATGTGCAGGGCGTCGAGATTGCCAGCGACATAAAGGCGTTTGGGAGGGCCCGGGATCTGCCGCAGCAGCTCGGGAAAGTCGTCAGACGCCTGATCGACAATGGTTCGACCCGGCTTTTGCAGCCAGTCGGCGTCGCTACGTTGCAGGGCCATGGCAGATCATCCTCGGAATGCGGCGGCAGTCAGAGCTTATCCGAGATGATACGGCTGGGTGCAATAAGGCGCCGCCGCGAATCTGGCGGCAGCAGGCAGAAATTCGATTTCGCAGCCTGCGGAAATCGCGCCTCGATTGGCGCCAAGGCTAGAAAACCATTGTAGGAGCCCGCCGCGCGGGCGATCAATCGCGCTGCAAGGGTGACCGGGAAATCTGGCTCAGGTCGGATTGCGTACCGCGTCGAGAACGTGGATATCGCTGGTCGCTTCCATGATCAGTCCGTAGCCGATGCGATCGTAGACCTTGAACACCATAATGGTGCCGGCCTCTTCGTCCGGCAAGGTCACCTGTTCACCACCGAGCAGCGCACTACTCATAAATGAGCCACTGGAAAAACGGTCCGTCACCACGTCACCGGCCTGAAATACGGTGAGCACGTCGCCGGGCGCAAGCCCGTGCCGAGCGCCGCGGTTCAGCACCACAACCTGGTACTGGCCAATCAGCGATACGCCGTCAACCACCGATATGATACGGCCGTCCACATCAATATCCGGCGCTTTGGGGAAGAAGTTCAGTGGAATATCGACGGTTTCCGGAATGAGCCGGTCGCCGGCCAGTGCTTCGCGATTGGTGTCCGTCAGTGCAACCGTAGCCGGATCGCCGCCCCGTGAAAGCGCACCCTCACCCACGTAAATACCCTGATATCCGATCAGGTCGTTGTCATCCGGATCGCGTAACTCGTCGCCAACGTGCACGACGCTGTAGCGCGTGCCATTGGAAGCGGGCGCGCCGCCGCGAACGTAAACGTCGTTGCCGGCCGAGGCGATCATATGATCACCGCGCGTGGCGAGAATATAGGGGAGCCGATCTGCCTGGTCTCTTTCCAGCACCAGCCCTTTGGACAGGAATGCAGAAATCTGTTCGTACGGAATACTGGATATGGACTCGCTCAGCGGCGTGATGCGTGCCTGCGGCGAGAGCCGGTAGGTCGATGCCCGGATGTTGGTTATTCTTTGCTGACCATCAATCATGACCAGTGCCAGTACGTCACCGGGATAAATAAGGTGTGGATTTTCCACCTGCGGATTGACGTACCAGACTTCAGGCCAGTACCAGGGATCGCGCAGGAAGGTGCCGGCGATATCCCACAGCGTGTCACCGACTTTGACGACATATTCGTTCGGCGCACCCGAGGCGAGCGGTACAGGCTCGCTGATCTGCTGCAATGCCGGCCGGCTTACCTGCGTAGCCTGTGCATTTCTGCTTGAATTCGGATCGAGCGAACTGGAGCCGCTTCGTGGCGTGGCGCTTCTTGCGACCGGCGCCCGGGCGTCGTCATCGGAACCAAACGGGTTCATATTGCTCAGAGTGGTGCAGCCGGCCATCATGCTCGTAGCGAGTGCAATTGCGGTCACTTTGCGACCAGTCATCGGGCTTTTTTTGTCACGAGACATAGTTGACGGGTGCTCCATCATGGTAGTCGGTGTCTGCCGGTGGGCAGGCGTTGCTATAATATGTCGCGTCGTTGCCGTGAGGGCTGCCAAACGCGTCACAATTCCGGCGCAAAAGAGGCAGTGTCAGCCGGTTAATATCGCGGCATTGTCCGCTATCTTATTCAATAAAGTCAAAAATTTAGCTGCAATTTGTAGGAAAATACACAAGAAATGCGTGACGCGTTTCTGGAAGACTGACGAGCAACTATGGCCATTCTCACAATTCTTGAATTCCCCGATCCGCGACTGCGGAAAACCGCCGTGCCGGTGGAGATCGTCGACGACGAACTGGGAACGGTTATCGACGACATGTTCGAGACGATGTACGCGGCACCCGGCATCGGCCTGGCGGCAACCCAGATAGACGTGCACCAGCGCCTGCTCGTGGCGGACGTGTCGCTGGAGAAGAACGAACCCCTGGTGCTGATCAATCCTGTCATTCGACAGAAAGACGGCTTCGAGGTCACGGAGGAGGGGTGCCTGTCTGTGCCCGGTTATTTCGAGGAAGTAGAACGCGCAGAGACGATTTATGTCAGCTACCTCGATCGGGACGGCCGTGAAACCGAGGGCGAATTCGGTGGCCTGCTCGCCGTGTGTATTCAGCACGAGATCGATCACCTGGACGGCAAACTGTTTGTCGATTACCTGTCCGAAGCCAAGCGCCAGCGCATCAGGAAGCGGCTGGAGAAAGAACGGCGCCAGCGGCAGCAGGAGCCTGCCACGGTCTTTTGACCCGTTCCGGCCCGACGTTCCCGACATTCACTCATGAGCGCTGCAAGCATTGTTTTTGCCGGCACACCCGACTTCGCCTGTGTCTCTCTGCAGGCGCTGCTCGCGTCGGGTCAGGTACCGGTCGCCGCGCTGACCCAGCCGGATCGCCCGGCGGGGCGTGGCAAGAAATTGCGAGCCAGTGCCGTCAAACTCGCTGCCCTGGAGCACGACATTCCGCTGTGGCAGCCGCAAAGCCTGCGGGATCCGGGCGTGCAGGCGGACCTGGCCAGCCTTGAACCTGACATCCTTATCGTCGCTGCGTACGGGCTTATGCTGCCGCCAGCGGTACTCAGCATTCCACGCAAAGGTTGTCTCAATGTGCACGCATCGCTGTTGCCGCGCTGGCGGGGCGCCGCACCCATCCAGCACGCCATACTGAGCGGTGATGCAGAGACCGGGGTCTGCCTGATGCAAATGGAAGCCGGTCTGGACACCGGTCCGGTGTATGTCTCGCAAGCGACGCAGATAGGGCCGGCAGAGACTGCCGGTCAATTGCACGACCGACTCTCTGCCATGGGCGGAGCACTGCTGGTGAAGCGGCTGGCGGAGATTCTGGCCGGCAGCCTGCTGCCGGTGCCCCAGGATGAGTCGCTTGCCAGCTATGCCGGCAAGATCTCGCGCGAGCACGCCCGTATAGACTGGCGGCAGAAAGCGACACAGATAGACCGGCTGATCCGCGCCTATAACCCCGTGCCGGGTGCGTGGTTCGACTACCGGGGCGAAGCGATCAAGTGCTGGCAGGCAGGATTGCTGGAAAGTGCGGCAGGGCCGCCGGGGCAGGTCATGCACGTGGATGAGGACGGCCTCGACGTGGCCTGTGGCAGTGGCGCCATTCGGCTCCAGGTATTGCAGCGGCCGGGCCGCGGCCGGGTCCAGGCAGCCGAGCTTGCGCGCCAGATTGAATTCGGCGGCCAGCGGCTGGGTGATCCGGGATGACCGCTGGCAAAGCCGGGGCAAGGGTTCGGGCTGAAGCGGCAAGAGCAATCTCCGCAGTCGTCGATGATGGAAAATCGCTGGATGCAGCGCTGGCGGTCGCCGAACCGCGTATCGCCGCAGCTGACCAGCCGGTGCTGCGCATGCTCTGCTACGGCGCGCTGCGAAATCATTGGCAGCTGCGCGCCAGGCTCCGCGAGCTGTTGCAGCGTCCGCTGAAAGCCCGCGACCGGGTGATCGAATCGCTGCTCGTCGTCGGCCTCTATCAGCTGACCGACACGCGGGTGCCGGACCACGCGGCAGTGTCCATGACCGTCGAAGCGGCCCGTATCCTGCGCCAGCCCCGCTTCGCCGGTCTGATCAATGGCGTGCTGCGAAACTTTACGCGGCAGACGGAGCAGGTTGCTGTCGATGATCAGGAAAACCCCGAGGTGGCATTCAACCATCCGCGGTGGTTTATCGACCGGCTGCGCGCCGACTGGCCGGCTGAGTGGCAGCACATCCTGCAGGCAAATGACGAACGGGCGCCGATGTGGCTGCGGATCAATGCCCGGCATGGCAGCGCAGCCGATTATCTTGAGGCGCATGCCATTGACGGCAAGCTGCTCGCCGGCGCCCCTCAGGCACTTTGCCTGACCCAGCCGGCACCAGTGGAGACGCTGCCAGGGTTTGGTGATGGCCGCGTGTCCGTACAGGACGCAGCGGCGCAACTCGCCGCGCCCTGGCTGTTGTCAACTGGCGGCCGGCGCGTGCTGGACGCCTGCGCGGCACCCGGCGGCAAAACCGGTCATCTGCTGGAGTTGCTGCAGCCCGGTTCCGAGCTGACGGCCATTGATAATGACGCCGAACGTCTCGATGCAGTGCGGGACAACCTGGCGCGATTGAAGCTTTCTGCAACCGTCGTCACCGCTGATGCATCCTGTCCTGAGGCGTGGTGGAACGGCGAAACCTTCGATCGCATCCTGCTGGACGCCCCCTGCTCAGCCAGCGGCGTCATTCGGCGGCACCCGGATATCAAGCTCCTGAGGCGCGACAGCGATGTCGCTACCTTGGCTGCCCTGCAGCGCGGCATGTTACAGGCGCTATGGGGAACCCTGGCGCCGGGCGGCAGGCTGCTTTATGTCACCTGTTCCGTGTTGCGTGAAGAGAACGACGAAGTGGTATCGGATTTTCTGGCGTCTAACTCTGACGCGGCTGAAGATCGTCTGTTGCATGATTACAACATCCGCGATCTAATGCTGGAAAAACAAAGGGGCTTTCAGGTGTTGCCGGGCACCGCGGGCCTGGACGGCTTTTACTTTGCCTGCCTCGAAAAGGCGGGGGACATGACGACAAGCGGATCATGAGAGCAGGACTACACATCGTGCGTGTCGCAGCCGGCCTCGCTCTGGCGCTGGTCGCTGTGGCGCTTCTGCCGGCTTATGGTCAGCAGTTGCCAGAGCGGCAGGGATTCTTCGATATCCGGTCCGCAACGACCACCCGCAACGCCGGCGTTTACGAACTCGAGGCACGGCTGCAGCTGATACTCAGCGACGAGGCGCTGGACGCGTTGGAAAGTGGCGTGCCGCTGACCATCGAGCTCGATTTCGAGGTCATTCGCGTGCGCGGCTTCTGGCTGGACGCGCAGGACGCGGCACTCACGTTCAAGTACGAACTGGAATACCGGCCGTTAAGTCAGCGTTACATCGTCCGCAATCTGAACAGTGGCAACCAGGATTCTTTCGCCACGCTTTACTCGGCGCTGAATAACCTTGGCCGTATCCAGGGATTGCCGGTCATCGACGAGTCCCTGCTTGAGTCGGACGCCCGCTACCGGCTGCGCCTCCGGGCAAGACTCAGTACCCGGGAATATCCTGCTGCATTGCGACTGTTGTTCTTCTGGCAAAGCCAGTGGCAACTTGATAGCGACTGGTACGAATGGCCGCTAGAACGCTAAAAAGAGCGGTAATCGCCGCGGCTGGCGCCATCGGCGTCGGGCTGGCACTCGTTGCGTTGTTTCTCCTTAGCTGGACACCGCAGAACTCGGAAGACTACGAATCCCTGCACATCATCATTTTGCTGATCAACGTGGCGGGCGTCGTTGTGCTGCTGGCGCTGATGGTTGGCAACCTGCTGCGCCTGTTGCGGGACTATCGAAACCACGTACCTGGCTCCAAACTTAAGGCGCGCATGGTCGGCATGTTTGTCGGTCTCGCTGTGCTGCCGCTGCTGGTCGTTTTCTACTTCTCTATTCAGTTCATCAACAGCGGCATCGACAGCTGGTTCAGCTTTGAGGTGGAGGAAGGCCTGGACGACGCGCTGGCACTGAGTCAGGCCGCACTTGGCATTCAGATGCGTCAGCATCTCGGCACCACGGTACAGATTGCCGACCGGCTGCAGGACGTCAGCGGGCCGCAACTCTATTTCGAACTCAGCATGTTGCGGCGTGAAAGTGGTGCCAGCGAAATTTCAATCTACGCTCGCAACAGCCGCATACTGGCCTACAGTTCCGACGCCACCGCCAGCACGCTGCCACGTGCGCTGAAGGACGAGGTGCTGCTGCAGATCCGGCAGAATCGTCCCTATGTCAGTCTCGATCCCCTGGAGAGCGGCGGTTACGAAATTCGCGCTGCCGCACTGTTTGGCAATCCGAATCGTCCCGAACTGAGCGGTGTCGTTCAGGCACTCTATCCGGTACCGGATCGTATTGGTGCGATGGCGGACCGCGTCGATTCTTCCTACAACGACTACAAGCGGGCGGCCTTCATTCGCGAGCCGCTCAAACAGAATTTCTCGCTGACCCTGACGGTCGTACTGATGCTGTCACTGCTGGCGTCTATCTACGGCGCCTTCGTCCTCTCCCGGCGTCTCGTGGCACCCATCCAGGACCTGGTCGCGGGTACTCGCGCGGTGGCAGAAGGTGACTTCGACACGCGTTTGCCGACACCATCACGTGACGAAATCGGTTTTCTCATCAGTTCATTCAACGATATGACCCAGCGCCTGTCGGCCGCCCGCATGGAGGCCAGCCACAGTCAGGCCCTGGTCGAAGGTGAGCGGGCCAACCTGGCCGTCATCCTCGACAGGCTGTCTACCGGTGTCGTTGCGCTGGAATCAGACTTGCGCATTCGTAATGCCAATGCCGCTTCCGGCTCTATCCTGAACGTCGACCTGGAACACCGAATTGGTGAGTATCTGACCGATGTTGCCAAGGGTGAGCCATTGCTGGAACAGTTTGTCGACGTTGCGCGCGTCCGCCTGGACGCCGGTGAAACCGAATGGCGCGAGCAGATCGTGCTGCGGGGCGAAGTTGGGCGCAGGGTCCTGACCTGCGCATGTACGACCTTGCCCGGTGATAAGGATCATGCCGCGGGCTACGTCGTGGTGTTCGACGACATTACCGCGCTTTTGCAGGCGCAGCGGGATGCTGCCTGGGGTGAGGTTGCGCGCAGGCTGGCGCACGAAATCAAGAATCCGCTGACCCCCATACAACTCTCTGCGGAGCGCATGCGACGCAAATACCTGCACACCATGGACTCTGAGGAAGCGCAGGTACTCGATCGTGCCACGCATACGATCGTGCAGCAGGTAGAAGCCATGAAAGCAATGGTCAATGCATTCAGCGACTACGCCAGAGCACCGGACATTAACCTGACACACTTTGATATCGACAAGCTCGTGCATGAAGTGGTTGATCTCTATCGGGCCCAGGAAAGCGATATCCGGATAGTGCTGAAAACGGATTCTGGTCTGCCCGAGATCGATGCAGATGCGGGACGCGTCAGGCAGATACTGCACAACCTCTTGCGTAATGCTGTGGAGGCACTGGAACATGTAGCGAACGGTCGCATTGAAGTGAATGTCAGCGCGGCAGAACGCAAAGGTTCCGATGTCGTGGAAATTTCGGTAGCCGACAACGGACCCGGTTTCCAGAGCACCTCGTTAAGTCAGATATTTGACCCTTACGTGACCACGAAGCCGAAAGGTACGGGTCTTGGACTGGCGATCGTGAAAAAGCTGGTTGAAGAGCACGCGGGAACTATTGATGCACAAAATCGGGATGAAGGTGGCGCGGTGATAAGAATAATCTTGCCCATGAATGAAAAGAGCCGAAGCATGATGATTGCGACGCAGCCGGGTAGACAAGAACAACGGAGGGAAAGAGCATGAGCACATCACATGTCCTGGTGGTGGACGACGAGGCGGATATCCGTGTCCTTATTGATGAGATTCTGTCGGACGAAGGATATCGGGTGACCGTTGCCGGCGATGCTGATGAAGCCCGTGCCGCCCGTAGCGACAAGCAATTTGATCTGGTGCTGCTCGACATCTGGATGCCGGGCACGGATGGCATCAGTCTGCTTCGTGAGTGGTCAGAGCCCGATCAGTTCGACTGTCCGGTCGTGATGATGTCGGGACATGGCACGGTCGATACCGCTGTAGAGGCGACCAGGCTCGGTGCTTTCGACTTTGTAGAAAAGCCGCTATCGCTGGCCAAGTTGCTGCGCACCGTCGAACGCGCGATCGATTCCACGAAAAAGCCGGCGGCAGCTTCCCGGAGCATGCTGCCGTCGTTGCTGACGCCGGTAGGCCGCAGTCCACTAATGCAAAATTTGCGAGAGAAAGTGCAGCAAATCGCCAGTCTCGATTCCCCGGTTTTGCTAAGTGGTGAACCTGGAACCGGTCGAAGTGCATTCGCTCGTTATATACACAGCATGAGTGCGAGAAGCGATGCGCCGCTCGTTACCTTGATGGCGGCCTCACTGACCGACAGCAATGCTGAACGGCAGCTATTGGGGAGCGAACAGGATGGCGATGTCAACAGCGGTTATTTTGAGCGCGCCGCGACCGGCACGCTCGTTATCGATGAACTCACTGACCTTTGTGACCAGGCACAGAAACTCATCATCAGCGTTCTCGAACAACGCGAGTTCAGGCGCGCAGGTGGCAATGAAAACATCCGCATGCAGGCGCGCGTGCTGGCGACTGCCAACGCCGACCTGGAAGCTGCACTTGAGCGCGGCAGTTTGCGCAGGGAACTGGTGTCTAATCTGAATACCCTGAAGGTCCGCATTCCGCCGCTGCGGGAATACGCAGAGGATGTGCCTGAGCTGCTCAATTACTATGTAGACAAGCTGGTGGACTCAGAAAATCTCAGTTTCCGTCGTTTCAGCGTCGCTGCCCAGAACCGTCTGCGAAATTACCCCTGGCCGGACAATGTGCGCGAACTGAAAAACCTCGTCCGGCGGCTGCTGTTATCCGGGTCGGGCGAGGAGATCACCCTGGATGAAGTCGAGAGCGAGATCAGTGCCGCGACGGTCAGCGACGAGCCGCTGGTCAAGCAGGACCTGTTGTCTCTGCCACTGCGGGAAGCAAGGGAACAGTTTGAACGGGCCTATCTGCAACAGCAACTGGCCCTCTGCGATGGCAAGGTTGGCAAACTGGCGCAACGCGTGGGCATGGAGCGCACACATCTTTATCGGAAGCTGCGCTCGCTCGGTGTGGATTTCCGTTCTGCGGGTTCGGCGGACTAGGTCGCGGGTCAAATACGGCGGTGCGCTGATCTTGCATCGCGGATCGCCCGCGGGACGGGCTCCCACATTTCAATAGCAAGTGTAGGAGCGGCCTCAGGCCGTGTATTTTCAGTCTTACTTGTTGAGCGCCGCATCCAGCATAGCGACCAGTGCCGCGCGATCATATCGATAGGGCTGATTTTCATTCAGCTCAACCAGTTCCTCTATCGCCTTTTGAATCGTAATTTCCGCCTGGCGTTCGTTTGGCACGATCATGTAGCGGCGCCCGGGATTCTCGTCGAACAACGCTCGCATGAAAGCTGCGGAAACTTCGTCGGGCGCCTTGTCTTCCGGCCGGTCTTCCGCATAGTCGAAAAACTGCTGCAGTTCTTCTTCATACAGCGAGCCCTCCGGCGTTCGCCCCAGTCTTTTCATACGCGATAACAGCGTATCGAAAATCGACGACTCGTAATTTCCGGGCTCGACCACACTCACATGGACGCCGAACTTTTGCATCTCCGCCGCAAGCGAATCCGTGAAAGCCTCAACGGCGTGCTTGCTCATGCTGTAGGGACCGAAAAAGGTGCCGGACAAAATGCCGGAAATCGATCCTGTGGTCGTGATGCGGCCTTTGCTCTCGATGATCAACGGCGCGAATGCCTTGGTGACCCGATAGGGGCCAAACACATTCGCATTCATCTGAAACTGCATGTCGTCCTCGTCGATCTCAACAAGCGGTCCTATGACGGCCACGCCGGCATTATTAACCAGGCCGTAAAGTCCCCTGCCTTCGCGACGAACATGTGCCACGGCAGCATCGATGTCTGACTGCACATTGACATCCAGTCTGATGCCCTGAATATTTTTGATAGCGCTCAGTTCATCGATATCCGCCTGCTTCCTTGCGCCGGCGTAAACAAAATGCCCGTTTGCGGCGAGCATTTCGGCGATATTCCTGCCGATGCCCGAACTGGCACCTGTGACGAGCACGGCTTTCTGCGACTGTTCGCCGGCTCCGTCCTGTCGGGCAGCAGCAATCTGCGCGGTGCCAATGCCGCTGCACAGGAGGATAAAAAGTAAGGCATTTTTCATTGCGTCACCACGACCGTTTTATTCGTTATCGGTGGGTTTGCCGGCGTTGCGGCGTTCCCAGAAATCGGCGTTCCTGATGCCCAGTTTGACCGGGTCAAAAGTGATCCGGGTCACGCCGGCTTTGCGCTGAGCTTCGTAGTCCGTCAGTGCGATCAGTGCCGGCTTGCCCATGAAAAAGAGAATCAGGATGGCCACGATATTGAGCCATGCCATCAGGCCGACGCCGATGTCACCCAGCCCCCAGGCGAGACCCGCCGTTCTTACGGCACCATAGAATACGGCAGCCATCATCGCTACTTTCAGAATAATCATTTCGCCGGGAACACGAAAATAGCGCCGCAGGTAGGCGACATTGGTTTCGGCAATATAGTAGTAAGCAAGCACGGTGGTAAACGCGAAGAAAAACAGCGCGATGGCGACAAACGGTTTACCCACTGACGGAAAAACACTCTCGACGGCAAGCTGAGTGAACGCGGCACTATTTGGGTCGGTCGCTGCCGGCAGATTGGCAATGATGAGTGAGCCGTCCGCACCTTGCACGTTGTAGGCACCGGTTATCAGAATCATGAATGCCGTTGCGGAGCAGACGAACAAGGTATCGACATAGACAGAAAACGCCTGCACCAGGCCTTGTTGCGCCGGATGATCCACTTCAGCTGCGGCTGCTGCGTGCGGGCCCGTGCCCTGGCCGGCTTCATTCGAGTAAACGCCGCGCTTGACGCCCCAGCCAATTGCCGCTCCCACACCCGCCATGGGGGTGAAGGCATCACCGATGATCAAACCGAAGACCCGCGGCAGCTCGCCTAAGTTCATGCCAATGATGACCAGTGCGGCGGCGATATACGCCAGCGCCATGAACGGAACGACGATCTGCGTGACGTGCGCAATGCGCTTGACGCCGCCGAAGATGATAAAGCCAAAGATGGCGACGACCACGACAGCAGCTGACAATTTTGTTGTACTGATGCTGCCGAGAAAAGTATCAATTGACCCGTTAGCTCCCAACGCAATTTCCGCCGACGTGCTGATGGCGTTTGCCTGCACCGTTGGCAGCAGGAGTCCGGTGGCGAAGATCGTCGTGATGGCGAAAATCCACGCGTACCACTTTTGCCCCATCGCTTTTTCAATATAGAACGCGGGACCACCGCGGTACTGTCCTTCGTCTTCTTCTTTATAGATCTGGCCAAGCGCAGACTCAACGTAGGCGGTAGACGCCCCCAGAAATGCCACGATCCACATCCAGAAAACGGCACCAGGCCCACCGAATCCAATAGCAGCAGCAACGCCTGCTATGTTGCCGGTACCGACTCGACCCGACAGGGAAACCGCCAGTGCCTGGAAGGATGAAATGCCACGCGACGATTCCTTGCCGGAAAACAGCAGCTGCAGCATATGCCGAAAATGGCGAACCTGAAGGAAGCGGGTCAGAAAGGAAAATAACAGGCCCGCCCCCAGGCAGAGACCTATCAACCAGTAACTCCACACCCATCCGCCGATGACATCGACATAATTCTGCATCGTGATCCCCCCGTTGCGCTTAAGCTCACCGGATACTACAGGATTTTGCGGGCATCTCCTGAAGCCGTCATGCCCGGGCGGGCGACCTAAAAAGTAATTGCGCCGGGCAGGCCACTGGGTCTTGGAACAGGGCGAAGCTCGCCATCTTCACCGAAGGCCACGCCGTGGGCGCCGAAGTCCTCGTTGCTGAGTTCCGCAATCATCTTCAACGCGCGCTGCTGTGGATCGACCGTTGGTCCAGCCGGTCGGTGCTGAATCGTCGAATGAATTTTGCCGGAGATGAATCTCCCTTCACCATCCAGGGTGACGACGAGTATCGGTGCGATGCCCTTGATGCCATCGACGCTGATGCCGTAGTAAGTCGCGAAGTTGCCCAGACTGTAGGCGATGAGACGATCTTCGAAATTCTCAATGCCGCGCACGACGTGCGGGCCGTGACCGAGCACAAGATCCGCGCCACCGTCGATCATCATGCGGGCGAACTTGACTACGTCACCCCGAGGTTCACCAAAGTATTCCTCTTCTGCAAACGGCACATGGGTAAAATTCTGGCCTTCCCCGCCGCCATGAAACGACACGATGACAATATCGTTCTCTGCCGCATATTTGCGCACGGTCTGAAGCGCCAGCTCGTAGTCGAGCAGCATGTTCGAATCTTTGGTGACCGCGTAGGCCAGGACGGCCACTTTCAATCCGTTCACAGTCAAAGTCGCGAAATCCCCTTCTCGTCCGGAATGCCGGATGCCGAGGGCGGCCAGTGCCTGCATGCTCGAGCTGCGGCCTTCTTCGCCGAAGTCCCGTGCGTGGTTGTTCGCCAGACTGATCACGTCAAAGCCTGCCGTCTGCAGGTGTTTCGCATACCGGGTAGGCGAGCGGAAGAGGTAGCACGCGCCGGGATTCGAACACTTTTTCGCTGCCTCACCGCCATCGACCAGCACGCCCTCCAGATTGCCGAACGTCAAATCCGCAGAGACCAGTATCGGCGTCACACCGGCCAGAAAGCCTTCGGCATCGTCGTCCGGCAAACGATTGTCGGGATAGTCGGTGCCGAGCATCATGTCGCCCACAGCAGCAATGGTGATTCGTTTGTGCGACAGATCGGGGGATGCCGGCGGTTCACCGCCCGTATCGACTGCAGCTTCGTCAGCGACCTGAACGTCAGTCGCGGTGGGTGGTGCCGGACTGTCGGTCGGCGGAGTCGAAGCGCATCCTCCCACAAGCGCTGTCAGCAGAACTGTCGCCCACTTATTCACCCAGCCTGATCCTCAGTACATCGATATCGGCCTGCCTTAACTGCTCGCGCATCAGATTCAGTTTGTCCAGGTCGTCTATCGGACCGATCCGCACCCGGTGATAGCTGCGGTCGTCTATCGTGACCCTTTGCACGTTGGATTCTATACCCAGCAACGCAAGCTCGGCCCGCCGCCGGTCTGCGTCGCTGAGCGCGCTGAAGGATCCTGCCTGCAAAACGTAGATGCCGGGGTCTTCGATGATCTCGACTGCCTTGTCCCGGCTGACATCCTGTTCCTGCTCCGGTATCACGACCTCGAAATTTGGCAGCATGTCGTAAAACGAAAAGCGCGGCGTTTCTTCAACTTCTGCTGCCGCGGGAGGTGCTTCTGCCTGCGACTCTATCGGCGCTGCCATGCTGGCGGGTTGCTGCGCCGCAAGCTGTGCTGGCGGGCTGCCGCGCTGGCTTTTCATGTAGATCGCAAATGCCACCGACAGACCGATGGCGAGGCCGAAAAACATCCATACCCAGCCGGGATATTGCTCTTCCGCCGTTCGTCGTGACCGTTTTCGCTTGCGCTTCGCCATACCTTACATCGCATCCGGCGCTGACACGCCAATGATGGCGAGGCCATTGGCAATAACCGTCCGGGTTGCGGCGATGAGTGCGAGACGCGCATTGCGCAACTCGGCATCGTCGACAATGAAAGTGTGAGCGTTGTAGTAGCTGTGCAAATCGTTGGCAAGGTCTCGCAAATAATGCACGAGGTGCTGCGGCGCACGGTTGGCAGCGGCCAGTTCTATGACTTCCGGATAACGACTGAGCGAACTCATCAGCGCTTTCTCATGTAGTTCGCTGAGGCGTCCAAGGCAGCGGACGCCTGTGGCCTCATCATAGGTAAAAGACTTCTCTTCAAGCTGGCGAAACACGCTGGCAACGCGGGCGTGGGCGTACTGAATGTAATACACCGGGTTGTCGTTCGAGCGGCTTTTTGCAAGCTCGAGATCAAAGTCGAGGTGCTGATCGTTAGATCGCATCACATAGAAAAAACGCGCGGCATCATTGCCGACTTCCGCGCGTAACTGCCGCAGGGTGACGAATTCACCTGAGCGGGTCGACATCTGCATCTTCTCGCCATTGCGGTAAAGCGTTACAAACTGCACCAGATTAACTTCCAGACTGTCACCGGTGTAACCCATCGCCGACAGCCCGGCCTGCACTCTGGCGATGTAGCCGTGGTGATCAGAGCCCAGAATATCTATCAGCAAGTCGTAGCCGCGCTCGCGCTTGCCGAAGTGGTAGGCAATATCCGATGCGAAGTAAGTCTTCTTGCCGTTCTCGCGAATGACGACACGATCTTTTTCGTCGCCGAAGTCCGTCGCGCGAAACCACGTGGCGCCGTCTTTTACATACAGCATCTTTCGTTCGCGAAGTACGTCCAGAGCTGCATCGATAAGTGCTTCGCTGGTCAGACTCTGTTCCGAAAACCATCGGTCGAAGGTCACGCCGAACGCCGCAAGATCGTCCTTGATGTCTTCGAGGATTGCGTCCAGCGACTGCTGGCGAATGCGGCCGAACACGTTGTCTGGCAAGGTCTCTGCATTGCGGATGAGCTGACCTATGGTGCCCTCCGCATCGAGACTGTCGCAGTCTGCAAACATCCGGGTAATGTCCACGTCGCCGAGGTCGGCGTCTATGGCCGCGCCAATGTCGCGAATATAGGCGCCTTTGTAACCTGCTTCCGGAAACGTGAAGCTGGCTCCCGACGCTTCGAGCATGCGCAGCAAGACGCTGACACCCAGGATATCCATCTGCCGCCCGGCATCGTTGACGTAGTATTCGCGATCAACCCTGAAGCCGGCTGCCTCAAGCAGGTTGCCGAGCGTGGCGCCGAAGGACGCATGCCTGCCGTGACCCACATGCAGTGGGCCGGTCGGATTAGCGGAGACGAATTCGAGCAGGACTCGCGGTGTCTCGCGCGGCGCGCTTTGGCCATACGCGGCAGGGTGCTCCAGAATGCTGGCAATCTCCTGATGAAAGTGCCTTGCATTCACATAAAAGTTGATGAAACCGGGGCCGGCAATCTCCACTTTATCCAGGAGATCGCTGGGCGGCAGGGCGTCGACGATGCTTTGCGCAATGGCACGCGGATTGCGGCCCGCCGGCTTCGCGAGACGCAGCGCAATGTTGGAGGCGAAGTCCCCATGCTGCGCGTCCCGGGCGCGTTCAACCGTCGCACTGACGGCGGCGGCTTCTGCGAAGCCGGCAAACTCCGACTGGGTGGCGAGGGTCTCTTCCAGCAACTGAGTAATACTGTTTTTCAAGTGGGTGGCATTCCTTGCGAAAACTTTTTAGCGGCCGTCCAAAGTGCGGCAATTCTAACGGTCCGTCAAAAAAGCTCAATCGGATCGACGTCGATGGACCATCTTACTCTGCGACTTTGCGTACTGCTTTCCAAAGTGGCGCGCAATTCAGCGAGCAGCTTGTGCAGACTGCCGCGATCTACGCTTTGCAGCAGCAACTGAGCCCGATAACGGCCTGCTTTCCTTTCCATTGGCGCACTCACAGGTCCAAGAATACGCACGTTCTCAGCCCGAATCGCTTCCGCGACTGTCCGCGCATGATCGAGAAAGTGATGTGCGTCCTGCCGCTTCGGCGCTGCCGCTCGGATCAGTGCCAGCCGGGAGTATGGGGGCCACACAGCATTCTCCCGCTCTTCCAGTGCGCGCACGGCAAACTTTTCATAGCCGCCAGCCAGGAGCTCGTTCCAGAATGGATGGGCCGCAAAGGATGTCTGGATGATGACTTCGCCCTGGCGCACCTCACGACCGGCGCGCCCGCCAACCTGCACCAGTATTTGCGCCAGACGTTCGCTGCCGCGAAAGTCCGTGCTGAACAGGCCCTGATCCGCGTTGATGACGACGACGAGGGTAAGGTTCGGGAAGTGATGTCCTTTGGAAAGCATCTGCGTGCCGACCAGAATACGTGTCTCACCGGCAGTTGCCTCTGCAAGCGCTTTGCTCATTGTGCCCTTGAGTCGGGTGGTGTCGCTGTCGATGCGGCTGACGACTTCACCGGGGAAGCGCTTTTTCAGCGCATCCTCAAGTCGCTCGGTGCCATGACCAAGCGGACGATAGGCGGAGCCGCAGCCGCCGCACTGCACGTCAATGGCGCGTGAGGCACCGCAGTGATGACACATGAGTAGTCCGTTGGCCGCATGCACGGTCATACGGGAATCGCAGCGGGTGCATTCCGCGATACTGCCGCAGCCGGTACAGATCAATGTCGGCGCAAAGCCGCGCCGATTCAGAAACACCAGAATCTGGCCGCCACTCTGGAGGTGCTTGTCGATGGCCTTGATGACCGGTTCGCTAAGGCCGTCGAGCGCTTCATTGCGTGTGATGTCTACAAGGCGCATGAGAGGCGGCACGGCATTGCCGGCGCGGGTCGGCAGTCTGACACTCTTGTAAGCGCCTTCGTGGCAGCGATGCAAAGTATCAAGCGACGGCGTGGCCGAGCCGAGTACGACCGGAATTTCCAGATGTTTGCCGCGGGCAACCGCGAGGTCTCGTGCCGAATAACGCAGGCCTTCCTGCTGCTTGAGCGAGCTGTCATGTTCCTCGTCAACAATGATCAGCCCGGGATTTTCCAGCGGCACGAAAATGGCGGAGCGGGTACCCACCAAAACATTCGCGCTGCCATTACGCATCAGCCGCCAGGCAGCAAGGCGCGCGCTATCAGTCAGTGCTGAATGCAGCAGTACCGGCTCCACACCGAGCCGCCGTTCAAAGCGCCGTACGAGCTGCGGTGTAAGGCCGATCTCCGGGACCAGTACCAGCACCTGACGGCCTGCATCGATCTGGTCACGAATGAGGTGGAGGTAAACCTCGGTCTTGCCGCTGCCCGTAACGCCATCAATCACGGTGACCGCAAAACCATCGCCGGACCTTATCGCTTTCAGCGCCAGCTTCTGGTCAACGTTCAGCTGCGGTCCGTTTTCCTGTTCGACGTTTGCGAGACGGCGCAGGTTTGCACCGTCTTCAACTTCCATCATCTCGATTAATGACTTTCGCTGCAGGCTCTGCCAGCTACGTCGCCAGCCTGGCATGGCGTCGTCAAGCGCGGGCGCTGCGATGGTCTCGCTGTCGCGTACGATATTCAGCAATTCAGCCTGCCGCGGCGCCCGTTTTAACAGCACCGACATATCGAGTTCTGCCCCCGCATCGGTAATTCGCAGACATTCGACGGTTGAAGTAGCGGGCTTTCCCTGGCGAATCAAGGCTGGCATGGCCGCCGCAGCGACCTCGCCGATAGGATGATGGTAGTAGTCACTCGTGAACTGAATCAGCCACAAATCGGCGGCAGACAGCAGCGGCGTATCGTCAAGCACACTTTTCACATCCCGTAGCCGGTCCTTGGCAACGTCAGTTGTCATGCTCCGTTCCATGACCAGGCCGATTTGCAGCCGACGTCCGAACGGCACGCGAACGCGACAGCCGGGCGCAACCGGCGAGTCTGGGTCAATGCGGTAGTCAAAAAGCGTCGAGAGCGGCGCGTTAATCGCCACTCGCACGACTTCACGCTCGGCCATCAGTCACCGCGGTTGTTATGTATTCAGTCATTTAGTGAAAAAAATCAATAATCTACAAACTATTCGGTTAGCCACGGCCGGATCACCGAAGAGCAAAAGTAATCTGCCTGACTGGTCAACCGGACGGGCGCTGGCTCGTTAAAGAGACAGGGTTCCCGGAATGGAATCAGGATGGGGTCGGGCCGGACGGAGCAGCACAGGGATGAGTATCGAATGAGCATATGTAATGCCAGTTTTGCGGTATCTTGCCATACAGAGAAAAAGACGGGAGCGGAAACACTGCAGCGCAGAGAGTCGCTCAATCGGTTTTTTGCAGATGTCGAGAAACGTGCCTTACGTATTGCGGAGATCAGTATCCGCGACCGCGACGAAGCGCTTGATCTCGTGCAGGATGCCATGATCAAGCTGGCGCGGAATTACGCGCAGAGGCCTGTCGCCGAGTGGACGCCGCTCTTCTATCGCATACTGCAAAACAGGATTCGTGACTGGCAGCGGCGTGAGACCGTCAAAAACAAAGTCATGACCTGGTTCCAGAGGAGTGACGAGGATGGTGACGCCGACCCGGTAGCCGCCGCGCCGGACACGGCAGGACGTACACCGGAAGAACAGCTTGAGGGACAGGAAGCGATGGCGTGCCTTGAGCAGGCGGTCACGGCGTTGCCGGTGAGGCAAAGAGAGGCCTTTATGTTGCGAACTTTCGAAGGACTGGACGTGGCCGGTACTGCCGCCGCCATGGGCTGCAGCCAGGGCAGCGTCAAAACACATTATTCTCGCGCCGTGCACAGCCTGCGTGACAGCCTGGGAGAACATTGGCAATGAGTGAGCATAACGATGAGACCGTCGACGACGTTTTCGCCGAAAAGGCATTTGCCGAAAAGGCCAGGCATCGCTTTGACGACAGCGTACAGGGCCTGGATGCAGCAACCCGTTCTGCGCTTAATCAAAGCCGGCAGGTCGCGCTCAAAGAGCTGGGTTCCCGCCGCCCTCTGCGCATGACCTGGCTGCCGGCGGCCGGCGTCGCTGCCGCGGGGGTTGCTGCGTTGATGCTGTGGACGGCGAATCCGACCCTGGAGCAAAAGGCCGTACCGGGCGCGGCCGACATCGAAATCCTGCTGACGGAAGACAGCCTTGAGATGCTGGAAGAACTCGAATTCTATAGCTGGATGGAACTCGACGAACAAGCGTTCGTACCCCCGGAGCTGCAAAATCATGTTGGCTAGGCAGGGCAGAGCGGAGTGCACGGGAATGATCGCGTTGCTTTTCGGACTGGTCGCTTGCAGTCACGCGGCAGAACCGGAAGCAAGTGATACCGAGAACCTGATGTTTCTGGAGTACCTGGCAAGCTGGGACGAGTCGGACGAGGACTGGCTGTTATTTACGAGTGAAACGGCCGCAGAGATGAGCCACGAAAATAACGATGCAGTTTCTCCTGACGCGGACGAAGAGAAACTGGTGGAGCCGAACGATGCAAGCTGAACGCTGGACAACCGTCATCGCCATGCTGCTGCTTTGTATCAGCAGCGTCACTTTGGCCCAGGAGAACGAGCCCCGATGGGATGACCTCTCGACTGAACAGCAGGACGTTCTACGGCCATTCGTTAGCGAATGGTCGGCGCTGCCGGCGGAGCGACGTGAGCGTCTGGCAGAGGGCGCGCGCCGTTTTGCAGAAATGGATGCAGACGAACGGGCCGCGGCGCAGGACCGGTTCAGTGCGTGGCGTGACCTGAGCGCCGAGCAACGGCTTGCCATACGGGATCGTTACGAGCAGTTCCAGCGGCTTACGCCTCAGGAGAAACAGCGCATTCGAGACAACTTTCGACGTTTCCGCGAGCTGCCGACCGACCGCCGAGAGCAACTGCGTGACCGCTTTCGGCAGATGACGCCGGACCAGCGGCAGAAAGTTCGCGACCGGCTGCGCGAACGGCAGCAGCGGGTACGCCCGAGGGGAAGCGATAGACCGCACTAAGCGCGGTTTTTTCCATGAGCCAGGGCGAAGCAATCGCCCGCATGGCGGGCTCCTACAGCACGAATAAGTATTGCAGGAGCGGCCCATGGCCGCGAAGTGCAACATTGACTGCAATCGGTGCATGGCAACACGACCACGATCGATGCTGAGACAGGATTCAAATATCGCTCGGTTCAAGCGGAGATTTTTGGCAAACTACGCACTGTCGTGACTGGGAGTTCGATAATGCTTTGTGGTACTGCTGCCGATCTTTCTCAACAGGTGCTTCGGACCGACGTAGCGGGCATGCCGCTGGAGTGGATCGATTACCGTGAGGCGGTGCGGCTGTATCACAACGCGCAGGTCGCGTACGCATGCGGCACCCGCCTGTACACGGTCTTTGGGGGTTTCAGTGCCCTCGATGGGCGCCGAAGCAGGATCGACGTCGATTCCATCATCGCGACCGAGGGTACGGGAAGGGGCCTTGCCCATTCACGGGACAAGTACGTGCCGCCTCTCAACAATCGCACCTTGTTTAAACGTGATGCCAATCTCTGTCTTTACTGCGCGATGCGATTTCCGGCTCGAGAGCTCACCCGTGATCACATCACACCGCTCTCTCAGGGAGGTCGCGACCGATGGAACAACGTGGCCACCGCTTGCCGGCGTTGTAACAACCATAAGGGGGGCAGGACGCCGGAACAGGCTCTTATGCAGCTCATTGCCGTGCCGTTCACACCGACTTACGCCGAATACATTTACCTGAAGGGTCGCCGCGTTCTGGCGGACCAGATGCAGTATCTGCTGGCGCACATTCCCCGTTCGAGTCCGTTGCACAGGCGGCTTACCGAACACCTGTCAGTCGGTGCGACGATTTTCGACGAGCTTGGTTAATGCAGTATCTGATTGACGCGAGTGTCTACGTATTTCGCGCCTATTACTCGATGCCCGACGACATGGTCGATGTCGAAGGCAATCCGGTCAACGCGCTGTACGGCTTTTGCCGCTTTATCGGCGACTTCATGGAGCAGGTGCAACCCGAGCACATTGCCGTGCTGTTCGACGAAACCCTGGAGGGCTCGTTCCGTACCGAGCTCTATCCCGACTACAAGGCCAACCGCGAACCGGCGCCGCCTGAGCTCCGACGCCAGTTCGCTCAGTGTCGGCGCTTCGTCAAGGCGTTCGGCCTGGTCGAATGCGGCCTGGCGGGCTACGAGGCTGACGACCTGATCGGCACGCTGGTGACTGCCGGACGCCTGAACGGCATGCCGTCGACGATTGTCAGTCGCGACAAGGATCTCGCCCAGCTTATTGCAAAAGACGATGTGTTCTGGGATTTCGCTGGCAAGGGCAAAGTTCGTTACGAGCAAATTCCGGAGCACTTCGGCGTGTGGCCGGAACAGATTGCCGACCTGCTCGCGCTCGCCGGAGATGCCGTCGACAACATCAAGGGCGTGCCGGGCGTTGGCAAGAAAACGGCTATTGCGCTCCTGAAGCACTTCGGCTCGCTCACGGATCTGTACGAGAATCTCGACTGCGTTCACCAGGTCAATATTCGCGGCGCGAAAACCTTGGGCGCCAAACTTGATACTCACAGAAGCGCAGCGCTGCTGGCGAGACAGCTAACCGGTATCGCCTGCGATGCGCCATTTGAGGCTGTCGCCAGTGGCCTGAAAACGAACGCGCCGGATCTCGGCGCGATCAACGCTTTGTTCGATGAGGCAGATATCGGCATGGCTCTCAGGCGCCAGGCGGAGAGGGTGTCCGATCTCCGCGCGGTAGTTCAGAGCATTTGATCGCCCGCGGGGCGGGCTCGCAATCCTCCCGTGATGGTGATCGAAGCATTGGCGGTGGGGGAGGATTGATCTTTAGCGCGATGGCAATGTTGCGAATCGCCCGCGGGGCGGGCTCCTACAGCAGGAACAAACATTGCAGAAGCAGCTTTACGGCTTCGAAGCAGCGTCGAAAGCCTCTTTGCCGCAGGATTTCACTTTTATAATCCAGCCATGCTTCACTGGCCTGACATCTATGCAGCGTTAAGAAATCGGGGCATCGATGTGCCCGACAACGCGCTGCCAATTCCGGTCAGTGGTGGTGGTATCAGCAGCACCTGGCAGCTGCAGGTAAAGGATTGCCGGCTGTTTCTGAAGACCGGCAGCGCTGCAGACTTCGATATGTTTAGCGGCGAAGCGGAGGGCCTGCTCGAACTTGAAAAAGGAGCGGCTATCCGCGTTCCTGCTGTGCTTGCATGTTGCCGCGCGGGAGAACACAGCGTGTTGGCGCTCGAATGGCTGGACCTAAGGGCCTGCAGCGCGACGATGGAGAGAAATCTCGGCGCTCAGCTTGCGCAGCAACACCGGGTAACCGTGCCGCGCTTTGGCTGGCATCGCGACAATCATATTGGCAGTACGCCGCAGCAAAACGCATCGCACTCGGACTGGACGCGATTCTTTCTCGATCAGCGACTGGGATTCCAGTTTGAACTTGCAGCCCGCAACGGCTTTGGCGGTGAGCTTGCAGCGACTGGCAAGCATTTCCTGGATGACGCTGAAGCCTGTTTCGACGGCCACGATCCCGCCCCCTCGCTGCTGCACGGTGATCTTTGGGGCGGCAACTGGGGCGTCTGCGATGCAGTGCCGGTGGTCTTTGATCCGGCGGTTTACTTTGGCGATCGCGAAACCGACCTCGCCATGACCCGCTTGTTCGGCGGCTTCGGCCGTGATTTCTACGCCGCCTACGAAAATGCCTGGCCGCTGGCCGCGGGAGCTGAGCACCGCATGCAGCTGTATTCGCTGTATCACATACTCAATCACCTGAACCTGTTCGGCAGCGCCTACCTTTCAAGAGCGAAGAATCTGCTTAAGCGATTGCGTTAGCAGTTTGGCTAAGCAGACGCCGGGCGTGACGAATCAGCCTGCTATACGGTACCCGTATCGACGTCGGTTTCGTCGACGAGATAAAGTTCGCCAAGGAAGTCCTCGTCGAAAAGGTAAATTGACGTGCCCTCCGGCGAGGTCAGTTGCATGAACGCGCCTTCGAAACCGGGATATTCTTTGTGCTCGTAGCCATGTCTGGCGATTGCGATCCAGACGGCGTCCCGGTCTTCGCAACGAAATGAAAGCGAAGCGCCGCTGAGCGCAATGCTCTCGCTTAATCCCAGCGGCATTCCGGCCGCGCTGAAGCGCATGTGCGTGGTGGGCTCTTCGCGCATGCGTAATAGCTTCGGTGCAAGCGGCGCCCAAAACAGGCCCGCACGAATCGCATCACGTACCGGCAGGGAAATTTCCAGCCAGCGCCCGCAAAGGGAAACATCCGTTGCCTCATCAGGGGGAGAAAAAGTACGCGCTTCGATCATGCACACAAGGTGACCGTCACGATCTGTGAAACAAAGCTCGTTGAATACATCTTCATCCAGTTGCAGATACTCGAACTCGAAGCCGCGATCGGTCATCGCCCGCGCTGCCGGCGCCAGATCCTGATGTACAAAGGTCAGCGCCGGTTTTTCCCGGCCCTCTGCGTGCAGTCCGATACAGACTTCTCCATCGCTGACGACAGCATAAGCGTGCGACCACACGTCGCCCGTCGCCAGTTCTTTGAAGCCAAGTGATTTGTAGAAAGCGAGAGAAGCCAGAACGTCCGGCGTAGCAACGCTGAGCTCCAGGTATCGCCCTAGCACCCGGCCCCCATGTCTCGCGCGCGTTGCCTGCTTTTATCGAGATCCTGTGCAGCCTGGGACAGGCTCCAGTCCGGATTTGCTTCCGGCCAGCCGGCAATCGTCTTTTCAATCATCCGACTGAGAAAATCCACGTGATCGTCGCGGGCATTCAGGCAGGGAATGTAACGCAAAGTGCCGCCGCCCGCTGCTTTGAAGCGCGCCGCATTTTCCATGGCAATTTCTTCCAGTGTTTCCAGACAATCTGCGGCAAAGCCCGGACACAGCACGTCGATATCGCCAACGCCATCCCTGCCCCATTGCGCCAGCGTCTCATCCGTGTACGGCCTTAGCCACTCTTCGCGCCCCACACGCGACTGAAAACTGAGCTGCCACTGGTCAGCGTTCAGGTCCAGTGCACTCGCGAGCAGACGAGCGGTTTTCTGACTCTGGCAATGATAAGGATCACCGCTGGTCAGGGTCCGCTGCGGCACGCCATGAAACGACATCAGCAGCCGTTCGCCGCGCCCGTGCAAATCTTGAAAATCCCTGACGCTCGCTGCCAGTGCGGCAATGTAGCCGGGGGCATCATGGTAGTGATTGACGAAACGCAGTTCCGGCACCCAGCGGCGTTTCGCAAGCTGCGTGCAAACTTCCCCGAACACCGTGCCAGTCGTCGTGCCCGAATACTGTGGGTACAGGGGCAAAAGGACCACGCGTCGTACGCACTGTGCATACATCCGCTGCAGTGCGGAAGCGATGGACGGATTGCCGTAACTCATGCCGAGTTCGACGTGTACGGCTCCGGAGAGTCGGCCAGCCAGCTGCGCCTGAACGCCGGCAGCGATGTCACGCGAATTCAGCATCAATGGCGAACCCTGCTCGGTCCAGATTTTCTGATAGGCGGCCGCGGAACGGGCGGGTCGCGTTCGGAGGATATAGCCATGCAGAATCGGCAGCCAGATTGCACGTGGTAGCTCCACGACGCGTGGATCCGACAAAAACTGCATCAGGTAGCGACGCACGGCCCCGGGCGTGGGAGCATCGGGCGTGCCGAGATTAACCAGCAGGACGCCCAGAGATTCGGGCAAACCGTGTTCGTGCGGTGATGAGTCAAATTTCGGCATTTTATCCGCTACGTGGCTTGCGTAAGTGCTTGAGCCGCAATACTAAAACGGCGCGGGTAGCAACACCAGCCGAGTCGGCTGTTGTGCGGCTGTCAGCGCAGCCGGGATTGAGTCTTATACACTGAGTGACAGGTTGCGGGAGTACAGCATGTCAGGTGACACAGAGCAGGCAGGGGACAGCGGGATTCAGGCAAGCCACGTGCCGGGCAGGCGGACCCTGGTTCGCGATATTGCCATCCTGCAACTCAAGTTGATCGTCGATGGTCTGCGGGACTTTGTACTGGTGCCGGTGTCGCTGCTTGTCGGCATCGCGAGCCTTACCAGGCGAGGCAATGATTCGGGCCTCGGCTTCTACCGGCTCCTGCAAACGGGCCGCGAGAGTGATCGCTGGATCAACCTGTTTGGTGCCGCGGACCGTATAACGCTCTCGGAAACTGACGCGGAGCGTTTTCCCGATGAGGATATCGATGCTCTGGCGAGTCGCGTGGAAGCCTTTCTGGTGGAGGAGTACCAGTCCGGCGGCGTGACTCGCCAGGCCAAAGAAAGGATTCAGCGACTGCTGACCACGCTGACGCGACGCAGGGGAAACTAGCGACGGACGTCTCGTCCGCTGATGAGGTCGTCGATGGATGGTGGCGGATGATCGGGGCCCATGCGACCGTCCTTCAAGCGCCCGATATATTCTTTGTAAGCGCGAATAGCCTGGTAACCAAAGATCCAGCAGATCGGCAAATTGGCGTAAATAATGATGCCGAGGCCGATGCCCGTAAGGTTATCCAGATCCGCGCTGGTCTTGATGTGACCGAGTGTGGCAATGAATGTCAGTGAGCAGTAGACAACGCGAAACGGCAGCGCGCTCTTCGTGCCCATCATGTAAACCGCACCCTGCTCGCCGTAATATCCCCAGGCGATGATGGTGGAAATGGCAAACAGCCAGGAACAGATGGTGATCAGCCACTTCCCGAGTCCGGGCGCGACGGAATCGAACGCTTTCGCCGTCAACGTTGCGCCGACGTAATCCTCGTAGAAGCCTGCCCCGCGAAGCACCGGCTGCACACTGCTCTCCAATGCGTTCCAGCGCACGGCCTGGCCACTTCCGGAACTGACGCTGACGCCGCCGATGCGGTGCACATTCTGGCCTGTTGCCGGATTTTCGAAGGCGTCGACGAGCATCAGGAAACCTGTGCCTTCCTGCCAGATACCGGAGGCCAGCGGGGTGTCCGGATACTGCCAGCCTGCCGCTGTTTCTACAGCCACGGGTTCTACGTCGAAGCCTAAATCGGGCGCGCGGTTCCAGATGCCGGTGGACAGAATAATAAGGGCGGTGAATGTGCAGACTACGATGGTATCGATGAAAGGTTCCATGGCGCCAACCAGCCCTTCGCGCACCGGCTCGTCTGTTTTTGCCGCTGCATGCGCAATCGCAGAAGACCCCTGGCCGGCTTCGTTGGAAAATATTGCCCGCTTCATGCCGAACAGAAAGGCCGACCCAACCGTGCCGCCGACAAATGCGCCGGTGGCTTCCGTTGCCGAAAAGGCCGAGCTGACGATCAAGGTCAGCATGGCCGGAATTTCGCCAAAGTTGGCGAACAGCACATAGAAACCCGCGAGCACATACAACAACACCATGGACGGCACGAGCATGCCGGCGACCTTGCCGATGCGTTTGATGCCGCCAATCAGCACGATGGCGATGATCGTGGTCAATACCGCACCGCTGATCCAGCCGGCGACGCCGAAATAGGAACTGGTGACGTCGGCGACGTTCCATGCCTGGAACATATTGCCGCCGGTGCCAGAGGAGGTCATAACGGAAAACGAATAGAGGAATGCGAGGACGGTGCCAAGCCATCCAAGCTCAGGCTTCATGCGTTTCAGGGCGCTGCCGGCGACCCACATCGGACCGCCGTGCGGATTGTCGGGATCGTCGGTATTGCGGTACAACATCGCCAGGGTCACTTCGACGAACTTGATGGACATGCCCAGGACGCCGACGATCCACATCCAGAATATGGCGCCTGGTCCGCCGAGCGCAATCGCAAGCGCCACGCCACTGATGTTGCCGAGACCGACAGTGCCTGACAGTGCCGCCGACAATGCCTGAAAATGATTGATCGCACCGGGGTCGTCCGGATCGTCGTAGACGCCGCTAACCACCTTCGGTCCGTGGGTCAGCGCCCGGTACTGCAGGAATCCGCTCCAGATCGTGAACAACACGCCGGTGCCCGCAATGATCAGTATCCAGGTCTCGTTCCACAGGACGGCATTGATTGCCGCCAGGGTCTGACTCAGATCACCCATATTCCCCCGTCCGCGTCGTGACTGCTGTCACCTGACGTTCGCCATCATGTCGGGCGAGTCATGGGGATGCAAGAAAACGGATACGCAACAAACCGGGCTATGCGGCCTCGAGTATTGCAGTGACCCCCATACCACCCGCCGTACAGACTGACACGAGTCCACGTCCACTGCCTTTCTGCTGCAGAAGTTTCGCCATCGTGGAGATGACCCGTGCTCCGGTCGCCGCAAAAGGATGACCAATCGCGATGCTGCCGCCCTTTACATTCAGCTTGTTGAGATCGATCGGGCCCATGGGTTCGTTACGACCCAGTCGCTCACGGCAGTATTTTTCCGATTGCCAGGCTTTAAGCGTGGCAATCGTCTGGGACGCGAACGCTTCGTGAATTTCGTAGAAGTCAAAATCCTGCAATTTGAGGTTCGCCATTTTCAGCATGTCGGAAACTGCGTAAGTCGGCGCCATCAAAAGACCATCGGACTCGATGAAATTCACCGCAGCCACCCTGCAATAGGTCATGTATGCAATGACCGGGAGGTTTTTTTGCAGCGCCCAGGCCTCCGAAGACAGCAACACTGCTGCGGCGCCGTCTGTCAGCGGCGTGCTGTTGCCGGCTGTCATCGTGCCCTCGGGCCCCTTGTCGAACACGGGCTTCAGTGCCTGCAATTTTTCGAAGGTGGAATCGCTGCGGATATTGTTGTCCTGTTCGACATCGCGATAAGGCACGACGAGGTCGTTGTAAAAACCCTCGTCATAGGCCGCGGCGGCCTTCAGATGACTCGCCAGTGCCAGCTGGTCCTGATGCTCGCGGGACACGTCGAATTCCTTGGCGGTAATCTCCATGCTCTCGCCCATCGACAATTTGGTTCGCGGTTCGGTGACGCCCGGCAGCTCAGGTACGAAATGGCTGGGCCGCAGGCGAAAAAACGGCAACACCTTTTGCAGGAAAGAGCGGCCGCGGTGACTGGCCATCAGCACCTGTCGATAACCGTCGTTGTAAACGATAGGGGCGTCACTGATTGAGTCTGTGCCGCCTCCTATTCCGGCCTCGATCTGCCCGAGTGCAATCTTGTTGCCGATATCGATGCAGGCTTCGATGCTGGTGCCGCAAGCTCGCTGCATATCGACCCCGGGCGTCCGCAGCGACAGCCCGGAGCCGATGACCGATTCACGCGCCAGGTTCCAGTCGCGCGAGTGTTTGATAACCGCGCCAAGCGCGACGTCACCAAGCGTCTGTCCCTTGAGATCGTAGGTATCGACCAGCGCTTTCAAGGTGGCCGTCATCATGTCCTGGTTGGAGCTGTCCTTGTACGCAGTGTGCGCGCGGCAAAAAGGAATTCTCAGTCCGCCGACGATCGCTACCGGTCTCGATTGTCCGTCGTGCAACATGCCGTTCTCCGCAGGTCATTAATTTCCGCCGCAACTTTACACCATTGCCGGATGGATCGTTAAGGCTTCGTGGTAGCCTCCGCTACTTGGTCACCCCGTCGACATTAAAGTTCGCGAGCCCCCGGTGTTTTTAAACTACGAACGATTCCGCGCAGAAGCTGGCGCGCTGCTCCGGCTGGCGGGACCGCTGATTGTCAACAACCTGTCTATTGCCGGCATGCAGTTTGCTGACGCGGTGATGGCGGGCCGCCTGGGTGCCGAGGCGCTGGCCGCAGTCGCGGTTGGCGCCAGTGTCTGGTTCATGGGCTTTACCGTATGCCTTGGTCTGATGATGGCGATCTCGCCAATTGCCGCCCGCTACTGGGGCGCCCGCGAGCCGGAAATGATAGGCCGCTATACCCGTCAGGGCTTGTGGCTCGCACTGGTACTCGGACTGATTCTCATCGCGCTGATGCTGGCTTTTGTCGAACCCGTGCTGGTTTTTATAGGCATCGACGAAGGCTTTCGCGATCTGACCGTCGGCTATGCAAAGGCCATCATATTTGGTGCACCGGCCATCTGCGCTTTTCTGGCGCTGCGGTTTACAACAGAAGGCATCGGTTACACGCGGCCAATTATGTACACGTCGCTGTTTGCGCTCGTATGCAACGTTTTTCTTAACTGGGTGCTGATGTACGGAAAGCTGGGAGCGCCAGCCTTTGGTGCCGTTGGTTGCGGCATCGCCAGCGCAATCACGATGTGGCTGATGGCATTGATACTGGCCGCCTACGTGCGCCTCGCGCCCATCTACCAGCCTTTGAAAATTTTCGATCGCCTCGCGCCGCTGCGGGTCGCTGTGCTCCGTGAAATCCTCAATCTCGGTACGCCGATCGCCGTAACTATCACGGCCGAGGCCGGCCTTTTCTCCGCTGTGTCAATTCTCGTTGGCACACGCGGCGCCAGTATCACCGCAGCACATCAGATTTCAATCAACTTCGCATCCACCATGTTCATGATTCCGCTCGCGCTGAGCGCGGCCATCACGGTACGTATCGGCCAGGCTCTGGGGGCCGGCAATTCCCGCGCAGGACGCGATGCAGGGATCACCGGGATACTGATGTGCATACTCTTCATGACCTGTTCCGCTACCTTCCTGCTGCTGTTTCGTGATGTTGTCGTCGGCGTGTACACCAGCGACCCGTCGGTAATCCGCATCGCCGTCAGCTTGCTGTTGATGGCCGCAATTTTCCAGGTAGCCGATGGCATACAAATCGGTGCAGCCGGCGCGCTGCGGGGCTATAAAGACACGCGCATGCCAATGATCATCAATACCTTCTCCTACTGGGTACTTGGATTTCCGCTGGCATACCTGGCCGCTATTACCTTCGCAGCGCCACCCGCCTACATCTGGGCCGGCTTCGTGCTGGGCCTTTCAGTGGCTGCCATTCTGCTGACCATTCGGTTCAACAGTTTGTCGAAGCGGGTGATGCAACACGGTAACCGCGGCCAGCTGGCCGGGGTCTGAGTTAAACGCCAGGCTATGCCGCGAGCTCGCGTTGCTTGCGTTCGTCAAATTCCCTCGCCAATGCGATGGCCTTGTCCTCGGATATCAGTTTTTTCGCCAGGGCAAACACCTTGTTCTCTTCTTCGTCCATGTGATGTGTAAGCTCTTTTTTCAACTTCTCAAATTTCTGGATCCAGCCGCCGCTGCCCATATCGAGTTCACTCAGCTCCTTGATGAGGTCGGCCGCCTCCTTATGCTCGCTGACGCTATGCCGCGATTGTTCCTGCCCGTCTGGCTTTGCGATCAGCGCTGCATAAAACGTCTGCTCCTCGGCGTCAGCGTGTGCAACCGCTTCGGGTTTGAACTGTGACCACAGTTGTCTGCGATCGTCACTGTCACCGGACGTTTTCATGATACGTTCCGCCATATCCCGCTGCTTGTCGTGGTCTTCTATCAGTCGCTCGTAGATATCCATTTCGCTCTCCAATCTGTAATTGCTGCCATAAGTGTCAGGGGGATATATGCAGGAAGCGGGCCAACGAGTGAAAATCCGCTGAGACGTCGCTTGAAGACTGAACCGACAGGGTGACGGCCAGCGCAATGCGCAAATTTACAGTGGGTGCGCCAAATTGCGCATGATGAAAGCCGTGCCGCTGGCGCCTGGACGACGCCGATCAGTGATCACACAATCGCGGGTCGCAATCAGCTCTCACCCTGGCCAAAAGTCGGTGATTCGCCTGCGAGGTACTCGTCTTCCTCCGGCGTATTCGGACGTCCAAGCACGGCGTTACGGTGAGGAAACCGGCCATATTTCTGCACGATATCGGCATGCAGCTCAGCAAACTGCGCGACGGTGTCGAACGTCTCCCGATACGTCGGTGAAACGGCGTTCGCCAGCCTGCTGAAAATATCGACCGATTTGCTCTGCACCTTGCGCGACTCTGCGTGCTGCAAGGGCATATAAAAGAATACGCGCTCGATGGGGGACAGATCCTTGTCTTTCTTCTCCATGGCGCCTTCGACGCACAGTCGCAATGCCGCCTTGTCACCGGCAAATGCTTCCGGTTTGCCGCGATAGATATTGCGATGAAACTGGTCGAGGATCAGTATCAACGCCAGCCGGCCGGTGGGTTTATGCGACCAGTGATCAAGGTTGCCGCCTCGTGCATCCTCGACATCCTGGGAGAACTCGCGCGCCACCTCCGCATCGAACTCCGCGTCCTCGCCGAACCAGGTATCCATGCGCCCGTCGATCTGTGGCGCCGTTAGCTCCTGCTCTTTAAACCAGAAGGCCAGTATCTTGTCGATCCGGATCTGGTCATCATCCGTGATGGTAGCGTCTGCGCTTTCTCGGAGAAGTTTCATTGCCATTTTGCGTTTACCCGCGGTGCCCCGCCGTAGTGAGACCTGTGTCACAGAGGATGCAGATTCGACCGCTCATAGTCTTGTTCTATCACCGGCTGCGTGCAAATGCTACGACAGGTACGCAGTTTTCCGCAGTCCTGATTTAATAGGCAACTGTATGCGACTGTCTTTTCTTATCGCCGCCTGTGTTCTGTTCATCGGCTGCAGCGAACCCGAGCTCAGCCCGGAAGATGGCGTTCGTGCGTGGCTGGCGAGCGCAGAACTGGCGGTCGAAGCGGAAGATCGGAATACTTTGCTGGAGAAGATCGCGCCGGGATACAGCGACGGTCGCGGCAATGACCGCAAACGCCTCGGCGACCTGCTGCGGGTGTATTTTCTCCGTCAGGACGCAATTGCATTGCTGGTCAACATAGACAAAATTACCTTGAGCGGTGAAACAGCTGCTACCGTGCTGATCAACGTAGGCATTGCGGGGTCGGGTAACAACGCATTGGGTTTCAATGCCGACCTCTACAATTTCGAACTCGAGTTGCACAAACCGGATGACGAGTGGTTGCTGCTCGGCGCCAGCTGGGCAGAATTCGGCGGGCGGATGCATTGAGTCAAGTCAGGAGCATGGCCATGAGAGAATCGATGAGAGGCTGGGGCATCATGATCACCGTCACGCTGCTGTTTATTTCAGGATGTACGAGCATCGGCGGGCCCGTCATTGCGTCGCCGGCAGTCACCCTCACCAGCGTCAAGCTCGAGTCCGCCAACATCAGGAGTCAGACTTTTCTGCTTGGCATCGGCATCAACAATCCGAATCCGTTCCCGCTCCCCGTAAAGTCGATGCGCTATCAGGTGGCGCTCGATGGTGAAAAATTTGCCGGTGGCGAGACAGCAGCCAATTTCACAGTGCCGGCGAATGGCGACGGCGCCTTCGCGATCAAGGTTGACCTGGATCTCTTGCGAACCTCGACGCAGCTGGCGACCCTGTTGCAGAGCGCGACCACGCGGGACGTCAACTACGCCCTGGATGGAAGCCTTACCGCCGACATCCCGTTCGCGCCGCCCGTTCCATTCGCCACCTCCGGGGTTATACCGCTCCAGCGCTGAGCGGGTCGCAAGCCCTGCACCCGAACTTGCGCGTGTTTTCGATTGCGTGTCGCGAGGCGGTAGGCATCGTAGCCATCCTCGACGCCAGAACAACCGCCGCCATGCGAGGCCGGGTGCCGCGCCAACGACTGCTATTGAAACGTAGGAGCCCGCCCCGCGGGCGATCCGACGCCAGGTGTCGCGCCAATGGCTGCTATTGAAACGTAGGAGCCCGTCCGGCGGGCGATGTCTTGGCCATCGCCAATGTAACTGTAAAAACCACGCCGTCGCCGGTATTCGCCGCGGCAATCTTCCCGCCATGGCCTTCGGCAATCAGCTTGGCAATGTAGAGGCCTAGCCCCAGGTGTTTGCCTGCATCTCCCTTGCGCACGGATACCATCGAGCGGAACAGTCCGTCCCCCATCGCTTCCGGCAGCGGCTGACCCGGATTCGCGACAGCAATGACAATCGAGTCTTTCTCCCTTTGCAGGCTGATCGAAATCCGCTCGCCGGTTTCGGTAAAGTCCATCGCGTTTGCAATCAGTTTGTCGAGCATCTGAATGATCAGTTCCGGTGATCCGTGTATTACCGCGTCGGACACCGCGCTGCTAAACGCGAATTCTCTTTCCGGCCAGGCATCTGCATACGCAGCTACCGTGGCCCGCAATACGCTACAAAGGTCAAACCGTTCGGTTTCGGCGTTCTTGACAAGTTCTTCGGTGCGATTGGCTTCGCTCATAGCATTCAGAATATTTTGCAGGCGGTCAGTACCATCCCGCGCGCGTTCAGCATACTTTTGACCTGCGGCCGACAGCGCCTCGTGTTCGAGATTCTCCAGCGAAGAACGGACGATGGTCAGCGGCGTTCGAAGCTCATGTGACAGCTTGCTGGCAAGCGACTGCAGGTAGTCGTTATAAACGCCCAGCTGCCGCAGCACACTTGAAAAACTGCGTGATAAATCGCCGACCTCATCGCTTGCAAGTGCACTCGGCAGAGAACTGGACAAGCGTTTCTCATCGAGCGCCAGTTCCGCTGCATTACTTAAACGCTGGATGCGCAATGACAGCCAGCTCGCATACCCAATGAGTACCGCGGCGACGATGATCGTCGTCACAAGTGTCAGAATGATCAGCCGGGTCAGCGCGCGATTGGTAAGGCTGAGGATGGCGTCCGTGCCTTGTTGCAGAATAATGGCGCCCGTCTGCACGTTTCCGGACCACACCGGTCTGGCGACGGAAACGACGGCCGTGCCGGTGGCTTCATTGCGAAACCAGCGTGGTTCCGGCACGCCCCCACTGAGCGCCTCGGCAATATAGCCAAGCTGTTCTCTGCCATTCGGCGCAGGTTCGGCAAGCTTTGCTTCGTCTCCGGGCTCCAGAATCAGGTTGTAGATCAGTCGCAGCCAGCCTGCCCCGACTGCAGCGTCGCCGGAATTCTCGTCCGGCAGCGAGAGGTTGCCGGCTGCGGCAACGCGCCAGCCATCGCGGTCGGTGACAACCAGCCTGAGGCCAGGTTGCACGTAACCACTGGCGACGCTTTGCAGAACCGGTGAAATGCTGACAAGTGGACCAGGTCCGTCACGGTCGAAGCTCTCGCTGGCCACGCCTGCGGTCCCGGCGCTGTCCGTGTTACTGACCGTCAGGCCGACGGCCGCTGGGAACAGGTTTCGCGGCGCCCGGATTTCCAGTTGATAGCCATCGCCGGTGTCCTGCCAGTCAGCGCTGATGCGGGTTTCATCGATTTCCCGATTCGCGGTAACCCGTGTCGCGACAATTTCGCCTGGCGCTTCCGCACTGAGCCGATACTCCGTTCTGCTGCTGCCGTCCACGCTGATGAGTGTGACGGCGTCCGCGTGACTGCCGATCCCGCCCTCGCCTGTGTGGCGATATACGACAGTATTGTCCCGTACGGAAACGAAAAAATAGAGATACTGGGAATACGCTCCGACGACGTAGCGAACCGGTCCGTCTTTTCCGCGCAGATTGACCATGGCACCGTCCGGAACCGTCCAGTCATCCATATAGCCGTCGACGAACGGTGCGCTCTCCAGCGGATGTGCATATATTCGCCCGCCCGCGCGCGCAGAAGTTGTCGCCAGCAACTCAAGAGAAAACTGCGACAGCGAATCTGCGATCGCCTTAGCGGTACCGCCCAGCATGTGCTGTTGCCCTTCGCGCAATGCCGATTCCGTTTCGCTGATGAACTGACAACCGGCCCAGGGAAGAATCAGCGTCAACAAGCTGACCAGCAGTAGTTGCCGCCGCAGATTCACAGGGGCCCTTGCAACATGCCGCTAATCAACAAGCCAGCGGTAACCCATACCGTAGACCGTTTCGACGCCGGCGAAAGCCGGATCGACGGCAAGGAATTTGCGACGAATGCGTTTTATGTGCGAGGTGATGGTGTTGTCGTCCAGAACAGCCTGTGCCGCGTCCATCAGTTGCTGACGATTTTTGACATGACCCGGATAACGCGCCAGCGCATGCACCATCCAGAATTCCGTCAAAGTCAGCCCTACGGGCTGATCTCGCCAGCGCACGGTCATCCGGTCGACGTCGATCTCCAGCTCGCCACGCTTGATCAGGTCCTCCTTGCCCTGTGGCTGGCTCTGCGCATCCAGGCGGCGGAACAGTGCAGCGACACGCGCCATCAGGTGCGGCAGGCTGATGTCCTTGGTGAGGTAGTCGTCCGCACCAAGCCGTAAACCGGAAACCGCATCGAACTCGCTGTCACGCGCCGTGAGGAAAATAATCGGCAGGTCACTGGACCGGCTGCGCAGTTCGCGGCAGAGAACGAATCCGCCTTCAACCTCTTCCTTCAGATTGATATCGATCACGACGAGATCGGGCAGCCGCGCTTCGAAGGCTTCCATCGCGAGCTTCCGTGCGTCGAACAGGTCCACCGCATAGCCTTCGCGGCGGAATGCGGCAGCGTAGTTCTCGCGGATAGCTTCTTCGTCTTCGACGATGGCAATTCGTTTCGACATTCTATTGGACGTCTGGGTGGCGGCCCCACAATTTGCCACATTACGCCGGTGCATTGCCATGCCCGTGCCCGCACTCACGCCCAAGCTGGTGTTGCAATTCACACACGGATTAGCGGGAGAACGACTATGGATCTGCATCAAAAACGCCTGCCAGCCATGAAAAAAGTAAACAGTGGCAGGCGCTACGGCTGGGGCACGTTCGTACTGGTCTGGCTGTTAGCGGGCAGCGGCGGCGCGTACGCTAATGACGAAAAGCCGGAGATCAGTCCCGCTGCAATGCAGACCGGCAGCCTGCTGTTACGCATGCAGTCGGGTTACGCCGTTGCCACGCGCCTGAATACGGCAATAGAAACAGAGATCAGTGGCCCTGCCGCACGTGTCAAAGTGCGCCAGGAATTTTTGAACGATGGGCCGAACTGGGTAGAAGGGGTCTACGTATTCCCTCTGCCGGATCAGGCCGCCGTCGACCGTATGCGGCTGCACATCGGCGATCGGTTCATAGAAGGCGAGGTTCGCGAAAAGGAGCAGGCACGGAAAGAATACGAGCAGGCACGCGAGGCAGGGAGTAAAGCCAGCCTCGTCGAGCAACAGCGCGCGAACATGTTTACGACATCCGTGGCGAACATTGCGCCCGGTGAAACGGTGATCGTGGAGATCGAATATCTGGAGACGCTGAACTTCGACGACGGCATCTTCAGTTTGCGCATTCCGTTGACAATAACGCCACGGTATATCCCCGGCACGCCGCTGCCAGTGAACGAGGCAGATCGCAAGGGCTCGGGCTGGTCAGCCGATACAACGTCGGTTACTGACGCGTCTGCGATTACGCCGCCCGTCATTACAAAGTCCACCGACCATCGTGTCACGTTCAGTGCAGACATCAACGCGGGTGTGGAGCTGGGGCTTATCGCCAGCCGTTATCATCCCGTCGACATCAGTGCTGGCGGAGCCGGGAGTGACCAGCAGCGTTACCACGTGACTTTCAGAGGCAAACGCGTGCCGCTGGATCACGATATTGAACTCATCTGGAAGCCGATTGCGGCAGACGTGCCGCGCGCTACGCTTTTCACCGAGCTGGTTGGCGGCCAAATGCATGGACTCCTGATGGTACTGCCACCGGACGACCTGTCGGTAGCGTCCCCTCCCGTGCCGCGCGAAGTGATTTTCGTGATCGATACGTCCGGGTCCATGCATGGCACCTCGCTCGCGCAGGCAAAGCAGGCTTTGAAACTTGCGCTGCGCGGTCTGGACACCCGGGATCGATTCAACGTCATACAGTTCAACAGCTATACCAGCGCCCTGTTCGGTGCCAGCGTCGTTGCCGATTCGTCGAACCTCAGCCGTGCAGGCCGTTACGTCGCGGCACTCGCCGCCGACGGCGGCACTGAAATGGCGCCCGCGATTAAGCTGGCGCTCAGCACGCCGCCGGCTGAAAGCCATCTTCGGCAGATCGTATTCATCACGGATGGCAGCGTGGGCAACGAAGAGGCACTCTTCAATCTCATCGAGCGACAACTGGGCAACAGCAGACTGTTTACGGTCGGCATCGGCTCGGCACCAAATAGCTGGTTCATGAGAAAGGCTGCGGAGGCAGGGCGCGGTACCTTCACGACGATCAGTGCGCTGCACGAGGTAGGAGAAAAAATGCAGCGTTTGTTCAGCAAACTCGAACGGCCGCAGGTCACTGATATCGTCATCGAATGGCCGGACGGCAGCGAAGCGGAGAGTTACCCGTCTACCATCCCCGATCTGTATGCAGGTGAACCCGTCCAACTCAGCACGCGGCTTGAAAATCTGCCGCGTGACGGCGACCTGCTGGTCGTCCGCGGGCAGTCTGCGCGCGGCGGCTGGGACGAGCAGCTGGAGATCAGGGCCAACGTATCGCACGCCGGGGTGGGCGCGCTTTGGGGCCGCGCCCGTATCGCGGCTCTCATGGACAGCGAGCGACGAGGCGCACCGGAAGTGGAAACACGTAGCGCCATTCTGCAGACGGCTCTGGATCACCACCTGGTCAGCAAGTACACGAGTCTGGTTGCTGTTGACAAAACGCCCGTGCGCCCTGCAGAGGCCACGCCCGGCAAGGAACAGGTGCCAAACCTGCTGCCATACGGACAGAATCACCGGGCCATCTTCGGTTTTCCGGCGACCGCCACCGCCGGCGAAATCTATCGGCTGACGGGCCTTTTTTTCCTGCTGGCAGCACTGGCGATGTGGGGTTTGCTCCGAGTGGGGCGCGTGAATGACACGTTCTCGCCGGCGGCAAATTAACAGGCTCGCCGGACGTCTCGTCGTGTCAGCGTTAATCTGTCTGGGCTTCTGGCACTTCGCGCAGGGTGCCTACATTCCGGCAAAAGCATGGTTCGCGCAGGAGCTCATGCAACGTGCATGGCGGCGGGCGGCTGACGGGGAACTACGCACACCACCGTGGCCGTGGGCAGACACCTGGCCTGTAGCAAGGCTGACTGCGAAGGCAGGCGACGTGGAACTGATCGTCCTGGCGGGCGACTCAGGCCGGACACTCGCGTTCGGTCCGGGTCATCTCAGCATCAGTGCCGCGCCTGGCGAGACGGGCAACAGCATCATCGCAGGACACCGCGATACGCACTTTGCATTCCTTAAACATCTGCGCGTGGAAGAAAACATTCGTGTCGAACTGCCGGATGGCCGTGCACACCTGTTCATCGTTGAGTCGCTGGACGTTGTAGATGCACGACGGGGCAGCCTCGTGCTCGATAGCGATGAGCCGATGCTGACACTGGTCACCTGCTACCCCTTCGATGCGATCGATCCTGGTGGACCATTGCGCTACGTCGTGACCGCCAGCATGGTGTACTAGCAGGCTTAAGAGAAACGCAGTTTTCTTAAGCCTGCTAGACGGTACAGGATGTACCGTCATTTTCGATGGCAATAAGCCATTGAAAATGGGAGCCATTCGAAAACCACGTTTTTCGAATGGGGACGTTGATAAAGCCATGGATGGCTTTATCAACAAAGCACTAGCCGACGGCCAGTCGCAGCAGGGCCGCAACACTGATGGCATCAGTGATTGCGCCGCTCTTCGCCATCGCTATCGCGTCTGTCAAAGGCAACTTGCGGATATCGAGACTCTCCATCTCGTCGAATGCCGTGTCGCCTTCTTCAAGTTCTTCGGCTACGAACACGAAGCCTTCCTCGTCTGTTATTGAATTGCTGGTGTGCAGTCGCATCAGCGCCGTCAGACTGCCGCAACTGAGACCGGTTTCTTCACGCAGTTCACGTATTGCTGTTGCTTCCGGGGTCTCGCCCGGGTGCGAACCCCCCATGGGCACTTCCCATGAATACTCGCCGAGGGTGTAGCGATCCTGTCCGACCAGCCAGGTGTTTCCATGATCGTCCAGTGGTACCACTGCAATCGCCTTGTTTTTGAAATGCACGTGGCCGTAAGAATGCTGGCTGCCAGTCGGGCTGACGACGTGATCTTCTTTCACCGTCATCCAGTCATTGTCAAAAATTGTCCGAGATTTGAGTGTCTTCCAGGCCATAGCGTTGTTACTTTGTGATTAGTAGAGAATTCTGGCGACAACGTAGAGTCCGTACGTTAGCAACAGGGCGGCACCCAGGGGGCGCGTCAGGCAGGCTTTGCCGAAAAAGAATACCGGAATGAGCGCCGCTGCGAATAGCCATGAGATAACGAGATCGATCATGCCGCCTGCCGGTACGACGATCGGGGCAACCATGCCGCTAATCGACAGTACGAACAGTCCGTTAAACAGGTTCGAGCCGATGACGTTGCCGACCGCAAGATCGGATTCTCTGCGAACTGCCGCAATGATGGAGGTGACCAGTTCCGGCAGACTCGTGCCGATGGCGACCGCAAACAGGCCGATAATGGTGCTGGACACGCCAAAATGTTCTGCAGCGCGAATACCGCTGCTCACTGTGAGTTGCCCGCCAATTGCGAGCATCACAAGCCCGACGCCGACCATTAACCAGCTGTTGCGATTGTTTGATTCAATGCCGAAAAAGAAATTGCCGTGTATTTCTGACACCAGCGTTTCGCTATCTGCCGATTGCATGGCATCGCCGGCCGCAATGTACAGAAAGGTGCAGAACAGTAATGCCAGCACGAGTGCATCGGATCGATCAATGTAAGCCGGTGCGGATCGTAGTCCGGAATCCAGCGACATCACGATAATTACCGACGTGGCGAGCAACAGCAGCGGAATTTCGCGACGAACGAGCTGTCGCTCTATTGTTATGGGATATATCAGTGCAGCGATGCCGAGCACCAGACCGATGTTCGCAATGTTTGAGCCAACGATATTGCCGAATACCAGCGCCGTTTCACCTTCAGTCGCTGCAATCAGGCTGACCACAAGTTCTGGTGCGCTGGTGCCGAAGCCGACGATTGTAAGGCCGACGACCAACGGAGAGATTCCGGCCTTTCTCGCAATCTCCGATGCGCCTTTCACCACACCGGCACCTCCGGCAATCAGCAAAAGCAGGCCCGCCACAACGCCCACGAATGCGATCAAAACGACACGCCGGCGAATGTAATTGTCATCCAGATAGTTCCAGAGGAGCAGAAAAGTGGTTCAAGAACATTGCACAGTTTATTGATGGTGGCAACGGCGCCAGTCCAGAGATACGCAGCAACCATGAAAAGGCACGGGCCATGCATTGCGTCATCCGTCATGCTCGGTCATAGTGCCGGGGTCCGCCCGGACGATCCAGAAGCCGCTCGGAAAATTCCATGCAAGCACATCAAGCGCGCCTGACCAAGGGCCCGGTTGGCCCCCATCTTGTCGCGATGGCGGTCCCGGTTTTGTTTGGCATTTCGACCATGATGCTGCAGAATTTCATCGACATGTGGTTCATCGGCCAGGTCGGCGTTCGCGAACTTGCAGCCTTAAGCTTTGCCTTTCCCATCCTCATGATCGTCACGAGTGTTGCGATAGGCCTCGGTGCCGGCACTTCATCCGTGGTGGCCCGGGCGATCGGCGCAAACAACGCGCGTCGCGCTCGCAGACTGGCAACAGACAGTTTGATTCTGTCCTTCGGCATGACTGCGATTATTTGTGCGGCAGGGATCATGACCATTCGACCGCTGTTTCTGTTGCTTGGCGCGCCGGAAGACATGATTCCACTGATTGCCGGATATATGCAGATCCTGTATGTCGGCGTGCCCTTCGTCGTCGTCGGAATGGTCGGCATGAGCAGCATGCGGGCAACGGGCGACACGCGATTGCCCAGTTTGCTGATGATCATCGCAGCTGTAGTCAACGTTATACTGGATCCCATTCTGATATTCGGCTTCGGACCCGTACCTGCCATGGGCCTGAACGGCGCAGCAACGGCATCGCTAATCGCACGCGCAGCGATTTTCGGCGGTACGCTCTACCTCATGCGGGTGCGGCTCGATCTGCTCACATTTCATCGACCGGATCCAAACGAAATGGTCACGTCGTGGCGGGACATACTGCATGTCGGCATTCCGGCGGCAGCGACAAACGCCATCATCCCGATTGCAACGGCTGTCATCACCGCGATGCTGGCGAAATACGGTCCGGAAACGGTGGCAGGATTCGGTGTTGCCAGCCGCGTTGAGTCGCTGACGCTCGTCGCCTTCTACGCACTGTCAGCGATCATCGGTCCGTTCGTCGGGCAGAACATGGCGTCAGGGCGGGCAGACCGCATTTTCGAGGCGCTAAAGCTTTGCACTTTGTTTTGTCTGGGCATCGGTCTGCTGCTCGCTTTAATGCTGGCCCTGTCCGGGAATTTCATTGCCTCACTCTTCAGCGAAAATCCGGAGGTTACCAATGTCGCTTCACTATTCCTTTTGATCGTGCCGATCAGCTATGGCGCCTACGGCATGGTGATGGTCATGAACGCGTCCTTCAATGGCATGGGGAAGCCTATGCCGGCAGTGCATATCAGCGTCGGCCGGATGGTCATTATTTACGTCCCGCTGGCAATGTTGCTGGACCAATTCATGGGCGTCGGCGGCATTTTCGTGGCGTACGCGGTGGCGAACATCCTGACAGGCGTCATCGCCTACGCCTGGGCCAGGCGCAGCGTGGCGGAGCGCTGCGGCGAGCCGGCGGCGGCAAGCAGATAAACAGCATCCTAGTCTGGAATCGAGGTAATGACGCGTGTGCGGTAATAATAATGCATGCCGATGCCACGGCAGGCGAGAAAAAGCGTAAGCGCAAGCCACAGTCCGTGATTGTCGAGAAACCGGAATACATACCATGCCGGTACGAAGACGAGGAACGAGGAAATCAACATGATGTTGCGCATTTCACGCGCGCGGGTTGCACCAACAAAAACGCCATCATAGAGATAGGACCATACTGCGACGACGGGTAGTACGGTCAGCCACGGCAGGTAGCGTAATGAAACCTCGATGACGTCCGGAAGATCAGTGAGCAGCTGAATAATCGAGGCTCCGGCGAAATAAAAGAACGCACTGAATGCCACCGACACGTAAAGCGACCAGCGCAAGGTTAGTCGCACAGCTTGCTGCAGCGACTGTTTGTCGCGTGCCCCGACTGCTTTTCCCACCAGCGCTTCGGCGGCATGTGCGAAGCCGTCGAGCGCAAAAGACATGAGGTGGAGCAGATTCAGCAGCACCGCGTTAGCCGCGAGAACCAGTGCTCCGAGCCGCGCCCCTGCGGCCGTCAAAAAGGCGAAAGAAAACATCAGGGCCATGGTCCTGACAAAAAGGTGCAGATTGACGGCGAAGAAAGCGGCGTATTCGCGCGGCGAAGTGAGTCGGTGGAAGTCCAGCTGGCCCCCGTTTGCTTGCAGATACCTGAGTGCAAAAATAATTGCGACAACGAGTCCGGCGAATTCCGCAATGACGGATGCAAGCGCCACTCCATCTACCGTCATGCCGAGTACCAGGACGAATAACAGATCGAGAACAATATTGGTCAGGTTGATGGCCAAAACGATGTACAGCGGTACGCGGGCATTCTGCAGACCCAGAAACCAGCCGATCATTGCGTAGTTGGCAAGCGTGGCAGGCGCGCTCCAGATGCGAATGAAGTAATACTCCCTCGCAACTGCGGTGATGTCAGTACCTGCGCCGAGAAGCTGCATGGCGACAGCGGCGATTGGCACCTGCAACAGCAGCAGTAAACCGGCAATCAGAAATGAAACGACCAGCGCCTGACCAAGTGCAACGGTAAGACCGTCGTTGTCCGACGCGCCGAAGTGCTGAGCGGTGATACCGGTCGTGCCCATACGCAGGAAGTTAAAGCCCGCGTAGAGAAAGCCAAAGATCGTCGAGCCGATCGCCACGGCGCCCAGATAGACCGGATCATCAAGGTGGCCGGTCACGCCGGTATCCACCATGCCGAGCAGCGGAACGGATATGTTCGACACGATCATCGGCGCTGCGATACGCCAGACATCCCGGTTCTGCGGAAGGGCGGAGTTGCCGCTCCGCGCAGATTTCATCAGAATGCGTTGACGCCGGTCAGCTCTTTGCCGACAACCAGCTGATGCACGGTTTCGGTGCCTTCGTAAGTGATAACGCTTTCAAGGTTCAGCATGTGACGAATGGGGACGTACTCAGCACTGATACCGGCACCGCCAAGGATGTCTCTGGCGTCGCGCGCGATGTCAATCGCCATGCGGCAGTTGTTCCATTTCGCCACAGACACCTGGGTCGGCATCATGCGGCCGCGGTCCTTGAGTCGTCCGAGTTGCAGCGCCAACAATTGCGCCGTCGTAATTCGTCGCGCCATGTCAGCAAGACGAAGCTGTATAGCCTGCGTTTCTGCGAGCGGTTTGCCAAACAGGACGCGTTCTTTTGTGTAACTGATTGCCTCTCTCAGGCAGGCCTGTGCGGCACCGATGACACCCCAGCAGATACCATAGCGGGCCTGGGTCAGGCAGCTCAACGGTCCCTTGAGACCGACGACGCCGGGCAGAACGTTTTCTTTGGGCAAACGAACGTTGTCGAAGAATAATGCAGACGTAACCGATGCCCGCAGCGAAAATTTGTTCTCAATTTCCTGGGCGGCGAAACCCTGCATGTCCTTTTCGACGATGAACCCGCGAATGCCTTCGGGCGTCATCGCCCAGACCACCGCGGCATCAGCAAGATTGCCGTTAGTGATCCACATCTTCGAACCGTTCAGAATCCAGTCGTCACCGTCTGCTTTCGCATGCGTTTTCATGTTCATGGGATCGGAACCGCCCTGCGGTTCGGTGAGTCCGAAACAGCCGATCGCTTCGCCTCTCGCCATGGCGGGCAGCCACTTCTGTTTCTGTTCTTCCGAGCCATAGGTATAGATCGGATACATCACGAGGCTCGACTGTACGGAGACGAAACTGCGCAGTCCGCTGTCACCGCGTTCGAGCTCCTGGCAAATCAGTCCATACGAGATGCCGTTCATGCCAGCGCAGTCGTAACCCTCGATAGAGCTGCCAAGCAATCCGAGGTCGGCGACACCTGCGATCAGTTCTCGCGGGAAGGTATGGTTTTCGAACGCTTCTCGAATGATCGGCAACACTTTGTCGTCGACGAAGCGGGCGACCGAATCCTGCACCATGCATTCGTCTTCCGAAAGTTCGGAACGCACGTCGTAAAGATCCATGGGATCGAGCTGTCTTTTATCTGCGGTAGCCAAGGTGCCTCCAGGGGCGGGGTCAACGATAAAACGGGTTCGTGATTCTACCTGTCCCGAACTGCATGCAACACCCTGACAGATCGTCGAAAAAGCCATTCATCGCTGATCGCCATTGAAAATGGCGGTACACCCTGCACCGTACAGCTAGTACGGGATGCCAAGTCTGGCGTAGAGCCTGGACAGAAGCCAGAGCGGTGCGATCATCATCAGCTGAATATCGCGAAAGACCGCGCGCCAGCCGCCGGCGCCGAAATGCCCAAGATAAAGACCGGCAAGGCAGGAAGCGTAGAGCGCGACGGAAGCCCGAGCGAGGGTGCTGCCGGATTCCGACAGCCAGATTTCCAGCATGGTGATCGCCACGACCAGCGGCAGAATTCCGATCGCAAGCGGCATGGAAATGATGAAATAGTAGACGACCGTCGCCATCAAAAACGCGCTGCCCCAATTGAGTACCGGCGAAATCTCCAGGAATGCCGCCGGTACCGGCAGGGACCAGAGCATGCCGACGGTCGCCGGCACGATTGCCAGCACCGCGAGCCAGTACAGGAACCTGAAGCGAACCGGACCGCTTCTCTTGCCGTACTCGGCCAGCCATGTCTCTGTCTCCGGAATGCCGTTCTCCTGGTCACGGTGACGACGCGGCTGACATTCTACACAGCCTGTCTCTGGCAGTCCGATGGCGCATAAATCCTCGCGGATTGTGATGCAATTCCGGCTTTCAGCCGTCGTTCAGGGGGCAGGCATGTACAATATCCAAACTACTTCGTAACGGCGCATCGCCTCTCTTTGAGAGCGATAAAGAGGAAATAACAATGAACATGAAGGCTTTGAAGGTGTTTTCGGTAGTAACGGGGATGACGATCGCGATCAGCGGCTGTCAGACGCTCGATGCCTACACCCAGGAATCGAAAACGAGCACGGCCACCAAGGGTGCGGTAATCGGCGCCATCGCTGGCGCCGTCGTGGGTCTGGCATCGGGTGACGATGCGGTAGAACGTCGGCAGCGGGCATTGATTGGTGCTGGTGTCGGCGGACTCGCCGGCGGCGCAATTGGTGCCTATCAGGACCGCCAGGAAGCCGAGCTTCGTGCGGAACTGGAGGGCACGGGAGTAAGCGTCACTCGAATTGGTGACAACATTACGCTGAACATGCCGGGCCACGTGACTTTTGCGACGGACAGTTCAGACCTGAGTCCCGCTTTTTACGACGTGTTGTCTTCCGTTGCCAAAGTACTGGAGGAATACGACAAGACAGTCGTGGAAGTGGCAGGCCACACTGACAGCACCGGCGCAGACGCCTACAATCAGTCGCTGTCGGAACGTCGCGCCAGATCCGTCTCCCAGTATTTGCAAACGCAGAGCATTAGCAGCCAGCGCCTGATTACAATAGGCCTTGGTGAAACGATGCCGGTTGCCGACAACACCACCAACAGTGGTCGTCAGGCGAACCGCCGCGTTGAAATTACGATGGTGCCAATCACCTCATAGTCGACAAATCAGAGTCAAAAAAAAGGCCAGTGTCCGCGGACACTGGCCTTTTTTCGTTGCAGCTTTTTTCTAGGCTTCCATCGCTACGCGTAGCTTTTTCAGCGCCGCGCTTTCGATCTGGCGTATGCGCTCTGCCGAGACGCCAAATTCGTCAGCGAGGTCGTGGAGCGTAAGCTTCTTTTCGGCCAGCCATCGCGTCTCCAGAATTCTGCGACTTCGGTCATCCAGCGTTTCCAGTGCGTCGGCCATGCGTGAACTTGCGTCGTCATCCCAGTCAGACTTCTCGACCAGCGTAGCCGGATCTGAATTCGGACTCGGCAGATATGCCGCAGGTGTGAAAACGCGATCGTCGTCGCGCACGTCGGGTGCGGGATCGAACATCGCATCGCGTGCCGTCATGCGGCGTTCCATCTCGGTAACGTCTTTGGCGCTGACGCCGAGGTCATCCGCTACCGCCTGGGTTTCAGCGTGCGACAACCAGGCGAGGCTCTTTTTCGATTTCCGAAGGTTAAAGAACAGCTTGCGCTGTGCCTTCGTGGTCGCCACTTTGACAATGCGCCAGTTCTTCAGCACGTACTCGTGAATTTCGGCGCGTATCCAGTGGACTGCAAACGACACGAGGCGCACGTCGAAAGCCGGGTCGAAGCGCTTCACCGCTTTCATCAGACCGACGTTGCCTTCCTGAATGAGATCCGCCAGCGGCAGCCCGTAACCGGTATAGCCTTTGGCGATGTGCACGACAAATCTCAGATGCGCCATGACCAGTTCGCGCGCGGCTTTAAGGTCTTCCTCGTCGCGAAAACGATTGGCAAGCGTCTGCTCTGCTTCCTTGGAAAGCACGGGAATACCGCCAACTGCCTGAATATAGGCGTCCAGGCTGCCGACGGGGCCGCGCAGCATCAGATCGTGGTTCAGGGGTGTTACTGCCGTTGTCATTGTATTCAGCTACCTTCTGTGGCCGGCGATTTTAGCACTCCGGGTCTTGGAGTGCTAATTGTGCCCCTTAGTTCCCTGTCGCGCTAGCATTGAAACGTTTTTTAAACAAGGTCTTAGCGAGGTTTTGGGCGTTCACGGCAGGCCTGTTTCGCAGCGGATCGTCAGGCCTTTTGCTAGCGTGGTTCGATGCGCCGCATATGCCGGGTGGCTGCGAGCCAGGAACCGGTCAGGCCGAGGACAATACCGACGCCGACGATGGTGGCGCTTTCCGCCAGATCCAGCGACAGCGTCCGAAATGCGCTGTTGTAGAGTCCCGCCAGGCGGTTCACCGGCGCGTCCAGTGCGTAGAGCCCATAGTTCACCAGTGCCAGGGCCAACAGCCCGCCGCCGAGGCCATACCAGAGGCCCGAGTAGAGAAATGGCCGGCGGACGAAGCTGTTGCTCGCACCAATCAGCTTGGTGACTTCGATTTCCTCGCGTCGATTCTGAATATCCAGGCGGATCGTGTTACCGATGATGACAGCAATGGCGACGCCCAAAAGTATCGAACCGATACGGATCGCCCGCTCGAGGATGTCGAGTATTGCCAGAAACCGCTGCACCCATTCCGTATCCACCTGCACAAAATCGGCTTCAGGCAGGTTGCCGAGTTCCTCATTCAGCAAGCCCATCGACACGGCCGTATTCGCGGCACCCGGACGCACCACCATGGTGTGCGGCAGCGGATTCGACGACAAATGGGCTAGCGCGTCACCAAAGCCGGATTGCTCCCTGAATTCAGCCAGCGCATCATCGGCGGCAATCAGGGTCACGGCATCGACGTCGGCGCGCTGGCGTACGATCTCCGCCAGCTTTTCGGCCTGTGCAAGCGTGACGTCTTTTTTCAAATAGACCGAAAAGTCCAGCGCGTTGTCCCAGGACTCACTGATAGACAGCGCATTCTTAATAACGAGGTGCAGCGACGCCGGCAATGCAAGCGCAATGCCGATAACGAGTATGGTCATCAGGCTGGCAACGGGCTGGCGCGACAGTCGGCCAAGTGCGCCGATCGCCGTGCTGACGTGCCGTAGCGCCCATGCCGACAATCGACCGGATTTCTTTGGCGGCGCAAGTGCTTCTGACCTTTTCATGGCAGCCACGGTGTTTCGCCCCGCTCGGCCTCCATTCGCTCTCTGTACTCGGCGACGACGTCTTCCTCTTCCTCTATCTGTAGCGAGCCGTCCGCCAGCGCGATTCGCCGGCACCCCAGCTGATCGATCAGTGCGATGTCGTGGCTGGCAATCAGCACCGTGACACCCACTTCGTTGAAGCGCCTGAAGATGCGCATGACTTCGAGCGACAGATCGGGATCCAGATTGCCGGTAGGCTCATCGGCAATCAGCAGTTTCGGCCGCGTTACGATCGCTCGCGCAATGCCGACGCGCTGCTGCTCGCCGGAGGACAGCGTTTGCGGCTGCTGCTTTTCCTTGTGCAGCAGACTGACCTGATCGAGCGCCGCGCGAACCTTGCGCGCAGCTTCGCGGTGCCCGACACCAGCAATCACCAGCGGCAATGCGACATTGTCGAACACCGGGCGATCGTATAGCAGCTTGTGATCCTGAAACACCATACCGATCTGGCGCCGGTAGGCGGGAATACGACGCCGCGTGACACGCCTTGTATTCTGCCCGTCGATAATCACCTGGCCTTTGCTTGGCCGGTCAATCAGTGCGATTAGCCGCAATAAGGTACTTTTGCCGGCACCCGAATGGCCAGTGACGAAAACCATTTCGCCTTTCTCGACATGCAGCGAAAGATTGCGAAGTGCATCGTGCCCGCCGGGGTATCGCTTGCTAACGTCTTCTAGCCGGATCAACGAATAAACTCCGCTCAGGCTTGCTTGCTGGAAGATAACAATGCGTCTGCGTAATCGTCTGCGTCGAACGCCTGCATATCGTCGATGCTTTCGCCGATGCCAATGAAGCGTACCGGCACGCCAAGATTGTTCGCGACAGCCAGAAGAATACCGCCTTTCGCCGAGCCGTCCAGCTTGGTCACGGTTATGCCCGTAATTCCGAGCGCATCATGAAATTTTTGCGCCTGAACCAGTGCGTTCTGCCCCTGACTCGCGTCAAGAACCAGCATGATTTCCTGCGGTGCACTTTCGTCGTGGCGGCTTAGTACGCGCTTGATTTTTTTCAACTCGTCCATAAGCCCCTGCTGGTTCTGCAGGCGCCCGGCGGTATCAGCTAACAATACATCGATATTTTTCGAACGGGCGGCTTCGTAAGCGTCGTAGATTACCGCAGCCGGATCAGCACCGGATTGCTGGGCAATGACGGGTACGCTATTGCGTTTGCCCCACTCCTGCAGCTGCTCTATGGCGGCGGCCCGAAAAGTATCGCCGGCCGCAAGCATCACCGTCTGGCCATCGTCCATCAGTCGACGCGCCAGTTTGCCGATGGTCGTTGTTTTGCCCGCACCGTTGACGCCGACCATCAAAATGACAAAGGGACCTTTTGTGGCCGTGATCTCCAGCGGTACCGCGACCGGTTTGAGAATTTTCACCAGTGCATTGTGCAGACCGCGCTTCAGAGCAGCGACGTCCTTCAGCTCCTTGCGTGCGAGGCTCTTGCTAAGATCAGCGATGATGGCTTCCGTCGCGTCCACGCCGACATCGGCCATTACGAGCTCTGCTTCAAGCTCATCCAGCACGTCGGCATCAATCTCTCCACCGGGCACGAGATTGGCCAGATCATAAGTCAGCCAGCTGTCGCCGCGATTGATCCGGGCACGCAGCCGGGTGACGAAACCTGCTTTCTTTGCTGGTTCCTGTTTGTCCTTTTTTCCAAACACGCGTTTCTTCCTGTACAGAACCTGGAGTAGTCTCGGCAACGGCTCACACATAAACAAGGAACGCTGCGCTTGGCACCGAGAAAACGCAGAACCCGGGGATCGCCGTCAGGACGGCTGCGTATTGTAGCGGGAAAATGGCGCAGTCGTATGCTGCCCGTGATTGACGAATCCGGCGTTCGTCCCACCAGCGAGCGAACCCGTGAGACGCTTTTCAACTGGCTGGCGCCGATTATCGACGGGGCCGCTTGCCTCGATCTGTTCGCCGGAACCGGCGCCCTTGGCTTCGAGGCGCTGTCGCGGGGTGCTCGCACGGTGGTGTTTGTGGAAGATGCGAAACGCGCTCAGCAGGCTATTCGTGACAACATCGATGCATTGACGGCAACGGGAGCCACGCTCGTTGCGGGCGATGCGCTGCGATACCTGCAGCGTGGACAGCCATTGCGCTTCGACATCGTTTTCCTCGATCCGCCATTCGCAGCCGATTACTACGATGAATTGTGTAAACTTCTGAACGTTCGCGAGTGGCTTGCCGACGGCGCGCTGGTGTATCTCGAGTGCCAGCACGACCGAGCGTTACCGGACATGCCCGTGGGGTGGACGGTGCTGAAAGAGAGAACAGCAGGAAAAGTGCGCTATGCACTGCTAAAGGTGCAGCACAGTAAGGGTGATTCAGGAGAGTCTCAATGACAGTGGCTACGATGTATCCGGGAACGTTCGACCCGATCACCCTGGGTCACGAAGACCTTGTCCGGCGTGCCTGCCGGATATTCGACAAGGTCGTCGTGGCTATTGCTGCGAATCCCAGCAAAGAGCCAATGTTCACGCTGGCGGAACGCGTTGATCTGGCGAAGTCATCGCTGGCCGACCTCGACAATATCGAGGTGATGGGCTACGACGGACTCACGGTAGATTTCGCGCGCGCCCATGATCTGGGCGTAATTATCCGCGGCTTGCGAGCAGTGTCAGATTTTGAATACGAATTTCAGCTTGCCAATATGAACCGGCATCTGGCCGATGACGTCGAGACTTTGTTTCTTACACCGAAGGAAACTTTCAATTTCATCTCCTCCAGCCTGGTCCGCGAGATCTGCAGCATGGGCGGCAATATTTCAGAATTTGTCTCGCCAATCGTCAATGAGGCGCTAATTAAACGTTGCCGTTAGTGGCGGCTCACGCATTCCGAGTTTTCAGGAGCGCTCAGGCTGCCATCGCGGCCTTGGGCCGCTCCTACAATTCTTTTGGCACCGAGCCAACCTTTAAACATACACATGCGTTCTGTAGGAGCGAGCCCTGCTCGCGAATCCACCCAAACTAGCGCTGGCACCGCTTGCAGCCATCGTGGCCTTGGGCCGCTCCTACAATTCTTTTGGCACCGAGCCAACCTTTAAACAATACACATGCGTTCTGTAGGAGCGAGCCCTGCTCGCGAATCCACACAGGCTAGCGCTGGCACCGCTTACAATAGAACGTTGACCGCTGCCCCAGCACGATCGCGGTGATCGGCGTTTCACACTGACGGCAAGGCTCTGACTGGCGACCATAAACATCCAGTTGTTGACGGAAGTAGCCCGGCTCGCCGTCGCCGCCGTGAAAATCCCTGAGAGTCGTGCCGCCAGCTTCAATCGCACGCGACAGCACTTGTTTAATCGCCCCTGCGAGCAGGGCCAGCCGCGCCGCAGAAACCCTCCCTGCCTGCCGGCGAGGATGAATGCCTGCGCTGAACAGTGCTTCACTCGCATAAATATTGCCCACGCCGACGACGATGCCGGCATTCATAATCAGTTGTTTGATACTGACCCGCCTGCCGCGTGCACGTCGATGCAGATAATTGCCATCGAAATCGTCAGACAGCGGTTCCGGGCCGAGGTCCCTGAGAAGCGGGTGGGCAAACGGATCTCTCGCCCATAACAACGAGCCAAAGCGACGCGGATCACGGAAGCGAAGTGCTTTGCCACTGGCCAGGCAAATGTCCACATGATCGTGTTTCCCGGCGGGCTCGTCACTGTCGATGATGCGCACACTGCCGGACATGCCCAGATGAAGCATGGCGGAACCGGTCGGCATATCAAACAGCAGATATTTGGCGCGCCGGCGCACGGCACTGATCGTGCTGCCCGGCAAGTTTTGCTCGATAGCGCGAGGTACCGGCCATCTCAGCCGACGCTCGCGGATCAGTACCGAGTGTATTTCCTGTCCTTCCAGCCACGGCGCGATGCCGCTGCGACTGGTTTCAACTTCGGGTAATTCAGGCATGGATGATGGCCGGGTGACGGTTACTCAATATTATCGCAATGGCGCAGGCGTGAAACCCGCCTGCCGGCGCGCGTCTTACGCTCAGAACCCTTACCTACAGCCGAAAGTCTCCGGCCGGCATTATCGTGACGGCTTTCTTACCGCCGTGGCCCTGCTTTCGAGATATAATTGCCCGATTAGCTGTGCAATGGAACCCCTTGATGGATTACCTCTACGGAATACTGAACCTGAATTTCCCGGGTTACCTGCTCGCGACACTAATCATGTTGCAGATCACGATGATGGCAGTCACGCTGTATTTGCATCGTGACCAGGCGCATCGTTCGATTGACCTCCATCCCGGGCTACGGCACTTTTTTCGGTTCTGGATCTGGTGCACGTCCGGCATGCTGACGCGTGAGTGGGTTGCCGTGCACAGAAAGCATCACGCGTTTTGCGAAACCGCCGGTGACCCTCATAGCCCGAAAGTGTACGGCTTGAAAAAAGTGCTGCTTGAAGGCGCCGAGTTGTATCGCGAAGAAAAAGACAATTCGGAGACGATCGAGAAATACGGCCGTGGTACACCGGACGACTGGATGGAGAGACACGTCTACATCAGATTTCCTTACGCCGGAATCATTCTGCTTGTCGTAACAGACCTGCTGTTGTTCGGCGTGCCGGGAATTACAATGATTGCCATTCAGCTGGCAGCGATGCCGGTGTTTGCGGCCGGCATCATTAACGGCGTCGGACACCATTCGGGCTATCGAAATTTTGAATGCAATGATGCTGCAAGAAATATCATTCCCTGGGGCGTTCTGATCGGTGGCGAAGAGTTGCACAATAATCATCACGCGTTTCCGACGTCGGCAAAATTCTCCCAGCGTCGCTGGGAGTTCGACATTGGCTGGCTTTACATTCGGCTGCTCTCTGTCGCTCGCCTGGCCAAGGTCAACAAGGTCGCACCACGTCCCGTCGTGCAGGCCCAGCCTGATCCGCAACTCAGTGTCGACAATCTGCGGGCAATAATTGTCAATCGAATGCACGTGCTGCGTGATTACACGCGACAGGTCACCCTGCCGGTGTTCAAGACGGAGAAGGCCATGGCGAACGGCAACGCAGCGTTTCGCCGAACGCGCAAACTGCTGATTCGGCGACCGGCGTTGCTGGACGAAAAAGCCATTGCTCGACTCGGTCACTTACTCGCTCACAACAAGGCATTGTCCACTGTCCACGAGTTCCGCGAAAAGCTATCGGAAATCTGGAGCGGCGCGCATCTTAGCAACGAAGCTTTGCTGGCGGAGCTAAAAGAGTGGTGCCGTGAGGCTGAAGCCAGCGGTATCGAAGTGCTGGAAAATTTTGCGGCGCGACTGAGGTCCTACCAGCTGGCGTGAGAACATGTTGCTGAAACTAAGAACAGAATCTCAGATCGAAAATCTTCAGGTTAGTCATCAGAATAAAAAAAGCCCGCTTTGAAGCGGGCCTTTTTTTGGCAACAGGGTTGCCGGAAATCGACGCATACGCGAACGGCTATTTGATCTTCGATTCTTTATAAAGAACGTGCTTTCGCACAACCGGATCATACTTCTTGGTTTCCATCTTTTCGGGATGCAGGCGCTTGTTCTTGGCCGTCGTATAGAAATGGCCCGTGCCGGCGCTGGATACGAGTTTGATCTTGTCACGCATAATTTGCTGCTCCCTTTGCTAAACGCGGGTTAGATGCGCTGGCCGTCGGCACGCAGGTCGGCAAGCACTTTGTCGATTCCGTGCTTGTCGATGATGCGGAGACCTTTGTGTGACACACGCAGCCGTACAAAGCGTTTTTCGGACTCAATCCAAAACCGCTTGTAATGCAGGTTGGGCAAGAAGCGCCGCCGCGTCCGGTTGTTGGCGTGGGAGACGTTATTTCCCGACTGGGGGCGCTTTCCGGTGATCTGGCAAATCCTGGACATTTCAAAAGTCTCTGTAAACGATGAATTTTACAAAATCATGCCCGCGGGCGGCGGGCACAGAGCGGGACTTTATACCAGCGTCGCCGGGCGCAGGCAAGGCCGTTTGCCCCGTTTAGAGCATCCCGCGGCTTGCGAGCGAGGTACTGACACCGTCACCGATGACCAGGTGATCCAGCAATCGTATGTCGACCAGCGCCAGCGCAGATTTGATTCGCTGCGTGATGCGCTCGTCCGCCTGACTGGGTTCCGCCACCCCGGAAGGGTGATTGTGGGCCAGTATGATAGCGGCCGCATTCAGTGCAAGCGCCTGTTTGACGACTTCGCGCGGGTATACGCTGGTGCCGTCGATCGTGCCGCGGAAAAGCTCTTCGAAGCCGAGGATGCGATGGCGATTGTCCAGATAAAGGCAGCAAAAGACCTCGTGCGGCCGGTCGCGAAGCCTGGCCTGCAGAAATAGCGCCGTGTCCTCCGGACTGCGGATGGCCTCGCCGACCGGCAGCGTCTCCTCAAAGTAACGCCGCGCCAGTTCGCGCACGGCGAGCACCGCGGCGACACCCGTAGGTCCCATGCCATCTACGGATGACAGCTCCGCCGGCGTCGCGTTGAGCAGCCTGCGAATGCCGCCGAAACGTTCGAGCAGCCGTTCCGCCATGCCCGCGGCGGCATCGGCGCCCAGTCCGCGCCGGAACAACAGCGATAGCAGGGCCGTACCAGACTGGAGGCTGGCATCACCACTACCGACTGATGTCGGCAGGCATTTCGAGTTCAGAGCCATGGACCGTCCCTGTCCGCTGGATCAAAAGTAAATACCCTGGCCGTCACGTCGTGAGCTTGCAAGCTGCAAATCTCGGCCCAAGGCCGCTAAAGTCTTACCCTCCGGATAAATCACCGAGCGTGAGTACTGCCCCATGAATGAAATCGAACTGCTGCAAGAGGCTGACCGTCGCGCGCGACACTACGTCGAGAATGTCGGCGGTCAGCGGGTGTTTCCCGCTGCGGAGGCCATCGCCGGACTCGCAGGCTTCGATGAGCCGCTGCCCGACATCGGCTGCGGTGATGCGGCGACGCTCGCTTTGCTGGATTCGCTTGGGTCGCCCGCAACCACGGCCAGCACCGGGCCGAGCTACTTCGGTTTCGTAATCGGTGCGACCTTGCCAGTGGCCGCCGCCGCCGAACGGCTGTCTCTCGCCTGGGACCAATGTGCATCATCATTCGACAACTCTCCTGCTGCTCATACCCTGGAAAAACAGGCCGCGCGCTGGGTACTCGATATTCTTGATCTGCCGCGCGAGAGTGCCGTGAGTTTCGGCACCTCGGCCTCCGCCTGCGGGCTGGCCTGTCTCGTTGCGGCGCGCCGCTCACTGCTGGCACGCCAGGGGTGGGATTTTGATCAGAAAGGGTTGGCGGGTGCTCCCGAGATCCGGGTAGTAATTTCTGCGCTGGCACACGTCACCATCAAAAAAGCGCTGCGTATCATGGGGTTCGGCCTGGAAAACGTCATCCTGGCGCCCGTGGATTCTTGCGGCCGCATCGATCCGGCAGAACTCCCCGAGCTTGATGAACGCACAATCCTTTGCCTGCAGGCAGGAGAAGTGAACAGCGGCGAATTTGATCCGTTCGATGTGCTTATCCCGCGAGCGCAGGCAGCGTCTGCCTGGGTTCATGTCGACGGCGCGTTCGGCCTGTGGGCACGCGCGACGAGCGAACTGCGGACGCTGACGATTGGCGTGGAGCATGCCGACAGCTGGACCACAGACGGCCATAAATGGCTCAACACGCCGTATGACGGCGCGATGGGTATTTGCCGGGACCCTGCCGCGCTGTCCGACGCTATGAACAGCGATGCCGATTATGCGATTGCCGCAGCAGATAGTCAGAAGAATCTCGGTATCGAGTTTTCGCGTCGAGCCAGGGGCATTCCAGTCTGGGCGGTTCTGAGAAGCCTGGGTCGCGACGGTGTGAGTAATCTGGTCAGCACAAATGCCGCCCAGGCGCGGCGGCTGGCTGACGGCCTTAAGGCTGCCGGTTTCGAAGTGCTTAATCGCGTCGTGCTGAACCAGGTTCTGGTGAGGCTAGCTTCTGCCGAGCAGACCCTCGCCACGCGTGATGCAGCTGTGGCAACGGGCAAAATCTGGTTCGGGGCCACCCGCTGGCACGACCGTCCGGCCTTTAGGCTCAGCGTTTCCTCATGGCGGACCAAAGATGCTGACATCGACGCCGCTATCGATCTGCTCGGCGAGATCAGGTCCCGGGTGACGCTCACGCGCTAGCCGGGCAGCGCTCCGCAAACCGCGAATCCCCGGCGTTGTGCTGGAAATAGGGAGGGACGTCGGGCTAAGCTCCGCAACCCGGCACGGCGAGCACAGGTATGAGCAAAAAGAAGATCATATTGGGTATAGCAGGCGGCATTGCTGCGTATAAAACGCCCGATCTCATTCGTCGCCTGAAGGCACGCGATGCTGACGTGCAGGTCGTCACCACCCGCTCGGCAAGCCACTTTGTGACGGCGACAACACTGCAGGCCGTGTCGGGCCGCCCGGTCCGCGAGAATCTGTGGGACAGTGAGGCGGAAGCCGCCATGGGACACATCGAACTGGCCCGCTGGGCCGACCTTGTGCTGATCGCGCCGGCAACGGCAGAAATCCTGTCGAGGCTCGCGGTTGGCGGAGCGCCGGATCTACTGACGACTTTGTGCCTCGCGACCGAAGCGCCGGTAGTGTTGGTTCCCGCAATGAATCGCGTGATGTGGCAGCATCCGGCGGTGGCGGCGAATTGCCGCACGCTTCTGCAACGTGGTGTCCGCCTGCTGGGCCCGGCAACAGGCAACCAGGCCTGTGGCGAAGTGGGTCCCGGCCGCATGCTGGAACCCGCAGAAATCGTCGCGGAGCTTATGCAAGAGGCGGAAGCGCCGTCTCCTTCCGACAAGCCCCGCGAACAGTCGCTTCTAGGGATGACGGTGATGGTAACCGCGGGACCGACCCGTGAAGCGATCGATCCGGTGCGCTACATCAGCAATCGCAGTTCGGGAAAAATGGGCTATGCGTTGGCAGCTGCCGCGCGCGACGCGGGTGCGACAGTGCGGCTGGTCAGCGGACCCGTCAACCTGCCAGCGCCTGAAAATGTCACGGTCATATCCGCCGAAAGCGCCAAGGATATGTTTGGTGCCGTCCACGAGCACCTGGAAGATGTGAACATCTTTATCAGCGCCGCAGCTATCGCTGATTATCGAGCGGCCGCGATCAGCAACGACAAGATCAAAAAAGCGGGCGAGGGGATGTCGCTCGAACTGGTGCGGAGTCCGGACGTGCTGGCTTCCGTCGCACGCCTCAATGATCGCCCCTTTACAGTGGGCTTCGCCGCCGAAACCGGCAATCTTCGCGAACACGCACTCGGCAAGCTTGAGCAGAAAAAAATCAACATGATTGTCGCCAACCTGGTCGGTGCAGACCGCGGCTTCGATCGCGACGACAATACGGTTGATGTTTTCTGGCAGGGTGGTGAACAGTCATTCCCGCGTATGGACAAGGCCGATCTTGCCGACAAGCTGATTGCGCTGATCGCCGAACGCTATCAGGAGAATATTGGCGCCGATACGGTAGCCGAACTGCCGACGATCAGGCACGACACATGAGTAACATGATGCGATCTGTTGAACTGAAAATCCTGGATGAGCGAATCGGCATGGAAATTCCTTTGCCGCACTATGCGACCGAAGGTTCCGCCGGCCTGGATATGCGCGCTTGCATCGACGGAGTCATGGTTGTGCAACCAGGAGAAACCGTGCTTATCCCATCGGGTCTGGCGATTCACATCGGTGACGCATCGCTAGCGGCCGTCCTGCTGCCGCGCTCCGGGCTGGGCCACAAACATGGCCTGGTGCTTGGCAATCTTACCGGGCTTATCGACTCCGATTACCAGGGGCAGATATTCGTCTCGATCTGGAATCGAGGTTCCAAGGCATACAGCATCGAACCCGGTGAGCGGATTGCACAAATGGTGTTTGTGCCAGTAGAGCAGGTCGCATTTAACGTCGTCGAGGCGTTTGGCAAATCGAGCCGCGGCGAAGGCGGCTTTGGACACTCTGGCCAGAGTTGAGTCACGCGTCCTGGCGTTAGGCCGCTCCTACAGTTGCTATTGGATTTAGGAGCCCGCCCCGCGGGCGATTGATCCTAATTCAGACCTTTAAGCTTTTTGAATCTGTCGACGTCACCATCGAAGCGAGCCACGATATTCTGTTCGTCCTGACGGAAGCGTTTCAAGTTCAATTCGTGGCGTTTAATCGTTTCTCGCGTGACCGCCATGTCGTCGGAGAGATCCGCGTCAATCATCGGCGCATCCGGATCATCGCTGTAAGGCTTGTAGCCTTTGGCCTCTTCCTCAAGTGAATCCATGCGACGTTGCAGATTGCGCAGATAAAGCTCCGTAACGCGCGCCTGCGCTTGAAATAGCTCCACGCGCCGATCCCGATGCATGATGATTTCGTCAACAGACAGATAGGTGGCGAGCAAGGCCATGTCAGCACGACGTTGTAACTCGCGTTCCATGCGCAGTTCTTCCTGGCGCACTTCTTCAGCACGTTCCGCCTCGGTTTTCTTGGCACGCATCACATCAACCGTGATGCCGTGCTCGTTAACGACCTGACGCTCAATCTCGGCATATTCCGCCGGAATGCTGTCGCCAAAATGCACGATGCCGTCGGCGTCAACCCAACGGTACAGTTTGGAGGAATCCTGCGCTGCAACCATTGCGGTCGGCAGGCCGATTAGCACGAGAAAAATGGCGCGTCTGAAGCTCATTGTCCAAATATCACACATTTCGGTTTTCGCCCAGAGGGACTGGTTCGCGATTTAGCACCTTAGTGGGCCAGGTGGCGTCTGTAAACTTTCCGCCAAACGACAGCCATTTCAATACTTTAAGCGGATATTCCGTACTTTTTACGGTAATCGAGTACCGGCTGCAGGAACTCTCCATACTCTTTGGATTCCTCGAGCAAATCGATCAGATCTTCAAGCTGCACAATACTGATGACCGGGATTTTGAGGGATTGTTCAAGTTCCTGCACCGCAGAGCGGGCGTCGCGACCGACCTCCTGACGATCCAGCGAAATGACGAGACCGGCGACTTCGGCGCCGGCTGCGACGATGATCTGCTGCGCTTCGCGTACGGCGGTGCCAGCCGTAATGACATCGTCGACAATCAATACGCGGCCGGCGAGCGGTGCACCGACAATGTTGCCGCCCTCGCCGTGGCTCTTTACTTCCTTGCGATTGTAAGAGTACGGCACGTCGACATCATGATGTTCTGCAAGCGCCGAGGCTGCGAGCGCTGCAAGCGGAATACCCTTGTAAGCCGGACCAAAAAGTATGTCGAATTCAAGTTCTGAATCGGCGATGGCTGACGCGTAGTAGCGCCCGAGTTTTGCCGCAGCGTAACCCGTGGAAAAAAGTCCGGCGTTGAAAAAGTAGGGACTGACGCGTCCCGACTTGAGCGTGAACTCGCCGAAGCGCAACACTTCAAGTTCGAGTGCCAGATCCAGAAATTCGCTTTTGTACGCACGCATGTAGTTGGTCTTATCAGCAGGTTCGGTATGATGGCTCGCTTCGGAACAGGTCACCAGTACGGGCCCTGCAGTATGACATACTGACCTGTTCAATTCTGCAGCAGCCCGACCGCTCAGCGGATAAAAAAGGCTTGAAAAAGGGGGATGTCTTTGTTTCGCGTAATCAGTCTGAACGCCAACGGAATTCGTGCCGCGGCGCGAAAAGGTTTTTTCGAATGGATGTCAGAACAGGACGCAGACGTCGTCTGCATTCAGGAAACCAAAGCTCAGGAACATCAACTGGTCGACGATTGTTTTCGCCCGCAGGGGTATCACTGTTATTACCGTGACGCCGTAAAGAAAGGTTATAGCGGTACGGCTATTTTCACCCGTCACAAACCCGACCGCGTGATCCGCAGGCTCGGTGTACCAGAGTTTGACGACGAAGGACGTTACCTGGAAGTCAAACTGGGCTCGCTAAACGTCGTATCGGTTTACCTGCCGTCTGGCTCTTCCAGTGAAGAAAGGCAGGCGGCCAAGTATCGCTTCCTTGATGCGTTCACTCCGCATTTGCAGAAGCTCAAGCGGCGCCGCTCCGAAACCATTCTGTGCGGTGACTGGAACATTGCTCACAAAGAGATCGACCTGAAGAACTGGCGCGCTAACCGGAAGAACTCCGGCTTTCTGCCAGAAGAACGTGAATGGATGGACGTCTTGTTTGGCACGCACAAGTATATTGATGCCTTCCGCGTCGCCAATCCGGACGCCGAGCATTACACGTGGTGGTCAAATCGCGGCCGGGCGTGGGACAATAACGTCGGCTGGCGACTCGACTACCATATCGTCACCCCAGGCCTTAAACAACGCATTCTTCGCACTGATATCTACAAGTCGCAACGATTTTCCGACCATGCGCCACTCACGATTGACTATGACTGGAAGGGACCAAGCTGAGCGACAAAACGCCTTCTGAGCCATCAGCAGCGCCACGCGGCTGGCGCTACTACCTGCAACGGCCAGTCATCGTGATATTTTTTCTCGGCTTTTCTGGTGGACTGCCGTTTCCGCTAGTCTATGCGACCATGACCGGCTGGCTGGCAGATGTCGGCATTCAGCGCAGTACCATCAGCACGTTCGCGTGGCTGGGTTTTGCTTACAGCTTCAAGTTTCTCTGGTCCCCCCTCGTCGACAACGTCCGGCTGCCATTGTTTTCCGCCTGGCTTGGCCATCGCAGGGGCTGGCTGTTCGCCTCCCAGCTGGCATTGGCTGTCAGCCTGTACTCGCTGGCCGCGATCGAACCGCAGTTCAACATGGTCGCCTTCGCGTCTATCGCCATGGCGATCGCATTTCTTTCCGCGACCCAGGATATTGTCATCGATGCCTACCGTATTGAGTCTGCCGAACAGGAAATGCAGAGCGTCCTCGCCGCGTTCTATCAGTATGGCTATCGGCTGGCTGTTGTCGTGGCGACAGCCGGCGCCTTCTACATTGCGGAATTCGGCTCGTGGACGATGGCTTACAAGACGATGGCTGCCTGCATGGCCATTGGCATCGTCACGACCCTGTTCTGCCGAGAACCGTCCGTTCGAACCGGCGTCGCAGCGCAATTGTCCGGCAGCTTCATCGAGCAGGCCCGCCAATGGATATTTATCGCCGTCGTCGAGCCTTTCTCTGACTTTGTTGCGCGCTACAAGCGCTGGGCATTCGTCATCTTCGCTTTTATTGCGTCTTTTTATATCAGCGATCGGGTGCTCGGCATCCTCGCCAATCCGTTCTACCTGGATATCGGCTTCTCCAAAGTGGAAGTTGGAACCGTGGCGAAACTTTACGGCTTCTGGGTTTCCCTGCTTGGCATCGCCGCAGGCGCTGCCGCGGTCATCAGATTCGGCCTCGCCAAAGCGATCGTCGCCGCCAGCATCATAATTGTCAGCACCAATCTGTTCTTCGCAGCATTGGCGCTGACGGGTCCTGAGATTTCGATGCTCACGCTCACTATCAGTTTCGATAACTTTGCGGCAGGTTTTGCATCAACCATCATGATCGCTTACCTGTCTGCGCTGGTGAACGTGAAGTTCACAGCAACGCAGTACGCATTGCTTAGTTCCATCAGCACTTTCTTTGGCAAATTCTTTGCGGGCTACTCCGGCGAAGTTCAGCTTGCGATAGGCTGGTTTAATTTTTTCCTCTATGCAGCAGCAACAGGCATACCCGCCATTCTCCTTTCTATCATTGTTGCGCGCCGGCATAACGAGTCCATGAAGGAGCGGTAATTCGGTGAATGTCAGCGCCTCTGAAATAACTGTTGGTTGTCTCGAAGAACTCGACGATCCCGGCAGTCGCGAGTTCCGCACAGGGGAGGGGGACTGGCCGTTTCGCGGTTTTGTCGTACGCCGTGGCGAAGCCATTTTTGCGTACCGGAACTACTGTATGCACGTCGGGCATCCTTTGAACTGGCAGCCAGACCGCTTTCTGACGGAGGACGGTGGCCTGATCGTCTGTTCATCACACGGCGCCTTGTACGAAATCGATACGGGCGTCTGCGTCGCGGGGCCTTGCCGCGGCGCCGAACTCATTCCTCTGCCTGTTGAAATACGCGATGGAAAGATTGTCGTGCAGGTGCCTGCGGCAGAGCGCTAGCGCTCGATAGACGCCACGCGCACTGCCAGCATAATCAGCACGGCGCCGAAAATCCGGTTGACCGTCACCTGGGACTTCTCGAGAAAGTCTCTAATCGCCGGCCGGTCAAGCGTGAGCACGAAGATAAGCCAGAACAGCGCGCATATAAGCATCATTGTGAGTATAAGGAAGAGCATGCCGAGCGCGCCGGTCTCGGGTGTAATGACGACGGTGAAAATACCCAGGTAGAACAAGGTACCCTTCGGATTCAGAACATTGTTGATTAACCCCTGGAGGTACCAGTTTCTGCCACGGTTCGGCTCACCGCCCGCAGGCGCCACTGGCGTCCGGCTTTCGCGAAAACTCTGCAGGCCGAGGTAGAGCAGGTACGCGGCACCGGCATACTTCAAAACCGAAAAAGCGACGATACTCTGCGAAATGAGCCAGCCAATGCCTGCCACACAGTAGGAAATATGCACGAGGTTTCCGCTAAGGATACCGAGCGATGTCTGCACACCGGCGAGACGCCCACCGATGAGGGTATTGCGTAACACGAGCGCCATATCGGGTCCCGGGCTGATTAAAACCAGCACCGTGAGCCCGGCAACGATCAGTACCTGCTCAAGCACGTCGTGATTTTTTCTCGCCCACTGGCCGGTCTCCAACAGAAGCGCTTGACGGTGGCGGGAATTGTCGGCTGAAGCTGAATGCGTCGCTGGTCGGACCGGATGCGGCAAGCGTGCGAAGTCGGGACAGACCTTCCTCAGGCAATGGGAAATGCCCGGCGGCGATCCACCACAAGACCTGGTAAGGCCCAGCGGGCTTCTCGAACCATTGCCGCCGCTGGATCATGACGTCGCGATGGCTGGTTTGATATACGAAGTCCGTCAGTGCGGCGACCGATGTCCATACCGACATGTTGACGACGAAAAGAGGGCCCTCGCCGACATCGATATCCGTTGCATTGCCGCTGTCACTTTGCAGTCGCCACACAAAACCCGGCGCCTGGTCAGCGAGCGCATTGATGTCGTCCAGCCGATCCATGAAGCCGGCCAGCCGCGGATCCTCCGGTTGAAAGCGAAACGTGCCCACATTCATTTGGGCAAGATGCCAGTCTTCAATCATGGAACTCCCGGTCCCGTTAAATGCCGAGCCTTGAGACCTGGCGTTATTCGCGTTCGTCCAGGAAAGCCAGCGGATCGTGGTAGCCGCTGGGTATTTCGCCCTCAACCTGGCGGGCAAAATCCTCTGGATCCATATCGACCGATCCCGACCAGTCTTCCGGAGCAGCGACACGCTGAATGAGCAGCGCCGCCCAGGTTTCATAGTCGACTTCGTCAATGGTGCCGTCGAAAAACTGCAGTTCTATCGTGCCATCATCATCGTCCACGGCAACGACTTCGAAAATCTGCCCGTTGGTGCGCCGGTACCATCGGCCGATCTGGGGAGATGGTATGGGAATCTGTCGTTGAGTTGCCATTCGCATGCCCTCGCAAAAATATTTTCCCAGTGCCCCTTCTTTATAGAACAATTCGGAAGATTTGCAAGTCAGCCGGCGCGCAGGTATTTCCAGTCAACAATGAGGTGCCCGCGCTTCACGCCGCGGGTTTCAAAGCGCGTGGTCGTTCGCTCCAGAGGACGATCACCGTTATGCTCGCGGCGTTCCACCAAATGAAATTCGTGAGCGTCGCCCAGCACCTCATCGATGTGTTCGGCGTATGGCTGCCAGTCGGTGGCAATACAGAGCGCGCCCCCTGGCACCAGTTTGCGTGCCGTCAGCTGCACGAATGAGCGTTGCACAATACGCCGCTTGTGATGACGCTTTTTCGGCCACGGATCGGGAAACAATAGCTTAACGGCGGAGAGCGTGGCGTCGCCAAGCTGTTGTTCCATAATCTCGAGCGCGTCGCCGGAGATGACTCGAAGATTCGTCAGCGCCAGATCGCGCGCGGCAATGAGGCAATGACCAATACCCGGGGGATGCACTTCGATGCCAATAAAATCCTTCTCCGGGAACTGCTCTGCCGAAGCAATCAGATTCTCGCCGTTGCCGAAGCCGATCTCGAGTACGCGGTCGGCGTGACGACCGAAAATCTCACTGAGATCGAGCTTGGCCGTGGACTGATCGATGCCGAGGCGAGGCCACAGTGACGCCAGCGCGCGTTCCTGTGATGGGGTGATACGGCCGGTGCGTCGAACGAAGCTTCGGACGGTTCGCCGCTTTGCGAACCCTTCGTTCACTGCAGCGGCCGGCCGGTGAGCATGGCAGCCGCGCCGGCCGCCAGCAGTGTCCACCCCAGCCATGCGACCGTGCCAAGAGCCAGTACGACGGTGCCGCAAATGACGGCAGTAGCGCCAGCGGCGAGCCTGAAGTTCTGGCGGCGTCCGTTTCTGAGCTGATTCCGGATGTCGTCGAGCTCCGGTGCATAAAAACGAATCTCGGGATCGCCGTTCGCGATCTGTCGGGACAGGTAACGAATCACACCCGGCAGTTCGCGCATAGCCTCGCGGATCTGCGGCAGGTCCTCCCGCAAGCGTTCGAAGGTGGCGCGCCCGCCGACCTGCTCTGCCATCCACCGGCGCAGAATCGGATGAGCGGTTTTCCACAGGTCCAGCTGTGGATAGAGTTCCCGTCCCAGACCTTCGATATTGAACAGGGTTTTTTGCAGCAGGATGAGCTGCGGCTGAATCTCCATGTCAAATCGCCGCGCGGTCTCGAACAGCCTTATCATGACCTGCGCAAAAGATATCTCCGCAAGTGGTTTATTGAAAACCGGTTCGCAGACAGCGCGGACGGCAGATTCCAGCTCGTCGATTCGCGTCCCTGCCGGTACCCACCCGGAATCGATATGCAGTTTCGCGACGCGGTGATAATCGCGATCGAAGAAGGCCAGAAAATTGGCAGCGAGGTATTGCTGATCGCTGGGATTCAAGGTGCCGACTATGCCGAAATCAACGGCGGCATAGCGGGGCTTTTCCGGATCGTCGGCCATGACGAAAATATTCCCCGGATGCATGTCCGCGTGGAAAAAATTATGGCGAAAGACCTGGGTGAAGAATATTTCTACGCCATTCTCTGCCAGCACCTGAATATTCGCACCGGAGTTTCTGAGCGCCTCCATATCGCCAATGGGAATGCCATAAATTCGCTCCTGAACGAGCACCTCCGGCCGGCAATAGTCGAAGTAGACCTCGGGCACGTACAGCAAGTCAGAGTTCGCGAAATTTCGCTTCAGCTGTGCAGCATTCGCCGCTTCCCGCAGGAGATCCAGTTCGTCATAAATGGTTTTCTCATACTCGCCAACCACTTCAACCGGACGCAATCGTTTTGCATTGGTCCAGTATCGCTTGGCAAAGCCTGCGATGGCGTACATTACATCCAGGTCGCGGGTGATCAGTTCCCGAACGCCGGGCCGCAGCAGCTTGACGATGACTTCGGTGCCGTCACGAAGTGCAGCGGTATGTACCTGGGCGATGGATGCAGCCGCATGCGGTTCTTTATCAAAGCGGCTGAAAATTTCCGAGACCGGCCTCTTATATGCCGCGTCCAGAATGGCGATGGCCTCTTCAGCCGGAAATGGCGGCACGCGGTCCTGAAGCTGAGCCAGTTCATCCGCGATGTCCGGCGGCAGCAGGTCGCGGCGCGTGGATATCGCCTGCCCGAATTTCACGAATATCGGACCAAGCTCGATTAGCGCAAGCCGGATACGCACGCCGAGTGGCGCTGACACCTGCTTCGCTCGCGGCAAGAGGTAGAACAGGAATTTAAGCGGGCGCAGGAAGCGGGCGGTGTCCACCAGTTCGTCCAGGCCATACTTGACGAGCACGCGCTGGATGGTGATCAGTCGCAGCAGCGTCTTTTTTCTCGGCATCAGGGACCGTTGCCCGAGGGCGCTTTAGAATTTTGTGCGGCTGCCATCTTTTTGAGACGTGCCTCAAACCTCTCAACATCATCGCGCAACGTGTTGACATCGGCCCGGAATCGCTCCACTTCAACCCGCCCCGGGACAGCACGACGCTCTTCCTGCAGATACTCAGTCACATTCTGCTGCATCGTTTCGCTGGCGTGCATCGCCCATTTTCCGGCGTCGCGAAAAAATTCTCCGATTCCGTGGGCGGCGGCGTCGCCGATGAAAGCCGATAGCTCTTCCTCCAGGTCCGGTCGGCCGTAGCGCAACAGTTTGCGAAACTGCTGGGCTAGCACCGCATCGCCCGTGATCTGTACCGAGCCATCGCGCATCAGCTCTTCGGCATCTGCCCCGGAAAGTCTGGCGAGCGATAGCAGCGACCCGCTAATGACGACGTCGGGATCGGTCTCGTAGTCTGTCAGCAGCCTGATCTCTTCGTCCTGCACGCAGAAATAGAGAGCCAGCCCTGTATCTGACAAGCGCAGCGCGAGGGTGCGACCGTTGAGCGACTCACAGAGCTCACGCGCCGGTGTCTGCAGCTTGAGCTGCCGGTTGATCAGTCTGGCGACCGGCTGCAGCATGTTGTGCAAAGCGTCCATTCATACTCCTGAGAACTGACCAGCAGCTAGATCCGGTAGCCGATATGCAGTGCCACAACGCCGCCAGTAAGGTTGTGGTAACGGCAGCGTTCGAAGCCCGCATCCTCCATAAGCTTCAGCATCTCCTGCTGGTCCGGATGCATGCGTATCGATTCGGCCAGATACTGGTAACTGGATGAATCACCGGCCACCAGTTTGCCAAGTGCCGGCAGCGCTTTGAACGAGTAGAGATCGTAGGCAGGCTTCAGCGCCGGATGCGGCGTCGAAAATTCCAGCACGAGCACCTTACCGCCCGGCTTTAAAACCCTGTACATCGAGGCGAGCGCGGCCGCCTTGTCGGTGACGTTACGCAATCCGAGCGCTATTGTGATGCAGTGAAACGTGGCTTCCGCAAACGGCAGCTGCTCCGCGTCCAGCTGCGCAATCGTCAGGTTGCCGGCAACGCCTGCATCAACCAGCCGGCGGCGCCCCTCTTGCAGCATGCTGGCATTGATGTCTGCGAGCACGACGTGGCCGCCACTGCCGACCTGCGATGCGAATTTCAAAGCGAGGTCGCCGGTGCCGCCAGCGAGGTCCAGTACTATCTGATCCCGACGCACGGCGGCGTGTTCTACCGTGAAGCGCTTCCATAGCCGGTGCAGTCCGGCGGACATCAGGTCGTTCATCAGGTCGTAGTTGCCCGCGACCGAATCGAACACGTTCCTGACTCGGCCTGCTTTTTCCTCGGCCGGAACGGTCTCGAAGCCGAAATGTGTGGTGGTCTTGCTCATCTGGCGCGCTGGTCCGGGCTGGGTCAAACGGGCCGACGAGGATACCCTGCTGCAGTCAGGCGGTCGAGATATGCCTGCCAGCGATGATCCTGCTGAGTACCAAGCTCGTGCAGGTACTTCCAGGTATAGAGGCCCGAATCGTGCCCATCATCAAAGATGATGCGCACCGCATAGTGGCCGACGGGCTCCAGCTCGAGAATATTGACGTTTTCCTTGCCGGTCTGCAGCACGTCCTGGCCCTCCCCGTGTCCGCGGACCTCGGCGGAGGGCGAACTGACTCGCAGGTATTCGAAAGGCAGGTCAAAACTCTGCCCATCCTCGAAACTCACCGTCAACAGGCGCGACGTTTTCCGCAAGCGAATTTCAACAGGCGCATTTTGCATAATTGTGGTTACAGTATGTAACGGCTCAGGTCTTCGTCCTTCGACAATTCGGTCAGATGCAGGTCAACATAGTCAGCATCGACGGTAATCGACGAGCCACTCCTGTCAGATGCTTCGAAGGAAACGGTCTCAAGCAGTCGCTCCATCACCGTGTGCAGACGCCGCGCACCGATATTCTCCGTGCTCTCATTGACATGAAAAGCGACTTCCGCAAGTCGCCGGACGCCGGTCTCGGTGAACGACAGGGTCACCTCCTCGGTGCCCATGAGGGCAACGTACTGTGAGGTCAGCGACGCATCGGGTTCGGTCAGAATTCGAACGAAATCTTCGGTCGTCAGCGATTTGAGCTCTACCCGAATGGGAAAGCGGCCCTGCAGCTCCGGAATCAGGTCTGAAGGTTTGGACACGTGGAATGCACCGGATGCAATGAACAATATGTGATCGGTTTTCACCATCCCGTACTTCGTATTTACGGTACAGCCTTCGACCAGCGGTAACAGATCCCGCTGCACGCCTTCCCGAGACACGTCAGCACCGACCGACTCGGACGCGCGGGTTACCTTATCCAGTTCGTCCAGAAAGACGATGCCGTGCTGCTCGACAGCTTCGAGTGCCCGCGATTTAAGTTCTTCCTCATCGACCATCTTCGCTGCTTCTTCGTCGGTGAGCATACGCAATGCATCCTTCACCTTAAGTTTCTTGGTTTTGCGGCGATTGCCACCCATGTTCTGAAACATGCCCTGCAACTGACTGGTCATTTCTTCCATGCCGGGAGGAGCCATGATCTCGACGCCGATCGGCATGGCCTGCACATCGACCTCTATTTCCTTGTCGTCCAGCTTTTGTTCGCGAAGCATCTTGCGAAATTTCTGCCGGGTATCGGAACTCTGACCATCAGCATCGTTCACCGCGGTAAATCCCGCGGTGCTGGCAGGTGGTGGCAACAAAGCGTCGAGTATTCTTTCTTCGGCAGCATCTTCGGCCCGGTGCCGCACTTTGCCCATCTCCTCTTCGCGGGTCATCTTGACGGCGATATCCATGAGGTCGCGAACAATGCTGTCAACCTCGCGCCCGACGTAGCCGACTTCCGTAAATTTGGTTGCTTCCACTTTAATGAAAGGCGCCTTGGCCAGTTTCGCGAGCCGACGTGAGATTTCCGTCTTGCCAACCCCGGTAGGCCCGATCATCAGTATGTTTTTCGGCGTGATCTCGCTTCTCAGCGGTTCGCCGACCTGTACGCGACGCCAACGGTTTCGCAATGCAATGGCAACGGAACGCTTTGCCTCATCCTGGCCGACGATGTGTTTGTCCAGTTCCTGGACGATTTCCCTTGGGGTCATTTGCGACATGGGTTCTATAGCTCTTCGATGATGATGTTCTGGTTCGTGAACACGCAGATGTCGCCGGCAATTTGCAGGGCTTTTTCACACACCTCGCGCGCTTCGAGATCCGTATTGCGCAGCAGCGCCAGCGCTGCTGCCTGGGCGAACGGTCCGCCGGAACCGATTGCCATCAGATCGTTTTCCGGTTCGATGACGTCGCCGTTGCCGGAAATGACAAACGAGTGGTCGGCATCTGCGACGCATAAAAGCGCTTCAAGGCGCCGCAGCCGCCGGTCCGTACGCCAGTCTTTTGCCAGTTCAATGGCGGCACGTGTCAGCTTGCCGTATTGCTCCAGCTTGGTCTCAAATAGTTCGAACAAGGTAAAGGCATCTGCGGTACCGCCGGCAAAGCCTGCGATCACGCGGCCGCCTGCAAGCGGACGCACCTTGCGCGCGTTGCCCTTCATGATCGTGTTGCCCATGCTGACCTGGCCGTCTCCGGCGACCGCAACCTTGCCGTTGCGGCGCACAGAAACGATGGTCGTCCCTCTGAATTGTTCCATGATCGTTGTCCTTAGGCGGTCGGTCTGACTCCGCATTGTGGCAGCAGATCAGACGCAAGGTAACGTGCCCCGGCAGCATCTGCCGGCACGCTTCACTTCTTGCGTTTTAGTCTGGCCCTGGGGTGCGTCTGGTCGTATATCTGGGCCAGATGCTGGAAATCAAGGTGGGTGTAAACCTGGGTGGTACCAATATTGGCATGTCCCAGCAGCTCCTGAACGCCACGGAGGTCGTGGCTGGATTCCAGTATGTGACTGGCGAAGGAATGACGAAAGAGATGCGGGTAAACGCGGCTGTCGATCCCCTGCCGCCTGGCCCAGTAGTCGACCCGCGCCTGCACGGAGCGATGCGCCAGCCGCGTGCCACGTTGACTCAGGAAAACGGCGGGCTCATCGCCGCGGAGTAGCTGCTGTCGCGACTTGAACCACACGGCGAGGGCCTTTCTCGCTGCTTTGCCCACTGGCACGACGCGATCCTTGCCACCCTTGCCGGTCACGGCCACCATGCCATCGGCGAGGTCGATATCGCCACAATTCAGGCTGACCAGTTCGGCGAGCCTCAGCCCGGAAGAATACAGTAGCTCCATCATGGCGCGATCGCGATCGACCAGCGGACCCTCGTCCCTGATGTCCAGCAGGCGCGCCATTCGATCAGCATCGAGGTTGGCCGGGAGACGCTTGCCGGCTTTGGGTGCACTGACTGAAGCCACCGGATTCTGCTTGACGTGCTTCTCCCGTAACAGGAAGCGAAAAAAACTGCGTGCGGCAGACAGATGCCGCTGAATGCTGCGAGGCGATATTCCCCGCCGGTACTGTCGTGCCGCGTAGGCGCGAATGTGTTCTTCATCAAGATCGCGCCAGTGCCCTAAACCTTCGTCCGCGCACCAGGCTGCCAACGCGTCGAGATCGCGGCGATAGTGAGTGCAGGTGAGGGTTGCCAGGCGGCGTTCGTGGCTCAAGTGCCGGATAAACTTGTCGATCCAGCCCTGTTCCGTTTGCTCCACCTCAGTATCGCTTCAGTGCCTCTGCGATGAGTTCGCCGAGGCGGCCGAGAAAATCGATGCTCATGCCCGGATGAAAGCGTTCTGAGTCAGCGCTGCCAATGGCCATAAACCCGACTGACGCGCGTCGTCCCAGCGGGATCAGTGCCGCGGAGCCGAGCTCGTCTGTCTCACGGCCGAAGAGGAAGTCGCGCTGGGCGTCACGAACCTGCCCGCAGCGCGGCCCGTTGCCAGCAAGAAATGTGTCGAATGCCTTGAGTTTCGGGTCATCCCTGTCGATTGGGCGGAAAAAACGTCCACGCCGCAGTTTCTGAAATTTCTGCGGATCGCCGAATAGCACCAGTATCGACTGGTCGGCGTCGAACTCTGCCCGGAGCGCCTCCTCTACTGCCAGCAGGGTTTCTTCAAGACTGTCGGCTGCCAGGAGACGCAGGGTCAGGCGGTGAATCTTGCCCGAGATAGCGTCGTTGGCCCGCGCCACCTTCAGCAGCTCTTTCAGCTTGCGCTCGTGCTTTAGATCTTTCTGCCGCAGGACGGAGACCTGTCTTTCGACCAGCGATACCGCAGCGCCCGTCACGTGCGGCAGGCGCAGTGACGACAACAGATCCGGGTGACGCTCAAAAAAGTCGGGGTGTCTGAGGAGGTATTCGTGAATCGTCTCGTCGGATGACGAACCGCTTGAAAGCGATCCTGCGGAATATTCTGTTTTGCGCTGCGTACTCATGGTTGGCATCTTCCCCGTTTCGTGCTGACCCGTCGCTGGCGCAGCTTACCACGGCGTGTCAGCAGTCCGTGTGCAGAGCGGACAACGCGTGTTTTTTTTCCACTTAACCCGATGGACATTTTCATCCGCCGACGGTAGTTTACATAAACTCAGAAAATCACATAAAAACAAATCTTGAGGATATCCAATGCGCCAGATCATGGTCATGAATGCCAAGGGCGGCTGCGGTAAAAGCACGCTGGCCACGAACCTAGCTTCCTACTACGCAGATGCCGGCTATGATGTCGCGCTGGCAGATTACGATCCGCAGAGATCCAGCCTCGACTGGCTGGAAAGGCGACCGGATAGCCGTCCGACCATTGCTGCTGTACCGGGGTACAAGAGCGGCTTGAAAAAACTGCCACGTACCGCCGACGTCCTCGTCATCGATGCGCCCGCGCGATCTCATGGCGCGGAACTGACCAACCTGGTCAAGCATGCCGAGACCATTATCGTGCCGGTGCTGCCGTCAACCATCGATATCCAGGCGTCAGATCGCTTCATCAAGGAACTCAAGTCGGTCAGCAAGGTAGACCGCAAGCAGGCCAAAATCGGCGTCGTCGCCAACCGCGTCCGTGAATACACGCTCATTTTCGAGGAACTGGACGAATACCTCACTAAACTGCGTGTGCCTTACGTGGCCTCGCTCCGCGAGGCACAAAATTACGTTCGTGCCTACACTCGCGGCCTTGGAATCTACGAATTACCCGAGTATCTCGCCTGGCCCGACTGGGAGCAGTGGGATCCGCTTATCGACTGGGTTGACTCGAAGCGCAGCCAGCCCTGACCGATCTCGCGGCCGCTCCTGCAGTTGCTACTGGAATGTAGAGCCCGTCCTGCGTGCGATTCGCGGCCTGGGGCCGCTCCTGCAGTTGCTACTGAAATGTAGGAGCCCGCCCTGCGGGCGATTGCGGCCTGAGACCGCTCCAACGATTGCGACGGGAATGTAGGAGCCCGCCCCGCGGGCGATTCGCGGCCTGGGGCCGCTCCTACAGTTGCTACTGAAATGTAGGAGCCCGCCTGGCGGGCGATTCACGGCGCCTCAAAGACTCGCTCGAATTCCGTCTTCCGCATTCGCGTAGAGCGGCGTGAATCCCAGCACCTCACGCATCCGGCGGGTGTCGACGATTTTCGATTCAGTGAGGAAGGACAGCCGCCGCGGAGAAAAGGAATGCGCCGCTTCAGTGCGAGTGACTTCCGGCCGCGGTGCATGACCGGTCAATTTAGACACCGTCTGCGAAAACCAGGTACTGCTGCGATGGTCACCGTCGCCGACATTGTAGATCCCGATAAATGAAGCCGGTTGCAGAGCGAGCACACAGCACTGCGCGAGGTCATCGGCATGAATGCGGTTGGCGGGCCCCGCTTCAGCCTCGGCAATGAGGGGAGTTCCGGCGCTGACCCGCTCCAGTCCGAGGCGGCCGGGACCGTATATCCCGGGGACGCGGAGAATAATGAGCTCAACCGCATTCTCCGTAGCCCAGGTGGTGAGTAGCGTTTCAGCAGCAACACGTCTTTTCGCACGTCCCGTGCCCGGCCGAACGCGGTCGGCTTCCGACACAGTCCCGCCCTTGCGGTCGCCGTACACACCCGTTGTCGACAGATAAACCAGGCGGCGCGGCAGCGGTTCGATCAGTGAGAGGAAATTTTTCAGGCGAACGTCATCGCTACCGTCCCTGGCGGGTGGCACGGTGTACAACAGCGCACACTGAGTCGGCAGAATCACCGGCCCGGCCGCCGGCAGGTCCAGATCCAGCTGCCGGCGATCGATGCCTGTAGCACGATCCGCTGGCAACAGCTTGAGCACCCGGCGCCCGATGTAGCCGACACCGTTGACAACGGTGATCATAAATCGCTCTGATCAGCTTCCAGGTGAGGTATGGCAGGCAGCGGTACGCCGGCAACGAGGTTCAGTCCATCTCGGAAGGCTTCCGCAGCGGCCTCGTCCTCGCCGAGCTGATCGAGCAGTCGCCCGTAAGACTGATAAGCCTCCGGGGAGGGGCGCAGGGCGATGACTGTTTCCAGATAGCTGCGGGCCTTGCCCCACAGCTCGTTCTGCAGGCACAGTCTCGCTGCCGTCAGCAACAGGTCCGGGTCGTCCGGATACTGGGTGAGCCAGCCCTCCGCTTTTGCGAGCTGTCGGGACGCGTCCTTGCCATCCACCATGCCGAACAGCCGCACCAGTGGACCCTGCCACTGGCGCTTCAATTCGACGGCCAGCTCTTTTTCGGCTTTTTCATGCTGACCGGTGCGGATCAGTGCGGCGTAATAGGATTCCAGGACACTGACGTCACGCTTCAGATTCTTTGGCACACTTTTCCAGGCAGTCAGCACCGCGGTATCGTCGCCGGCCGCAGCAAGCTTCTCGCAATAGACGCGTCGTGACCATTTTTCCAGGGTCGCGGGCTCAAGTCCCGCCCGTTTTTTGAGCCGCGGCAGCAACAGCGCCAGTTCCTCCCAGTCCGCCAGGCGGTAATAGAGGCGCCCCATCAGTGTGAGTGCGCGGCTGTGATTGGGCGAACTGTCCTCGATCCTGCGTAAGGTCGCCAGCGCTTGCTCGTACTGCTGACGGTCGAGCTGCAATTCTGCCTGGGTCAACAGCACGGCGTTGGCCGCGCCGGGGAGATTCTCGTAGGCCTGCTTAAGCCAACTGTCGCGCCGCTCATCCTGACCCAGCAAATGGGCGGCCCGCGCTGCCTGCAGGTAATTGAGCAGGGGTGCTTCGCTGACGCCCGCCGCACGTGCCAGCATGCGCTCACCTTTCGCGAAATTTCCCTCCGCCACTTCAATGACGCCACGCGTCAGTCGCTGACCGGCGCGGCCACTGCGATAGCGGCTGGCAGCCTGACCCAGCCGGCGCGGGGCATTGAAAATCTTGAATAACAGCCAGATCAGGAAATACAGCACGGCAATGATGAGAATCAGGCCAGGCACGCTCATCTCGATCAGGTAATCGTGAAAATTGATGACGACGTAGCCTGGATCCTGCATCAGGAACTGGGCTACGACGGCGCCGACCAGCAGCGTCACGACGAAAAGCAGGCCAAATTTCATTGATTTTGCCCAGCGGTGTCCGTATCGACCGCCGGCGGTGTTGCAATGTCCTCGGCGTTGTCCCGTACCTGGCGTAGCAGGCGCAGCGATTGAGAGATGTCCGGCATGGCGACCGACAGGGCGCTGCCGCGCACGTCGCGCAGGGTTTCGCGGGCACGCCGGACGGCGGCGCTGTCAGACTGGTAGTACTCGCTTAGCCAGTCGTCAGCATCGTCCAGGCTCTGACGAAACACTGCTTCCTCACCGCGAAGGAATGCCAGGCGGGCTGCCTGCAGCTGCAGCGCCAGATTTGCGCGCAGAAAATACTCTGCCTCCGGCGCGATGAGCGGTTGCATCGCTTCATCGCTGCGACGAACGGAAACGGTGCGCTTAAACGCGTTATTCACCGCTGCCCAGGCCCTGTCCAAACCGGAGAGCTCCGAATCCGCTGTGCCTGCTTCGTCGCCTGCGCGGGTGACCTCGTCGCTTTTCAGCGGCAGTGACTCGACGATGCCTGCAAGACTCGCCAGGGTCAAAGTGATTCCCGCCGTGTCCGGCTTTTCGATGACATCCAGCGCCCGCAATTCATCCGATAGCGCCTGACGCACGGGTGTCAGGCGCGGATCGGACAACTGCAACAGGCGCTCGTCGGCATGGCCCAGCGCAAGTCGCGCCAGCAGAGGATTTCGCGCCAGCTGCAGCTGAGCGTTGGCAATTTGCATATAGTATTCGGCCTCGGCAAGCAGCCATGCGGCGCGCGCATCGACGGAGACGCCTTGCAGTGAAGACAGCGAAGCTTCGACAGCTGACAGTCTGCCGGGCAGCGATTCGAGCTGCCGCATCCGAGATGTCAGCTGGTTGTCAAGCTGCTCGACCGCCGCCTGCAGCGTCGCATCGCGGTCGCTCAGGTCGGCGATACGTTGCTGCATCGATCCGACCGAACTTGTGGCCGTGCCCAGCTCACCTCGCAGTGTCTGCATGGCAGAGTCTGCATTTGCCGCGTCGTCAGCTCTGTTTTTATCCCGCAAATAATCGATGGCGAGCGCCGCAATGGCACAAATCGCCAGTAACAGGGCAAGCCAGGAGATCAGGTTGCCGGGACCAGGCGAACGCCTGGATCTTGCACGCGCCTCAGCGGCGATCTGGTCCGCTGTTTGCTCGTCGATGGCAGGTATGCCCTGATCCTCGTCCGGCACAGGCTTGCTGTCCTGCTCCGCCACAACATCAGGCGGCGCAAGGGACTGCTGTTCATCGACAGGCGGCGATTTCTCCGCTGTCCCGGGGTCACCGGCGTTTGGGCTGCTTTTCTTCTTACTCATCGATTAGTCCGGAATGGCGCGTTTCAATCAGCGCTTTCAGCATGGCAGACTCGCCCGGGCCAGAGGCCAGCGTGGTCGGTATGCCCGGCAGGCGTGTGAGTGCCGTTTGTAACACACGATCGGCGGGTGCCACCAGTGGCGTTTGCTGCAGCAGTGCAGTGGTCTCCGCAGGTAATAACTGCAGCAAAAATTCGAAAGACTGAACGCTCATAGCGGTGACGCAGCCGATATTTCCGCGGCGCCACCGGTCATGCAGAGCTGCCAGCTTTTCTGCTGACACCGTCGCGGCTACTCGTCGATAAACCCGCAGGTAAGAGACCTCGGCGCCCCGTTCGCGAAGCGTGTCTGCTATCAGTTCGCGGCCGGACTCGCTGCGCACGATTGTTATGTGTCGGCCGCTGACGTCTTGCAACCTGGCATCAGCGAGCAGCGTCTCGCTGTCGAACGAGCCTTCAGGAACGATATCGGCGTGCTTGCCGTGCGCTTTGATGGCGTCAGCGGTGGCCGGCCCAATGGCAGCGAGCAGCGCATTGCTCTTGCCAAGTGACGCGATGCCGTGGTCAACCGCGTTGCGGCTGACAAATACAACGATATCCGGCAGCGGCTGGCCGGCCGCTTCGGCGACGATCTCCTCCGCGTCACGACCCTCAATAGTCATCACCGGGAAAGGAATGGCAGTGCCGCCAGCGTCCTCGATAGTGGCGATCAACGCGGCTGCCTGCGCCTCAGGCCGGGTGACGAGCACGCCGTATCCTGCCAACGGTTGCTCGCTCACAGGTCTTGTCCCGTAATGAGATCGGCGGCGCCCTGTTGCAGCAGCCGCTCAGCCAGTGCCTGGCCCAGCAATGCGGCGTTCCGCTTGCTGCCCGTCACCGCTTCGCGTAACAGCAGCTTTCCGTCCGGACTGGCAACCAGCGCTGTGACGATCAGCTCGTCGTCGTCCAGAATTGCGAAGCTCGCTACCGGAGACTGGCAGCTGGCACCGAGGGTTTCCGTGACTGCTCGCTCGGCAGTCGTGGTCAGTTTGCTGGCCGGATCGTCAAGCAGCGCAAGTAATGCGATCAGGTCGTCACGCTCGGCGAGGCACTCGATGCCAATGACGCCCTGTGCGGCGGCGGGCAGCATACGATCAATGGTGAATTCTTCCGTAATCTGATCTGCGAGGCCAAGCCGTTCGAGACCGGCGCTGGCAAGAATGATCGCTTCGTACTGTCCGTCCGCGAGTTTCTGCAGGCGGGTATTGACGTTGCCGCGCAATGGAATCACCTCAATGTCCGACCGCAGAGCGCGCAGTTGCGCCTGGCGACGCAGACTCGAACTGCCGATGCGTGATCCTGGTGGCAGTTCTGAAAACCGCTTGTCGCTGCCGGACACAAAGGCGTCACTCGGGTTGGCGCGTTCCAAGAGAGCGGCGATGCAGAATCCATCGGGCATCTCGGTGGGCACGTCTTTCATGGAATGCACGGCAATATCTGCGTCGCCGACCTGCATCGCGACCTCCAGCTCTTTGATGAACAGACCCTTGCCGCCAATTTTCTGCAGGCTTCTGTCGAGCACTTCATCGCCTCGGGTCGACAACGGCACCAGGGTCACCGCATCCACCTGTGGCCACGCAGCCAGGCGCTCTGCCACATGCTTTGCCTGCCACATTGCCAGTTCGCTTTTACGCGTGGCGATTCGAATATCCAACGGTCAGTTAACCCTTCTTCAGTCGGCGTTTGACGTCCGCGACGTGGCGGCGACTGACAATGAGTTCATCATCGTCGACACCGTCGCGCAGCAGCACGCGGATACGGCCGTCCGTATCTTTTTTCAGGACGTCGATTGCCGTCAGTGCCACCACCGCGCCACGGTGGATCCGGACGAAAACTGCCGCGAATTCCTCTTCCAGCGATTTCAGTGAATCGTCAATAAGGTCGCGTCCGCCCCTATGGACAACGGTGACATATTTCTGATCGGCGACGAAGTAAAACACATCGCGCACGGGAATCAATTTCAGTTCTTCATGTACGCGCGAACAGACGTGCATTCTCTGCGCGGCATAGCCCGCTTTCTCGCCCGCATCCTGCAGGGCTTGACGCGTGAGCCTGGCCGCCTGCTTGAGCGCCTGCTCGAGCCGCTGACGTCGAACCGGCTTCAGGACATAGCCGATCGCGTTGGCATCGAATGCGTCGATCGCATATTCGTCGTACGCCGTCGTGAAAACGACTGCCGGCGGCGCCTCTCCGCTGTTGAGTTGATGTGCGGTCTCTATGCCATCCATGCCCGGCATGCGGATATCGAGCAACACAACATCCGGCTTGCTACGCGATGCGATGGCAAGCGCTTCGTTGCCGTTGCCGGCTTCGCCGACGATGTCGTGATCGCCAACATCCTCCAGAAGCCGACGCAGGCGTTCGCGAGCGGGTGGTTCGTCGTCAACGATCAGGATTTTCACACGCGCGTCTCGTCACAGGGGAAAATCAGCGTCACCGAGAACTCCTCATCGGTCTCACGGACATTGACGCTGGCCTTACTGCCATAGGCCAGTTCGAAGCGCTGCCGAATATTTGACATCGCCATCTGGTTGCCGCTCGTTTTACGTTTTTGATCTGTCGCCCGTGGATTTCTGATTTCGATCTGCAGATTGTCGCCGTCGCGCCGGCCCGTTACCGTGACTTCGCCGCCGGCCGGCAGCAATTCTATGCCGTGATAAATCGCGTTCTCCAGAAGCGGCTGGATTGTGAGGCTGGGAATCTGCGCGCGCATCGGCAGTTCAGCGACATTCCAGCGCACCCGCAGGCGATCACCCAGACGCAGTTTCTCTATGCGTTGATAAATAGCTGCAACTTCGAGTTCCTCTTTCAGTGCCGTGCGATCTTTCTGCGAGCCGAGATTTGCACGTAGCAGGTCCGCCAGATCTTCAACCGCCTCTTCGGCTTGCTGCGGATCACTGCGCGTCAGCGCTGCGATGGTGTTCATGCTGTTGAACAGGAAATGCGGTCGGATCAGTGCCTGCAGCGCGCTGATTCGCGCCTGCGCTTCCAGCACGATGCTGCGGCGCCATTCGCTGGAGACATACAGGTAGCGCATGCCGAGTGCGATCACGATGGCGCTTACGGCGAAAGTCCGCAGCAGGAAGCCGGAGTGGGAATTGTCGATGATGACGGCTTCGCCAAATATGCGGGTCAATTGCCAGGTCGCTTCCGCGAGTATGAGTGAAATGGCTTCCAGCACCAGAAAACAGACGACGAACGCCTGCGTATGACCCTGTTTTTCTGCCCACGGCCGGATCTGGCAGAGGACGATCGTACCGACCAGCGCCAGCCAGAGCGTGAACATGGACATCTTGGACAGTTCTGTGAGAAACGTGCCCGCTTCATAAGAGGCAAGCGTCAGGACAATGGCGACGAGTTCCGCGACCAGCAGAATGATCAGCACCGTGCCGGCATTGCAGAAATCCGGCAGGTACGCCTGCGATGCGCGCTCTCCCGGCTCCATTGCTAGTGCCATGCGGTACCCCTGACGATAATTAGGGCTGCATTGTAGCGCGCGAGCGGCATGCCGCAGGCGGGCACCCGTCACGTATGAATATCAGGGAGTCTGAGCGGGCTTATGGCCAGACGGCCGTGATGTCGCGATTTATCTTCAGGAACCGCAGTTGTCGGAGATCTGCTTCTCGACGCGGTCGCGTGCAGCCATGATCTGGCTGTCATCGAGGTAAGTACGTTCGCCGGCATCATCTTCACGATAAAGGCGCCGCGAATTGATAAATTTCAGCAAACGTTCGCGGAGGATAGCGCACTTTTGCTCGCGCTCTCGGGCCTCGGCCTGAAGCTCTTCTTCCGAGGGTCCTTCTGCTGCAGCGGCGGCCGCTGCTTCCGCTTCGGCGACCTCTGCCTGACTGCGAGCATCCACCATGGCCTGCACCTTGGCCGGGTCAGTCCGCTTGGACGCGATGGTCAGCCGCTCGGATTGAACGCCACTCGGCGTGTCGCCGTAATGGACGTTGCCGTCGGCGTCCGTCCATTTATAAATATCGTTTGCCAGTGCGCTATTGCATGCAGCCAGCGCCCACAGTGCGGTAATCAACAGTCCGGTCTTGATCATGGCAACAGTCCCTTGGATGTTTCCCCGGTGTGACAAAACTCCGGTTCGCATTATGCCTTATCGGCATTAAAGCATGATGATCTCAACATTGGAGTGATGACCATCACAGGCGTCTTTGAGCGCACTTTGACAGTAAAAAGCGGGCTCGGGCGCCCGTCCGTTTGCCGCTGGCTAGCTCATTGTTTTTGCGCGTGTTTTTGCGACACTGGAATCCTGCGCCTGGTGCCGTGACGCCAGCCGGACGGTTCAGCTGCCATGCTGGAAATTGATGTAAACGGACGTTTTGTCGCTGGCGTTTCGGCGCCGAGTCCGGTATCAACCGCATATGGCTACTGAATCGATCGACAAGCTGGCGAAAAAGCTCGCAGAATCGCTTCCGCAGGGACTCAAGTCTGCGCGCGATGACGTGGAGAAGAATTTCCGCGCTGTATTGCAGACATCCTTGCACAAGCTGGATTTGGTCAGTCGGGAGGAGTTCGATGTACAGGCGGCGGTACTGGCACGTAGCCGTGAAAAGCTGACATTGCTGGAACAACGCCTTGCCGATCTCGAAGCAAAAACGCCCGTGCGCAAGAAGACCGGGAAAAAAGCGCCGGCCAGTTAACGCGGCATAAGCCGTGCTCATTGCCAGGGAGTGGCGATGTCTGACATCAAATGGCGTGCTTGCTGACGTGGGCCTCGCGATCCTGCATTGCCGCGCACAGATCGGTGTTGAAGCGCCGCCCGTAACGATTGAAGTCTTTCTCTCTGGCGGTCTGCCAAAATTCAACGTCGTCGGCCTGGCGGAAACCGCCGTACGCGAAAGCAAAGACCGCGTTTTTGGTGCGATCAAGAATTCCAATTTCAATTTTCCGCAGGAGCGCATCACCGCTAACCTGGGTCCCGCGGACATGAAAAAAACCGGCGGACGCTTCGATCTGCCGATCGCCCTCGGCATTCTCGGCGCCAGCCGGCAAATTCCGCGACGCATCTTCAGCCGCTGGGAATTCTACGGGGAGCTTGCACTGAACGGCGATCTGCGGCCGGTGCCGGGCGTTCTGCCGGCAGCGATCAAGGCGGCCGACAGCCGGCGAGCCATCGTCGTGCCGCGCGAGAACGCCAAGGAAGCCATACTCGCCAAAGGCGAGGTGTTCGCCGCCGGCAGCCTGCTGGAAGTGACCGGGTTAATTCGCGAAGCCGAATCCGCCGTGCCCATGCTTTGTCCGGCAGATATTCCGCAGCGCTCCGTAATGCTCGACCTGTCAGACGTCCGAGGCCAGCAATTCGCCAAACGTGCGCTCGAAGTTGCCGCAGCGGGCCGCCACAACCTGTTGTTCATTGGTCCGCCGGGTACCGGGAAAAGCATGCTGGCTCAAAGGCTGCCGCAACTGCTGCCGGCCATGAGCAACGGCGAAGCGATGGAGACCGCAGCCGTCAATTCGGTACTCGGCATTCCGATTCGGCTTGATAACTGGCTCTGCCGGCCATTTCGCGCGCCGCACCACACTGCCACCGCAGCGGCTGTCGTCGGCGGCGGGTCAGACCCGCGGCCGGGCGAAATTTCGCGTGCCCACAATGGCGTCCTGTTCCTCGATGAGTTGCCCGAGTTCAACCGCCACGTTCTGGAAGTGCTACGCGAGCCTTTGGAGAATGGCCGCATCACCATATCCCGCGCTAACGGCCAGGCCGATTTCCCGGCCAGTTTCCAGCTCGTGGCGGCAATGAACCCCTGTCCGTGTGGTTATCATGGTGATACCCAGGGCGATTGCCGCTGTAGCGCGGAGGTAGTGCAGCGTTACCGGAGCAAAATATCCGGCCCGCTGCTCGACAGGATCGACATCCACATTGAAGTTAATCGACCAGCCGTCGAGTTGTTGCGGCCTGACGCGCCGCGTGGTGAAGCCGGCGAATTGGTCGCCACTCGCATTCGCAAAGCGCGCCGGGTGCAGCACTTGCGGAACGGGATGACGAACGCGGAGCTCCGTGGTGCGGCACTGGATCACGCATTCGGCAGCGACGAGAAATGTTTTGACCTGCTGCGACGCGCAACCGAGCAGCTGTCACTATCCGCGAGATCCTATCAGCGAGTGCAGCGGGTCGCGCGAACCATAGCGGATATCGACGAAGCGCTGTGCGTGCAGCCGGCACATGTCGCCGAAGCGATCGCGATGCGCCATCTCGATCGCGGTCGGGCGCTTTAAGTTGCTTATTCGACCTGGCTGGTCATGTAGTCGACGGCATCACGGACTTCCGCATCGGAAAGATCCATGCGCGCGCCTTTAGCCGGCATGTACCCGGCCTGGCCGGTATAGCCTTCGATCGCATGCAGATAAAGTGTGTCTTTACCCTGCGCAATGCGCGCAGCCCATTGCGCGGCATCGCCAACCACAGGCGCGCCACCGATACCGGCGCCGTGACACACATTGCACGCGTCGTTGTAGACCTGCGGTCCGCTCATGACAGTCGCTACCGGCTGTGCCTGCTGGGCGACGGCAACCTGGGGCCGGGCCGCGGCAGCTTCCTCACCGGGCAGAAAGACCTGGCCGAAAGGCTGGATGCGCTCCTTGACGGCCGCGCGATACTCCGCCGTGTCCGACGTATAAACACCCTGTGTCATGTCCGATAATTTGGACACGCCGACATAGATGAGAAGCGCAATGAATGCCAATCCGCCGATGACGAGCGAGTAAATGTCATAAAATTTCTGGTCCCGATTCACGGTCTGGCTCCGGAAAAAAATAGGGTTGAGGGCTGCGGGGCGCGCATTATATAACTATTCCAGTTCTGTCGTCTGCCACACATCTTGTCCCTGAAAAACCAGGGTGCGAACTTCCTTGCCGGTAGAAATATTGACGTAATTCACCTGCGCCGGAAATACGTCTCGAAAAATGTCGTCGCGCACCGCAATTGCTGCAGGCAGTTTGCCTGTCAGTTGCTGGTAGACGAGGACATAGTCACCCGAAAGTTCGGCCCCAACGAGTTGCAGGTCCAGCGGTGCGCCCACCTTACTGGCGGAAAAGTCCGCGACGAGGAATTTCTCCTCGATATACAGAGCGAGCGCAGCACGCCCTTCAAGTGAATCCACGCTCAAGGTCCGGTCGTTACGCGCTTCGATCAGCACATCTTCTGCATCGTGGTTATGCAGTCGATGTATGACTTCGACAACGTCGGTGCTAGCGTTGCTCTTGATCGTAGAAAGACTTCCCGGCAGTCGATGCGCAACAGCCATTGCGGCGGTGCCAAGCACCATCGCAGCCGCGACGGCGAGCGCGCACCTACTGCGGATCGGACTGCAGCGGAACGGCATTTTCTGTGGCATCGTCGCCGCCTTTACGCTTGCGCAGGGTACGCAGCATATCTGCCATCTGATCGCGCACGTCGGTATCGCCTTTATAAAGTTCCAGGCGAGACTGGCCGGGCTTGGAAGGGAAGTGATTGTTCGCAAAGTCGGCATCTGCCGTTTCTCGCCGGGGATCAAGCTCAATGCTCGCAATGGCTTTATCGCGGATCAGCATCTTGGTGACGTTACGATAATCCAGGCGCCAGATTTCCGCAGGGATCATCATGAATTCTTCGTTACCGTCCGTGTCGGTGATCAATAGCGGCAAAGGCGTTACCAGGCCGCCGAGGTTTTCGAAGTCGATGAAGTAAACGAAATCATCGTCCCTGGCCGCGCGTTCCAGCGCTGCACGCTCCCACGGCTCAAGGTCATCCAGCAACTTGCTGTACTTGTTGCGATCAGCGTTGCTGACGGCGAACTCGTCGTTGTCGTTATAAAAATCCTTTAATTCCGGAAATTTGTCGACGCGCAGGGTACGCCCCTCTTCCCGATTACGGATCTGTCCGAGGGTTTCGGGAACCTGCTCGTTACGTTGCTCGCGGTTCAGTGGCAACTCAATGTGCGGGTCCTCGGAGGAGATGCGAAATTCGCGGACGCTGGTGAGCGCTACATCGACGTGGTCGGTCGAGTAGTACCAGCCGCGCCAGAACCAGTCGAGATCCACACCGGACGCATCTTCCAGGGTACGAAACAGGTCGGCGGGCGTCGGCCGCTTGAATTTCCAGCGTTGTGCGTACTCACGAAACGCAAAATCAAAAAGCTCACGTCCGAGTACCGTCTCCCGCAGCACCACGAATGAGGCGGCAGGCTTCGTGTAGCCGTTGGGACCGAACTGCATGATCGAATCGGACTGGGTCATGATCGGCACCTGGTTCTGGCTGGTCATGTATTCCGCAATCTGCTCAAGGACGCTGTAATGGTCGCGGTAGCGGTGAAAGTTTTCCTCCCACTCCAGTTCTGCCAGGTATTGCAGGAAGGAATTGACGCCCTCGTCCATCCAGGTCCACTGGCGCTCGTCGGAGTTGACCGTCATCGGAAAATAGATGTGGCCAATCTCATGGATGATGACTCCGATGAGCCCCTGTTTCGTGCGCCGGGAGTAGGTGCGCTCAGGCTTGTCGGCCGCGTTCTCGTCTTCCTCATCGGCTTCGAAAGGTTCGGGACGGCGACCGTTGAAAGTGATCATGGGATATTCCATGCCACCGCTCTTCCAGGTGTTCACCGACTGCGCTGTGGGATAGGGATACGGAAAGGAAAAGCGTGAATACACTTCCATGGTATGCACGACGGCATGCGTCGAATACTGCGACCACAGCGGCTCAGCTTCCTGGGGATAAAACGACATCGCCAGCACTTCCGGATGCTCCGCGTCTTCCTGGCGATGAATCATTGCGTCCCAGATGAACTTGCGTGAGCTGGCCCAGGCGAAATCACGAACGTTATCGGCCTTGAAAACCCAGGTTCGGGTTTCAGTGGTGCCATCCTTCTCGTTGGCAATGGCTTCTTCCGGCGTGACGATGAACATCGGCTTGTCAGCGGAGCGTGCAGCATTGAGGCGGCGGCGCTGTTCCGCTGTCAGTACCGCGGATTCATTTTGCAGCTCGCCTGTCGCAGCAACGATATGGTCGGCAGGGACCGTAATTTCGACCTCGTAGTCACCGAATTCCTGCGTGAATTCACCCCGGCCGAGGAATTGCTGATGCTTCCAGCCGCCATAATCCGTGTATGCGGCAAGCTTTGGAAACCACTGGGCGAGAAAGAACACGTAAGTATCGCTTTCCGCGAAATGCTCGTAACCGCCGCGACCGCCGACGATCGCTTCTTCGATGATATTGAATGACCAGTCGATACCGAAGGAGGTCTTCTGGCCGGTACGAATGGGCTGCGCCAGATCAATGCGCATCATCGTATCCACGACCACGTAGCGGAGGTCGCGGCCCCGGCCGTCGACGACCCGCTCGATCGTGAAGCCGTGCTCAACGTCGCTGAAGCGCTGATGGCGGGCGAGGTCGGCGTAGCTCAGCTGGTCCTCATCGGCGCGCTCCGTCAGCCGTGCGATCGATTCATCCCGAAAGCGGTTCTGGTCGAGCTGGATCCACACGTACCTCAAGGTATCCGGCGAATTATTGCTGTACTCGATCGTTTGTGACGCACGAATGCTCTGCTCGCCTTCATTAAGCGTCACCTGAATCTTATGGTCGGCCTGTTGCTGCCAGTACTGGACGCCCGGCGCGCCGGAGGCGGTGCGGTAGACATTTGGGGTCGGCAGGTCCACCTCAAGCTGGCGGAACGCATCATAGTGGTCCATTTTCGTCTGCCGAATGGCATCTGCAGATACGGCAGTGGCTGCCAGCAGCAGGACGGCGGGCAGAAGCGGATGAAATCGCATGCTGGGGGCTCTCTTGGGTGTCAGTTGGCTTCGCGATCATAGCAAACAATCGCGTCCCCGCCGCCTGGTCGCCACTTGCACCAATACCGTGCGGGTGAGAAAGTTACCGGTCCGAAACGGGGGACGATCCATGCCACAGAAGTACACCTTAATCACTGCAACACTGTTCGCCATTCTGCTCGCAGGCTGCGGCCAGAATAGTGACAATGCCGTAGAAGCGACATCCGCCGACGCAGGCACGGACAGTGCTGTCACCGTCAACGCGCCGGCAGATCTCGTGCTGCGTGGCGGGATCGTCGCGACCGTGGATCCGACCCTCGGCAACACCGAGGCGGTCGCCATCAACGGCTACCAGATCACTGCCGTCGGCAACAACGCTGAAATTTCCACCTACATCGGGCCGGACACCGAGGTTATCGAGCTGAACGGGCGGTTCGCGATGCCGGGGTTCATCGAAGGCCACGGTCATTACATGGGACTCGGACGCTCCAAACAGATTCTCGACCTGCGTAGCGTCAAGAACTGGGGCGAAGTGGTCAGCATGGTTTCCGGCGCAGTCGACAAGGCGCAGCCGGGCGAGTGGATATTCGGCCGCGGCTGGCACCAGGACAAATGGGACAGCGTGCCAGAAGATGCTGTGGACGGTGTGCCGCGCAATGATTCACTGAATGCGGTCTCGCCGGATAATCCGGTAAGCCTCGGTCACGCCAGCGGACACGCTGCCTTTTTCAATGATGCGGCGCTCGAAGCTGCCGGCATCGACAACGACACGCCGGATCCGGCGGGCGGCACGATCGTCCGCGCACCGGATGGCCGCGCCACCGGACTCATGCGGGAAACGGCGCAACGCTTGCTGAACGAGGCAATCGGTGTGTACGAAGGCCGCCTGACGCCCGAGGAAATGGAGCAGATTGATCGCGAGCGCGTGATGCTTGCCGCGGACGAAGCTCTTAGCCATGGCATCACCTCATTTCAGGATGCGGGCACGACGTTCGAAGGCATTGAATTTTTTAAGAAGCTGGAGGAAGAAGGTAACTTGCCGGTACGCCTCTACGTAATGGTGCGGCGGGCGACAAACGAGGTCATGGACGAGGTGCTGCCGCAGTACAGGATGCTGCCGGAAGGCAACGATTTTTTGACCGTGCGTTCCATCAAACGGCAGATCGACGGGGCGCTGGGTGCCCATGGTGCATGGCTGCTGGAACCCTACGACGATTTGCCGGAAACCTCAGGCCTGGTTCTCGAAACCGTAGAGGACATCGAGCGGACCGGCGAGATTGCCGCCAAACACGGCTATCAGTTGAACACGCATGCCATTGGCGATAGAGGCGTTCGCGAAGTGCTCGATCTCTATGAGCGCGCGTGGGAGAAAGCCGGTGTTGAGGGCAAGGATCTCCGCTGGCGAATTGAACATTCACAGCATATCGATCCGGTCGACGTGCCGCGCTTCGGCCAACTCGGCGTGATCGCTGCAGTGCAGGCGATCCACGGCTCTTCGGACGGTCCATGGATTCCGACCCGGCTGGGTGACGTAAGGGCAAAAGCCACCTCACAGCCGTGGCGCGATCTGTTCAAAACGGGCGCGGTCATTACCAATGGTACCGACGTCCCGGTCGAGCCAATCGATGCCATCGCGTCTTACTACGCGTCCGTTTCCCGAATGATGGTAAATGGCGAAAAATTCTATCCTGAGCACGCGATGACGCGCATGGAGGCGCTGAAGACCTACACCATCAACAATGCCTATGCCGCGTTTGAAGAAGACATCAAGGGTTCGCTGACACCGGGTAAGTACGCAGACATCACGGTGCTTTCGCAGGATCTGCTGACTGTCGACGAAGCAAAGATCCCGGACACGACGGTGGATATCACAATCGTCGGTGGCGAAGTTAAATACAGGCGGAACAACTAATGACTGATATTGATAAAATTCTCCAGGAACTAAGACAGAAACGAGACGAGATCCGGCTGCAGATTCATCTGGGATCGAAAGAGGCAAAAGATGAGTGGGAGGAGCTCGAGAAGAAGATGGATGATTTTTCGGGGCGGGCCAGAAAATTCTCAAGCGATGCGAAATTGCATGAGACCGGCGAAGGTGTCGGTGACGCGCTGGGACGGCTTGGCAACGAGTTGAAACTGGGTTTTGAGCGGGTGCGAAAAGCGATCAGGGACTAGCGTCATCAGCGGCGGAATAGACGGCAAATCGCGGCGCCGTTTCGTCGGACTTTTTAACCAGATACATCTGCGCATCAGCGGCGGCAATCGCTTCGTCTAGGCTGCGGGGTAAGGTCAGGAAGACCATCGCGCCGATGCTGCAGTTCGTTCCCTCCCCGCCTTTTGCTTTATCTTCGAATGATTTTGCCAGCCGATTGATAAGTGCCTGCGCCCCCTTCAGGTCTGTCGCCGGCAATATCAGAGCAAACTCGTCTCCGCCCAGGCGGGCTGCTGTATCCGCCTCCCTGATGACTTTCTGCAGAATTTTCGCCGTTGTGATCAGAACGTTGTCGCCGGCGGTGTGCCCGAGGCTGTCATTGATCTGCTTGAAATCGTCCAGGTCTATGTAAGCAAGCGTTACCGGGCTTCCCGTTCGGTCGGCCAGGGCAAATTCGTGCTGAAGCTGCATACGGAATGCCCGCACATTCGACAGGCCGGTGAGTGTATCGGTCAAAGCCAGCAGACGCTCCGCCATCAGCTGTCTGCGAGCCGTAGTCAGAAGTATTGCGATGACCAGGAAAAATATCAGTCGGACAGAAGCGTTCCAGACCGGGATCGAGGCATGGCTGTATGGGTAGCCGGCGGCGAGTTCTGCGGCGTACCAGGTCACGCTCGCCGTTGCGGCAAAGAAAATGCCCCAGTACCTGCCTGCATACCACGCCGCCACTGTCACAGGTAGCAGGTAGAAGACCGCGAACGAAATTTCATAGCCGGTCAGGAAATCCAGGAAGCCGACAACCAAAAGTGTGCTTACAGCCACCAAAACTACGCTCGCCGTTGTCGGTCTGCCATTCGCCAACCAAACGCTGATGACCGATCCTGGGTGCACACCTTTACCTGTTGTGAAGTCCGCTCAAAGCTGGTTTGGCGAATTAGGCATGAATATTGGAAAGACGGCAATCACCGTGTTCGCAGAACGTTAACTGTGTATGCGTAATCGTATGCGAAGCTCAAGTCCGCACCGCATCCCGATGTTCCCGAGTGCTTACTCACTCAAGACAAAGGACAGTCGTGCCATGCTTTGTTGCGGAATGATCTGACCGCGAAAAACTTTCGGTTCGAATTCCCACTGCCGGACAGCTTCCATGGCGGCGCTGTCAAACACTGACTCAGGCTCTGCACCGGCAACTTCGATGTTGTCAGTTGTGCCATCGGTCGTCACTGTAAACAGAACGTCAACCCAACCTGACACACCGCGATCCTCGGCGCGGCGGGGATAGCGGGCAGGCACCATTTTGATTCGCACGAGTTCGTCCAGAGGGGCAACCCTGGCGGACTCCGCCGTGATGATCTCGCTTTCGACGCGTGTGGCCAAGTCGTCCAGGCCGTCGAACTCAGCATCGATTTCCCTGGCGGTGGCGAGCAAAGTTTCGGCAGATGCCAGGGTGCCAGCTTCAATCTGGGCCGCGATATTCTCCGACAGACGGGCCATCAGTGTGCCCGTAAGTTCAAGAGCTTCGGCTTCCCAGGCGTTGTCTTCAGCAAGCAGGTCCCGCGCGCTGGCGCCATCGGGCGACACAAGATTGCCATCGGCAAGCGCCGTCTCGATCCGTTCTATCCATGCCGCCTTGGCCTGTTCCGCTTCCAGCTGGGAGCGCTGCTGACGGTCAGCCTCAGCCGCACTTCGCACGGTCTGGATTTCGGCAATAGAACTTCGTACCGCAACGAAATAGTCAGCGCTGTGTCCGGGTAGTCGTTCCGCCTCGGCCAGCAGTGCGACTGCCGCGTCATCGTCCCCGCTCTGGGTCAGCGCAATCGCTTCTTCCACAAGCGTTTGGGTGCGCTCATCCAGCGCCTGCTGTGTGTTGACGACCAGCGCGTGCCCTGGCCGTCTGGCAGCGACCAGGGCCGCTATGCCATACGCTTCCTGATACCGATTGGCTGCCAGGTGCGCTGACACGGTCTGTGAAACTTGCGCCAGCACCGTATCCAACTCCGCATTGGCCACCGCATTGCCAGGTTCGGCATCCAGCACATTGCCGTAATAGTGCAGGGCGCTTTGATCCTCCGGATAGAGAAAGATTTCCGCATCTGCAGCGAGCTGCGCTTTCAGCATTTCCGATTCGATGTCGAGGCCGGGATCCTCCGGGAGCGCAGTTGCCGGATCGGGTAACTCGACTGAAATGTCAGCACCATCTGCTGCCGGCGACGGGGAGGCTTCATCCAGCAGCTCTTTGTTTTCGTCCGCAGCGGACTGAGGTTCGACCACGGTCAGGGTCGGCGCGCTCATAGGCACTGGAGGCGGCGGCGGCTCGTCGTCCAGCAGATACCAGCCGCCCAACGCAACCAGAAACACGGCCCCGGACATCGCGAGCAGTAACGGTAGCGAACTGTTTTCCTGCTCAGGACTCATGCCAGCGGGCACGCTGTCATTTGGCGGCGATGTCCGGCGCATCGCTGCGCTCGGACTGGATTTTTCGGAGGCGTCCCAGGAAGCGATTCAATGTGGACGATTCTTCCGCTGCCGGCGCAGGTGACTCCATCACCTGATGGCGCTTCACAGAATCAGGGTTGTTCATCAGGTACAGGTAGCGGATTGCAGCAGCGTTGATGTCGTTTCTGAGATCACGCGGCTCGATCGGTTTCAACACATAACGAAAAACCTGACCGTAGTTGATCAGGTTGATCATGTCCGTTGTATCATGGCCGCTGCTGACGACAATGGTAACCAGCTCCGGCATATGTTGCTTGAGCGCAGCTATCATTTTCTGCAGGACGGCACTGTTGGTAGTGAAGTCTGTCACCAGAACGCCAGCCTGCTGGTTTTCGATTGCCTGTGCAACCTTGACCAGGGTGGTCGCGAGTATCGTGCTTCTGTCCGCCGACAAAGCTCTGATTGCCATTTCTGCAAATTCGGAGTCGACCGTAAAGATGACAACGCCAACGTCTTTGACGTTTTGCATTGGCTCTGACAACACCTCGTTGTTCTGCGTCTCCTCGATTCTGTCTTCTGACAGAATGACGTTCGTCACTGAATGCCAGTGACACGAGGACTCATCTTCTCTTCTTTTCATCTCGTCGAAGTTCAGAACCGGCAGCGCAGGTTGCGTATCTTCGTCGCTCATCAGTTCGGGTTCGCCGTCATTTTCTTCGTCAATGGCAACCGCTTCCTGAAGCACCGGAATGTCAGGCAACTGCGTCGAGTCCGGGAACACCGCCCGCGGTATCGGGAGCCACGGTTTCCGCTGGGGCGCAGCATCGGCCGCCGGTCGGACGACCGGTAGCACGGGCGCAACGGGTTTTACGGGTTCGACCGGCAGAACAGAGTCGGTGTCACCAACAGTTCTATCCACTGGCGAAGCGGCCCGACTTGTATGCACGGATTGCGCTGGCTCTGCAGGCGTTTGCACCGGCTGACTTGCAGATTTTGTTCGCAGTTCTTGCTCCGGCGCTTTGACGTTAGCCTCTTTGCCTACGGGTTCGGTGTGCGAGGCGTTGATCGCCAGGCCCAGCGTCTCCCGCAGCAAAGCGGGCGGACAGGGTTTACTGAGAAAGCGAAAAACCTCGCCGATATTGATAGAGCCTTCAACGGCACTTGGATCGGCGTATCCGGTCAGCAGGATGCGTACCGTTCGCGGCGACAGTTGTTTTACCTTGCCAAGCACCTCGATACCGGTCATGCCAGGCATGCGTTGATCGGCCACAATGACGTCGACTTCGTTTTCGGCCACGATACGAACGGCTTCGCTGCCTTCAGTCGTCAGGAATAATTCATACTCGCGCCGAAAGAGGCCACGCATCGCGTTGAGTACGCGTTGCTCGTCATCGACAAAAAGTATGCGTGCCTTGGCGTTCATATCAGTTGCTGGTCGCGCGCAGCATTAATGAGGTCAGCATCAGCAATCTCATACGCTTGCTGCCGCTGGCACTTCGTCAGCTTCTTCATCAGCATTGACGACGACTTCGGCAGCCGGTTCTGATTCAGCGATATCTGTCTTCAGACTGGCTTCGAGTTCCGCGTCGTTGGCGGCCTGCTCATCAATCTCCTCGGCGGAAACGCGTTCGAGCACCGGCAATACAATGGTCACCGTTGTGCCCTTACCGGACTCAGATTCAATGAGCAGTTCCCCGCCGTGCGAGGTAACGATTTGATCCACGATGGACAGACCAAGCCCGGTGCCCTTACCGACCGCTTTGGTGGTAAAGAACGGATCGCGAACTTTAGCCATGACGTCCGCTGGAATGCCGCAACCGGTGTCGGCAACACTGATACGCACCCGGTCCTTGTCGGCAATTGTGCGCAACACAATTTCGCCTGTGTCCTCAATGGCATCCGCGGCGTTTGTCAGCAGGTTGAGAAATATCTGATTGATCTGCGACGGCGAGCAATGAATAAGCGGTACGTCGCCATAATATTTGTGCACCGTGATGCGGCTTTTCAGCCTGTTTTTGGCAATCAACAGGGTCTTGTCCAGCCCGTCGTTGACATTGAACTCTCCGTTTCGCGCGCGATCCAGTCGGCTGAAGTCCTTCAGGCTTTGCGCCAGTTCGGTGAGCTCCTCCAGCCCCTCGGCACTGTCTTTCAACAGATCTTTCGCTTCGTCCAGATCCTCTACCAGCCCGTCGTTCAGCATTTTCTGCATGTCGATCAGGCCTCGGCTGACCGCTTCCTTCACGCCGTCCTGCGTTTTGACCGCGGTGATCATCCTGTCACCGATTGCGCAAAACCGCTCGACGTCTTCCATCCTTTCCTGCAAAACGCTTGTATTGCTCATGAGGTACCAGAGCGGCGTGTTAATTTCATGACTGATGCCGGCAACCAGCTCGCCGAGTGAAGACATTTTCTCTGCTTGCACTAGCTGCACCTGGGATTCCTTGAGCTCGTTATAAGCTTGGGACACTTCCTCGGTGCGCTCATCGACGCGCTCCTCCAGCGAGCTGTTAACTTTCTCCAGCTCACGATTGCTGCGGTTGAGCGCTCGATAGCTGGTTTGCAGTCGCCACATCGCGTAGCCGGTACCAATCAGCAGCAGAATGGCGACGACTGAAAGTAGCAGACGCGCTCGCTCGGCGCGGCCGACGGTACGCCTGTTCTCGTTCAGTATTTCGTTCGACAAGATCCACAGACTTTCCATCACGCTGCTGCCACCAATACTCGCTAAGGCTTCCTCAGTGGCAATATGCTGGACAATGATTTCATTGGCGGCGGCAGCAAAGGCATCCATTCGTCCCGGCGCCTGCGCTTCAATGGTCGGGTCATTCTGCAGTTCGGCAATGCGTGCGATAAGTGGGGCAGCATTCGATACTTTGCCCGTTGCGAATTCGATGATGTCGATAGCCAGCGAGAAAGCATTCTGTGACTGGATGGGAAAATTGAAGCGGCGCAGGTCCTTGACGACCAGTGGTGATTCTTCCTGCAGCGCTTCCAGCGCTTCCGCCATCGAATTCTGACGGACCGCAAATGCCTGGCCGACTTCGACGAAGCTCTGAACTTCGCTGTTATACGCTTCGAGCGCGGTATTGACTGCGGCACTTTCGCGGTGCCTGCCACCTTCATCCTGCAACAGGCTGTTATTCTCTGCGAGTCTCGCAAATGCCAGATTTACCGACGTCGATACGGGCCGGCCATCTTTAAAGGCATCCTGTGTGCCCTGAATAACGCTCGTCAGGTCATCACGTGTGGTCTCAATGGCTCGCATACGTTCGGCATGCGCGACGTAATAGTCTTCCTTGACCGCCCTCGATTCGACAATCAGGACAGACATAACGCCCACCAGTAACACCGTGGCGAGCACAGCAAGCGTTGCTCTCAACATAGGGACACCCACAGACCCTTAGGGTCATCAGTCACAATTGTGGCTGGCAGTCCACTGTCGCGCTATGACGACGGTCAAGAAAGTGACGGAAAGCAGCGACACGACTACGACGGAATGAATATGACATAATCTAAGGAGTGGCGCGACAGCCGAGCAGACTTTCAGGGTCACTCACTTAACGATTCGGGTCGTTACTCAGACGCACGTCTCACAATTTACACAAGAGCCGGCACCATACGAAACGACAACTATCATCGTCCGATGACGCCGTCGATTTGACATAATGGATCGGCAGATGGGCCTGTGGCAGCTGAAAACAGCGATTTTTTTTTTGCTAAAGCGCATCGGTGCGGACGCTAATCAATGCTGCCATACCGTGATTCAGCGTTTGGCCATTGGAGTGAACTCCGAGTCTGGCGAGCCGCCGGCAGACGACTAGCCGGTCGGCTGTGAAGACAGGCGTGCTGCTTCCGGCACTGTTGTACGCGGTTCTGAATGATCGGACTCGGCGACAAAGAGCGGCCGATTAAGATTCGTCCTGAACAGTCGCGAAAAATCCTTTGCAGCGAGCGGACGGCTCAGAAGATATCCCTGCGCGAGATCGCAGCCGTTAGCGCGAAGATAACTAAGCTGCGATTCGTTCTCGACGCCTTCTGCGACGACTTTCAGGCTCAGGCTCCTGGCCATCCTGATAATCGAACTGCAGATTTCAGCGCTGCCCGCATCGGTTTCCACCTCATCGATGAATGATTTGTCGATTTTTAAAGTGTCGATTGGAAATTGTTTTAAGTAGCCCAGTGAGGAATACCCGGTGCCAAAATCGTCTATGGCCAGGCTTACGCCATAGGCGCGGATGGCAGGCAAGGTTTTCATTGAGTTTTCGATATGTTGCATGAGCACCGTTTCTGTTAACTCAAGTTCGAGACACGCTGGCGGAAGGCCGGTTTTCTCCAGTGTTCGTTCAACAAGCTGGGCGAAGTTGCCGACGGAAAATTGCAGCGCCGATACGTTAACTGCAACGTTGTTGACGTGGTTCCCGGCACTGCGCCATAAGCTAAGCTGTCGGCAAGCCTCGGTCAAAGGCACGAGGCGCATGCAATGCAAATAAACTACTCTGACCCCTCTAATGCATTGCTGGTAAAGTCTGCCCGATGAAATACGGCTCCACCTCCTACGCCTGCGGCGAATTCTATGACGAACTGGTTGCAGCCGACGGGACACCACGTCCGCATGCCCGCCTGCTCGCCGATTTTTTCAGCGAGCTACAGCCGAAGGAACTTGCTGAACGACAGCGCGCGGTCGACAGCACAATTGTCGACATGGGAATTTGCTTCACCATCTATTCCGAAGGCGACAATATTGATCGCTCCTGGCCGCTGGACGTGGTGCCGCGCGCGATGTCCGGCAAGGAATGGGATCGTATTGAAGAGGGGCTGAAGCAGCGCCTCGCAGCGCTGAATATGTTCATCGACGATCTTTACAACGATCGTCGCATTCTCAAAGACAAGGTTGTTCCTGCAGAGCTTATCGACAGCTCGAAAAATTACCTCGCGCCCTGCCGCGGCGTCAGTCCGCGCTATGGTGTCTGGGCGCACATTTGCGGCTCGGATCTCGTGCGCGACGGCGATGGCACTGTTTACGTACTGGAAGACAATCTGCGCGTGCCCTCCGGCGTCTCCTACATGCTTGAGAATCGTAATGTCATCAAGCGCGTGTTTCCTTCGCTGTTTCGCAATCATCGCATCCGTCCCGTCAGCGAGTACCCCAGCGATCTGTGCGACATGCTCGAATCGATTGCGCCGGAATCACGCGACGGCGACACGACAGAAGTGGTGGTGCTGACGCCGGGCATCTACAACTCGGCCTACTTCGAACACAGCTATCTGGCGCGCACCATGGGCGTCGAACTGGTGGAAGGTGGGGACCTCGTCGTTCGCGATGACGACTGTGTTTACCTGCGAACGGTGGCAGGCCTGACGCGCGTCGACACCATTTACCGGCGTATCGACGATACCTTTATTGATCCCGAAGCGTTTCGGCCGGATTCGATGCTTGGCGTGCCGGGCCTCATGCGTGCATGGCGGGCGGGCAATGTGGCGCTGGCCAATGCGCCGGGTTCCGGCGTCGCGGACGACAAAGTCATTTATTCCTATGTGCCTGAGATCATCCGCTACTATCTCGATCAGGACGCGATTATTCCCAATGTGCCGACCTGGCGCTGTTCGGATGCCAAACACCTGGACCATGTACTGAAGAACATCGCCGATCTGGTGGTCAAACCCGCGAACGAATCCGGCGGCTACGGGATGCTGGTTGGTCCGCACGCGAGTCAGGCAGAACACGAGCAGTTTCGGCAACTTCTCAAGTCGAACCCGCGCAACTACATCGCACAACCGACCTTGGCGCTTTCGACCGCGCCGACACTGTGCGAAGAGGGGATAGAGCCGCGACATCTGGACCTCAGGCCCTTCATTTTGCAGGGACGTGACGTATCGGTCACCGCCGGCGGACTGACCCGGGTTGCCATGCAGAAGGGTTCGCTGGTCGTGAATTCCTCTCAGGGCGGTGGCAGCAAGGACACCTGGATCGTCGAGGACATGGACTGATGCTCTCGCGTGCGGCGGAGCGGGTTTACTGGACCGGGCGTTATCTGGAACGCGCCGAAAATGCCGCGCGACTGATACAGAAATATGCACATTTGTTGCTCGACCTGCCGTCAGAAATCGGCGTGGACTGGCGCGAACTCGTTGGCATCGTGGGCGCCGAGGACGATTTTGAAGCCAGCGGTCAGGCGTCTTCCGAAGAAGATGTCCTGCAACTCCTGCTGGCGGAGTCGACTGCGGCCTGTTCGGTGGCTTACGCGATCAGCATGGCCAGGGAGAATATCCGTAATACGCGCGATCTGCTGCCGCACGAAAGCTGGGAAAACGTGAACGAACTCCATCGCTTTGCCACGGAGAATCTGCATCTCGCTGCTGCCGGCACCAATCAGTTCGAGATTCTTGGCGAGTGCGTTGAGCGCTGCCAGCAGATCAATGGCACACTCATCGGCACAATGAGTCACCACGGTCCATATCATTTCCTGCTGCTGGGTCAATGTCTGGAACGTGCTGATATGACCAGTCGGGTCATCGACGTCGCGGCGGCCTATCTGCAGCAAAATGAGCGAATCGTGCAGCGCTACGGTTCAACGCTTTGGTCCAATGTCCTGAAATCGGTCAGCGGTTTTCAAATGTATCGGCAGTATCGTCAGCCGCAGGTGATCGGTACCGAAGTCGTCGATTTCCTGCTGCGCGATCCGGCATTTCCTCGCGCGATTGCCTTTTGCCTGCATCATGCGATGGCAGGGTGCGAAAGCCTGCCGCGTCCTGCAAGAACCAGAACGGCCATCAGCGCTGCCATGGAATTGCTGGAAGCGGATCACGACAACGAGCAAACAGCGAGTAACATCAGCGAATCCATGGATCTCTTACAAACAAAGTTCGCCGGCATCCACTCGGCAGTGGTCGCCACCTGGTTTTTACCGGGTAGTCGTTGATGCAACCTTTCGCTTGCCGCTGTGGGCGCCCCGTTTATTTCGACAATCATCGCTGTAACTACTGCGACCGGCAGCTTGCGTTCAATCCGGAAAGACTTTATCTGGAATCCGAAGACGAGGTTGGCAGCGGCCTGGCAGTGTGTGCAAACAGAAACGGACCCAGCCGGTGCAACTGGCTGGCAGATCCGACGTCGGAGAAGGGCCTGTGCCGTTCGTGCCGGCTGAGCAAGATCATCCCGATGCTGTCAAAGCCGAAGAATCGGGATCGCTGGCGCAAACTCGAACTGGCCAAGCGCCGTTTGATCGTGGACCTGCTGCGGCTGCGTTTACCTGTCGACCCGAATAAACTGAGTTTTGTGTTCAAGGAAGACCGGCGCACCAACGCCAATGTCAATGACGACCACGTCACGACCGGGCACGCGGATGGTGTCATCACAATTAATGCTGCCGAGGCTGACGACGATTTTCGCGAGACGATGCGCGAACAGATGAACGAGCCCTACCGCACGGTATTGGGGCATGTTCGGCATGAATCAGGTCACTACTATTTCAATGTTGTGTTGGACGAAGAAGGGCGTGCGAGGGCGCGCGAGATATTCGGCGATGAGCGGCAGAACTATGAGCAGGCGCTGCAAAATCACTACCAGAACGGTCCGCCGGAAGACTGGACTGAACGATACATATCGGCCTACGCCTGTGCCCATCCTTCAGAAGACTGGGCGGAATGCTGGGCGCATTACCTGCATATTCGCGCCGTACTTGCTGCGGCGGAAGTGTTCGGCTTCAAGACGGGTGTAGACATTAACAACTGGCAGTCGGAGTTCATCGACCTGGTCGTGTCACTGAATGAGATCATGCGGAGCCTGGGACTTTCCGACGCCTATCCGTTCGTTCTCAACCGGCCGATCGCACAGAAAATCGAGTTCATTCACTCGGCAGTGATGAACTACCGCGAGAGCCAGGCCGTCAATCAGGCCTGAGCGGCGATTTCCGCATCGTGTTTCAGACGCATGACGAGGCCGCGGCTGACATACAGCAGGTCGCTGATTTTCAGCACGAGTGAATCCTCAAATTTGCTCAGTCGTCCGTCGGCATAGGCAATCTGCCACAATAACGAGACGATGCTGGCCTTTTCCCTGTCGTCCAGATTCTTCTTCAGCAGTTGCGTGAACTCATAGACGGAGACGATTTCCTCGGCCTGGTCAGTCGCGGTATTGACGAGCTGTGCCGACTCTTCCGGCGACAGCGAAAAATGGCGTTCGATCAGCGCGAGAATGGTTTCAAACTCTTCTTCGTCGAACACGTGATCCGACCTGGCCACATCGATCATCAATACGGCGGTCGCCATGCGAATGGCGGCCTCCCGCTCTTCGGGCTTTGCTTCATCTGATGCTTTGGAGTCGAACGCGCCCATGACACGCGTTACCAGCTTTCTGATCATCTATTCATACCGTCGTTGAAGAAGGATCGAGAATATCGAAAATTGAAGGGATGTTCTAACGCATCCCTATTTCAACAATTCATGACCAGCAGGAAGCTTGTGGGTGACCCACATGGCAAGTCGATGCCGGATATTCGGCATCGTTCGCTGCGCTTCCGGCAACGGGCTGATCGATTTGTCGTGTACGAGTAAGCGATAGGCATACTCAGTTTTGAGGTCATGCGAGTCGGTAGGTTCAAACTCAACCACCCCGCGCTTGACGGCATCAGCCATGACCATCTCCAGCGCAAGCTTCAGCAATTCTTTCTCGTTTTTGAGCTTTTTCGCCATGCTGCGGACTCCCCGACTCAGACAGATGCAATCTTAGCACCGGGCGGAATCCCGGCCGTTTCGATTGCGAGTCATTGACTGTAGAATGGCGCCTCGCACAAGCGCCCGTAGCTCAGCTGGATAGAGTACTGCCCTCCGAAGGCAGGGGTCACAAGTTCGAATCTTGTCGGGCGCGCCAAATAGGAAAAATGGGCCCCCTTGTGGGGCCCATTTTCGTATTTTGTGTGTCGCATCAAGATCGAGCTTCGTTCGACAGAACGCGCCAGCGTTTTGGACGCGCGTAGCGCGCCCCGAAGGGGCGACGATCGCCCGAAGGCCATCTGAGTCAATCCTCTCGGGCGCGCGATCTACGCCACTTGTTCAGGGCAGTTGACTGCAACGACTCCGGCGGAGATCGCTACTGATCGACTTTCTCTGCTGTTTGGCAATCGCTTGAACATACTAAATACTTGAACATACTAAATATTAGTAACCACGGTATTTCAGATAGGAACCAGCCCGATCTCACGTCTCCTTGAGAAAATCGACCTCCGCTTGATCTAATGCGAGGCGAGCCAACACAATTCGTTCATAGAGCGACCGCATCGTGTCTGCGTCGCGCGCCCTGGTCGCCTTCAGAAGGTCACCTTCCAGCTCAGCAACAGCAATTCGCTTGTAGTAGAGAAGTGATTCCTTTAGATGTGCGAGAACGATCTGTCCTGTGAGGATAGGGTGATTGTTAGTGATGTTGGCGTCCGGAAATCGCGTACCGTGCTCGAGTTCAACCTGAAGTCCTTGGCGAAAACCTTCTAAACCAACCTTTGAAGCTTCTCCGCGAACCTCATCGAGGATCGCACGTGCTTCATCGTCAGATATTTCAATTTCTGTGAGACTGCTCCAGTCCCTGATGCCAATTCTGTTACACGCTTGGCTAACCACTTCCTTGGTCACCAAATTTGTAGATGTCATGAAGTAAACTCCTTCAGGCTGCCGAATTCCTGGATTTTCGCCGCACGTACCGGTTGATACGAAAAAAGCGACTGCTGCCCATGGACTTTGTTGACCGACTGCTTTGTATATGGACTCCTCCAGTCTAGCAAACAGATTTCGTAAACAGAATTCAGACGCGTTTGTATATTCGGCCTTTTGTTGGAGACGCTATCTCCTGGCCCGCTAT
>JBBKWC010000024.1:0-3630 GCA_037968735.1 Woeseiaceae bacterium | reverse complement strand
AGTTCGACTCTTGGTGCCGGCACCAAACTTCACCGGGCCCCGTAAAGGGGCCCGATCAGTTTGGAGGGCACCAACTGGGCGCGCGACCACGGTGTGACACTGCGCCTGATCGAGCCAGGCAAGCCAAACCAGAATGCCTACATTGAATCGGTCAATGGCCAGTTGCGTGGCGAATGTCTGAACGAACATCGGTTCAGAAATATTCATCACGCTCGCGAACTGATCGAGATCTGGCGCAAGGAATACAACGATGAAAGACCGAAGAAAGGGCTGGGCGGGCTTACGCCTACTCAATACGCAAAACGACTGGCTGAAAAGCCAATTACACTAACCGCCAGACTCCATATCTAAGTGCTGCTGGAGACGGGGGGACTTCGACAGTGCCCCAATGTGGTTGGAACGACCTTGCTACGTCGCGCAGACTGGCCCAGATACTGATCCGCGTTCAGAAAGAAGCGCTGGTTCCAGCGACGACTACCTGGAATTTGGCGGAGGGCTGCGTAAACCGGGCCGCGCGACTCTCAACCGGTACGGCCTGAGGCCGCGCCGACGCGGAAGTCTGTGCAGCAATCGTAACTTAGCGCGCTGCGGGGGCTGCCAGCCACCTATCGAACGCGGCGCACAGCTCGCCAGTCAGCTCGGCCGAATCACGGGGCCTCGGTTGGCGAAAGATGCGAATGTCCGGATACCAATCCGAGGTGTCGGATTCGGCCGGCCAATACCACTCCGGCACCGGATCCAGCAATACCCACGTCGGCTTGCCAAGTGCCGCAGCCAGATGAATCGGCGCCGAGTCGACGCCTATCACGAGATCGAGATCAGCGATCGCGCACGCGAGTGCCACCAGATCGCCGGAATCGGGCAGCGGCGGCGGCGCTTCAAGTGCAGCTGCATTACCGCCCGCGGCGCGCGCGTCTGGCGACGTTAGATCGATACCGTCTGCCTTGGCCATGACGAGTGCGTTCAGCGTCCTGAATAGAGCGGTGCGTTGCTCGACGCCAATCGCCTGCGCAGCGGCTGCCGAATGAGCACAAACGATGCCGATACGACGACGACCGGGTGAGCCGGACGAAGCCGCGCCGCCGGAACGCCGCGCGAGCGCCGCCGCATCGAGACCCGCATGCGGCAGCTGCGGCGCGCTTTCGACGCCAAGCAGGAACGGCAAGCTGTCGAGCGATGCTTTCATGTCGTAGTCCGCCGCGGCGAAGGCGCCTTGCGAGCGCACATCCGCGACACCGGTGACCGCCGACAACAACGGCGCAAAAGGCTCCGTGCTCATCACGAAGACCTGGCCCACTTTTTCGGACGCAATACCAATGAATCGCAACAACACAACCAGTCGCCGCGGGTCGTCGTGCTCGATGTAGACCAACAGCTTCTTGCCCGGTGCTGCTTGGCCATCCCAGTCCGGGTGCGGCGAACGAAAGGTCGGTGCGCCGGCACCCTTCAGGCGCCACTCGTACTCGGCGAACCCTTCCCGGTAGTGGCCGTGCTGAAGAAGGAACGCCGCCAGTGCGACATGTGCGCCGGCATCCTTGGGCTGGCGACGCACGGCCGTTTCGAACGCGGTTCGCGCTTGCCCGAACTCGCGCATGCGTTGGTAGAGACTACCCAGGCTGATCTGGATGTCCGCCCGATCGGGCTCCCGCTCGACGGCCGTTTGCAGCTGCTCGAGTGCGTGGTTCCATTCTCCCAACTCGGCGAGTGCGACGCCAAGCCCGAGTCGAGCATTTGGAAAATCCGCTTGTAGCGCGAGGCATTCGCGAAATCCTGCCGCAGCGCGGTCGAATCGCTTTTGGCGATGGTCCTCAAGCGCGCGCGCCATGATCCCGTCGGGCGATGCCTCAACATCTTTGGGTGTGGCAAGCGCGACGTGCTTAAGTATCTCGTCCGGCACGACATAGGTTTCGTTCGTCAGCGGCGAATCGGCCGGCAGCAACTCGGGGAAGCGCACGGCGTGCAGCGCCTGCACAGCGAATATCTCCTCGACGCCGTCGTCAAAGCGCAGAAACCCGAGCGTCTCGCCGGTCTCGATATTGACAACCCAGACGCCGCACTCGCGCTCGGCCCAGTCACGCGTAATCGGCAGGCCACTGAATACGGCCGACTCGCGTACTTTGGACAAGCCGATAAACGCGATCGGGCCGACAAAGTCGATGCCGCGCGTGAAACCAGGCAGCGAGGCGACGGAACGCAACTCGCCCGTATCGGCGTCAAGGCAGGCCAGCGAGCCCTTGCCCGATTCGAGCACCCACAGCTTGCCGGCATACCACCGCGGCGAATGCGGCATCGACAGGCCGCGGAGTAAGATCTCGCCGGACTGCACGTCCATCAGCAGGCCGCCCGATACCTTGTTTGCGCGCCATCCGCCGCGCGTGTCCGTTTCACCGAGCGCCGTCACGTAGCGCGGCTCGCCGTCGCGCATCGCCAACCCATTGAGGTGACAGCGATCCTCGGGTGCGAGCGCAGTCACGAACGGCGGCCACCAGCGGGGATTGAAACTATGCTCGCGATCGATCGTGCACAGGCACGAGAACCGCGTGTTCACGAGCCATAACTCGTCGCTGGCCGACCAGTTCATCTCGTGGATGTCGATGTTGCCGGTGAAGTGCACGCCACGCGGCAAGTAGCACGCATCGTGCTTATCCTCTGGCTCGACCTTCGCCGCTGCGGCGGGCACGTTGCGAAACTCCCAGACCGTGTGCGCACCGCCGATGCTGAGCCGCTGATCCTTGGCGCAAGCGCCCATCGGCCTGTCAAATTCACGAAAGTGCGTGTTGACGGTTGGAGGATCGCTACCGACCTGATCGCGACGCACTAAAATGACCTTGCCGGACTGGTAGGTCGTCACCACGAGGCTCACGCCGAGCTGCCCGAGGATATCCGGCAGGTTGCTCGTGTGAACACTCTGCAGCGACGACTCGTTCACTGGGCCGTTATCGTGACGCTGGCGCGCAACCCGGCCGGCCATTGATTAAGTTGGGCGCATCGGCTGCACTCAAGGCACATGCCTTACGGTCTCGCAGGCCGTAGCCGTGTCGTCGCCGGGCCCGTTGCTACCGCCATCGCAGATATCCGTACCGCCACCGCCATTGAGCGTATCGTCGCCCCGGTGGCCAAAGAGCCGATCGTTGCCGCCCTCGCCGAACAGGCGATCGTTGCCCTGCGATCCGTACAGCCAATCCGCCCCGGGACCGCCGCAGATCACGTCGTCACCATTAAGACCCACGATCGAGTCGTTACCTTCGAGGCCCGCAATGACGTCCTGCCCCGACGTGCCGTATATTTCGTCGCGCCGCACCGTCCCGACCATCGTCGTCACGAGACCCTGGCACATCACGGCCGAGCCTTCGAAGGCGCCGATGTCACACGAGGACCCTTGCGGACGCGGGTTGCGCCGCTCGTCCGCGGTCAGACAGTCCGCATCGTCCGGGGCGGCATCGAGCGCGGGGCTGCCGATCGCGAGCGCATGTGTCCATGCGTCCCCACCGTTGTCGGCAAGAGGCAGCAGGATTTCGTCGATCCCGACCGTCGGCACGATATCTGTCGGGCCCAACGGCACGTTACTGCCTGCATTGCCGCTGTGCCCGACCAGGTTGTAGTTGTCTGCGACGATTGAGCCGGAGTAAC